>CAZQJC010000283.1:0-69960 GCA_964593795.1 uncultured Myxococcales bacterium | reverse complement strand
CGTGGAGGCGATCGTCACGAGCGAGCGCGTCGCGGTGGTCTACAGCCGGCACGATCTCGGCGGCGCGTGGGCGCGCGACAACCTCGGGAACTGGGAGCACGCGGTCGAGCCCGACGGCGAGGACCAGCGAGAGCGCGCGATCCGCTTCGGCGTGAACCTGGTGATGTACGCGATGTGCCTCGACTACAAGGACGACCAGGTGCACGTGCCGTTCATCCTCAAGCGGCGACGGTGGCGGAGCGAATGAGCCGAGGCGGGTCCTCGACGTGAGCCGCCTGCTCGAGTGGCTGGCGGGCGGCAGCTACAACGACGCGCACTTCGTGCTGCGCGCGCCCGTGGGGACCGGCACGACGCTGGTCGTGCTCGCGCTCGCGCTGGGCACCATCGTGCTGACGTTCCGCGGGTACCGCCGCGGGCCCGCGTCGCGCGCCGTCTTGCTCGGCGCCCTGCGCTCGCTGGCGGTCCTGCTCGCCCTCGCCCTCTACTTCGAGCCGGCGCTGGAGCTGCGGCAGGTCTCCCCGGTCCCGAACCAGGTGGCGGTCCTCGTCGACGCGTCGAGCAGCATGAGCATCGCCGAGGCGGGCGCCGGCTCGCCCACCCGCGCCGAACGGGCGGCAGGGATCCTGCGCGCGCAGGCCGGCGCGCTCGCGCAGCTCGGGCGCGATCACCGCGTGGACGTCTACGCCTTCGGCGAGCGCTTGAGGCCGGTCGGGCTCGAGGAGGCGCAGCGCGGCGTGGGCAGCGCCGAGGAGGCCACGCACGTCGCCGAGGCGCTCGGCGAGCTCCGTGCGCGCTACGCGGGCGGCGATCTCGGCGGGGTCATCCTGGTGTCCGACGGCGCCGACAACGGCCGGCTCACGGGCGGCGGCGCGCGCCTCGGACCCGACGCCGCCCAGGCCTTCAAGCAGCTCGCCGTGCCGGTGCACACGGTCGCGGTCGGGCGCGCCGGTCTGCGCGACGTCGCGGTGGTCGAGGTCCTGTCGGATGACTTCGCGTTCATCCGCACGGCCGCTCGCCTCGAGGCCGTGGTCCGCGTCGCGGGCTACGCCGGCGAGCCGCTCCGCGTGCACCTCCGCGGCGGCGGCGAGGCGCGCATCGACAAGGAGCAGGTCGTCTCCGCCGACAAGGACGGCGAGGTGCGCGTGCGCTTCGAGTTCACGCCCGAGCGCGTCGGCAAGTTCACGTTCGAGGTCTCGGTCGATCCGATGCCCGGCGAGACCCTGCGGACGAACAACGTGCGCGCCTTCGCGCTCAAGGTCATCCGCGATCGCCTGCGCGTGCTGCACATCGCGGGGCGTCCCTCGTGGGACGAGCGCTTCCTCCGCGGTCTGCTCAAGCGCGACCCGAACGTCGATCTCGTGTCGTTCTTCATCCTGCGCACGCCGACCGATCTGCAGATCGTCGCGAACAGCGAGCTGTCGCTCATCCCGTTCCCCACGCACGAGCTCTTCGCCGAGGAGCTGCGCGGCTTCGACGTGCTCATCGTGCAGAACTTCAACCTCGGCCCCTACGGCGTCGTGCCGTACCTCGATCGCATCCGCGACTTCGTCATGCGCGGCGGTGGCCTCGCGACCGTCGGGGGCGAGCTCGCGTTCTCGGGGGGCGGCTACGGCGGCACGCCGATCGCGGAGGTCCTTCCGGTCGATCTCGAGGGAGGCGCGGGGCTCGAGCCCGAGCGCTTCTACCTCGAGGGGGAGCTCCGCCCCCAGCTCACGAAGGCCGGCCGCGTGCACCCCGTGACCGCGCTGCGCATGGATCCCACGGAGAACGAGGCGCGCTGGGCGACGCTGCCGCTCCTCGAGGGCGCGAACCTCGTGCGAGGCCTCAAGCCGAGCGCGCAGGCGCTCGCGACGCACCCGCAGGCGCGCGCGCAGGACGGCTCGCCCTTGCCGCTCTTCGCGATCGCGGAGCCTGGCGAGGGCCGCTCGCTCTCGCTCCTGACCGACTCGCTCTGGGCGTGGGCGTTCTCGCCCGAGCCCGCGGACGTGCGCGCGTTCGAGCGCTTCTGGCAGAACACCATCCGCTGGCTCTGCCACGACCCTGACTTCTCGCCCCTTCGCATCGAGGCCGACGCCGCCGAGTACGGTCGCGGCGCCGACGTGACGCTGCGCCTGCGCGCGCCGGCCGAACCGCGCCTGCCGGTGGAGGTCGTGGTGACGCGTGGCGCGGAGCGCGTGCAGGTCACGAGTGTCAAGCTGGGCGACGGCGGCCTCGGGCAGCTCGTCTTCAAGCCGCCGGGGCCCGGCGCGTACAGGGCGGTCGCCCGGGCCACCCTGTCGGGCCGTCGCGTCGAGGACGGCGACGTGTTCGTGGTGCGGGCGACGTCGCGCGAGCTCGACGATCCGCACGGGCGCCCCGGGGTCCTCGACGCGATCTCCAGGGACACGGGCGGTCGCGCTCTGGCCGAGGGCGACTCGTGGGCAGGTCTCGAGCTGCGTGCGCCGCGCGCGCAGCGGGTCGAGCGGCGGCGCGAGGTGGAGCTCTCGGGCGGAGCCCCGATCCTTCTCGTCGCGCTCGGGCTCGTGGTGCTCGAGTGGATCCTGCGCCGGCGTCTGGGCCTCGTGTGACCCACGGGTACCCGCACCGCCGCTGGCTCCTCGGCGCGGTGACGGTCAGCCTCGTCGTGTCACTCGTCTGCTTCGCGGTCGCGGCCGCCGGCTCGCCGTTCTTCGCGGCCCAGATCTCCGACGCCGAGATCTACGACACGCTCGGCCGCCGCGTGCTCGAGGGCGACCTCGGCCACCCC
Source organism: uncultured Myxococcales bacterium (assembly GCA_964593795.1). GTDB lineage: Bacteria > Myxococcota_A > Polyangia > JAHFDS01 > JAHFDS01 > JAHFDS01. Next base: position 67,214 of record CAZQJC010000283.1, on the reverse strand, counting down.
GACTTCGCCTATCACACGCAGCTCTACCCGCTCGTCGTCGGGGCCGTCTATCGACTGGCGGGGCGGCCCTTCGCGGCGGGCGTCTACGCCCTGCAGATCGTGCTCGGCGCGCTCACCGTCGCGTGCACGTTCGCGATCGGCCGGCGGCTCCGGGACGCGCGCGTGGGCCTGGTCGCCGCGCTCGCGGTCGCGCTCTACGCACCGCTCGTGTCCCATCAGACCAAGCTCCTGCCCACCGTCCTTGCCACCTCGCTCGCGACGGCGGCCCTCTGGGCCTGCCTGCGCGTGCAGCGTCGCCGCGACGCCCTGCTGGCGGGCGCGCTGCTCGGGCTTTCGGGCCTCGCCCGCCCCGAGCTCCTGCCGCTGGCGGCGGTGGCCCTCGCGCTCGAGTGGCGCGCGCGCGGCCGCGCCACCGCGCTCGTCCTCGGCGCAGGCGTGCTCCTCGTGCTCGCGCCGATCGCCCTGCGAAACGCCTCGATCGGCGCCGGTCCGCGCGTGACGTCCGGCCAGGCCGCCGCCACGTTCGCGGCGGGCAACGCGCGCGACGCGCGCGGTCTCTACGGCGTGGTGGCCGGCTTCTCCGGCGCCATCGTCGACGAGCGCCGCGAGCTCCTGCGCCTCGGCCGGAACGGCGCCGGTCACGCCGTCGGTGAGGCCGAGGCCGCCGCGATCCTCTGGCGCCGGTCGCTCGCCGAGCTGGTCGCGGAGCCCGCCCCAGCCGCGCGGGGGGGCGCCTGGAAGCTCGCGCGCCTCGTCTCCGGCCAGGAACCGCTGCAGGACCTCGACCTCTCCCTCGAGCGAGAGACCCTCTGGCCCATCGGCTGGCTCCCGGCGAGCTTCTCGGTCGCGCTCGCCCTCGGCGCGCTCGGCCTCGGGCTGCGACGATCGAGCGACGCGTCCGCCACGCCGCCGCTCCTCCTTGCGTTCCTCGGCTGCATCGCCGTGGCGCTCGTCGTCTTCTTCGTGACATCGCGGCATCGCGCGCCCGCGTTCCCGGTGGTGGCGCTCCTGGGCGCGGCCGGTCTCCTGCGGGTGCTCGAGGAGCGCCGCTGGGTCGCGCTCGGGGGCGCGCTCGGTGCGGGCCTCGCGCTGCACCTCGTGCCACCCGAGGAGGCGGAGATCCGGGCGGGACGCCGCCTCGTCGCCTGGACGAACGTGGCGCTCGGCTGGAGCCGCCAGGGGCAGCCCGAGCGCGCCCGCGCGGCGCTCGCGGCGGCGCTACAGCTTCGTCCGGGCGCATATCTCCCGACGGTGCGGCTCGCGGAGCTCTCGCCCGCGCCCGAGGCGGAGCGCCTCCTGCGCGCCGCGATGGCCACGCAGCCCGAGCGCGCGCAGGCCCCCCTCGCGCTGGCGAGCCTCCTCGAGCGCGATCGGCCCGCCGAGGCCTCCGCCCTGGTGGCCGCGGTCCGCGTCAGGCACCCGACCTCCGTGGCGGCCGAGCTCGCCGAGGCGCGGCTCTCCGGATCGCTCGAGCCCCTTCGCGCGCTGGCAGCCCGGGAGCCCGAGGACCTCGCGGTGCAGCGTGCGCTCGCGGATGCGCTCGTCGCCGCCGCGCCCGCCGAAGCCCGCGTCCTCCACGCCACTCTCGCGCGCGAGCGCCCCGCAGATGGGGCGCTCTGTCATCGCCTGGGCCTCCTCGGCGAGCGCCTGGGCGACCGCGCCGACGCCGAGCGCTGGTACCGGCGCGCCCTGCGGCAAGCGGCGCCCGCCCCGGGCTCGGCCTACAACCTCGCGCTCCTGCTCCTCGAGCGCGGCGATCGCGACGGTGCCCGCCCGTACCTGCGCGCGGCGCGTCGCGCCGGCCACAAGATCGACGCGCGCCTCGAGGCGCTGGCTCAGGACTGAATCGCAGGGGGAGGCGGCCTGGGGCCGCGAGGCGTCAGTACTTGACGATGGCGCTGGCGAAGGCCGAAAGGCCCTGGCCGGGCAGCGGCAGCAGCTCGAGGCGGGGCGACCGCTCGTTGAAGCCGTCCGCGTAGAACCAGCGCTGGTTGAGCAGGTTGTAGACGTTGCCGGTGATGTCGAGGTGGTTGCTCAACAGGCCCTTGACCCGGAACCCGATCTGCAGGAGCGACGTCGCCGCGATGCGGTCGAGCGTCACGTCCGAGTTGTTCGCCGGACGGAGGCCGGGCAGGGGGCCCGTGCCGGTGTTGTTCGGGGTGCGGTCCGGGTCCTCGAGCGCGCCGATGACCTGGAGGTTCGTGTTCACGTCGAGGCGGTCCTTGATCACGTTGAACACCGCGCCGGCCGTGAACCAGTGGTTCGGCAGCGAGTGCAAGGTGCCGCGGTCCTCCGTGGTGATGTGGTTGTAGCTGTACCCGAAGGACAGCGCGTGATCGCCACGCAGGTAGAGCTTGCCCAGGAACTCGCCCGAGTGGATGGACCGCTTGCCCGTGTTGATCCACCGCCCGTCCTGAACGACGATGTAGTGGTTGAGCAGCGTGTACGCGTAGTCCCAGCGCAGCGCGAGCTCGCGCACGCGGCGAACGTTCCGGAGCAGCCGGGCGTTGATCTCGCCCTGACCGGCCTGCGACGACTCGGGCACCATGTTCGGGCTGCCCGCGTAGTTCACGGCGGCGCCGTTACCGTTCGCGGCCAGGAAGTTCGGCGGCCGGAAGCCCTCGGCGTAGTTCAGCTTGAGGTGCCAGTCGGGCAAGAAGTTCCACACCGCGCCGCCCGAGGCCAGGATCTGCGTGTCGTACGGGTTGATGCCGTACGCGCGCTGGCCGCGGACGCCGGCGTCGAGCACCACCTTCGGGTGAGGGCGAACCTGCCCGTCGATGAACGCGCCGATGACCGAACGATCACCGTCGAACGCGAAGGCCACCTTGCAGCCTGGCGTGATGCCCGGCGGAGTGACGGCGCCGTCGATGCCGTTGCTCGGCGGGCAGTAGAAGGGCAGCTTCGATGAGTCCTGGCGACCGTAGTTCGCCGACATCGGGTCCGCGTCGTACGGGCCGATGAAGTCGATGTTCGAGTTCTTGTCCTGCTCGTAGAAGCTCTCGAAGCCCGCGATCACCCGGATCTTGGGGCTGATCTGGTAGTCGGTGTCGATCGCGCCACCGAGGGTCCGGACGTCCTGGTGCCCACGGAACGTCAGGCCGCCGGGCAGGAGCGCCGACGGGGTGAAGATCCCGAAGTACGGGAAGTTACGCACCGACTCGACCCAGTACCCTCTGGAGTTCAGGCCGAAGCGATCATCGAGGAAGCGGCTCTTGTACTCGAGGATCGCGTACCGCTCGAACCACTGCATCCGGTGGTCCTTCGCGGCGCCGAGGGGATCGGTCTGGCTGGTCGGGTTGTAGGGGCGGGGAGATCCCGGGGCGACCCCGGGGATTTCGTTCGCCCCCACGGTGGGTGGCAGGCCCGTGTGCACGACCGTGGACGGGAAGGTCAACGGGATGTGCACCTCCGCGATGGGCACGTTGTAGATCAGCGAGACCGGCCCAGCGGAGAACTTTCCGTCGATGTTGACGATCTGGCTGCGCGGCAGGCTCGAGGTGAGCGCCGGGCCGTAGTAGAGCGGGCCGTTCGGCTGGGGCGCCGGGCTCGACAGCACGTTCTGGAGCATCGTGTACTCTTCGCCGAGGAAGTTCTCGTACGAGATGTGCTGGAAGATCTTCACCTTCCCGCCCGCGAGAACCTTGCCGAACATGCCGTAGGCCTTGAAGTAGCTCTGTGCTCCAGAGCCATCGCCGTAACCTGCGCTGACCTCGACGCCGTCCACGTCCTCGGCGTCCTTGTTGATGATGTTCATGATGCCGAGGAACGAGTTGGCGCCCCAGAGCACGCCACCGGGACCGGTGACGACCTCGATGCGCTTGATGTTCTCGATCGGCATGAAGTAGTGGTAGCTGCCGGTCTGCACGAACGGTGAGTTGAGCGAGACGCCGTCGCGCAGGAACAGGGCCGAGAGCGGGGTGCCGCGCGTGAGGGGTGAGTAAACGCTGTGACCCTCACCGGGCCAGTGACCCCAGCCCGGCACGTCCACCATCGCGTCGGTCACCCGCCGGAATCCACGACGCCGCATCTCCTCTGCGGTGATGACGGTCACGATGGCCGGCGCCTCCTGCACCGTCGTGACGCTCTTGGCGGCGGAGGTCACGAGGCTCGCGAGGTCGACCTGGCTCGCCTTCTCGGTCGTGGGGATCTCGGGCCCCTCGGTCAGGATCTCCGGCTGCTCGGGCCCGGTCTCCGGCCCGCCCGGTGCGGCCGCAGCGGGGGCGGCCTTGGTGGCCGTGGGTTGCTTCTCCTGCTTCTTGTTCGCCAGTGCAGGTGCCGAGACGGACAGGCTCCCCGCGAGGCCGACGACGAGCGCGATCCTGGGACCAGACATTCGTCGCATCACTGTCCGCTCCTCGTGACGATGAACTCCACACGGTCGTTCTTCGCCCGATCGGCCTTCGTGCCGCCCTTGGTGAGCGGACGCTTGCCGCCGTAGCCGACCGCCGAGTTGATCCGGTCGGCGCGGATGCCCTTCCGGATCAGGTACTCACGCACCGCCTCTGCGCGGGCCGCCGAGAGCGCATCCAGCTTGCCTGGCTTGCCGCTCGGGTCCGCGTGACCTTCGATTCGGATCTGGACGTCTGCGTGCTGCTTGAGCAGGTCCACGACCCGGTCCAGCGACTTCGCCGCGGCGCTGTCCACCGTCGCCTTGTTGGCGGCGAAGGGCACGCGCTCGGAGATCGACTCGAGCTTGCTCTGGGTACCCGCATCCGGGCAGCCGTCCTCGTCGTCGATGCCGTTGATGGTCTCGGGCTCGTTCGGACACTTGTCCTTGTCGTCCGGGATGCCGTCGCCGTCGTTGTCGCGGTCCGGGCAGCCGTCCTCGTCCTGGAAGCCGTCCTTGTCCTCGGCCTCGTTCGGGCACTTGTCCACGACGTCCGGGATACCGTCGGCGTCGTTGTCGGGATCCGGGCAGCCATCGTCGTCCTGGAAGCCGTCGCGATCCTCGGCCTCGGCCGGGCACTTGTCCTGCTTGTCCGGCACGCCGTCCCGGTCGTTATCAGGATCCGGGCAGCCATCGTCGTCCTGGAAGCCGTCCTTGTCCTCGGGCTCGTCCGGGCACAGGTCCTTCTCGTCCGGGACGCCGTCTTTGTCGCGGTCGGCGCCGCTCGTGGCCTGCTCGCCTTCGGGGGCCCAGGCCACGCCCGCCATCACACGGAAGGCGTCCTTGCGCGCCGAGTCGCCGACGCTCGTGCCGCCCGCCAGGGCGATCGAGAAGTCCGACACCGGGTAGACGTGGAAGCCGAACATGAGGTCGTTCGGCGAGTCGCCGTCCGCGCCGGTCGGCGCGGCGACGGCCTGCGAGCGCATGAACTCGAACGCCGCAGAGAAGTAGGGGTTCACGCGGTAGAGCGCGCCCGCCGCGAGGATGATCTCGTGGCTCTCGGCCAGGATCGGCTTGCCCGTGAACGGGGTGCCGGCTTTTGCCGCCGCCGCCTGGTCCTCGGGATCGAAGACCACCTGCCGGTTCTGGTGGAGCCGGCCGCCCACGTTCGCCGCGATCGACAGGCTGCCCTTCGTGATCTCCGCGACGAGCTTGGGCTCGTAGGTGTAGGAGCTCGAGCCGAGGAAGCTCGCCTCGTCGCCGAAGGGCAGCGTCGCGACGAACTGCGCCGCGAGGGAGAACGCGTCCTGGTCGACCACGCGCGCCTTGAGGGCCAGGCGGGTGTCGCCGGGGCCGCCGTTCGACGCGGTGTCGTTCTGGCGGAGGAGCGGCGCGAAGAAGAACGTGCCGTCCTTGTTCGCGATGGGGTCGGGCGGCTTGCCGAAGCCCGCGCCCATCGAGCTGCGCATGACGGGGACGTCCATCGCGAACTCGATGCGATCGGTCAGGCCGAAGTGCATCTGCAGGTTGACGACGTCGAGGCTGGAGATGACCTCCTGCTCCGACTTCATCCCCTTGGCGTCGCTGAGCGTGAGGCGCAGGGGCTTCGAGAGGAACGTGTTCGAGATCTTGAAGCCGAAGTCGAACTGCTTCGAGGTCCGCGCCCGCTCGACCATGAAGATGCCGTACGAGTCGATCGCGGGCCTGAACCGCTGCGAGTCCACGCCGTACTGCGCGCGTGCGGGCGCGCTCGCGAGAAGCACGAGCCCGAACAGCGCGAGCACAGCGGCGCGCAGAGGGGCGCGGCCGCGGCGAGAGTTGGCGTTCGTTCTCATGCGCATCCCTACTGCCTCTTCAGGCGCCAGCGCTGGACGAAGAACGCTCCATCCGCCGAGCCTCCGAGGATCGTGTCCCAGGGGATCATTCCCGAGTCGCCGCGACCCGAGTGCTGCGTCACGTGCGGCGGGTTGATCAGCACCGCGCCCGTCACCCCGGTGCCCATCGTGAAGGCGCGCGAGGTGTCCAGCGTGTTGAGGTCGGCGCCGAAGTAGATGGCATTCGACATGTTGATGTAGTCGTCGGAGACGCCGAAGGGCTGCACACCCTGAACGGGCGGGAAGCTCGAGCTGCGTGGATCTCGGAAGATCATGATGTAGCCGCCGCCCTGGCCGTAGACGTCACGACCGGCCTGGGTGACGAGGTTCCTGGCCTCTTCCGAGGTCATGCCGATGGCGGTGGTCTGCGAGGCTGCGAGGTCGATGGTGCTCTGACCCGAGACCTGCTCGCCGCCGACCGCGATGAAGGCGAACTTTCCCGTCAGCGAGGTGCTCGGAAGGGCGCCGCAGTCTCCGACCGCAGCCGCGATGAACTTCGTCGACGTCTCGGGGACGTCCTGGATCAGGAAGCGCCCGCAGTCGTCGAGCATGGACTCGGCCGGCGTGCCGAGCGGCTGGACGTTGCCGACCACGAAGTCGGTCGGGCTGTATATCTTCACGCAGGCCCCGTCCGCGCCCGTGACCTTTCCGCGCATGTCGAGCGGCTTGCCGTCGTCTGCCCACTTGGTGACCTTGCCGGTCACGCAATAGCGACCCGTGCCCTGCATGGGGCAGGGCAGCGGCGCACAACCCGTGTCTCCGCCTGCTCCCCCACCGCCGCCGGTGCCCACGCACACACCCGCATCGTTGCGCGTGGTGTTGTCCCCGCAGGTGGTCTCGGACACGCACTGCGTGCCGACCAGCTTGGTGCCCGGCGCGCAGGTGGCAGGCGACACGACCGCCGTGGCCACACACTCGCCATTCTTGTCGACGCTGCCCGCGCCGCACTTGACCTGGCAGCCCAGGCTGAACAGCCCGCCTGCCGCGGCGAGCACAATGAACATCCGGTCCAGTCGCATCATGCCGCCAGTCCTCTCTCGCTCGAATGTTCTGGTCGAGTGCATCATTCCCTGCTCCGACGGGCGCATCAGAACTGCACCTCGTCCTCACTGAGGCTCGTCAGCACCGCGATCTGCGCGCCGAGGATCTTGGCGCTCGCGCCCACCTTGTAGAGGAGCGCGTCGATCGCCCCTCGCTTGGCTCGCACGGCCTCCCCGAAGAGGTAGACGTCGGAGGCGCCCGACAGCGGGTTCGCAGTCGCCTCGGCCACCGTCCGGTTCTCGACCGTGATGAACATCGACTTCATCTGGTGGAGGTCGTAGGGGACGATGAGCTCGGCGCCGCCGATGAAGCCGGTGGAGTTCGGATCCTGCGAGCGGTTGATTCCGAACAGCTGCCCGTTGAGCGGCGCGGTGAGCTGCCGGGCGTTGGCGACGTAGTAGCGGGGGTTCTTCTTGAAGGCCTCGCTGCACAGGCGCTTTCGCTCCGCCGGTGGCGTGTCCGCCGGGATCGCCTCGATCTGGACGCGGTACGTGGCCTCAAGCGTCCGGGGGGTGGCCCCCTGGCGCACCGCGATGGTGCCGTTCGGGTAGAGGCAGAAGCCGGAGTCGACCGTGGTCGCGAAGAGCCCCGATCCGCCGGCGCCGCCAGCCCCGCCCGCGCCGCCGGTCCCGCCAGCACCACCCGCGCCGCCCGCGCCGCCAGCACCACCCGCGCCGCCCGCGCCGCCAGTACCCCCGGCGCCGTCCTCGACATCGACGAGGGGGCAGTGGCTGTCGAGCTCGCGGCCGCTCTCGGTCACCTTCAGCGAGCCGAGGACGATCTCGTCCTCCGTGATCGGCAGGACCACGGTCGAGGACATACCAGGTGCCGCGGGCACCGTCACCGTGGACGTCTTCGGTGGGATGTCCGGGTTCCCGTCCGAGACGGTGACCGCAGCGCGGAACCCGTTTCTCGAATCCTCGACAAGGCCGGCGCGTTTCTTCCAGAACTCGCACTCGGCGTCACCCGCGCAGTCGCGCATGACGAGCAGACCGCTGTCGCGCTCGATCAGGCACGGGCTACGCGTATTGGTGGCCGGCACGAACGCGAATGAGGTCAGCTTCACCACGCCGAGCGCGGTGGGATCGGCCTGGTTGCCGAGCCCCGCCCAGAGCGCGTAGTGACTGCCGGCCCGGATGGACGGGAAGTTGGGCTCGGTCGAGCTGCCTCCCGAGTCGCCGGTGGACTGCTCGAACAGTGCCTCCACGTAGGATCCGCGGAATCCGTCGACGCAGGCCAGCGACCCACCTCCCAGACCCAGCAGTGCAAGACTCAGAGATCCGGCCCAGGAGAGGCGCGTCCCCCTACGACGCGCCTCTGAAGGGCAGTCAAGACGCCTCTCCATAGCGCCGCATCATAGCTGGCGCGTCTGACGGCTGTCTAGAGCATATTCGCCTATCCGCATTCTTTTCGCGGGGTCACGCGACGCTCGTCACCGCCGACGACGAGGGACCTCGATGAGAAGCCGTCCGCGTCGACGTCCACGTCCACGTCCACGTCCACGTCCACGTCGGATTCCGGATCCGTCGAGGCGAGCGTAGCGAGCCGCAAGGGCGTAGCGGAGCGCCGCGGAGCGAAGACGCAGGGAGGGGGGGCCCAGCACGGGTTGCCGGGTGGGGCCGGGGGAGGGGCAGTCGTGCCCCTCCTGCGGCGGCCTTCCGAGGCCGCCGATCGCTAATAGAGCAGGCGGTAGGAGAGCTGGCCGGTGAGGACGGAGCCCGACAGGGAGCCGGGCGCGGCGGTGCGGAGCTCGGGGAGCACGTCGGCGCAGACGGCGGTGTTCTTGCCGGGGACGTTCCGGTCCGGCCCGCACGTGATATTGCGCTTGCCGCCGAAGAGAACCTCCACGCCGAAGTCCACGTTGTGCGAGCCGAAGGCGACGGTCCCGCCGCCGCCGACGGTGTTCTTCTCGCCGTCGACGTACTGGCGATCGATGGACGAATCGGGGATGGCGTTCGAGTCGCGCGCGTAGCCCACGCGCACGGCCGCGCCCATGCTCTTCGGGTCGTCGAGGATGGTGTACTCGAGGCCCACGTGGGCAGCCCACGAGTCCTTGAAGTCCGTGTCGTACCGGGCGAGGACGTCGAGCGAGCGGTCCTTCTGGAACGCCGGCGCGATGGCCTGGAAGGACGACCAGTTCACCCACTCGAGCTGGGTGCTGAAGAGGAGCTTCTCGATCGGCTTGACCGCGAAGCCGCCCACGACGGCCTGGGGCCACGGCATCTTGGTCTTGACGTCGGAGGTGATCGGCGGCGAGCCGGGGGCGCTCTCGATGTTGGCCGATCCGCTGGGCTCCACGCTGAGCTGCGAGCGGTAGGTCAGACCGAGGCGGAGCTGCGGGATGGGCTTGAGGATGGCGCCGATGGAGTAGCCGACGCCTGCGCCCGTCGAGTCGATCTTCGCGTTGGCGCGGTTGCCCTTGGCGGCGTTCTCCACGTTGAAGAGGCCGATGCCGATGCGGAAGGCGGCGCCGAGGTAGAACTGCTCGTTGACGCGGTACGCGACGGATGGGGCGGCCTCGAGGAGCGCGAGGGTCGACTTGATGACGCCGCCCTCCTCGTTGTTGGCCTTGAGCTTGGCGCGGTCGAACTCGATGGCGCCGCCGTAGCTGTTGTAGAAGAGGAAGCCAATCGCGAGGCGCGACGGCTCGGCGCCCCCCGCGGAGGCGAAGCGCGTCGACGCGCCGAGCACCGGCAGGGCGGCCATGCCGCTCGAGGACTCGACCTTCGGACAGTTGGTGCGAGGCTGGCTCGTCGCCGGATCGTTGCCGCACTGGCCGTCGGAGGGGTTGTACGTGAACGTCGGCTTGGCGAGCTCGAGACCGACGAGCGCCTGGCTGTTCCGCACCTGGGCGAGGCCGGCCGGGTTGTACCAGATGGCGCTCGGATCCTCGGCCACCGCGACGAAGGCGCCGCCGAGGCCGACGGGCCTCGCGCCCGCGATGTTGGGACGTGCCAGGCCGGCGGCGTCCGCGGCCAGAGGGAACAGCAGGGCAGGGGTCGCGAGCGCGAGCACGCGCAACGAGCGCATCAGAGCACCTCCGCGCGAACCGCGCGCCTCCCGAAGTCAGTCAGGCCTTGGCTTCCACCCGCACCGCCGGCGCCCGCACCGCCGGCGCCCGCACCGCCGGCGCCCGCACCGCCGGCGCCCGCACCGCCGGCACCTGCACCGCCGGCACCCGCACCGCCGGCACCCGCACCGCCGGCACCCGCACCGCCGGCACCTGCACCGCCGGAACCTGCACCGCCGGCACCCGCACCGCCGGCACCGGCCGCGCCGGAGCCTGCGCTGCCTCCGCTCGAGCCCGCAGCGCCGCTACCGGCCGCGCCCGCCTTCGGCGTGCAGATCCCCGCGCCCATCGGATTCGCCTTGACGCATGATTCCGTCTTGAAGCACTCGCCGTCGTTTTGGCAGCCCTTGCCCGGGAAGTCGTCGTGGGCGAGCGCGCAGCTCAGCATCGACGACAGGAGCACTCCGATCCCCAGCGCGCGCATCACCACGTCCTCCCGGAGAGCACGATGCCCGCTCCACCGGGGAGCGGGACCGGCGCCACGGCGATCCGCCGCGGTCGCGCCTGTTGCTGCGCCGCGTAGGGCGTCGCCATCGGCGGCTCCTGTCCTTCCGTGCGCTCGTCGCGCTCGAGCACGAAGAGCACGACGCTCGTCGCGAGCGCGGCGCCCGCCACGCCGAGCGTGATCATCGACAGGTTGCGCTGGCCGTTCGCGTCCTTCTCCAGCTTGGCCAGCTCCTCGCGCGTGGTGAAGGGCGTCGGGTTGCCCGTCGAGCGGTTCGCCTCGATCTGGTGGAGGTCGCGGGCCTTGTCGAAGGTGTCGGACTCCTTGATGCCGTAGTAGAGGCCCACGGCGCCCGAGGCGAGCGCGACGCCCATCGCCGACCACGCGCCGATGCGCAGGTTGCGTCGAGAGGCGTTCGTGCGCACGACGACCGGCACCGAGTGCGGCTCGCCGCGCACGATCACGACGCGTCGCTCCCACTCCTCGTGATCCGGCGTGTCGACCTTGAGCGTGTGGATGCCGGGCGCGCCCTCGAAGCTGCCGTCGGCGCGGAGCGCGATGGGCTGCCCGTCGAGCAGCACGGACGACGGCTTCGCGGGCGTCTCGAGCCGGATGACGCCCGTCGTCGCCACCGCGACCGGGGCCTTGCGCGCCTGCTCGTCGCACTTGTCCTTGGGGGCCGCGGGATCCTTCTGCAGCTCGATGCGGATGTCCGTCACGTGCTTGCCGAGGATCTCGACCGACTGCGTCACCGTGAGGTAGCAGGGCCTGGCGAGCTGGATCTCGTGCGAGCCGGGCGTGACGGGCAGGGGCTCGATCGGCGTGGCGCCGCGCGCGATGCCGTCCACCGAGACCTGCGCGCCGTCGATGTTCGCGCTCACCGCGAGAGCTCCCGAGCCCGCCGGCAGGTCCTTGGGGATCGGCGCGTAGCCCAGCTCCTTTCGGCAGATCTCGATCTCGCTGTGCACGCGCTCTGTGAAGCGCGCGGTCTTGTCGCCCTGCAGCCTGAGGTAGTGCGTGTAGGCGTCGATCGACTCCTTGCACTGCTTCTTGGCGCGATAGATGAGGCCGAGCCAGCGCCACGAGCCCGGCTGCTTGTCGTCCTTCTCGAGCGCCTTCTGGAAGGTCGTGAGCGCCTTGTCGAGGTCGCCCGCGTTGTAGAAGCGGCTGCCCTCGTCGAACAGGCGCACCGCCTCCTTCTTGTCTTCGGCAGACTGCGCGTTCGCTACGCCTGCGAAGAGCGTGCACGCCACGCCCAGCGCCGCGGTCGTCAGGATCCTCATGTGCCCCTCTCGCGCCCGACCGCTGCGGCCGGGCTAGCTCGATCCAGTGAAGCCAGCGTGATGCGAAAGCTACTCGTTGGCGTTGTCCTTCCAGATGTTGTCGGGGATGCCGCCGCGACCCGACGGCGGCGGCGGCGCGCCTTCACGAGGCGGCCTGCGCGGACCCGCCGGACGCGACTCGCCGCGCTCGCCGGCGCACTTGCCGCCCGCGCTCGACACGCGCGTCGTCATGTCGACCGGCGCGGCGTCACCGTGCTTGACCTTGAAGGCCAGCTTCCCGCCGCTCGACGACTTGCACTTGTCCTCCCACTCCTGCTTGAGGATCTTCGCGAATTTATCCGCGCTCTTGATGACGCGGTCCTCGACCGAGGCGATGAGGTCGCCCTCGACGAGGCCGACCAGGCGCAGCGGCGAGCTGCCCGCGACCGCCACGATGACCGCGCCCTCGTCGAGCTCCTTGTGCCGCCAGGCGAGGCCCGGGAAGTAGGTGAGGACCTTGATGCCCTGCTCCTCCGCGGACTGCTGGTACTCGGCGAGGAGCGCCTCGAAGCTGCCCTTCGGGATGGCGTAGCGCACGTAGCCGCGGTACCGGTCGCCGCTCGAGGTCTGGTACTTCTCCCAGTAGAAGCCCGCGCGCTCCTGGGGCGCCTTGGCGCCGGCCGTCTTCTTGAACGACGTCGCCACGCGCAGGCGCCCCTCGCGGGCCACCTTGCGCGCCTGCTCGAGCGAGGCCATGTCGTTGCCGACGGCCGCCCGCTCGAGGTCGGAGAGGGCCTTGGCGCGGGCCGGCTGGTACTGCCCGAGCACGTGGTCGATGAAGACGCCGAGCTTGATCGACGTCGCGAGCTCCTGGACCGTGCGCTCGAGCGCCGCGTTCTCGGCCTCCTGGATCGCCTGGTCCTGGTCGGTCGTGAAGGCCGGCGTGGCGCCCACGAAGAACAGGCTGTCGCCCTCGCGGTAGAAGTCACCCTTCGAGATCCACGCGGGCGGCTTGCCCTCGGACGCCCCGACCAGCGTGCCCTTCTCGTCGAACTGCGGCGTCGTCTTCATCTTGAACACGAAGAAGCCGCCGGCCGTCACGAGCAGGGCGACCGCCGCCGCCGCGATGATCGTCGAGACCTTGCCGCCGCCCCCGCCGATCGCGACCACGTTCGGCGAACCGGCCTGGGGCGCCGTGTAGCGCTTCTCGGTCTTCTCGATCGCGGTCTTGATGAACTTGCGGAGCTCGCCGTCGGGCGCGGGCTTCGGCAGCGTCGCGAGGTGCGCGAGCAGGCTGTCCGAGGCCACGCACACCGTGTCGTAGCCCTCGTGCTTCATCTCCGGCGGCGTCGCGAACTTGAGCACGTCGAAGTGCTGCTCGACGTCGATGAGGAAGGACGTCGTCGTCGCGAGCTTGTCGCAGCGGTACGGCATGTTGAAGGACAGCACCTGCGCCTTTCCGGCCAGGTCTTCCTCCTTGGTGAGCCGCTCGACGAAGCCGGGCGGGCAGCCGACGAGCATGATGCGGTCGGTGGAGGGCGCGATCTCCTTGACCATCGCGCGCCACTCGGCGGCGCCCGCCGGGTCGATCTTGCCGATGCCCGACAGGTCGAACACGATGTCGCCCTCGAGGCCCTCCGCGAGCTTCTCGCGCGGGAAGGAGCCGTCGAGGTCGCCGGTCAGCTTGATGTAGACCGAGCGCTTGTCGATGTACTTATCGACCTTGATCTTGCGCGCGCCGTCCGAGACCGCGTAGTTCATGCGCGAGGCGAGGAACGTCGCGACCTGGGGATCGGGCTCGTAGGCCTGCTGGTAGCCGGCCATGAACGTGAAGAACGACGAGGGATCTTCGTCGAAGTACTCGGGGTTGCCGCACGTCGCGCAGGGCTGCTCGGGCAGCTTCTTCTGCTTGAGCGCCTCCCAGTCGCGGTCCACCTGCACGAGGCGCCGGCGATCGTCGTCGCAGTAGTCGCAGCGGAACGGCGCGTAGAACGAGAGCACGCGCGACTTGCCGCCGAAGTTGGCGACCATGTTGAGCTGATCGACGACCTTGGGCGCGAGCTCCACCATGAGCAGGGGCTCGTGCTTCTCGCCCGCCGCGGTGATGAAGTCCACCCACTCGCGGATGCCGAACGAGGTGATCTTGTTGATGTCGGCGAGGTCCAGGATCAGCACGCCGCCCTTGAGGCTCTGGGCGAGCGCCTTGCCCGAGAATTGCTCGTCGATCATGCCCGAGAACTTCAGGGCGGTGATGTTGCCGTCGGCGAACTTCTCGACCTTGAGCTTGGGCTCCGCCGCCGCTCCCGCCGATGCCGTCTGTGCTTGCGCTTCCATCTAGCCCCTGTTCTCGTCCGCCCGAGGCGGAAGTGCTGCTCTCGTCCGCCTGTGCGGAGCTGGTCTCGAAGTCGGACCGGACGCCCGCTGGCGTGCGGCCTTGCGTCTCACGTCACCGTCTCGAAGAAGTGCACGGACTTCGCGAGCGTCTTGAACTCGCGAAGGTTCATGTCGAGCTCGAACACCCCTGTGAACTCGGTCCGGCGCCCGGGCTCCACGTCGAACATCATGACACCGACCGACTGATACAGCTTGGTCATGCCGAGCCCCGCGCCGCCGTGGGAGGTGTCCATCTCGCCCCCCTTGAGGCCCCGCAGCAGGCCCCCGAACACGTGATGACGCTTGAGCCGGCCGAATGGATCCACTGCGTTCAGCACGAGCTTGACCCCGTCGGTCGCCAGCACCATCGTCGGCACCTCGGAGGGCAGCAGGGAGAGCTCTGCCTTGCGGTCCTGCGCGTACTTGGCCTTGCCGTTCGCGTCGGCCGGCGCGTCGTACATCGCGTTCATCAGGCACTCGTGCGCGAGCTCGCCGAACATCTCGGCCACGCGCTTGGGCACGCCGATGCGCTCGACGAACGACACGGTGTGCTGCACCGCGGTGTCGCGGTCGCGCGTGGTGACCGGCCGGAGCTCGATGGCCGTGTGGCTCCATTGCAGGATGGACGCCCACGTCGGCCGCCCCGCGCTCGCGTCGACCAGCCGGCGTGCCACCTGGCCGAGCTCCCAGTCGCGCGGCGACGACTCGAAGTTCGCGCGGCCGATGAGGTTCGACATGCGCGGCTCCTCGAGCGTGTACTTGAGCAGCCGCTCGGTCGGCTCCGCGCTCCACAGCATCGCCTTGAGCTGCGGGTGCTTCTTGAGCTCGGCCAGCACGAGGTCGATGTCGAAGCCGTCGCAGCAAAGGAGCTGCGTCGCCTCCGAGATCGCGGGCGCGACCTGCTCGGGCTGCTCGACCGCCGTGACCGGTACTCCCGCGCAAGAAAGCAGGCGGGAAATACGGCGGTTGACGAGCCGGTTTCGATCGAAAACGACTGCGTGTCCGATGGCCATCCGGTGGCGTGCTCTTTATGGCCGGATCACAGACCAGCCAGTACCAGCACGTTACCACTGCAAAAGTGAAGCGCCAAGTCCCTGCCTGCGGTTTGCAGAGGCGCTGTAGGCCGCGGGGTGCCTCCGACGCACACGCGCGGGGGCCGGCGGCCGCGTTCGAAGAATTCGAGCGCCTGCGCGATTCGCGCTACGCTCTGCCATCTTCGCCATGAGAGCCCTCGTCCTCAGTCTGGTCCTGCCCACCGTGCTCCACGTGGGCCTTCCGATGTCGTCCGCCAGGGCGGCTGGTCCTGCCGTCACCCCCGAGACCCTGGCAGCATCTGCCAAGGAGCTCGCGAAGAAGAACGACTACCAGCGCGCGATTCCCTACCTGCAGGGCGCGGTGGCACTGTCGGGCCAGAAGGGCGAGTACCTGCTCGCGCTGGCGGACGCGTTCAAGCTCGCGGGCCAGTACGACGAGGCCGTCGCGGAGTACGAGCGGTTCCTCAAGAAGGCGGCCAAGGACCACCCGAAGGCCGCCTACGCGGAGGCGGAGGCCGAGCGGCTCGTGGACGCGCCGTGGCCGTTCGATGCGCAGGTGTTCCGCCTGGTGGCCGCCGACAAGGAGGCGAGGGTGCTCTTCGCCGCGGGCCAGAAGCACGTCAAGGCCAAGGAGAACGAGGAGGCGCTGGCCTGCTTCGAAGCCGCCGCGGCGCTCTCGCCCGATCTGCCGGGGCCGTACCGCCTCATCGGCGCGCTCTACGGCAAGATCGGTCAGAAGGACAAGGAGAAGGACTTCCTCCTGCGCTACCTCCGCATCAAGCCCGAGGGGGCGCTCGTCCCCGAGATCCGCGAGCGCCTCGGCGCGGCGGGCCTGCTCGGCAAGGTCAACGTCACGGCCTCGTTCCCATCGGATGCGTTCATCAACGGCAGGCCCATCGGCAAGACGCCGATCAAGGAGCTCCCGCTCCCCGACGGCCGTTACACGCTCACCGTGCGCAACGCGGAGCTCAAGTTCATCAAGAACTCGAGCCTCAAGGTCGAGGCCGGCAAGCCCGTCACCAAGGACGTCGCCTACGCGATCGTGAAGATGAAGCTCGAGCCCTGGGCGCGAGTGAAGGTCGGCGGCAAGGACCTCGGCCTGTGGGACGAGTTCGCCATCCCGGCGGGTGAGCACACCCTCGAGCTCAAGGCCGGCGACGGCTCCAAGCAGAAGACGGTGCAGCTCGTCATCAAGGGTGGCGAGACCATCGTGCTCTCGCAGTGGTAGGATCCTGGGCGAAGGTGTCGCGACCGTCTCTCCTCCGCCGCTGCGCGTCTCCCCGTCTGGCGGGTTCGCGAGAGGTTCTCCCGTGAGCGCGGCAGCGGCTGCGGGTGGCGGGGGGGCCGGCGCCGGTGGCGGTGGCGGTGGTGGTGGTGGTGGTGGTGGTGGTGCGCCACCCGGCGGTGGCGGCGATCTCCGCGCCGGTGCGCCCGACGACCCGGTCGAGTTCGGGCCCTACTGGCTGCTCGGGCTCATCGCCCGCGGGGGCATGGCCGAGGTCTTCCGGGCCCGGTTCAAGGAAGATCGCTCGCGCCTCTACGCCATCAAGTGCATGCGGCCGCAGCTCGCCAAGGAGCGGCGGTTCGTGGAGATGTTCGAGCGCGAGGCCGAGGTGGCCAAGCTGCTTCAAGAGCCCACGCGCCACGCGACCATCGTCGAGTTCATCGAGTCCGGGCAGGTCGACGGCAAGTGGTTCATCACGATGGAGTACGTCGGCGGCAAGGATCTCACGCAGATCCTCCGCAAGTGCCAGGAGCAGAACCAGCGCATCCCGGTGCCGCACGCCTGCTACATCACCGCGCAGATCGCCGAGGGCTTGCACCACGCGCACACGCGCGCGGACGCCGACGGCGCGCCGCTGTCGATCGTCAACCGCGACGTCTCCCCGTCGAACGTCCGCATCTCGTACGACGGGGAGGTCAAGCTCCTCGACTTCGGCATCGTGCAGGGGCGCGTGCTCAAGCCGCCCTCCGAGATCGGCATCCTCAAGGGCAAGTTCAGCTACATGTCGCCGGAGCAGATCCGCGGCATGCCGCTCGATGCGAGGAGCGACATCTTCTCGACCGGCATCATCCTCCACGAGATGCTGACGACGGAGAAGCTGTTCCGCAGCGACACCGAGTTCGCGCTGATGGAGAAGGTGCGCAAGGCCGAGGTGCCGCCACCATCGAAGTTCAACCGGCGCGTGCCCGAGGCCCTCGACAAGATCGCGCTCAAGGCGCTCGCGCGCGATCTCGGGGATCGCTACCAGACGGCCGAGGAGCTGGCGTTCGATCTCAAGGAGCTGCTCAAGGGCTACGGGTTCAACCCCGAGGAGATCCGCGAGCAGGTCCGGAGCCTGTTCCGCAGCGACTACAACAAGGAGACGGCCGAGGTCACCGCGTGCCTCAAGGCGGCGGTCGCGCCGCCAAAGCCGCCTCCGGTCCCCGTCGACGATGCGAACACGGCACAGGTCACCATGCCGCCGGAGAAGCCGGAGCCGCCCGCGGAGCCCGCGCCGGGGCCGGGGCGCGCTTCGCTCTGGGACAAGCTCCGGAGCAAGCTCCGGAAGGGATAGGGGCGAGGGCGTGAGGCGGATCCTGATCGTCGACGACGAGCCGGACATGCTCGATTTCCTCGAGCGGGTCCTGCGGACCGGCTTCGAGGTGCTGCGCGCGGGCAACGCCCAGGATGCGCTGGAGATCCTCGGGCGTGAGCGCGTGGACGCGGTCCTCACCGACCAGAAGATGCCGCGGATGACGGGCGTCGAGCTGCTCGAGGCGACGCGCAAGATGGGCCTCGACGTGGTGCGCGTGATCCTGTCCGGCTACGCGGACGTCCTCGACGTCGAGCGCGCCGTCGCCCAGTGCGGCCTCCACCACTACGCGATGAAGCCGATCGACTCGCAGCGTTTGCGCGCCGTGCTCGAGCAGGCCTTCGAGAACAAGGCGGCCGGCCGGACGATCTCGATCGAGGGGCTGGGGTGATCGGAAGCGGCGTGAAGAAGGAACAGAGCAACAGGCAATAGACCAATAGCGAACAGGGAATGAAGGACCCGCGTCCGACATTCCGCGCTCCTGGTTGCCTGTTGTTCTATTGCCTGTTCCTTGTTTTCCGATCCGGCTGTCAGCCCTTTTCCTCGGGCCTGGCCGGGAATCCCGCGAGGATCGCGTCCTCCGGCGTCGGCCGCATCACCACGGACCCCGGGCGCACCAGGGAGCCGCGCCCGACCGTGGCGCCCTTGAGCAGCATGACGCCCGAGCCCACGGTGGCGTTCTCGCCGATGACGACGTCGCGCGCGTCCGCCACCGAGTCCTGGTGCCGGGAGCCCGCGTCCGAGGTCACGACGTGCATGTCGGAGTCCATGATGCGCGCGTCCTCGACCCAGGCACCGCGCTCGACCTTGACCAGCTTGCCGGCCGAGATGTGCGTCCCGGCCAGGCGGACCTCGTCCTCGATGACGATCTCGGCGCCGCTCGAGTACATCGTGTGCAGGCTCACCGAGCGGTGATCGAAGGGGTCCTTGCGCACCGTGACGTTCTCGCCGATGCGGATGCGTCCTGGGCCGCCGAGGTCCACCGCCGAGTAAGCGCGGAAGCCCTTGCCGATCTGCACGCGTCCGCCGCTCGTGAGCCTGTAGCGCAGCCGGTACCACTCCCCGCGCATCCGCGCGACCACGTCGTCGATCACGATCTTCCTCCAGGCGCCACGGCTTGCGCAGGCCGTGGGAGCTTCACCGAGCGCGCGGGGTTGCCCATCGCCATCGTGTCGTCGGGCATGTCGCGCGTCACCACCGTCCCGCCGGAGACCACGACGTTCTTGCCGAGGCGCACGCCCGGGCAAACCGCGGTCTCGACGCCGAGCCAGCAGTTCTCGCCGACGTCGACGGGCCGCGCGCCCGGGGCCGGCTCGCCCGGCAGGCCGTAGTCCGTGTCGGTCACCGTCGTCTTCGCGGCCAGGAGCTGCGGGCCGAACGTCACGCGCTCGGCGCACCGCACGCGCAGGCCGCCCATCGTGGAGTGCTCGCCGATCTCGACGCGCGCGTCGGGCGAGAGCGTGACGATCACGGGCTCCTGCAAGTTCGAGCGGCGGATGCGGCAGTTCGCGCCGATCTTGACGTGGCCGGGGCCTCGCACGTGCAGCGCGCACTCGGCCACGAAGCCGGGCCCGATGTCCACGCGGCCTCGCGTCAAGAAGCGGTAGCCGTGGCGGTAGAGGAGGCCTCGCACGCGGGCGACGCCGTCCTCGA
The DNA here is from genome assembly GCA_964593795.1 of uncultured Myxococcales bacterium. Lineage (GTDB taxonomy): Bacteria > Myxococcota_A > Polyangia > JAHFDS01 > JAHFDS01 > JAHFDS01. Next base: position 47,556 of record CAZQJC010000283.1, on the reverse strand, counting down.
TCACCCACGCATACTCGCGCGGGTTGGCGAGCGCCTGGGGGATCTTCTTGAGCTTGGAGAGGAGCCCCACGGGCGGGTCACGCCTTGGGCGGCGGGCTGCCGCTCGGCGGTGCCGCGGCCGTCTTGTCGGGGCGGAACATCACGCGTGCGGGGACGCCCATGACGGTCGAGCCCTCCGGCACGTCGGCGATGACGAGGGAGTTCGCGGCGATGTTGGAGCCCGCGCCCACCTTCACGTTGCCGATCACCTTGGCGCCTGCCCCGAGGTAGACGTCGTCACCGATGACGGGGGCACCCTCGCGGCCGCCCGCCGCCGTGCCGAGCGTGACCTCCTGCGAGAGAGACACGTTGCGACCCACCTTGGCGCTCGGGTTCAGGTGGATGCTGCCCGTGTGCCCGATGTAGAGGCCCGGGCCGATCTCGTTCGAGGGGTACATGTGGACGCCGCTCGTGATCTCCACGGCCTTGCTCGCCGCGAGGTAGGCGAGCTGCAGGGGCGGGCCGACGACCGGCGGGCGCTTGGTGTAGACCCAGCGCCCGAATCGATAGACGGCGATCGCCCACACGGCCGGGTGCAGCGCGACCTCGAACACCTTGTCGCGGGCGCTCATGCCAGGGGTCACGTAGCGGCGAAGATCGGCGCGGAAGTTCTCCAGCACGCAGCGGAAACTAGCACGGTAGCGGGCGTCACGCGAGGCGGCGGTGCGGGATTGACGGCCCGGCAGGCCCCGCTTACCGTGGCCCTGATGCGGATCTCCCATGCGCTGTGCGCCCTCGTCCTCCTGGCGCTGCCGTCGCAGGCGGCGGCGCAGGTCACCATCGATCCCGCGGACGTCGACCTCGGCTCGGTGCGCGTCGGGATGACCGGCACACCCGTGACGGTCAACGTCAGGAACGCGAGCGGGATGCCCGTCTCCGTCATGATCGAGGTCGACGACCCGGACCACTTCAAGCTGACGCCCCCCATGTCCGGGATGCCGACGCCGATCGACGCGATGGGCGCGGCGCAGGTGATGATCTCGTGCGCGCCCTCCGGCATGTCGGGGCCCGTCGAGGGCGTGCTGCGCGCCATCCACACGACGGGCATGGCCGAGGCGACGTTGCATTGCCAGGGCACCGCGTCGCAGCTCGTGGCCTCGCCGCTCAACCTGGAGTTCGGGCCGTGTCGCATCGGCGAGTCCTGCACGAAGACGGTCAAGGCCAAGAACAACGGCGGCGCGCCGCTCGTCATCTCCAAGTTCGACATCCAGGGGCGCAGGGCCGATCGCTTCTCCGTGGAGCCGGCGGCGCCGGTGACGGTGCCGCCCAGGATGGAGAAGGACCTGACCTTCAAGTTCACGCCGGTGCGCACCGGCGAGGACGACGGCATGTCCTACATGGAGACCAACACGTCGACGATCGTGCTGGTGTCGGACAGCGAGCTCGAGATGCCCCGCATCGGGGTGAGCGGCATCGCGGTGGTCCCGGGCATCCAGCTCAGCGGGCAGGGCCAGATCGACTTCGGCAACGTCAACAACGGCGCGATGAGCATGGTGCTCGAGGTCAGCATCGCGAACGAGACGATGTACCCGCTGACGATCGCGGACGTGAAGGTGAGCGGCAAGCACGCGCAGGACTTCAAGGTGCTCGACGACCTCAAGGGCAAGATGCTCGAGGGGACGGGCGAGCTGCGCTTCAAGATGCAGTTCGTGCCGATGGGCATCGACCAGCGTGACGCCGTCCTCGACGTCACGACGAACGTGCCCGAGGCCGTCGGCCACACCGAGCTCGTGGGCGTGGGCGTCAACACCGACACGACGCCCGAGAAGAAGTGCGCAGCGGCCCCGGGGGATGGCGGTGCGGGCTCGCTCGGGCACTGGCTCCTGGTGCCGGCGCTCGTGCTGCTCCGCCGCGCCCGCCGGCGCTGACCGCGTCGATCGAAACACGCCCCGCGGTGACGGGGGGCACCAGCGCGCCACGGCCGCGTTGACGCTTCCGCGGCGCCCTCCTACGATCGCGCCATGAAGGTCTCCTCCCTCCTGCTGCTCGTGGGCCTGGTGAGCTGCGTCACGCGTCACGACGGCATCGTCTGCCCGCCCGAGCGCATGGGCGACCCCGAGTGCGGCAGCTACATGTGCCCCGCGGGGCAGATGGTGATGGGGAACATGTGCGTGGCCGTCGGGGCGTGCCCCATGGGGCAGCGCAACGGGGGCGGCGGCGTGTGCGTGCCCGAAGGTCAGTGCGCCGACGGTTATCACAACGGCGGTGATCCGAGGGGCACGTGCGTGCCCGTCGGCATGTGCACGGCCGACTACATCGACGACGGCGCGGGCGGCTGCGTGCAGGACACGAACGCCTGCGCGATGGGTTTTCACGACGACGGCACCCACAACGCGTGCGTGCGGACCGGCAAGTGCGCGATGGGCTTCCACAATGGGGGCGACGGGAGCTGCGTGGAGACCGGCATGTGCGGTGCCGGCTACCACGATGGCGGGTCGGGCAACTGCCTGCCCGATGGCATGTGCTCGGCCGGGTTCCACGACGGTTGTGACGGCAAGTGCGTGTCGCTCGATGCGTGCTCGCCCATGTGCTTCAACAACGGCGTGGACACGTGCGTGCGCGACACGGCGTCGTGCGCGATGGGGTTCCACGACGGAGGCCACATGAGCTCCTGCCTGCCCGGGACGCAGTGCGATCCCGGCGCGGACTGGGACGCGGCGATGCGCCGGTGCGTGGACAACGGGTCGGGCGGCGGTGGCGGCGCGGGCGGCGAGGGCGGCGGCACGATGGTGCCCCCGTGCTGCGACCTGCCGCCTCCGACCGATCCGTGCGGCATGCCGGGCGCGACGTGCAGCCTGAGCGGGCGCAACATGGTGCGCTTCGCGGGCGGGTCGTCGGGCGACAACGTGCAGGTGCGCGTCGACCTGCCGGCGGCGTGGGTCGGCATGTCGCTCCGCGCGGACTGCTCGGACCTGATGTTCCGCGAGATGGACGGCACCTGGGCGCCGCACTGGGTCGAGGACTGCATGGCGACCGGCGGGCCGCGCGTCTGGGTGCGCGTCAAGCGGCTCGACGCCACCGCGGGCGCGACCCTGAGCGTGTTCCATGGCGGCAACGCCTTGCCGGCGGCGCAGAGCTTCGATCGCGTGTTCGACCGCGTCCCCGAGAAGGACCCGGCGCTCATGGGCGCCTGGACGTTCGACGAGGGCATGGGAGCCGCGACGCGGCACCTCGGACCCGCCGCGCGCTTCTGGTACGCGCCGCAGGGATCGACGGATCCCGCGGTGGCCATCTCCGGGAGCTCGTCGCTCACGGCCGCGATCTGGGGGCCGCCGGGGGTCGGCTGGGGGACGCGGCGCGACGTCGGCTTCACGACGGGGCACTCGTTCAAGTCGGTGGACCGCACGACGTTCCGCGTGCCGGGGAGCGAGACGCCGCACCCCGACCGCGGCATCACGATGGGCATCTGGTTCAAGACCAACTGCATGCCCAACCAGATCGGCGCGACCGGCGACTGCAACCGCACCACGGTGGACTGGGCGACGCCCATCTCGCTCGGCGCGCCCGAGGGCTGGGGCAACGGCAACGGCTCGGACATCTTCAACCCCTACGCGCTCTTCATCTGGCAGTCGGGGCCGGACCGCAGCCGCCTGCAGGGCAACACCTGCCACGGCCCCTGCATGGTCGAGGGCGACTACAACCACATCGCGAGCGACCGCGAGTACCTCGACCGTGAGCTCACGGGCTCCTGGCACTTCCTGGCGATGAGCTACGACGTCGCCACGCAGGAGCGGCACCTGTTCTTCGACGGCGAGGACCTGCCGCTGCACCACTGCGACCCGCCCATGGACACGCGGATCTGCGACTGGTTCTTGAACCGGGTGATCTCGACGGGGGCGGTGACGTTCACGCCGGCGCCGCTGACGATCGGCTCCGACTTCAACAACGGAGTGGATGGTCTGTCCATCAACGGCTGGCTCGACGACGCGTTCATCCTCAACCGGATGGCGAACGCGGCCGAGCTGCAGGCGTTCATGGAGCGCCGCCAGCCGATCGCGCTGCCGACCGCGACCGTGATGTAGCGAGCCCCCCGCGAGGGGCCGAAGGGGGACAGGTGCGAGCGAGCGCATGGGTGGCGGCATGCCTGATCGGGGCGTGCGGTGATGGGACGAGCGCGCGGCCCGCGATGGATGCGGGTGCGCGCATGGATGCAGCGCGGGCGGATGCGGCGGTGGATGGGGCGCGGGGGGATGGGCCGGGGCGGGCGGACGCTGCGCCCGATGCGGCGCCTGCACCGCGGTGTCAGGCCAGCGGAGCGACGTCCATCGACTTTCAGACCCTGGAGCGCATCGTCGTCATCGGCGACGCGCGCGCCTCGACGCCTGGGTGGACGACGAGCTGGCCGGCGCTGCTCGACGCGCAGCTCGGGCAGATCGTGGCGCCACGCCTCACGCGCCCGCACGTCGTGCACCTCGAGCGCGCGGGTGCGTCGTTCGCGAGCCTCGCCGAGGCCCCCGATCTCCTCTGCGCATGCACCGAAGGCTCATGCGTGGCGGCGCCGTCGGAGTGCCTGCGCCCGAACGACTCTTCGCCGACGCTCGTGATCGTCCAGCTCGGGACCGTGGACATGCTGCAGGTGTTCCTGCGGCTGGCGCGCGACGGCGGGTCGATGGTGGACCCGCAGGCGCTGGTCGTGGATTTCCGCGCTCAGGTGCGCGCGGCGCTGGCGATCGTGGACGACCCGGCGCACTTCACGCGGAAGCCGGCGCTGCGTGTGGTCGGGCTCGTCGATCCCTCGGACGGGACGGGGGACCTCGATGCGCTGGTGCAGCGCGTGTTCAACCTGCCGATCGCGACTCACGTCGCGCCGGCCGACGCCCTCGCGGTGCTCGCCGCGATGAACCGCGTGCTCGAGGAGGAAGCGGGCGCGTGCGGTGGCTCGTTCGTCGAGCTCGGCACCGCGTTCCTCGGACATGGCCTGTTCTTCGACGACCCGATGAGCCCGCACTACACCCCGGCGGATCCCACACCGTGGCTCAGCGGCCTCTACGGCGTGTCGGCGCGAGGGGCGTTCGAGCTCGTGCGCGCGGTGCGGCGCGGGATCGGCGCGACGGATCCCGGCCTGACGCCGATGTTCCCGGCGCCGGCGGCGACGCTGCCGATGGTGCCGGCCAATGGCTGGGCCAAGTCCGTCGTCGAGGCGCACATCACGCCGATGATCACGGCGGACTTCGGCGAGGCCATGAACACCGCGACGGATCCGGGGAAGGCGCTCGGGGCGCCGACGGGCAGCGTGGACGCGGTGGCGCTCGGGGTCCTCGGCGCGGACGTCGTGCTGGATCTGGGCGCGGGGACGGCGGCGGGCGATGGCGCGGGGGACGACCTCGTCGTGCTCGAGCAGGGACCGATGTCGGCGGGGATCGGCGAGCCATACCGCGTGCTCGGCGCGAGCGCGCCGGGTGGGCCGTGGACCGTGATCGGCGACGGCTATGGCGAGCAGTCGTTCGACCTCGGCGGCGCGGGGCCGTTCCGCTACGTGCGCGTGATCAGCCTGGCGACGCTGGGGGATGTCGTTCGCGGGCCGGGGTCGCCGTTCTTCCCGGGCGGCGAGATCGATGCGGTGGGGGCGGTCTATCCGCGGTAGACGCGGCAGGCGGACCGGAATCGTCCACGTCCACGTCCACGTCCACGTCCACGTCCACGAGGGGCGGACGGGGGGCGGCTAGGTGTTTTCTTCGAGGGCGGAGGCCTGGGCGTGGGTGCGGAGGGCCTCGATGACGTCGTCGATGTCGCCGTCCATCGCGGCGGGCAGGTTGTGCCTGGTGTGCCCGATGCGGTGATCGGTCATCCGGTCCTGCGGAAAGTTGTACGTGCGGATCTTCTCGGAGCGGTCGCCCGAGCCGACCTGAGACCGGCGGGCGTCGCGCTCCTCGCGCTCGCGCTTCTGTAGCTCCGCCTCGTAGAGGCGCGCGCGCAGGATCTTCATCGCCTTCGACTTGTTCTTCGTCTGCGACTTCTCGTCCTGGCAGATCACCACCGTGTTCGTCGGCAGGTGCGTGATGCGCACCGCGGAGTCGGTCGTGTTCACGGACTGGCCGCCCGGGCCGCCCGACCGCATCACGTCGATGCGCAGGTCCTTGTCCTCGATCTTGATGTCGACGTCCTCGGCCTCGGGCAGGACCGCGACCGTCGCCGCAGAGGTGTGGATCCGGCCCTGCGCCTCGGTGGCGAGGACGCGCTGGACTCTGTGGACGCCCGACTCGAACTTCAGGCGCGAGTAGACGTCGGTGCCGCTCACGAGCACGACGACCTCCTTGAGGCCGCCGCTCGACGACTCCGACATCGACATCATCTCGAGCTTCCAGCGCATACGCTCGGCGTACCGCGAGTACATGCGGTAGAGGTCGGCCGCGAAGAGGGCCGCTTCCTCGCCGCCGGTGCCGGCGCGGATCTCGAGCAGGATGTTCTTCTCGTCGTTGGGATCCCGGGGCAGGAGCAGCACCTTGATGCGCTTCTCGAGGTCGGCCTCCTCGAGGCGCAGCCGGGCGATCTCCTCCTCGGCGAGCTCCCGCATCTCGGGATCCTTGAGCAGCTCGTGGTTCTCCTCGAGCTGCTTGGCGATCACCTGGTACTGGTGGAAGCGCTCGACGAGCTCGGCGCGCTCGGCGCGCTCCTTGGAGAGCTTCTGGAACTCGCCGCGCCGTCCGATGATCTCGGGATCGGCGAGCGAGCGTTCGATCTCCTCGAGGCGCTGGGCGATCGAGGCGAGCTTGTCGAGGAGCGCTGCGGAGAGCGGCATGGCGGGGACCTACGGGCCGTGAGCAGTACCGTGGGCCGCGGGGTGACCGCAGCCCGCCCGAGTGGGGTCGTGGGAGCTGCTTACTTGCCGGCGGGCGTATCGCCTGCGGGCGCGACGCCGGCAGGCGTGACGGAGCCGCGGCCGTACTTGCGCTGGAAGCGCTCGACCCGACCTGCGGTGTCCATCAGCTTCTGCTTGCCCGTGAAGAACGGGTGGCACTGGGAGCAGATTTCGACCTGGAAGTCGCCGCGGGTCGAGAACGTGTCGTGACCGGCGCCGCAGGCACAGTGGATGCGCGTCGGCTTGTAGTCGGGGTGGATGCCCTTCTTCATAAATCCTCCGAAGAGGCGAATCTATAGTCACCCGGCGACGGAAAAGCAAGGACTGAGGCGGGCTTCGGGCTTTCGGCGTCGGGCGTCGGCCGGGCGGGATGAGATCGCCGCGCCGGGCAGACCTGAAATCAGGGCGTTGCGTGAGGTTCGGGGAGGGCGGCGGCCAGGGCGTCGCCGAGGGCTCGGGCGGACGGGAACCGATCGTCCGGCTGCTTTCCGAGGGCCCGAACGACCGCGAGGTCACCGGCTTCGGGCAGGTCCGGCCGCAGGACGCGTGGATGGGGCGCGGGCGCTTCGGCGTGCTGGAGCACGACCTGCAGCGGGTCCTCCCCTCGGAAGGGGGGCTGGCCGGTCAGGGCGAAGTAGGCGACCGCCCCGAGCGCGTACACGTCGGAGCGAGCGTCGACCGGCCGGCCGCGCGCCTGCTCGGGGGACATGTAGCCGGGCGTGCCGAGCATCGCGCCGGTGCCGGTCAGGCTCCCGAGGAAGCTCGCCTTGGCCAGGCCGAAGTCGATCAGCTTGACCTCCGCGGCGGGACCCGCCCCGACGAGCACGTTGGCCGGCTTGAGATCGCGGTGGATGACGCCGGCGGCGTGCGCGGCCTCGAGCCCCCGCGCCACGGCGCATAGCACGGTGCGCGCCTCGGCGAGGGGCAACGGGCCGCTCTTGGCGACCAGCTCGGCCAGCGTGCAGCCCTCGAAGTACTCCATCGACAGCAGGAGTCGGCCCTCGTGCTCGAAGAGGTCGTGCATGCGGACGACGTTCGCGTGGTTCACGCGGCGCGCCGCGACGACCTCGTTGCGGAAGCGATCGTGGGCGCCCTCCACGTCGGCGGGCAGGGCGAAGATCTTGAGCGCCACGCGCTCGCCGCCGAGGGCACGGTCGCGCGCCACGTACACGTCCGCCATGCCGCCGCGGCCCAGCGCGCGCTCGATCTCGAAGCGGCCGAGCAACAGGCTGCCCGGCACCGGGACCAGCGTGGTCGGCGGGGGCGCCTCGTCGGCGAGCTGGAGCCCTATGCGGGCCTCGAGCTCGGCCGCGCGGCGCCCGGCCGTGAGCGCCTCGACGAGCGCGAGCATGGCCCACGCGGTGAGGAGCGCCGTGCCAGGGAACCCCACCAGGATCGCGATCATCCAGGCGGCCTTGGCGAGCTTGGCCGCGAGGACGAACCCGGTCGCCGCTCCGAGGAGCGCCGCGCCCGCGCCCGCCCACCGAGCTTGCCGGCTGGCTGGGCTCCGGTCAGCCTCGAGCACGAGCTCGGCCTCGCCGCCGGGGACCTGCTCCACGCGATACCTGAAGAGCACGCCGCCGACCGCGGAACGCTTGCCGCGCCACCGCGTCTGGCCCTCTCGATCCGCCTCGGGGACGAGCTGCTCGAGGAAGACCCGCCGCGTCGCCTGCTCGACCTGGCGCACGCCGGCACGCAGCCGGCGCCGGCGGAGGCCGCGGGCGCTGTCGTGGCGATCGAGCTCGTCGAGGGCCCGCCGGACGTACGCGGGATCGATCCCGGCTTCCTCGGCGGCGCGCTCGAGCTCGGAGATCGAAAGGCCGGTGGCGCGCACCTGGAGCGCAGCCGCGCGGCGCAGCACACGGGAGGCGTCACGCTCGTCGAGGCGGCGGCTCGCCGCTCGGACGGCGTGGCCGGTGCTACTCGAGCTCGTTGTCGACGTAGACACCGGACGACCCGCGTACGTTGGCGGCCGCGTCGACGCTCGCCGAGCGCTCGAAGGTCGAATGGGTGCCGTCGGCGTCGAGGTCGCCGTGCGCGCCCACGGTGAAGATGGCGGCGTTTCCGGTGCCCGAGCTCTCGAACCGGTAGACGAAGTAGTGGGCGTCGCCGAGCGAAAAGCTGAGGGCGTGCCAGGCCTCGGCGTCCCAGTAGCTGGGGTTCGGCTGGACCTTCAGCCCGTCGGCGAGGCTGCTCAACGCGGGGCTCGGGCCCACGCTCGAGGGAAACTGGCGGGGTTTGATGGTGCCGCTCCGCTCGAGGTGCTCGGCCTCGAAGTACGAGACGGCGCCGCGGAAGATGAGGCCGATGTTCTGCAGCGCCTCGGTGGTCTTGCTGCGCTTGGTGTAGCGCAGGAAAGCCGGGATCGCGACGGCAGCGAGGATCCCGATGATCGCCACGACGATCATGAGCTCGATGAGCGTGAAGCCCTTTCTACCCGTTCGACGCCACGCCATTCCGTATCCGAGGATACTCCTGGTGCCTCCGGGGCTCAATTGGGTCGAGCTGCAGGCAGGTCAGCCGGACATCGACGAGATGAAGTCGTCGTTGGTGTCGGTCTTGGAGATCTTGTCCCGCATGAACTCCATCGCGTCGATGACGTTCAGCGGGTGGAGGAGCTGGCGGAGGATCCAGACGCGGTTCAGCACGCGCTCGGCCTGCAGCATCTCCTCCTTGCGCGTGCCCGACTTGTTGATGTCGAGGCACGGGAAGATGCGCTTCTCCATGAGCTTGCGATCGAGGTGGATCTCGGCGTTGCCGGTGCCCTTGAACTCCTCGAAGATCACCTCGTCCATGCGGCTGCCGGTGTCGATCAGGCCGGTGGCGATGATGGTCAGCGAGCCCCCCTCCTCGATGTTGCGGGCCGCGCCGAAGAAGCGCTTCGGCTTGTGCAGCGCGTTCGAGTCCACGCCGCCGGAGAGGATCTTGCCCGACGGCGGCACGACCGTGTTGTAGGCGCGCGCGAGGCGCGTGATCGAGTCGAGGAGGATGACGACGTCCTTGCGGTGCTCGACCAGGCGCTTGGCCTTCTCGATCACCATCTCGGCGACCTGCACGTGGCGGGCGGCCGGCTCGTCGAAGGTCGACGAGACAACCTCGCCCTTGACCGAGCGGGCCATGTCGGTGACTTCTTCGGGCCGCTCGTCGATGAGCAGCACGATGAGCACGACCTCGGGGTGGTTCGCGGTGATGGCGTGCGCGATGTCCTGCAGGAGGACGGTCTTGCCGGCGCGGGGCGGCGAGACGATGAGGCAGCGCTGACCCTTGCCGATCGGGCAGAGCAGGTCGACGATGCGCGTCGAGAAGTTCTTCGGGTGGTACTCGAGGTTGAGCTTCTTGGTCGGGTACAGCGGGGTCAGCGTGTCAAAGAGGACCTTGTCCTTGACGGCGTCGGGGGACTCGCTGTTGATCGAGTCGACCTTGAGGAGCGCGAAGTAGCGCTCGCCGTCCTTGGGGGCGCGGACCTGACCGGTGACCGTGTCGCCCGTGCGGAGCTGGAAGCGCCGGATCTGCGACGGCGAGACGTAGATGTCGTCGGGGCCGGGCAGGTAGTTGTAGTCCGGCGCGCGCAGGAAGCCGAAGCCGTCGGGCAGCGTCTCGAGCACGCCCTCGGCGTGGATCTCGCCCTTCTTGTCGATGTGCGACTGCAGGAGCGAGAAGATGAGCTCCTGGCGGCGCATGTTGGACGCGCCCTCGATGCCCATGTCGGCGGCCATGTGGGCCAGCTCTTTGATGTTCTTGCGCTTGAGCTCGGTCAGGTTCATTGGTCTTCCGTGTTGGGTGGTCGGCTGGGGCCCACGCCTCGGGTTCGGCTGGCCTCCGGTGACCGGGGCCGTTGGGCTGGCTGGCTGGTTTCGTTTTTTGGAGGGTGTGCCCCGGACGTTTTCTTCCGCCGAGGCCCGCGAAGATCCTATGATTCGGAGCCTCAAACTAGGAGGGCGCACGGAGCGTGTCAAGGGGTTTCGGCCCGCGCGCGACCCCGGCGCCCGCATCGATCAGCCGGCAGAGAACATGACCTCGAGCAGCGATCCGCGGCGGCTCCACGCCTTCGTCTCGGGACGGGTGCAAGGCGTGTTCTTTCGCGCCCGCACGCGCGAGGTGGCGGCGCGGCTGGGCCTGTGCGGCTGGGTGCGCAACCTGCCCGACGGGCGGGTCGAGATCCTGGCGGAGGGGCCCGGCGAAGCGCTGGAAGAGCTCCTCGCGTTCTGTCGCGTCGGACCCGCAGGTGCACGAGTGGACGACGTCAACGTGGCCTTCGGCGTCGCTTCGGGCGGGCTCGGGGCATTCGAGGTGAGAGGTTGAGTTGAGGTCCCCAAAGACGTCTCCCGAGGCTTGGCTGCGGCGGCTGCCGCGTTATCTGTACCTGGAGGACCTCTTCGCAGGCCGGCGCGTGGTCGAGATCGGCGCGGGTGAGGGCGTGGCGGCGGACTTCGTCGCGGACCGCGGCGCGGTGGAGGTGGTCGGCTTCGAGGCGGATCCGGAGCTCTTGCTGCGCGCGCGCTCGACGTTCCGGCGCGCGAACCTGGAGTTCCGCCGGCTCGACCGCAGCGGCCTCGATCTGGCTGACGCGAGCGCCGACGTGGTGCTGTGCAACGACGGGACGATCCTGCTCGGCGACTCGTTCCTGCTCGGCGAGGTGCGGCGGGTGCTGCGGCCGGACGGCCGGCTGGTGGTCGCCGCGGAGAGCGCGGACCGCGAGGGCTCGAACGGAGGCGTGCGGTACTACGATCTCGTCGACGCGCTCGAGCCGCGGTTCGGCGCGGTGCGCATGATCGGGCAGAGCGCGTTCTTCGGATACACGCTCGTCGAGTACGCGGAGGGCGAGCCCGAGCTGTCGCTGGACTCGTCGCTGGTCGGGGACCACGACGACGTCGCGGAGTACGTGGCGCTCACGGGGCCGCTCGAGCTGTCGCCTCGCGGGTACACGATCGTGCAGGTGCCGGAGCTGCCGCCGGCCGAGGGGCCGCCGGCGCGGGCCGAGAAGCGCCCGCGGGCGGACGACGGGCGGGCGGAGCTGGAGGCGCGGCTCGCGCGGGCGGAAACCTCGCGCGCGGAGGCCGAGAAGAGCAGCAAGGCCGCGGAGGAGCGCGCCAAGGAGCTCGAGGAGCGGGCGGCGCGCGCGGAGGGTGCGGCGGCGGAGGCCGCGAGGCGCGCGCTGGACTCGGCGACGAGCGGCGCGTCGGCGGTGTCGCGGGCGGCGGAGGCGGAGGCGCGGATCGCGGCGGCCGATCAGCACGCGGTGGACCTGCGCGCACAGCTCGACGAGATGGTCGCGGCGCGTACGGAGGCGGAGGCGCGGCTCGGGCGGGAGGCGGCGCGCCTCGCGTCGCTCGAGGGGCGGCTCGACGAGGCCGAACGGCAGCTCCGCCAGGTGCAGGAGGAGCGGGCGCTCGCGGAGCAGCGCGCGATGGAGGCGCTGTCGGCGGCGCGCGAGCTCGAGGCGCATGCGCGCGTCGAGCGGCAGGCCGCGGAGGAAGCGGCGGCGCAGGCCGCGCGAACGGAGGCGGGGCGCAGGGACGCGCTGGCGGACGAGGCTGCGACGCTGCGCGAGCGGCTCGCCGAGGCGGCCGACGAGCGCGCGGAGCTCCAGCGGCAGATCGACGAGGCGCGGCTCGAGGTGGGTCCGCTTACGGAGACCCTGCGCGCGGCCCAGGCCGAGATCTCGGCGCTGCGCGCGCGGGTGGAGCACGTCGATCGGCCCGAGCAGAGCGCGGCCACGAAGGCGGAGCTGGCGCGACTGCGCGAGGAGATCGGCGTCGCGCGGGCGGAGGCGGACCGTGCGCGCGGGGCGCTCACGCGCGTGGAGGCCGAGGCCGAGTGGGCGCGCGGCGAGGCGGAGCGGGCGCGGCGCGAGGCCGCGCGGGTGCGTGCGGAGGCGGAGGCGGCCATCGCGGCCGCCGGCAAGGCCGCGGAGCCGGCGGTCGCGAGCACGGATCCGGGCGAGGGCGCGCGCGAGGAGCTGGCGCGGCTGCGTGAGGCGCTCGAGGAGTCGGAGCGAGGGCGCGCGGCAGCGAAGGCCAACCTCGACATGGCGAGGAGCGAGCTGAAGTTCGCGCGGTCGGAGCTGGACGCGCGGGTCGCGGAGGCCAGCGAGGCGCGGGGCAAGCTCGCGCCGGTGGAGGAGGAGGCGAAGCGGCTGCAGATCCTGCTGCAGCGGGAGCGGGCGCAGGCCAGCGCGGGCGACGCACGCGTCGCGGAGGCGGTGCAGGCCGCCGTGGCACAGGCGGAGGGGCGGCTCGAGTCGCGGGCGCGGGAGGCGGAGGCGGCGCGCGCGAGCGCGATGGCGCGCCTCTCTGCGGCGGAGGCCAGGCTCGCGGAGGCCGAGCGGGTCGCGGTCGATGCGGACAGACGCGCGGAGCGAGCGGAGAAGCGCGCGGTCGAGGCGGAGCGACGGGCCGCGGAGGCGGAGAAGCAGGTGGCGGCGGCGCCGGTGCAGGTGGTCGTGCCGGTCGTGGCGATGGACGAGGCGCAGCTCGCGCGCGTGGCGGCCGAGGCGCGGATGTCCGCGCTCGCCGAGGCGAGCGAGCTGGCGCGGCGCGAGGTGGAGGCCCGGGACGCGCGCATCGCGCGGCTGGAGCGCGAGCTCGAGCAGCGGGCCGGCGGGATCGGCGAGCTCGACGAGGCGCGTCGCGAGGCGGCCGAGGCGGCCGAGGCCCTCGCCGAGGCGCGCGCGCAGATCGAGGAGCTCGAGGCGGAGCTCGACGAGCGGGTGCAGGCTCAGGTGGCGCTCGAGGCGCAGGTGGCGCGCGGGCTCCCGCACGTGCCGATGGACGCGGATCTCGCGGGACGTCACGCGGCCGCGCTCGCGGTGGTGGAGCGCGCCCGGGACTCGGCGATGGTTGCGCTCGGGGACGCACGCGCGGAGGCGCGCGCGCTCGCGGCGTCGGTCGAGCGTGAGCGGGCGCGGGCCACGGAGCTCGCGGGGCGGCTCGACGAGATCGCCGCGTCCGACGCGGCCGCGCGGCGGCGTGTGGCGGAGCTCGAGGGCCGGCTCCTGCGCGAGGCGCGGGGTGACGTGAGCGCCGCGGCCGAGGCGGGCGCGCGCGAGCTCGCGGCGCTGCAAGCGGGGGCCGTGGAGCTGCGCGGACGGGCGGAGCGGGCCGAGGCGCAGCTCGCCGAGGCGCGGGCGCGGGTGGTGGAGCTCGAACGATCGCTCGACGAGGTGTCGCGGTCGCGCGACGCCGGCGCTGCGCAGGCCGCGGAGGCCGGGCAGCGGCTGGAGGAGGCCGGCAGGCGCATCGCCGAGCTCGAGCAGGCGACGCGCGGTGGCGGCGCGGAGCTCGAGCAGGCGCGGGAGCGGCTGGCGCTCCTCGACAGCCAGGTCGCGATGTGGATGGCCAAGTTCCGCGACGCGGAGGCGAAGGCCGAGCAGATCCGCACGGAGTCCGCGCGCAAGCTGATCGAGGCGAAGCAGGCGGCGGGCGGGCAGCTCCAGCGGGCGCTCGAGGAGTCGACGCGCAAGCTGGTGACGGCGCGTGACGAGGCGGCAAAGGCCGAATCGGCGCGGCGCGAGCTGGTGGTCGAGCTCGACGCCGTGCGCGGCGAGGTCGAGCGGGCACGCGTGCTGTCCGCCGAGCTCGATCGCGAGCGTGGCCTGCGGGCAGAGGAGACCCGCGCGGCGGCAGCGCGGGTGCTGGAGCTCGAGGGGCTCGTGCAGGCTCGGGCCGCGGAGGCCGAGCAGGCGCGGCAGGAGGTTGCGGAGCGGCGTGGGCAGCTCGAGAAGCTGTCGGTCGAGATCGATCGCGCGAGGCAAGAGGCCGAGGCGGCGCGCGCGCAACTGGCCGAGCTCGCGCGCAGGATGGGCGAGCTCGAGCAGTCTCGAGCGGGGCTCGAGGTCGCGCTGGCGAGCGCGCGGACCTCGGCGGAGCTGCGCGTGTCCGAGGCCGAGGCAGGCCGGCGCTCGATGGAGGCGCAGCTCGAGGAGGCGCGCAGGGGCTGGGAGGCCCAGGTCGAGGAGACCCGGCGCCTCGCGGACGCCAGGGTGGCGGAGGCGCTCGCGGCGCGGCGCGGTGTCGAGGGTCAGGTCGCCGAGCTCGAGCGCACGCGCCAGGTGCAGGAGGCGGAGGCCGAGTCGGCGCGGCGGGCGCTCGAGGCGCGGCTGCTGCAGGCCGGCGAGGCGCGGCGGGCGCTGGAGACGCGGCTAGGCGAGGCGGAGGCCGCGTGGCGGGCCGTGGATGGCAAGCTCGGCGAGGCGGAGGCGGCGCGACGCGCGGCCGACGTGCGCGCGTCGGAGCTGGAGGCGCAGCGCCGAGTCCTCGAGGTGCGCGCCTCCGAGCTCGGACGCGTCGCGACGGAGCTCGAGCAGAGGCTCGAGGCCACGCAGGCGGCGGCCCGATCGGCCGGCGAGCAAGCGCGCAGGGCGGAGGCAGCCCAGCAGGAGGCGGAGGAGCGGGCGCGCGTCGCAGATCAGGGCGCGGAGGCGAGCCGCGGGCACGTGGCGCGGGTCGAGCGGTTGATCGAGGAGACGACGACGCGCGAGCGCGCGGCCCGGCAGCGCGAGTCGGACGCGATCGCCCGGGCGATCGGCGCAGAGCAGAGCGCGCAGCGCGCCGTGCAGGAGGCGCAGGCGCGGCTGGCGGAGGCGGAGCGCGCGGCGGATGGAGGGCGGGCGGAGCTCGCCCTGCGCGAGGTGCGGATCGGCGAGCTCGCGATGCAGCTCACGCGCGCCGAGGCCGTGCACGGCGCGTCGGAGCGCGATCGTGAGGTCGAGGTCACCCGGCTGCGCGCGGCCCTGGATGCGGCGTCGGCCGAGATGGCCACGCTGCGCGCGGGTGCGGACGAGGGGCGACGGGCGGCGACGCGGCTCGGCGAGGAGCTGTCCCGCCTGCGCGGCGAGCTCGAGTCGGCGCAAGCGGCCGAGCGCGTGGCCAGCGCGCGTGTCGAGCAGGTCCAGGCGGCCGAGCGCGCCGCGGCGGAGCGGGCCGCGAGCGAGGCGACCGCGCGGGGAACGCTCGAGGCGCAGCGCGGAGGCGAGCTCGAGCGGCTCGCGCGCGCGGAGAGCCGGCTGCGTGAGCTAGGGGCCGAGCTCGAGGGGCAGCGCGCCGAGGCGGTCCTCCTCGACGGGGAGCGGCAGCGCTTGCTCGAGGCGCTCTCGATGGCCAAGGCCGAGGTGCGCGAGCGTGGAGGGCAGCTCGAGGAGGAGAAGCATCGCGCCGCCGAAGTTGCGGATCGGGCGGCGCGGGCGGAGCGCGAGCTGGAGGCCCAGCGGGCCCGGCTCGGAGGGCTCGAGCGCGACCTCGTGGCCGCGCGTGCCCGCGTGGTCGAGCTGCAGCAAGAGATCGTCTCGCGCGGGCCGGAGCTCATCCTGGCGCCCGAAGGCGTCGGTGGCACGGTCGGCAGCGTCGAGGGGCCGGCGACCCGCACGGACAAGAGCGCGCTGTCCGAGTTCGAGGCGACGCTCTCGCTCGAGGATCCGGACAAGTAGCACTGAGCACCGAGAGGGGAGATCAGTGAGCGAATCGATTCGCGTGGCGGTGGTCGGGCTCGGCCCGATCGGGATCGAGTGTGTGCGCGCCGTTCTCGGCGACGAGGGGCTCTCGCTCGTCGCGGCGGTGGACAGCGCGCCCGCGCTGGCGGGGCGTGACCTCGGCGAGCTGACCGGTCATGGTCCGAGCGGGCTCCGCGTGTCGGCGGAGCTGGGGCTCGGCCTGGGCGCGAAGCCGGACGTCGTCGTGCTCTGCACGAGCTCGCGGATCGCCATGCTCGAGTCGAGCGTCACGCAGTGCGCGGCGCGCGGGGCGGCGGTGGTGTCGACGTGCGAGGAGCTGGCCGAGCCGTGGGGCGAGTCGCCCGAGGTCGCACGGCGGCTCGACGCGGCGGCGCGCGCGGGCGGCGTCGCGGTGCTGGGGACGGGGATCAACCCGGGCTTCGTCATGGACCGGTGGCCGGCGGTGCTGGCGCAGGCCTGCGTGCGCGTCGAGCACGTGCACGTGACGCGAATCGTGGACGCGAGCAAGCGTCGCGGGCCGCTCCAGGTCAAGGTCGGCAGCGGCCTCTCTCCCGCCGAGTTCCACGCGGGGGTCGCTGCAGGCCGCCTCGGCCACGTGGGCCTGGCCGCGTCGGCGCGCCTGTGCGCACGCGCGCTGGGGATCACGGGGGCGCGGGTGTCGGAGACCATCGCGCCCGTCGTGGTGACGCGGGAGAGCCCGCGCGGGGACCTGCCGGAGGGCTGCGTGGCCGGCGTCCGGCAGCGGGCGCTCGCGCACGTCGAGGACCGCGAGGTGGTGCGGCTCGACCTCGAGATGAGCATGCACGCGCCCGAGCCGCACGACCGGGTCGTGCTGCGGTCGGACCCGCCGGTGGACGCGCGCGTCGCCGGCGGCTACCACGGGGATCGCGGGACCATCGGCGCCGTCCTCTCGGGGATCCGGCGCGTGCGGGTCCTCGGGCCGGGCCTGCGCACGGCGATCGACTGAAGATGCGTCGGAGAATCGGCCAGGCGAGCCCCGAGCCGACAGGTGAAACGCGCAGGGCCGCCCCGAGCGGCGGCATGAGGCCCGTCGCGCTCGTCGTGATGCTCGCCGCGTGTGCGAACAACGCGACGCGCCACACGCCCGTGACGCCGATGGAGCCGCCGCGCGTCGAGGTGCCCCGGTTCCTGCGCGAGGTCCCGGTCGCGGTGGAGCTGGAGGTCGGGGCGACGGAGATCTCGGGCGCGCACCACGAGGGGCTCCTGCAGGTCAAGCAGCCGGGGCTGTTCGGCCTGTCGGACGAGCAGAAGCAGCAGCTCTACGGCTCCGCGAAGGAGCTGACGGTCCTCGGCGTGATCGCCGAGCTCAAGCGGCAGGGGCTCGACGTGCGCCTCGGCACCGCGTCGGCGGACGGCGCGAAGATCGCGGGTCGCGTCGGGCGCATCACGCTGAATACGTACGGCGACGGCATCGGTGGGTTCGGCTCGGCGGGGGACTACTGGGAAGCGCGGCTCGAGCTCGACGGAGTGACCCTGTGGCGACGCGGGGGGACGCGCGAGCTGGGGCGGATCGAGGCCTACGCGAAGCTCTCGCCGTCGCCGGCCAAGATGGGCTGGGCGGCCGCGCTGCAGTCGATCATCGCGATGGCGCAGATCATGGCGAGCATGGCGCAGCTCGCCGCGGGCTCGATCTCGGGGACGAGCTTCCCCGCGATGACCTACGACCTCGAGACCACGCCGCACAGCCCGGTCGAGATCGCCGGTCGCCACGCGGCGGCGGAGATCCTGCGGCGCTTGGCCGCCCCGCCGCGGTAGGCGCGCTCTACAGGACGAGCTTGCCGAGGACGCGGGGGCCGGCGGCGCCGGTCGCGGCGGGGACGTTGCCGGCATGCGCGAAGAGGGCCTCGTTGCCGAGGAGTGCGAAGGCGACGGCTTCCTTGGCGGCGGGATCCATGCCGGCCTGCGCGAGCGTGCCCACCGGGATCGGCGCGGCCGCGCGGGCGAGCTCGGCGAGCAGCGTGGGATTCTCGGCGCCGCCACCGCTGACGAGCACCTCGTCGGGCCGGCGCCCGAGGAAGCGCCCGTAGCTGCCGGCGATCGCGCGCGCGACGAACGTCGTCAGCGTCGCGAGGAGGTCGTCGCCGCGGCCCGCGAAGCGCGCGAGCAGTGGATCGACGAAGCTCGCGCCGAAGGCCTCGCGGCCGGTGCTCTTGGGCGGTGGCGCGGCCAGGAACGAGTGCGCGAGCAGCTCGGCCACCACCGCCTCGTCGACGCGGCCGCGCGCGGCGTGCGCGCCACTGCGATCGAACGGCTCTCCGAACGCGGCCCGCGCCGCGGCGTCGAGCACCATGTTGCCGGGCGCGTTGTCGAAGGCGCGCACGTCGCCGAGGGCCTCCGTCACGGCGGTGACGTTCGAGATGCCGCCCACGTTCTGCAGCGCCCGCACGCGGCCCGGCTGGCGGAACAGGATCCAGTCGGCGAGCGGCACGAGCGGCGCGCCCTCACCACCGGCGGCCATGTCGCGCACGCGGAAGTCGCACACGACGGGGATGCCCGTGCGCTCCGCGATCACCGCGGCCTCGCCGATCTGCAGGGTCGCGCCGGGGTGGCCGGGGCTCGGCGGCTGGTGGCTCACGGTCTGGCCGTGCGAGGCGATGAGGTCCACGTCGCCGATGCGTACGCCCGCGCGCGCGGCGACCTCGAGCGCGGCCTGCGCGAACACCTCGCCGAGCCGGAAGTGAAGCGCCGCGATCTCCGCGGCGGAGGCTGCGTTCGCGGCGAGCACCTCGCGCTGGAGCGGCGGCGAGAACGGCGCCTCGAGGTAGGCCACGAGCCGCACCTTCGCGTCGGCTCCCGCGCCGGTGATCTCGCACAGGGCCGCGTCGGCGGCGTCCGCGCTCGTGCCCGAGAGGAGCCCGATGACGAGGCGGCTCGGCCGGGCGCGCGCGGCCAGGAGGCGGGCGAGGGTGTCGGGCCCGGCCTGCACGATCACCCCCGCCGGCGCACGCGCACGTCGCCGATGACCGGGCGAAGCCGCCCGCCGGCCTCGTCGAGCAGCGCCCGCGCCTTGGCCGCCGGGACCGCGCGGTGGACCATGACGACGGCGACCTTGACGCGCCCGCCCGCGCGCGAGAGCACCTCGGCCGCCTCGTGCTGCGGCAGGTCGCAGAGCTCCGCCACCATGCGCGACGCGCGAGCGCGCAGCTTGGCGCTGGTCGGCCGGACGTCGACCATCATGTTGCCGTACACCTTGCCGAGGCCCACCATCGCGGTGGTCGACAGGGCGTTGAGCACCATCTTGGTGGCGGTGCCGGCCTTGAGGCGCGTGGAGCCGGCCAGCACCTCGGGTCCCACGCGCGGGTTGATGAGGAGGTCGCAGCCGGGGGCCGCGGCGCCGGCCTTGGCGGCAGCCTTGAGGTCCGCGCACGTGATGAAGATGGTGGCCGCGCGGCGCGAGCGCGCGTACTCGAGGCACGCGAGCGTGAACGGCGTGACGCCACTGGCGGCGATCGCGCAGAGCACGTCCTTGCCGTCGAGCGCGACGCGACGCATGCGCTTCTCTGCATCTTTCGGGTCGTCCTCGGCGCCCTCGACCGACCGCACGAGCGCGCGCGGGCCGCCCGCGATCACGGCCTGGATCATCGACGGCGGCACGGCGAACGTCGGCCCGCACTCCACGGCGTCGAGCGTGCCGAGGCGCCCGCTCGTGCCGGCGCCCGCGTAGACGAGGCGCCCGCCGGCCTTCATCGTGCGGGCGATGAGCACGGCCGCCGCGGCGATCTTGCGGCGCTCGGCGCGCACGGCGCGCGCGACCGAGGCCTCGGCACCGAGGAGGGCGTCGACGATCTCGATGGGCTTCCGGGTGTCGAGCTCGATCGACTCGTCGCCGGCCTGCTCGGTGAGGAGACGCGCGTAGTCGGTCATGGCCCGCCTCGACGAGCGTATCAGGCGATGCCGAGGACGTCCTTCATCTCGTAGAGGCCGGCAGGTTTGCCCGCGAGCCAGCGCGCGGCGCGCACGGCGCCGTCGGCGAACACGCTGCGCGAGCTCGCGCGGTGCGTGATCTCGATCCGCTCGCTCTCGGCGAGGAAGTAGGCGGTGTGCTCGCCGACGACCTCGCCGCCGCGGAAGGCCGCCACGTCGGGCTTCTTGCCGCCCGCGGCCTCGATGGCCGCCACCATCGCGAGCGCGGTGCCGCTCGGGCGGTCCTTCTTGTGCTTGTGGTGGCCTTCGACGATCGCGACGTCGAAGTCCGCGCCCAGCAGGCGCGTCGCCTCGGCGAGCAGGCGATAGAGCACGTTGACGCCGACGGAGGTGTTGGGCGCGACGAGGAGCGGGATCTGCCGCGCGTGCTCGACGAGGCGTGCGCGCTCCGCGGGCTCGAGGCCGGTCGTGCCCACGACGAGCCCGACGAGGTTGCCGGCTGCGGCCGCGCGGGCGCAGGCCTCGGCGCAGGCGATCGCGCCGGCGGGCGACGAGAAGTCGATGAGGACGTCGGGGCCGTGGGCCAGGGCCTCGGCGGGCGTGGCGACCACCGGGAATCCGAGGTCCGCCGTCGCGCGGTCGATGCCGCACACGACGGGGACGCCCGCGGACCTCGCGGAGGCGGCGATCATGCGGCCCATGCGCCCCGCGGCGCCGGAGAGGGCGAGGCGCGTCATCAGACGAGCTGCAGGGCCGTCATCGCGGCGCGGAGCTTGGCGCGGGGCGCGTCGCTCATCGGGTAGAGGGGCGCCCGCAGCTCCTCCTGGATCTTGCCCATCATGGCGAGCGCCGCCTTGACCGGGATCGGGTTCGACTCGAGGAAGAGGGCGTCGCAGAGATCGAGCGTCTCGTAGTGGATGCGCGCCGAGCGCGCCAGGTCCCCCGCGGCGGCGGCGTCCCAGCACGCGGCGACCTTGTCGGGCACGACGTTCGAGAGGACGCTGATGACGCCCTTGGCGCCGATCGCGTAGAGCGGCATGCAGGTGGCGTCGTCGCCCGAGAGCACGGTCATCCGCTCGCCGCAGCGGCGGATGATGTCCTGCGCGCGCGTGACCTGGCCCGTGGCCTCCTTGATCGCGACCACCTCGGGCACGTCGCACAGGCGCGCCACGGTGTCGGGCAGGAGATCGCCGCCCGTGCGCCCCGGGACGTTGTAGAGCACGATCGGCAGGCGCGCGGACTCCGCGATCGCGCGGAAGTGCCGGTAGAGGCCGTCCTGCGTGGGCTTGTTGTAGTAGGGCGTGACCACGAGGAGCGCGTCGGCCTTGCGCTCCTTGGCCGCCTTGCCGAGCGCGATCGCCTTGTCGGTCGCGTACGAGCCCGCGCCGGCGAGCACCGGCACTCGGCCCTTCGTCTGGGCGACCACGATCTCGACGACGCGGAGGTGCTCGGCCTCGGAGAGCGTGGGGCTCTCGCCGGTCGTGCCGCAGGCGATGAGGGCGTCGATGCCGCTCCCGATCTGCCAGTCGACCAGCTCGCGCAGCTTGGGCTCGTCGACCTCTCCGCCGCGGAACGGCGTGACGATGGCGGTCATGGCTCCGTGCAGCTTCATGGCGTGAAACTTAGGCCGCGACCCTGACATCGTCCAGTGGGCGGGAGGTGCAGGAGGTGCGGCCCCGGAGCGGTACAGGCGGGGAGGGGGATCGTCCACGTCTACGTCCACGTCCACGTGTCGGGTTCGCGGAATCAGCCGGGAGACCGGGTACCGCTGGATTCGGCGATACAGCGTCGACCGGCGGCGGTTGCAGGGGCACGGCGCGGACCACCTTTCAGCGGCGCCTCTCATCGCTCCGGCGGCGGCGCTGGCTGGGCTGGGGGCTGCGACCGCGGTGCGCCGGTGCTCGTCGAAGCCCCGCCACCGCGCCTGTCCTTGCCCTCCGGGGGCGGCGGTCGGCGTGGCAGTTCGCGCCGCGGCGTGTTCCGCTTGGCGGTCGCTCGTCGAAGGGGCTCGCCCGCAGTCAGCGAACGCGGCGGCGGGCGCGCAGGGCGGCGAGGAGGACGAGGGGCCAGGGGCCGAGGTGGCCGGGGTGCGCGGTGCTGCATCCACCGTCGGCGGGCTTCGCGGCCGGGGCGCCGGCGGTGCCGCCCGCGCCCCCACCGCCGCTGGCGCCGCCCGCGCCGGAGCCGCCGCTCGTACCCCCTGCGCCAGCGTGGCCGCCGGCGCCGGCGCCTCCACCTGCGCCAGCATGGCCCCCCACGCCACCATTGCCCGCGCCACCATTGCCCGCGCCACCATTGCCCGCGCCACCATTGCCCGCGCCACCGTTGCCCCCCGCACCGGCGGCGCCCTGGCTGTGGCAGACGTCGGGCGTGCCGACGGGCATCACTTCGCAGCCGCCGGGACAGTGCGCGATCTCGACGTTCATCCCGTCGGCGCA
Organism: uncultured Myxococcales bacterium; assembly: GCA_964593795.1. Lineage (GTDB taxonomy): Bacteria > Myxococcota_A > Polyangia > JAHFDS01 > JAHFDS01 > JAHFDS01. The sequence continues at coordinate 24,947 of CAZQJC010000283.1, read as the reverse complement.
GCGGACGGCCTCGGTCCGGTCGGTCGTGCAGTTCCAGAGCTCGTAGGCGTCGTTGCACGTGCAGGAGCCGCCGAGCAGCTCCATGTACTGGCACCACTGCCAGTAGTAGCCCGGGTCGCGGTGATTGCCGGCGCCGCCGTAGCTCGCGCTCGTCTCGCATGCGCCGAGGCGGTCGGGGCAGGCGGGCGAGCTCTCCGCGATGTTGTCGCCGTTCGGGATCTGGTAGTGGCCGATGATGTGCCGGCGATCGAGCGGCACCTGCCAGCGGGTGCGGATGCTCTGCACGAGGTCCCGGCTCTTCGCGTAGAGGGCGGGCGCGTAGCCGGCGGGATCCGAGGCGACGCCGACGTGCTCGATGCCGACCGAGTGCTTGTTGTAGAAGAAGTTGCCCGCGTGCCAGGTGGTGTCGGTCTCGGGGCGGAACTGACCGACGCGGACGCCGTCGGCGTCGATGATGTAATGGACGCTCTTGCCGGGGTCGTTCTGCAGCGTCGCCACGCTCGCGATCCAGCCGCCCTCGGTGTCGTGGATGACGATCGTGTCCACGGAGGCATTTCCATCGGGGCGCCCCGGGGTGCACTTGCCCGTGCACGACGTGTCGAACCACTCGGCGCCGGGGAAGTCGGGGGTGCCTGCGGCGCGGAGCTCGGGCTTGGGCGGAAGGCGCGCGGGGAGCTCCGCGTGCGGGGCGATGCGCAGGCGCTCGCCGGGGGTGGCCAGCTCGGCGCCGTTGCGCAGGATCTCGAGCACGTCGTCCGCGTAGGCGTCCGCCGCCGGGCCTCGCAGGCCCGACAGGGCCACCAGCGCGGGTCGCCAGCTGGGTAGATCGCCGGGGCGCGCGCCGGAGCGGGCGCCGAGGTGCGCGAGCACGAGCACGCCCGCGCGGGTGCCGAGGTCGGTGTCCGCGCGCAGCGCCGCCTCGGTGGTGCCCGCGAGCCGCGCGCCGAGGGCCAGCGTGTCGAGCGCGCCGTGGCGCAGCTCGAGGATGCCCGCGACGGGCACGTGGTCGTCGGCGTCGACCTCGCGGTGTCGGGGCAGGCGGAGGCCCCCCTCGACCGCGGCGACGGCGAGGACGAGCGCCTCGGGGACGTCGCTCGCGCGGGCGCTCTCGGCCACCAGCGCGGCGAGCGTCGGCGGCGGTGGCGCCCCGTCGCAGGCGGCAAGGGCGAAAAGGGCGATCGCGGCGGCGAGGAGCTTCATGCGCGCGCCAGTATGCAACGGCCCAGCCACGCGCCACGGCCCCATTCCTCGCGGCGCGGACGCCCGTCGCGGCCGTGGAACGCAGAGGGGACAAGGGACCCCACGGTTGACCCGAGGGAAGAGTCGCCGATCTGGGGAGTATAGGCCCCATGCGGGATCGGGGTCGCGGAGTTCCGGGCGGTTGCGGCGGGCGCGCCGCTTGCTCTGCGGTCCTGTCGTGAAGCGACGCGTCGGAGTGGCGATCGTGATCGGGGCGGTGGGCTGGTGGATCGTCGGAGTGGTGCGCTCGGGTGCGCTCTTCGGGGACCTGCCGCTCGAGGCGATGGCAGCGGCGGCGCCCCCGGGCCCGCAGCTCGCGGGGCGCGAGGCGGCGGTGCAGGCGCTGGTCGCGTCGCGCAATCGCGCGTCGGACGAGGAGCGGGCGGCCTTCGAGGCGGCGGGCTGGACGTTCGTCGCGGCGCCCGAGCCCGATCATCGCGTCGTGGCGCTGGATCCGTCGCTCCTCGGGCGCGACGAGGCCGCGCTGCGCGTGCAGATCGCGAGCACCGCGGCCGGGCCGGCGCACGTGGCGAACCTCGCGGCCATCGCGCGCGGGGCGTCGGCTCTTCCGACGCGCCTCGCCGCGGTGGAGGCGCTCGGGCGCGTGGGCGACGAGCCGGCGCAGCGAGCGCTCCTGGCACTGCTCGGCGCGGGCCTGCCGGAGGACGACCCCGTGCGGCGCGAGGTCGCGCCCCTCTTGCGTCCGCCGCACCTCGATCATCCGCTCGCGGCGGAGCTCGCGGCGCTCCTCGAGGGCAGCGTCGCCACCTCGGTCGAGAAGCGGCAGGTCGCGCTCACGCTCGCCCTCATCGGCCTGCGCGACGGCGTCACCCCGGGCAGCGACGCGCCGCCCGCGCTCTCGCCCGCCGGCAGGCGGCTCGTCTCCGACGCGATGCAGCTCCTTTCCCCGAAGGCCGGCGCGATGGCGCCAGGAGGAGGACCTTGATGGCTCGCATGGGTGGGATCTTGGCGTTTCTCGCCGCGCTCGTCGTGGCCTCGCCGGTGGCGGCGCAGGGCGTCTCGTGGCGCTGCCTGCGCGCGAACGGCACGAGCTGCGGGACGGTCGACCTCGGCAACCGCTCGCTTCGGCAGATCCTCATCCTGCCGACGGGCTTCTCCGAGGCGGAGCGCGACACGTTCTGGAGCGAGTACCAGCGCATCGTGACGCTGGCGACCGGGCCCGAGGCCGGCCGCGCGTGGACGGCGCAGCGCAAGGATCAGCTCCTGTTCGTGGGGGTCTTCATCGCGGGCGGCCCGCTCGGCAGCGGGGCGCTCTTCTCGGGCCGCATCGCGCCGCACCCGGTGCGCGGCTTCGCGACCGCGCTCGACCAGGCGGCCGTGCGCACGCGCGTGGACGCGATCCGCGCGACGCTGCCGGCGCTCTCGCCGCTCGCGGTGGGCGTGCTCTTCAACTCCATGCAGACGGGCGTGACCGCCAACGCAGGGCCGCCGTCGTTCTCGGGCTCGCCGTACGGCATCGCGCGCTTCACGCGCCAGCACCTCGCCTCGCGCGGCGCCTACATCGTCTCGCACGAGCTCGCGCACGCGGGGCTCGACTTCCTCGACGAGTACATCGAGGCCGGCTTCGAGTCGATGAGCATCCGCCAGCTCGACGTGCTGACGCCGCTCCTGCTCTTCGACGGCACGTGGGCCGGGTTCACCGCGGCGATCTCGGACCTCCTCGGCGTGTACGACTACAACCTCAGCGAGATCCTCGGGAACAACGGGCACGACAACATCGCGCTGTCGATCTGGCCGGCGTCGGTGCTCTCCATCGTGCCGTTCTCGGGCCTGTACCCGTACGAGCACGGCATGTTCTTCGGCCGCGGCACGTACCACCAGGCAGGCAAGAACCTCATGAACGGCGACGACCTGCCGCGCGCCGCGGACGACGGCTTCGCCTTCGAGCACACGGAGGGTCAAAAGCAGGTCATCGCGAGCGCGTTCGGCGGCAGCGTGGGGCGCGCCAACGACCGGCTGCGCGCCGCAGGGCCGAAGAACGGCTGGCCGCTGACGTTCGGCAGCACGACGCGCATCCTCATGCTCGACGGCGACAAGAACCACCAGTTCCATCCGACGCGCGGCTACGACGTTCAGGTGGGCTGGTACGACCGCCGCTGGCGGACGTGCTGGTGGGGCATCCTGCCGTACCCTTGCTACGACGATGTGTGGACGACCGCGCAGCGCTCGCTCGTGCCCACCGTGCGCACGCTCGACCTCGGCATGAGCTCGGCCTTCGGCCTCGCCACGTTCGTGCAGCGCGTGATCTGCGGCGCCGGCCTCGAGGCCGCCGTCGGCGCGGCGGCCCTGTGCCAGCAGAGCCTCGCGACCAGCGCGAGCGCGTTCCTGCCGACGCTCGAGTTCCGCACGCCGTACCAGGACTCGATCGTCCCGGCGACGCAATGGCTCACCACGTACTGGTGGCGATTTCGCACCAACAATGGCGCGTTCTACTCCGGCTGGACGGGCTGGTCGTCGTTCTTCCGGTCCCTGTGACCGCACGGCCTCTGCGAAGATGAGGCGTGCCCCGATGCCCGGTCTGCCACCGCAGGCTGGCGCGCGACGCGCGCTGCCCGGATGACGGGAGCACCGCGACCGGCGGAGTCGCCGAGCCCGCGCGCGTGCCCGCGCTGTCCGGCCTCGAGGCGGGCGAGGTCGTGGGCGCGGGTGGCTTCGCCGTCGTCTTCCGCGCGCGGGGCGCCGCGGGCGCCCCGGTCGTCGTCAAGCTCGCGCGCACCGTGGCGAGCGGACCCGGCCTCGAGGCCGAGGCGCGGGCCCTCGCGCGCGTCGGGGCCCCCGCGGCGCCCGGGCTGCACGCGGTGGGTCGGACGGACGACGGGCGCACGTACCTCGTGCTCGAGGACCTCGGCGCCGACGGCGCGCGCAGCCTGGCGTCGCGCCTCGAGGCGGAGGGGGCGCTCGCCGCGGAGGCGCCGGCCATCGGCGTCGCGCTCGTCCGCGCGCTCGAGCAAGTGCACGCCGCGGGCTTGCTGCACGGCGACCTCAAGCCGGAGAACGTCTTTACGGGCCCGGCAGGCGCGAGGCTCTGCGACCTCGGGGCTGCCTCTGCCTACGGCCCCGAGGGCCGCGCGACTCAGGCGCCGCGCGTGGGCACGGTCGAGTACACGGCGCCCGAGCTGTGGCGCGGCGAGCCGGCGAGTGTGGCGAGCGACGTCTACGCCCTCGGCTGCGTGCTCCACGAGCTCGCGAGCGGCCGGCCGCCGTTCGTCGGCCCTGCGGCAGAGGTGAGGGCAGGGCACCTCGCGCTGCGGCCGCCTTTGCTCGCCGGCGTATCGGAGGGCTACGCGCGCGCGGTCGCGGGGTGCCTCGCCAAGTCGCCCGACGATCGCCCCGCGCTCGGAGCGCTGTCGGCGTCCCTGCACGCCGCGGGCGCGCTCGTGCACGTCACCTCACCGCGTGCTTCGCCGGGCGCGGAGCGCCAGCGCACGCCGTTCGCCCTGTTCGGCTTCCGCGGTGATCACGACGCCGCCGGGGTGGTGGGCCTCGCCGAGCGCTTCGGGCTCGAGCTCGCCGGTCAGCGCGGCGCCGCGTGGGTGCTGGCCCTCGCCGCCGACGGGGCGGTGACGCTGCTCGACGCGGCCGGCCTAGGCGCGCCGCTCGGCCATCAGCTCGGCGCTGGCGTCACGGTGCACCTCGTGACCGTCGCGGGGCGCCGGCGCGGCGAGCGCGTCGTGCCCACGGGCGCCGAGATCACGCGGCCCGACTGGATCGCCGGGCAGGGTGTGCCGGGCGTCGTGCTGTCCCCGGCGCTCGCGGCGGCGCTTCCGCCGGGCACCGTGGTGCACGACGCGGCCGGCCTCGCGCGCCTCGGAGAGCGCGCTGCGCCCCGGGCGTTCCACGGCCGCGCGCGCGAGCTCGCCGCCCTCGCGGACGGCGCCCGGACGATCGAGCAGACCGGGCCGGTGCTGTGGCTCGTCGAGGGCGCGCCCGGCGCCGGCAAGAGTCGCCTCCTCGACGAGCTGGTCCGCACGAGCGCGCTGCCGGCTCGCGCCGTCCGCCTCGGCCTCGGCACGGACGCCGAGCCGGCCCTGCGCGAGCACCTCGCGGCCCCCGGCGCGCGCCCGGCGCTCCTCGCGCTCGACGACCTCCACCTCGCCGAGGACGCCACGCAGCTCCAGCTCGAGGGCGCGCTCGCGCTGCCGGCGCCGCTCCTCGTCGTGGCCACCGCGCGGCGCACGGAGGCGCTCCGCCCGGGGCTCCTCGCGCGTGCCCGGCGCGTCGTGCTCGAGGCGCTCTCCCCCGACGACGCCCGCGGTCTGCTCGAGGAGCTCCTCGCCCCGGCGCGCTACGTCCCGCGTGACACGCTCGACCGCCTCGCGGCCCTGGCCGGCCGCGAGCCGCGGCGCCTCGAGGAGGTGGCGGCCGCGCTCTTCCAGTCGGGCGCGATCCGCAGGCACCCGGGCGGCGCCTGGTACGTCGCCACCGCGGACGCCGCACGGCTGCCGGCGCGCGCGAGTGACGCGTGGGTCGCCGCGGCGACGGTGGCGGGTCTTCCGCCGCCGCTCCGCACGCTGCTCGAGCGCTGCGCGCTCCTCGGCACCCACGTCACGCGGGGTGCGATCGAGGCGCTGGTCGCGGCGACCGAGCGCGCCGGTGACGATCGCCCGAGCGTCGACGTGGGGTTCGGCCTGCAGGCGCTCTGCAGCCGCGGCATCCTGACGTCCAGTGGCGACCACGTGGCCTTCGTGAGCGCCGCGGTCGCCGAGGGGCTCTGCGCCGCGCTCCCAGCGGAGGCGCGCGCGCGCGGGCACTCGCTCGCGCTCGACGCGCTCGTGGCGCGCGGGGCGGACCCGGCCACGGTCGCGCGCCACGCCGAGGCCGCGGGCGCCCACGAGGTCGCCGTTCGCGCGCACCTCGCCCTGGCCGACGCGGCCCTCGCTGCGCAGCACCTCGCCGAGGCGGAGCGACGCCTGTCCGCGGCGCTCGAGCACCTCGGGCCCGAGGCGGAGGCCCGTCCGTCCGCGCTCGTGTCGCGCGGGCGCGTGCGCTCCTTGCTCTGGCGCATCCCGGAGGCAAAAGCCGACCTCGCCGAGGCCGTGACCCTCGCGATGGCGCGCGGCGACGCGGCGCTGGCGGCGCGTGCGCACCTCGCGATCGCGACGGCGCACGACTGGGCCCTCGAGTTCCCGGCGGCCGAGGTCGCGCTCGCCGAGGCGCGCCCGCTCGTCCTCGCGGCCGGCGCCTCCGCGCTCGGGCCGGCGGTCCGCCTCGCCGAGGGCCGCGCCACGTGGCGGCGTGAGGATCCCGCGGGCGCCGAGCGGCAGCTCGACGAGGCTGCGCGCGGGGCCGAGGCCTCGGGGGACCCCGAGGTGCTGGCGATCGCGCGCCTGCTGCGCGGCTGCGCGCTGTGCGCGCTCGGCCGCATCGACGAGGCGGAGCGCGACTTCGCCGAGGCGATCGCGTGCTGCGAGCGGTCCGGGGATCTCGTCCACCTCTGCACGGCGCTCGGCAATCGCCTGTTCCTGTGGGTGGCGCGCGAGGCCCCCGAGCGTGCGCTCGCCGACCTGCAGCGCGCGACCGAGCTGGCCCGCGCGCTCGGTCAGCCCCAGCCCGAGCTCGCGGCCACGTTCAACCTCGCCGAGCTCCAGCTCTGGAGCGGCGCCCTCGACGAGGCTCACGCGCTGGCGCTCCGCGCGCACGCGCTCTCCGGCGTGGTCTTCGGCCGCACGCCGGCCGACGAGGTCCTGCTCCTCGCGCGGGTTCACCTCGCCCGGGGCGCGCTGGCCCCGCTGGAGGCGCTGCTCGGGGGCCTCGCGCTGCCCGAGGACGCCGCCCCGTCGCTCCGCTGGCAAGCCCGGCTGGTTGCTCTCGGGGGCGGACCGGCCCGAGGCACGAGGGACGAATGGGCCGCGCTCCTCGCCGATCTCGGCGAAGGATTCCTCGATCAGGCGCTGCGAGCGGAGGCCCTCCTCGCCTGGGCACGCGCCGCGAAGGGAGCCGAGGTCAGAGAGGCACGCGAGTTGCTCCGGGAGCTGGCCGCACGGCGGCCCGGGCTGGCGAGGCTGGCCGCGGGCGCTCTCGAGTGAAAAACATCGGGTTCCAGGATACGATGGGCATAACCAGAAACGTCGGCGCGCGTAATCGTCCGGGCGGAGGAGCAGGCATGCGGGCATCGGGGCTGTGGCTTCTGGGATGTGTGGCGCTCGGTTGCGGGGGGGAGCCGGGCGAGGTCGTCGGCTCGTCGGCCGCGGAGCTCCGCTCGTTCAACGGCATGTTGCCCGGCCGCCTCGAGGAGGCCGCGCTGCGCAGCGGGGACCTCCTCGGCGCCATGAGCGCCACCAGCAAGCAGGCGCTCGCCGACGTCGCGACGACGAAGTCGGGCCGGCAGCTCCTGCGCTACCTGACCGGGTGCGCGTGGCCCGCGGGCGCGCGCCTCGAGATCAACGACGCGTCCGGGCAGGCCCTGGCCTACCGCGGCGCGTTCGGCTTCGCGGCGGGCTGGCTGTCGCGCCCGCTGACGAACGCAGAGGTGGCGGCGGTCTCGGCCTGCCTCGAGGCGCACACGAACGCCTTCGGCGTCGTCGTCCCCCTGTCGGTGCGCGGGCCGTACCCCTCGCTCAAGGTGACCCAGAACGAGGCGCGCCTCTACCGCATCGAGGAGGCCGCGTTCCACGGCTTCGTGGTGGATCCCGCTCGCTCGCTCGTGGCGTGCACCGGCAAGGGCGCGTTCGACCCGACCGACAAGTCGAACCCGTACCTGGCGACGCGCGTCTGCGGGCGCAGCGCCGCCTGCGGCTTCTCGCTCGCCGGCCCGTGCGGCCCCTACGACGGCACGCAGACGCGGAGCTGCGAGCGCACCGGCTCCCATGGCCAGCAACTGAGCTGCCACGACGAGGCGAGCGCGACCGCGGCGTGGTTGTCGCCCGCCTCGAGCGCGCTCACCACGTACGTCAAGGCGGTCGACATCGAGTACCTGTGGGGCCTCGTCCGGCACACGTGGTCGCTGCCGACGGGCTGCGACGACGGCTGCCACACGCTCGTGCTGCAGGACGCGGTGCCCACGTGCCTGCCGTGCCCCGAGTTCCTGCTCCAGCTCGACGACTTCGGCGTGTTCTCGTGCCGCGCCGCCGATCCGGTCGACGCGGACGTGACGCCCGTGTGCGCGGTGGACGCGCCGCCCGTGGCGGACCCGCCGCCGGCCGAGGGTCGCCCCGGGCGTGGCCGCAAGGGCGACGAGCTCGCCGGTGCCGGGGACGGCGCCGCCGCGGGCGGCTGCGGGACGGGCGGTCGGGCGGGCGGCGCGGGCTCGCTCGCGCTGGTCCTGATCCTGGCCCTCGGTCGCCGCCGGCGGAGCTGACCGGTTGGCGGGTCCCGACGACAACCACGTCTTCGCGACCACCCTCGTTCACGCGCCCGGCACCGCCATCGACGCGGAGCAGCCGCTCCTCGCGCCGGGGCAGCGGCTGGCGGGTTACCTCGTCGAGGCCGAGATCGGCCGCGGTGGTTTCGGCACCGTCCTGCGCGTGCGGCACGAGGCGCTCGGCCGCGTGGCGGTGCTCAAGGTCCTGCACGCCGAGCTCGCCGCGCACCCCGGCCTCGTCCGTCGCTTCGAGACCGAGGCCCGCGCCGTCAACCGCATCCGCCACCCGAACGTGGTGGACATCTACGACCTCGGGGCGCTGCCCGACGGCCGGCCGTACCTCGTGATGGAGCCGCTCGAGGGCCAGGACCTCGGGAGGCTCCTCGCCGCGCGCGGGAGGCTGTCGCTCGACGAGGCGCTCGGGATCCTCGGCCCGGTCGCGAGCGCCCTCGCGGCCGCGCACGCGCTCGACATCGTGCACCGCGACGTCAAGGCGTCGAACGTGTTCGTGTGCGACGGCGGCCGCGTGGTGCTCCTCGACTTCGGCATCGCCAAGCTGCTCGGGGATCCCTCGGCCGGGGTGACCGTGTCGCGGGCGGCCGTGGGCACGCCCGCCTGCATGGCGCCCGAGCAGCTCCGCGGCGAGCTCGTCGACGCCCGCGCGGACGTGTACGCGCTGGCGGTGCTGGCCTACGAGCTCCTCGCGGGGCAGCTCCCGTTCGCCGGGGACTCGGTGACGGTGCTCGCGGCGCTGCACGGACACGCGCAGCGTCCGAAGGCGTCGCGGCAGCCGGGCGTGCCGCTCGCCGTGGACGCGGTGATCGACCGCGCGATGGCCGCCGATCCTGCACGCCGCACCGCATCCGTCGGCGAGCTCCTCGAGGCGCTCCGCGCGGCCCGGGCGCCCGACGCGACGCTGGCGCGCCGCAGCCTGGCGATCTATCTGGACGTGCGCGGGCCCGACGACGCCGACGACCGGCAGGCCGAGGACCTCGACGCCATCCTCCCGCTGGCGGCGGCGCGCCTCGTGGCCGCGGGCTTCGTGTCGGTGCTCGACACGGGCAGCGCGGCCCTCTGGGTGCGTCCACTCGGCGATGACGACGGGGAGGGTGCGGTGGGAATCGCGAGGGCCCTGTGGGGCGAGCTCGAGGCCCGCCCCACTCGCTCGACCGGCGTCGAGGTCGCGATGGGCGTCCACGCGGGGACGGTGCGCTGGAACGGACCGACGCCGCGCGGTGGCGAGCTCCTGCGCGTGGCCGGCTGGGCGGCCGAGCTCCCAGCCGGCGCGCTCACGATCACGACGGAAGCCGCGACCGGCTGACGCGGGTCAGCCGCCACCCGCGCCCGCGGTGGGCCGCTCCTCGACGACGAGGTGGTCGCGTGCGGTGGGCTGGCGGAGAGGCACGCAGTCCGAGACCTTCTCCCAGGGGACGGTCTTCGGCACGTCGCACCCGAGGACGAAGCTGCCGTTGCAGCTCACGCCGCCGCACTCGCTCTTGTCGTAGCCGCTTGGCGCGGTGGTGCCCGGGTCGGTCGGGCGCGTGCAGCTCGCCGAGTCCATCTCCACCTTGTAGATGCAGTACTTGAGGTTGCACTGCAGCGCGCGCTCCTTCTTGTCGGAGGGCGTCGCGCCCGGGCGCAGCCACACGCAGTCGCCCTGCGGGTAGTCCTTGGGGTCGTCGAAGCACGGCCCGAAGTACTGGGTGCCGCCGCGCTGCTCGGGGTTGGCCGGGCACGCGCAAGCGCCTTCCTGGGCGTTGCACGCGAGCGACAGGTAACGACACACCTTGCCGGCAGGCTTCGGGGGCGGCGCTGCGGTGCAACAGCCGCAGCCGCTGTCGCAGACCTCACCGGCGCCGCACTTGCCGCAGGACTTCTCCCGCCCGGTGCGCGGGTCCTTGATGCAGTGCACGCGGCTGATCGAGTCGTAGAAGGCCTTGCTCTGGTTCGGGTCGTCGGCCTTGCTCATCAGCTGGTCGGGATCGACGTACTCCTCGCGCGTGTCCTCGGCCGGCGGCTGGGCGCCGCAGCCGGGCAGGGCGAGGAAGAGGGCGAGAAGGAGCGAGCCGAGGGTCAAGGTGAGCGTTCGCATCGTGAGGCCTCCGGTGGATGCCGCTCGTCGGCGGCGCCCGACGCCTCAGCAACGCGCGTGCCGCCCGCTCACCCGAACGCGATCCAGGCCGATTCGAGCCGAAATCTCGCGATCTGGATCAGGATCGCGCGCGCGATCCCCGCACGCCGGCGGCCCGGGGCGCCCCCGCGGGCGCGAATCGCCGATGGCGCGCGCCATCACCGCAGGCCGGCGCCTGCGGCGAAACCGGCCGTCCGGCGCCGGATCGGGTGAAAACGCCCGAAAATGCGCGATCTCCGAGCTGGCCCGGCGGTTGCTCTAGGCGCCCTCGACCTCGATTCGAACCCAAGACGACCGAACGGAGAGGAAGAGACCATGACGACCCAGAAGACCGCCAAGCGAGACTTTTTCGGACTGTTGCGCGCCTCGAAGGCCCTCGCCAAGGGCACGCTGCTCGCGTTCACCCTCACCACCGCGACCGCCGGCTGCGGGCCCGGGGCGACCGCGCCGTCCGACGACACCGAGCTGCTCGACGACAGCGAGCTGACGGAGATCTCGGGCAAGGACGACGTGCGCGGCGAGCAGGGGATCATCAAGGTGAGCGACGACGAGGGCACGCGCACCGTGCGCCTCAAGTACGGCGCGCCCATCGGGGGCAGCACGCAGACGGTGCTGACGGGGACGTCCACGGCGCGCGGCCGCTCCGAGGCGCTCCCGCCGATCGTGATCGCGGAGGAGGATCTCAACGCCTGGAAGCTGCGGCCCGACGGCAGCTTCGCCAATCGTGACGGCTCGATCATGAAGCTCGGCCCGCAGTCGCGCCGCGGCAACCTGCTGACCGTCTCGTTCTCGCTCACCCGTCCGGGCGGCTATCGCGCGCGCGGCAACGCGGTCATCCAGGACCCGACGACCGTGTCCTTCCTGCTCGCGCCCGCGGATCCGTCGTCGCCGGGCGCCAAGGGCCAGCGCGACTGGGCGATCCCCTGCCTGGTGCCACCGATCACGCTCGCTTGCCTGGGCCTCGCCGCGATCGCGGGCGTCGTCATCATCGTCGGCGGCGTCGTGTACTCGAACCACGCCGAGGCCGAGAAGGCGATCGAGGCGTGCAACAAGTCCGTCAGCGAGTGCAAGACGACCTGTCAGGCCACGAACCTCGCGCTCGCGCAGCAGTGCATCCAGGCGGGCGGAGACCCCACGCCTGTGGGGGAGTGCCAGGACAACTTCGACGGCAGCGCGACCCTCAGCGGGACGGGCTCGGGCTCTCACGCAGGCGCGGGCGGCGCGAGCGGCGGCTCGAGCACGGGATCCGGCTACGGTGACGTGAAGAACGGAGGCAAGTGCAGCTGCAACGCGCGGGCGCCTGGCTGCCGCCGCACGGGAATGCCGACCGCGCCCACCGGCACTGGCACGACGCCTACGCCGACGAGCGGGGGCGTGGGCGGCTCCAGCGGCGCGGGCGGCGCGGCGCCCGGTGCGGGGGGCGCAGGCGGCTCGCTGGGCTGCGCCACTCCCCGGCACTTCTCGTGTGAGGGCTCTGCCCCGCAGCTCTGCTGCGGCGACGAGTGCCCGACCGGCCGCCCGGGCTGCGAGGTCTGGGGCTGAGCCGCTGCAAGGCCGCTCGGCAAGCGAGGGCTCGAGGTCGTCCATCGGACGGCTCTCGGGCCCTTCGCGCGTTCTACCGGTGCCTCACCCGCGGTGTGCTGATCCCCGCGGCCGGAGCACTAGTACCTCGCCACAGGGGTTTTGATCGGTTGGCGGGAGGTGGCGGGGCGAGGTACTAGCTGTTTTCTCCCGCTCCGCCCTCCGGGCTGCGCGGGTCCCTGTGGCGTGCCTTGGGGCGGCCCGGCGGCCCGCCACGTAGTACCTGGCCACAGCGTTCCTCCAGAGCTCGAAGCCATCCTCTTCACTGTGGCGAGGTACTAGCGCAGGCGCTCGGCGAGCAGGGCGAGCACGCGGTCGAGGGCCGCGCGGGTCGGATGCCCTTGCCGGTCGATGATGTCGTTCGTCAGGACCGAGTGCGCCGTGCGCTTGATGCCGTGCGCGTTGCCCGGTCCGGAGTAGATCTCGACGCCCTCGAAGCCCTCGCCGAGGGCGTCGCGCAGCGCCGCGAAGCGCTCCGGCGGGCACAGCGGATCGTGCGTGAAGCGCAGGCCGAGCACCGAGCAACCGGCGCGGGACCGCGCGCGGACGGTCTCGAGATCGCGGTCGGACAGGTGCAGGCCCGCGCGCCGCTTCTTGCCGAGCCCGAGCGGGAGCGACGGCTGCGAGAGCACCGGCGCCATCACCACGGGATCGACCATGAGCGCGAGGGCGAAGTTGCCGGTCAGGCACATCCCGATGGCGCCGACGCCCTTGCCCCCCACCTTCGCGTGCACGTCGCGACACAGCGCGCGCAGCCACTCCGTGACCGGGCTCGATCGGCCCGAGGCGAGCAGGTCGAACTCGCGGCTCACGCAGACCTGGCCGAAGGTCGAGAGGAAGGCGCGTGGGGAGAGCGGCCGGCCGGGCACGCCGAAGAGCTGGGGCACGAAGACGGAGTAGCCCTCGTCGGCGACGCGGATGGCGAAGCGCGCCACCTCCGGCGTGATGCCCGGCATCTCGGGCATGATCACGACGCCCGGTCCCTCGCCCATCGTGTAGACCGTGCGGCTCTTGCCGTCGTGCGAGAACGAGCTCTCGGCGAAGCCGTAGGCCAGGACCATGGGCAGGAAGGATAGCGCACCTCGATCGCGCCCGAGCCCCCCGAGCCGCGCGCTATCCGGGGCGCACGAGGTACCCGAGCCCCTGCACGAGGCACACGGTGCCCGGGCCCTCGCGCCGGGCCCGCGCGAGCGCCAGCTCGGCCATGCGGACGAGGTCCTCGTGGGCCGACACCTCGCGGCTCGGCACGAACGCGCCTCCGATGCACGGCCCCGCCTCGCTCGAGAGCGACGAGCGGACCTCGCGCCACAGGCGCTCGACGATGGGCACCGCGCCGAACAGGTGCAGCTCGCGCACGAGGAGCGCGAGCTCGCCGTCGCCCCAGCGCGCCGCGGTGTCTCCGGTGCGAGCGACCCGTCCGAGCGCGGCCGCCATGACTCCCAGCTCTCGCTGCACCGCGTCGGCCCCGCGCCTCGCGGCCAGGGCTCTGAGCTCGTCCGCCGCGATGACCACGAGGCCGAAGGGCTCGTGGCGCTGCTCGGCGCGGGCGAGCTCCTCGCCGAGGCGCTTCTCGAGCCCCGCGGGCGTCACGAGGCCGGTCGCCGGATCGCGCGGCTCCGGCTCGCCCGGGCGCTGGGCCGGGCCGAGCCGGCGCAGGCGGAGCAGCGTCTCCACGCGCGCCACGAGCTCCAGCGGATCGTAGGGTTTGGCGAGGCAGTCCGCCGCGCCGGCCCGCAGCGCCTCCACGCGCGCCTCCACGTCCCCCTTGCCGGCCACGAGGATCACCGGCGGCGCACGGCTCCCGAGGGCCGCCTGGATGCGCTGGCAGGTCTCGAGCCCGGCCGAGGGGCCGTGGGCGTCGAGCACCAGGGCCTCGGGAGGGTCCTCGAGCACCCGGGCCAGCGTGGACGCGGCGTCCGAGGTGGGGACGATGCGGAACCCGGCCCGGCGCAGGGCCGCGGCGGCCGCCTCCCGGTGGCCGGCCACCGCGTCGCCGAGCAGGATCGTGCCGCGGTCCACGGATTCATGGTACTTCCGGCCCGCGGCTTTGGGGGCCCGGATCCGCCGAGCCGCGTTTGTTCTTGACAGGTTCGGCCCGTCCTTGTACGGATCTCAACCTTTCGTCGACCCAAGGACCGAACGCCGATGCCGTACAACAAGCACAAGAAGACCTGGCTGGCCAACCCGACCACGTTCGAGCGCGGCTGGTGGGTCGTCGACCTCGAGGGCAAGACCCTCGGCCGCGCCGCGACGCAGATCGCGCGCGTCCTCGTGGGCAAGCACCGCCCGACCTACACGCCGCACGCGGACGCCGGCGACTTCGTCGTCGTCATCAACGCGGACAAGGTCCACCTGACCGGCAAGAAGTGGGAGATCAAGGACTACCACGATCACACCCTCTTCCCCGGTGGCCTCATCACCCGCAGCGCCGCGACGCTGCGCGACGACAAGCCCGAGGAGCTCATCAAGCGCGCCGTCTGGGGCATGCTCCCGAAGGGCCCCCTCGGTCGCCGCCTGTACAAGAAGCTCAAGGTCTACACGAGCAAGACCCACCCCCACGCGGCGCAGAACCCCAAGCCGCTGTCGGTCTAGAGGAACCACGATGACGACGGACAAGATCTACGCCACGGGTCGCCGCAAGTGCGCCATCGCGCGCGTCTGGCTCTACGCCGGAGACGGCAAGATCACCATCAACAAGCGTTCGATGGAGGACTACTTCGGCCGCGCGACCTCGCGCATGGTCGTCAACCAGCCGCTCGAGCTCGTCGAGCAGCTCGGCAAGTTCGACATCTACGTCAACGTCTGCGGCGGGGGTCTCTCCGGCCAGGCCGCGGCGATCAAGCACGGCATCACCCGCGCGCTCTGCAAGGCCGATGGCCAGTGGCGCACGCCGCTCAAGCGCGCCGGCTACGTGACGCGTGACTCGCGCAAGGTCGAGCGCAAGAAGTACGGCCAGCGCGGCGCGCGCGCTCGCTTCCAGTTCTCCAAGCGCTAGTCGTCGGTGGCGGCACCCTTTCGGGTCGCTCTCGTCGGCGCCTCTGGCTATACCGGGGCGGAGCTCCTCCGCCTTCTCCTCTCACACCCCAACGTCGAGCTGTCGCTGCTCTGCGCGCACAAGAGCGCGGGGCAGCGCATCGACGCCCTGTTCCCGCAGCTCCAGGGCCGGCTCGCGATGGTCGTCGAGCCGTACGAGGCCGCGCGCGTGGTGGCCGCCTCGGACGTCGCGTTCGTGGCGCTGCCGCACGGCGAGAGCGGCCGGATCGCCGGCGAGCTGTTCCGGGCGGGTCTGCGGCTCGTGCTGGATCTCTCGGGCGATCTGCGGCTCTCGGATCCCGCGACCTGCCGCGAGTGGTACGGCCACGCCGACGAGGCGCTGCTCGGGGAGGCGGTCTACGGCTTGCCGGAGCTGGAGCGGGAGCGCCTCGCGAAGGCGAGGCTCGTCGCCGTGCCGGGCTGCTACCCGACGGCGTCGATCCTCGCGCTCGCGGGCCTGCTCGAGGCGCGCCTCGTCCAGCCGGCGCCGCTCGTGGTGGACGCAAAGAGCGGGGTCTCCGGGGCTGGTCGCACCCCCGCCCTCGCAACCCACTTCCCGGAAGCCGGTGAGGGCGTGCGCCCGTACAAGGTGGCCGGCGCCCACCGGCACACGCCGGAGATCGAGCAGGCGCTCGGCGCGGCGGCGGGCACGGCGGTGCGCGTGTCGTTCTCGCCGCACCTCCTGCCCATGAGTCGCGGGATCCTCGCCACGGCCTACGCGATCCCGACGGATCCGGCGCGGGACACCGCGGACTACCTGGCTGTCCTGCGGAGGCGGTTCTCGGGGGAGCCCTTCGTCCAGGTCGTGGATCACCCGCCCGACACGGCGCACGTCCGGGGCTCGAACCTCGTGCACCTCGGCGTCGCGGCGGATCGTCGAGCGGGCCTCGTGGTCGCGATGGCCGCGCTCGACAATCTGGTCAAGGGTGCGTCAGGCCAGGCGATTCAGTGCATGAACCGGGCGCTCGGGCTGCCCGAGGCGGCGGGCCTCGGCGGCTCGCCGATGTTCCCCTAGGCCAGGGCCTCGGAGGAAAAATCAACACGGGTTGAACGCGGTAACGGTTGTCGGGTACGATACCAACGTGCCCGAGTCGCGACATCGCTTGATCAACGTGGTGGTGGCGGGGATCGGTGTGCTGGGACTGGCTCTCACCCTGGCGGTTCGGATCGGCTGGTAACCGACGCCCAGCGGCTTCCCAGGTTGACGGTCTCCTCGACCGGGAAGAACGAGTCGGCCGACTCCTCGACGCGCAGCATGCGTCTTGCTCGAGGTCTGGCCACGCCGTCCACTGCTCGGAACTCCACCGGGCCGGATGAGCGCCGGGGCCGTGCAGGGGGCGGCGGCACGGGCGCCGGAAGCCGCGCAGCAGCGGCCTGCCGGAGGATCCGCACGTCGGGCGGATCCCAGGCGCGTCCGCGGCCCGAGCGCTCCAGGTAGAGGAACCAGGCGGCTCCAGGCGAGAGAGGGGACTGGCTGGCCGACTGGCCACCTGCTGGCTCCCGCACGCAGACGAGCGCCCAGCCAACGTGACTGTGGTCCCCCAGGAATGGGAGTAACCACTGGATAATCCGGTTGAAAATGGCGACGTCTGTGAATCGTGTAAGGCCGAGCACCTGATCCTTGTCGCGATCCGTAAGCCGGTCGCACGCGCGAGTGAGCCGGCTCGATCCCTTGCACCTTCAGGGCCCGAGGTAGCGCCCGGGTCTCGTAAGCCACGGAAAAAATTGACCAGTGGAGGCCTCGGAGCAGGTCGAGCACGAGCACGAGCACGAGCACGAAGGCGTGGATCAGGGGGCGGTGTCGGCGGGGAGGGGGCCGAGGGCGCGGTCGGTGCGCTTGAGGAAGCTGTAGTAGGGACCGGGATCCCGGAGGCCGGGGATCGGGACGCTGACCCAGTGGTAGCCGCGCGCGCGCCACATCGCGGCCTCGCCGGGGGAGGGCGCGTGGGGGCCGGGCGCGATGAAGTAGGTGTGGCAGAGGATCGTCGGCTTTCGCGACAGCAGGTAGCTGTCGGGCGCCCACTTCTGGTGACCGGGGCGCGTGCTGTGGGCGGGCACCTCGTGCGCGACGAAGCGATCCGTCAGGCCGAACGCGTCGATCGCGCGGGCGCGCGCGTACCAGACCTGCGCGCCCGCGCCACCCACGGTCAGCAGGTCGTCGGGGCCGAGGTGCGGGGCCATCCATTGCCCGACGAGCGCACGATCGTGCGTGTACTTGCGCAGGTAGCCCGGCGTGTCGATGCCACGCTCGGCGCCGATCTCGGTGTTCGCCTTGTGCGTGACCCGCGCGCTCTGCACGCCGTAGCTGGCGAGGAACACGACGGCGAGCGCGGCGAGCGCGGGGCCGCTCAGGCGAGCGCCGAGGCGCCCGAGCGCGCGCTCGGCGTGCACGGCCCACAGGGGCACGAGCGGCACGAGGAAGCGGTAAAGGCCCATGAAGTCGCCGCCGACCGAGACCACGTACAGCACGAACGGGATCGACAGGAGCAGCACGACGAGCCCGCGCCGCACCGGCACGAGGAGGGGCAGCCAGAGCCACGCGCCGTAGTCGGCGGCGAACCGGCCCACGTAGAAGCCGCCCTGGGCCAGGGTCTCGCGGCGCGCCCCGGACGACTTGACGTAGTAGGTGTTGGGGAACGGATAGCCGTAGTACCGCCAGTGCCAGACGAAGTACGGGCCGAACAGGAGCGCGAAGGAGGCGAGCGCGCGGACGGGAACGCGGCGGCGCTCGACGAGCCAGAAGCCACACAGGAGCGCGAACAGGAACAGTCCTTCCGGCCGCGTCATCGCGGCGAGCGCGCCGAGCACGCCGAGGAAAAGCTCGCGGCGTGCCGAGGCCTCGAGGGCGCAGAGCACGGCGCCCGTGACGAGCGTCGTGAACAGGGCCGTCTCGAGGCCGCCCGAGGTCCAGCAGGCGAGCGCGCCCGAGCCACCGAGGAGGAGCGGCGCGACGAGGCGGCGGAGCGGGGGCGCCTCGGGATCGAGGCGCTCGCCGATGCGGACCGCGAGCAGGATGGTGCCCACCGAGAGCAGCGTCGCGAGCCAGAGCGACCAGGACTCGAGCGCGCCGCCGAGGCGGTGGACGCCCGCGAGCAACACCGTCCACAGGAAGTTCGTGTAGCCGTCCGTGCGGTCGCCGAGGTTGTAGACGAGCTGGCCGTGCTCGGCGAGGTTGCGCGAGTAGATGAACGAGATGAAAGCGTCGTCGGTGACGAACCAGAAGCGGCGCGCGTGCGCGACGAGGAGCGCGATGCCGGGCAGCGCGAGCAGGAAGGTGCGGAGGGGCGCGCTCACGGTTCGATGGCGGTGCGAGCCGGGGTGACCGTGCCGCGCGTGGCGGGGGCGAGGAGCGTCGGCTCGGCGTGATCGGCGCCGGGCGCGTCCAGCTCGTCGTCGAAGCGCAGGGCCTCCTCGCCGAGCAGGCTCGCGAGCGCGACGTCGCAGAAGCGGCGCAGGGCGGGCTCGTCGTAGAGGACGAAGCGGATCTCGCGGAGGCGCGAGCCACCGAGCTGGCTGTGGATGCGCAGGACGCCCAGCATCGCCTCGGCGCACGCCTCGAGGGAGACGCGCCCGGCTCCCGTGGCGATGGCCGGGAAGGCGAGTCGCTCGTAGCCGAGGTCCTCGGCCAGGAGGAGCGCACGGTGCGTCGCGCGCGCGACGCAGGAGACCTCGTTCCAGCCGCCGACGGCGTGCAGGACCCCGCGCGCCGAGAGCGCGCCCGCGCCCGTCGCCACGCAGGCGCCGAGGGGCTGCTCGCCGTGCGCGAGCGCCTCGGCCTCGAGCGCGTCGCCGCCGCGCCGCCGGAGCGCGTCGCCGAGGCCCGTGCGCATGGTCAGGTGAGAGTTGGTCGACGTGACGACGGCATCGGTCTCGACCGAGGCGAGGTCACCGACCTCGAAGCTCAGCCGGATCGGGCCCAATCCGGCGACATATTCTGACAGGCGAATGCTTTCGATGCGGGGGCGCGTGGCGCGCGCGAGGGCGCGGAGCTGCTGGGCGACGGGAGGCAGGCTCGGCTGCCGCGAGTCGGCGCGCCGGGCCAGCATCTTGGCGACCACGTGCTGGAAGTACGCTTCCTCGGGCGAGCGCGGCGGCGGGAAGCGGGGGGCGCGATCGGCGCGCAGGGCATCGCCGGCGGTCGGGTAGGGCGGCTCGCCGTAGCGCAGCGCGAACGCGGTGGCGCCGAGGGAATAGACGTCGGCGCGGCGGTCCACGCGCTCGCCGCAGAGCTGCTCGGGGGCCATGTAGAGCGGCGTGCCGCCGACGAGCTCGTCGGGGTCGTGGCGCGCGCCGGCCGGGCAGATCGCGACGCCGAAGTCGCCCACCTTGATGCGCGCGTGGCCGTGGCCGAACAAGTTCGAGGGCTTGACGTCCCGGTGGACGACGCCGGCCTGGTGTGCGGCGTGGAGGCCCTCAGCGGCCTGCGCGACCTGCTCGCACACGGACCACAGCGGAAGCGGCCGGCGCAGCGCGGCGCGGCGTCGGCGGTCGAGCTCTGCGAGGTCGATGCCGTCGACGTACTCCTCGACGAGGTACGGCGTACGCGCGGCGCCGTGCTCGTGGATCCCGGCGTCGACGACGCGCACGACGTTCGGGGACGTCAATCGCGCGGCGAGGCGCGCCTCGGCGAGCATGCGCGCGTAGCACGCCTCGAACGACTCGCCGTCCGTGGGGGCGAGCGACTTGACGATGACGGGCAGCGCGAGCTCCGCGTGGCGCGCCAGCCACACCTCGCCCATGCCGCCCTGCGACAGCTTGCCCCACACCTCGTAGCAGCGGCCGAGCGGGCCCTTCACGCGGGGTCAGGCTAGCACGCGGGCGAGGGTCCGCTGGGCAACCGGGCGAACCAGGAACTAGGAGCAAGGAACAGGAACACGGAATCCCGGACTCCCTGAGTCCCCCTCGGAGCGGCCCGAGCCCGAGTCCGAGCCCGAGTCCGAGCCCGAGTCCGAGCCCGAGTCCGAGCCCGAGTCCGAGCCCGAGTCCGAGTCCGAGCCCGAGTCCGAGCCCGAGTCCGAGTCCGCGTCCGACTCCGTGTCCGTGTCCGACTCCGTGTTCCTGTTCCTTGCTCTTTGTTCCCAGTCCCTAGTTTCCGATCCGCGCCTTCCGCGCCCACTCGTACAGCTCGCTGTACTGCCTGGCCCGGGTGCCCCAGCCGTAGTCGCGCTGCATGCCGCGCTGCTGCATGGCCAAGAAGGCCTCGCGCTGATCGCGCCAGACGCTCGTGGCCCAGCGGGCCGTCTCGTAGAGCGAGCGGGGCGAGAGGTCCCAGAGCTTGAAGCCGGTCCCGCCACCGCTGCCCGGGTCGCACTGCTCGACGGTGTCGTCGAGGCCGCCGGTCGCGCGAACGATGGGTGGGCTCCCGTAGCGCATCGAGTAGAGCTGGTTGAGGCCGCAGGGCTCGAAGCGCGACGGCATGAGGAACAGGTCGCAGCCGGCCTCGATGCGGTGCGCGAGCGGCTCGGAGTAGCCGATGAAGGCGCGGAAGTGGTCGCCGCCGTGGTGCGAGCGGCGCGAGAAGAAGGCCTCGGCCTCTGGATCGCCCGAGCCGAGGAGCACGAGCTGCCCGAGGGAGAGCAGGCCATCGAGCGCGTCGGCGAGGACGTCGGTGCCCTTTTGCTCGCCCATGCGCGAGACCACGCCGAAGAGCGGCACGTCGTCGCGCTCGGCGAGGAACATCTCGCGCTGCAGCGCGCGCTTGCAGGCGTGCTTGCCGCCGAGGTCGGCCGCGGAGTAGCGCGCGGGCAGGTGCACGTCGGTCGCGGGGTCCCACACCGCGTCGTCGATGCCGTTCAGGATCCCGACGAGGTCGCCGGCGCGGAAGCGCAGGATGCCGTCGAGGCCGTTGCCGAGCCCCGGGGTTCGGATCTCGTCGGCGTAGCGCGGCGACACCGTGGTGAGCTTGCTCGCGTGATAGAGGCCGCCCTTGAACGGCGAGAGGTGGCCGTGGTCCTCGAGGCTGTCGGAGCGGAATTCGTGCGACGGGATCCCCACGAGCCCGAGGCCCGCCGCTGCGAAGCGCGGCTGGTGCGCGAGGTTGTGGATGGTGAGCACGCTCGCGGCGCGCCCGAGGGGATCACCCGGGGCCAGGTGGTTGAGCATCACGGGCAGGAGCGCCGTGGGCCAGTCGTGGACGTGGAAGACCTCGGGCTCGAAGTGCAGGTGGCGGCAGAGCGAGAGCGCGCCGCGGCACAGGAGGCCAAAGCGCGCGAGGTTGTCGCCGCAGAAGCCGCCCGGCGGATCGTAGAGGTAACCGCGACCGTAGAGCGCGTCGTGCTCGAGCAGGTACACCGGCACGTCGCTGCCGGGCAGCCGGGTCTCGACCACGGCGCACCACGCCTCGCCGCCGCCGAGGGGCACCGCGAGGCCCTGGTCGTGCCGCCACGCGTGATCGAGCCGCACCGTGTCATAGCGCGGCAGGAGGACTCGCACGTCGTGGCCGAGGCGCGCGAGGGCCTTCGGCAGCGCGCCGACGACGTCGCCGAGGCCGCCGGCCTTGGCGAAGGGGGCGCATTCGGAGGCGACGAAGAGGACGCGCATGGGGTCGCCCATCGTAACGCGACGGCCGCCTCGTCCGTATCCTTGCGCATGAGCCCCTCCTTGCGCCTCCGTGGCCTCGTCGTGGGTCTCGCGTGCGCGGCGCTCGCGGAGGTCCCGGCGAGCGCGGCCGCGCCCGGCAAGGACGCGCGCGAGGACGTGGCGGCGCAGCGGCGGCGCGGGCTCCCGATGCGCTTTTCCTGGGCACGCTACGGCAAGGAGGCGTTCGAGCGCGCGCGGCGCGAGCGAAAGCCCCTCCTCATCGACGGCGCGGCCGAGTGGTGCCACTGGTGCCACGTCATGGACGAGACGACCTACCGCGACCCAGAGGTGGGCCGGCTCATCGCCGAGCGCTTCGTCGCCGTGCGCGTCGACATCGACGAGCGGCCGGACTTCCAGGAGCGCTATCAGGACTACGGCTGGCCGGCCACGATCGTGCTCTCGCCGGACGGGGCCGAGCTCGGCAAGTTCCGCGGGTACCTCCCGCCCGAGCGCATGCGCGAGATCCTCGAGCGCGCCGGCGCGGGCGGCACCGAGGTGGCGTCGGCGCGCGGGCCGGAGGACGCCGCGGCGCAGCCTGCGGACCTGCCGTGGATCGGCGCCCAGGCGCTCGTGCAGCTCGGCGGCTACTGGGACGAGCGCGAGGGCGGCTGGGGGCGCGGGCAGAAGGCGCCGATCGGCGCGGCGATCGAGGTGGAGCTCCTGCGCGCGGCGCACGGCGATGCGGCGGCGAAGGCGCGGGCGGTGCGCGCGCTCGACGCGCAGCGCGCCGTGCTCGATCCGGTCTGGGGCGGGCTCTACCAGTACTCGACGGGGGGCACGTGGCGCTCGCCGCACTTCGAGAAGCTCATGACGATGCAGGCGACGAACCTCGAGGCCTACGCGCGGGCCGTGCGCGCGGGGGCGCCGCCGCGGGTGCGCGCGGACGCCGAGGCGATCGCGCGGTACGTGACGGAGCACCTCGGCGCGCCGGACGGGCGCTTCTACACGAACCAGGACGCCGACGTGGGCGCGCACGACCGGGGCGCGCGCTTCGTGGACGGGCACGTCTTCTACGCCAAGGACGACCGCGCTCGGCGAGCGATCGGCGAGCCCTGGGTCGACCGGCACGTGTACGCACGCGAGAACGGCCTCGCCATCGCGGCCCTCGTCGCGCTCGGGGAGGCGACGGGGGAGGCGCGGTGGACGGCGTTGGCGAGGGCGGCGGCGGAGGCCGTCGTGCGATCGCACGTCCGGGCGGACGGCGCGGTGGTGCACGACGCGGAGCGGCCGAACGATCCGCGCTACCTCGTGGACGCGGCGGCGCTCGGGCGGGCGCTCGCGCGGCTCGCGGAGGTCACGCGCGAGCCGCGGTGGACGGAGGCGGCGCGGCGCATCGCGAAGGCGATGGCGCGCGACTTCGGCGACGGCGGGGGCCCTGGGTGGTTCGGCCGCACGCTCGACGACACGGCCACGGGCGCGCTGGCGGAGCGTGACAGGCCCCTCGCGCCGGCGATCGCGGCCGCGCGGTTCCTGGCGGCGCTCGCGCGCGTCACGGGCGAGCGCGCGCTGCGCGAGCAGGCGGAGCGGGCCCTCGCGCAGGTGGCCACGCCGCGCGCGGTGGACGCGCTCGGCCGCACCGTCGGCGAGCTCGCGCTCGCGCTCGACGAGCTCGGCGCGCTGAGGTGGACGCGCTGATCGAGACGAGCGCGGGGGCTATTGGCAGGTACAGGAGTCGCAGCCGGTGATGGTGCCACTGCAGACGGGGGTGCCTCGGCTCGGGCACGTGGGCTGCGCCTGCGTGCCGCAGCAAGGCGTGCCAATGTCTCCGCAGAAGCCGCAAGACGCCGAGCTGCCCGACACGCCACAACGCCTGAACGGCAAGCACGAGTCCCCACATCCGGCGCAATTGAGATCCGTGTGAAAGCTCTCGACACACTTGCCATCAGCGCCGAAGCACCCGGTGGCACAACATTGGCCGTCGATGCTGCACCGGCCCACGGGTTGCCGCGTCACGCAGCCGCCCGTCCCGAACTGGCAGCACCTCATTCCGAGGTCAGCGGCTGTCGATGGGCCGCAGGTCCCGTCGGGCTGCGGGTGCTCGACGGTGCAGTCGTTGCCGTCGCTGCACTTGCAGCTGGCAGTGCAGCCCGAGGACGAGTCGCACTCCTCGACACCCCGCTGGACGACGGCGTCTCCGCAGCGCGCGACGTGGCACGTGTTGGTGCATGCGTCACCATTGTCGGTGTTGCCGTCATCGCATTCCTCGGGCGCCGTCGTGATGCCGTTGCCGCAGCCGGTGCGGGTGCAGTTGGAGTCGCAGCCGTCGCCGTCGATGCGGTTTCCGTCGTCGCATTCCTCGACGCCCATCTGCGTGTGGCCGTCGCCGCAGGTGGCGCGGCGGCAGGTGGAGAGGCAGGCGTCGCTTTCGTTGGCGTTGCCGTCGTCGCACTCCTCGCCGGGGACCACGACGCCGTCGCCGCAGTCGCACAGGTCGCCGCGGTGATTGGCGTTGCGATCGGCCTGGTCTGGATTGGCGACGGTCGGGCAGTTGTCGAGGAAGTTGGGCACGCCGTCGAGGTCGTGGTCGATGATGAGCTGCAGCGACGGGATGACGACGGTGGCGCCGCGCATGCGGAAATAGGCGTCGAGCGCCGCCACCACGCGGTCGACATCGAGGGAGGCCTCGGCCGCGCGGAGCTCGGTGGTGAGCGCCGGGGCGATACTGCCGTCGTCCGCGAGGTCGCTGGCGATCGTGTTGACGAGGTCCTGCAGGGCCGCATCGGCAGAGCCGCCGCGCGCGGCGGCGGCCTGGGCGAGGACGCAGCTCACCGCGAGCAAGTAGGCGTTGCCGGGCGTGTCGCCGCCGAGGACGTTCATCTCGACGCCGGGCACGCCCGGATCGAAGGCCGGCGGACCGATGCCGAGGGCGCTGCGTAGCTCTCGCTCGGCCTGCGCGGTGGCGGCCTGCGCGCTGGCGCCCGCGCGCAGGAGCGTGAGCTCGCGGCGCTGCGCGAGGTGCGTGACGAGGTTGATGTTGGCGGGCTGCAGGCCGCCGGCGGTGATCGTGTGCAACGCGCGCAGCGTGATCGGCGCGCCCGACAGCGCCCCGGAGACCTCGTTGTA
>CAZQJC010000282.1:0-64908 GCA_964593795.1 uncultured Myxococcales bacterium | reverse complement strand
ACCCGCGCCGCCCATACCCGCGCCGCCCATACCCGCGCCGCCCATACCCGCGCCGCCCATACCCGCGCCGCCCAAACCCGCGCCACCCGAGCCCGCGCCGCCGCCCATGCCCGCGCCGCCCATGCCCGCGGGGCTTCCCGCCTGGCCTGCGCCTCCGCTCAGGGCACCGGAGCCGGCGCGGCCCCCCGCGCGGCCCGCGTCGCCCGCGCTGCCGCCACTCTGGTCACCGCAGCCTGCGCCGGCAAGCAGGCCTGCGAGCGCGGTCGCGATCGGGAATCGAGAAGATCTCGTCATGTGAGGTCGTCCTTGTCCGGAGATGGGGAGCCGGGGTGTGCTGCGTCATCGAGCGCCGTCAAGCAGCGCTCCAGGTACTCGAGGAAGCGCTCTCGCTCGGCCGGGGCGAGAGGCGCGAAGAGCTGCTGATTGGCGTTCCGGCGCAGCGGCTCGGTTCGCGCGAGCGCCGTCTGGCCGAACGTGGTGAGTGTGAGGCGCTTGCGCCGCCGGTCGGAGGGGTCGTTCGCGATGCGCACGAGCCCCTTGCGGAGCAGGATCGAGACGAGCGCGCTCACGGAGGCGCGCGTCACGCCGCGGGCCTCTGCGATCTCCGAGGGCAGGACATCCTGCTGTCGGTCCGGACCGGAGGCTCCCGGGAAGCTCGAGTCTCCCGCCACCTGCAGGAGCACGACCCACTGCTGGGTCGTGAGCCCCACGCGCGCCGCGAGCGTCTCGCCCAGTCGGCCGAGGTGGTTCGCCAGATCGAACAGGTGCAGGACGATGGCCTCCTCGACCGAGGGGCAGGGGGCGGGCAGGGGGGCGAAGCTGGTGGCGGCCATGAAGTTAGTTCGTTTAACTAAATTAGTGATGCCGTGCTGTCAAGCGTCGATTGCTGGTGCAGGGGCCATGCCGGCGACTCCGAGCCCCCGCACGCGGCCAAGTCCGCGAAGACGCGGTCGAGCCAGGGCACGATGCACGGCCGGTGGAGTGACCACCGTCGCGCCCGGTGCGACGGTGCGGGAGGGTTCGCGCCCCGCACGTCCTGCAACTTCCTGGAATGACGCGCGACCTGGCGCCGCAGGCGCTGGCCCACCCCTTGCGAAAGGGATCGGCATGCTGCGCATGTCGATCTACCTCCTGCCGTTCCTGCTCTTCCTCAACGCTTGCGGTGCTGACCCGGCCGGGGAGGTCGCGCCCGAGCCGGACGCGATCTCCGACGGCAAGGCCGACGGCGCCGACCCGGCCGACTGCGTATTCGACCCGCAGGATCCGTTCGAGCCGCGCGCGCGCCTGCCGAAGGGGCCCGCGCGGGGCCGCTGCTACGACACGCGCCAGCACCGGCCCGTCGTGCGCCTCGAGGGCGACGTCGCGGGTGCGTTCGGCGGGGCGTCCCCCGAGACGCTGGTCGTCGCGAACGTCTTCCACGACGGCGCCTTCTGGGTCGCCCGCATCCCGCGGTCCGGCGTCGAGACCGTCATCTTCCAGCTCGAGTACTTCCCGGCGATCGTCCCCGCGGGGCACACGCAGCTGCGCGTGCGCTTCCGGCAGGACGCGCCGGTGGTCCTGCTCGGTCAGACCCCGCGGACGCGGGCTTCGCGGGTCGAGATCCGTGACCTCGTGCTCTCGGTCGAGGCCCTCGGCCAGCTCGGCTACAAGTACGACCTCGTCGAGGGTGTGCTCGACAACTTCGGCGCCGTCTACCGGATGACGAGCCTCGAGGCCAAGGTCGTCCACATGCTCATCGAGCAGGACCACCGCGTGGAGCAGTGGCCGCTCGCGCTCGAGCCCGCCGAGAAGAGGGCGATCCTCGAGCACATCGCGGCGGACAGCGAGGCCCGGGGCCTGGGCACCATGTACAACACGCTCTTCGTCAACTGCACGAACGAGATCGTCCGCATCCTCGACTCCGCGGTGACGTACACGGCCCGCGAGCAGGTGCAGCGGTTCCTCGCCAAGGTGACGGAGTTCTATCCGAACGTCATCCGCACGGCCCTCATCGCGCGCGGGCTCCTGCCGCTCGACCAGTCCACGGACCTGCCCGAGCTGGCCGTCGATCCCACGATCGCGGACATGCTGGGGCGCCTGCGCGGGCGGTAGCCCCGCGCCCGGTCCGACCTCAGGCCCGGGCGGGCACTTGAGCCCGCGGCTGCGGCAGGCTGTCGGGCAACGGCACGCGATCGACGTGGAACACCGTTCGCCGCACCTCGTCGTGGTCGCTCGCGCGGTCGAGCCTCACCTGGCCGAGTCCCGCCGACATCGGGTGCAATCGCAGATGCGCGGCCGCCCGGCAGAACGCGCCATAGCTCGCCGAGAGCGCGTACCCGTGCCAGCGCTCGTCACGACGCCTGCCCAGGGCACCCCGCGTCAGGGCGACGATTCGCCGCAGCCCGTAGAACGAGCGATACGCGGAGAACAGGGCGTCGTCTAGCTCCTGGGCGGACAGGTGCGGGTGCCGCCAGACGAGGCTCGTCGCGTCGTAGCGGTCGAGGTTCCGGTCCACGATCAGCTCGCGCGCCCGGAAGTCCTCGTACTGGGTCGTGCCCGGAAACGGCGTGAGCACGTAGAACGAGGCGAGGTCCGGTCCGATCGCCTCGAGCGTGGCCTGGTGCTCGGCGAGGCTCGGCAAATCGTCGTCGGGAAAGCCGAGGATGTTCGAGAAGTGCGAGAGCACGCCGTGCGCGCGGCACTGCCGCACGAGCTCGCGGTAGTCATCGGGTCGGTTCTGCTTCTTGCCCACGCCGCGCAGCGCGGACTGGCTGAACGACTCGACGCCGATGAAGAGCTGGAAGCAGCCGGCCCGCGCGAGCAGCTCGACCAGCGAGGGATCCCGCACCAGCTGGGCGTCCGCCTGGGCCATGAACGGCACCCGCAGGTCCGACGCGATCATCGCCTCGAGCAGGTCGGTGACGCCCGGGTACTTGTTGAAGTTGTCGGAGGTGAACATCATCACGCGGATCCCAGCGCGTCGGATCGCGCGCAGGCCCTCGAGCGTGGTCTCGATGGGCTGCGAGCGCACGGTGCGGCCTGCGATCCGCACGACCGAGCAGAAGTGGCAGTCGAAGGGGCAGCCTCGCGCCGGGTAGAGCGCGCCGAGGCGAAGCGCGTACCGGCGCATGAGGCGTGCGTCCAGCGGCTCGACCGGCGGGGGGTGGAGATCCGCCTGCCACCTGGCGCCCTCGCCGTAGACCGGGCGTAGCTCGCCTCGCACCGCGTCGGCCAGGATGCCGGGCCACGTCGCCTCGGCCTCGCCGAGGCAGAAGGCGGGGCCGTTCCCTTGCAGCGCGCGCGTGTCGCAGGTCATGGGGTGCGGCCCGCCCATCACCACGAGCGAGCCGCGCGTGTGCGCGAGCGCCGCCAGGTCGATCGCGCGCGGGAACTGGTGGCTCTGCACGCCCACGAGCCCCACCAGCGTGCGCGTCCCGGGCGCGCTCGAGAGCCGGCGCAGGTAGCCGAGGTCGGCCGTCACGCACTCGTCGACGCACTCGACCTCGACGGGAACGCCGTCGACCTCGCGCGGCGTCAGGCTCCGCAGGTGGGGCAGGGTGCCGTTCGGCATGAAGCCCACCCGGAAGCGCTCGAGGGCGCCGTCCCTGCCGTACTTGCTCGGCTTGACCAGGATGACTCGCAGGCTGGAGGGCCGTGACATTCCACGATCCTCGACCGCGCCGCGTCGAGGGAGTTGATGGCCGACAAGTGGGGCGTGGGATGGACGGGGAAATGATTTATCATGCAAACCATGTCGCGGGTCGCATGCGCTGGTCTCGTGTTCGTCGTGCTCGCCTGCGGTCCGACGCAGGGAGGGGCGCCTGCAGCCGGGCCCGATGGGGCGCGGGGCGGGGTGGTCGATGCGATGGGCGCGGACGGCCGGGGTGCTGGAGCGGATGCTCGTCGCGTCGATGCGTCGCGCTGGGACGCGAAGGGAGCAGATGCGCGGCACGTAGAGGGCGGGGCTCTGGATGGTCCGCGCTCGCCCGACGGCCCCCGGCGGGGCGATGGTCCCGCGCCCCCCGACGGTCCTGCCGCCCCCGACGGCGCGACGACGCCGATCGTGATCTACGCGCACTCGCCCGGCGAGCTCTACGTCATCGATCGCACGACCTTCGACCTGATGGTGGTGGGCTCGTTCGGCGTGCCCGACCGCATGACCGATCTGGCCGTGACGCCCGACGGCCGCGTCTACACGATCTCGGCCACGAGCGCCGGCGCCAAGGTGTGGCGGGTCGATCCCCGGACCGCGGCTGCGACGCTCGTCACCACCGTGCCGGGCACGGTGAGCCTCGTGGGCCTGACGTTCCTCCTCGACGACTCGTTGCTCGGCGCCGACGGCGCCGGCCAGGTGTTCCGCATCGACGTCGCCACGGGGCAGAGCGCGCTCCTCGGCTCGTACGGGATGTCGCTCGACACCGCCGGCGACCTCGTCGTGGTCTCCGACGGTTCGGCATCGGGCGTGATGTTCGGCATCTCGTCGAAGCTGCCAGGCGGCGCGTCCGCGGGCACGAGCAACCTGCTCATCACGGTCAACCCGTCGACCGCAGCCGCGACGCCGGTGGGGACGGGGATCGGCTTCGGGCAGGTCTACGGGATGGCGTACGTCGACGGGCGCGTCCTGGCCTTCACCGCGGCAGGCCAGCTCATCGAGATCGATCGGCTGACCGGCGGCGGCAGGCTCCTGCGCACCTATGCGGGCAAGCAGTTCTGGGGGGCGGGCGTGACGCCGCGGGTGCGGCTGCAGTAGCAGGGCAGGGGGCGGATCAGGGGGCGATCGTCGCGTCGACGCTCCAGCGCATCAGGCGCCCGGTGGCGCGGCTCGAGCGGTCGGTGACCTCGAGGGTCCAGTCGCCCTGGATCGACTGTCCGGCCAGCTCGCGGATCGTGTAGGTGGCGTTGAGCTCCGTGGAGCTCGAGCCCTCGGGGCGCTGATCGAAGAGCAGGAAGGTCTGGCTGCCGCGGGTGAGGCGCACCTGGACGTCGTAGATCCAGCCGTGCGAGATCTCGACGCGCACCTTGACCTCGCGCGCGGTGAGCGCGTCCGGGATCGTGATGGTGCGCTTCGGGCCCGGCTTCGGGTAGTCGTCGATCAGCACGCCGGGGGCATCGACGTACGTCTTGACCACGGTGCTGCGCGTGTCCGGGCGCGAGAGGCGCAGGAGCTCGCGCACCTTGTCGGCGGAGACGTTCGGGTTCGTGGTGCGGCCGGGGCCGAGCGGCAGCCAGAGGAAGTCCGGGCGGTCCGCGTGGCTGGCCGGGCCGGGGGCCCACTCGCCGCCGAGGATCGTGCCGGCGGCGTCGAGCTCGAGCACGTAGTGGTACCGGTCCGTCTTCACGAAGTCCGCGATGTTCGGTGAGGTCGGCCTGGTGGAGGGCGCCGACTCGACGATGTAGTCGACGTCCGTCCGCACCTCGACGAAGCGCTTCGCGGCCGGGTTGTAGGGGTACGCGGGGCCCGGGATCTTGAGGAGCCGCAGCGCGTCGGCGAGCGTCAGCTCGCGCTGGTCGAGCACGCGGTAGCCCGTCACCGGCTGGTTCCACACCTGGCTGTCGGCGATACGATCCTCGGCGAACGCGCGGTGCTGCACGCCGAGGAGGTTCGTGGCGAGCAGGTGGAACGTGCCCGCGTTGGTGTTGCGGCAGTCGGGATCGATGACGCGCCCCGTGGCGTCACGCGCCGGGTTGGACTGGTTGCAGCGCTCGCCGACCGAGAGCTGCGAGGCCTGGTCGTAGAGCGAGATCACGAGCGCCTTGATGTCGCTGACCTCGAAGCGCACGCCGTTCAGGGTGACCGGCTCGAGCGGCTCGGGCTCGAGGATGGCGGCCGGCGTCCAGGCGTGGCACGAGCCCCACCAGTCCTCGATGCCGTCGAGGTCGTCGCACTCGTCGACGCGGCCGTCGCCGTCGTCGTCCTTGCCGTTTCTGAGCTGGCCGATGCCCTTGTTGTCGCTCCAGTAGCGCGCGGCGGGGCCGAGCGAGGTGTAGTACGCGCGGTCCCAGGCGCCGCTCGCACAGTTTTCTGCGGTCAGCGGGCGGAGCGCGGAGAAGCCGGCCGGCGGCGTCCAGCCGTTGAACGCCTGGTCGTACTTCTCGAGCGGGGACAGCGTGCCCGGCCCCTGCCAGCGCGCGTTGAAGCTGTCCTCGAACACCGGCCAGTAGGTCTCGGCCCAGGGCGTCTGGTCGGCGCGGCCGGTCTTGGGCAGCGCGTCCAGCCGGCGCTCGAGCGCGATCTTGAAGCGCTCGGGGGAGCCGGCGTAGTCCCACTGATCCCCCTTGCCTCCTGCGGTGGCGGGGGCGTCCGTCGAGGTCGTGGTTTGCGAGGGCGGCTCGGCCGAACAGGCCACGAGCGCCGCGGAGAGCAGCAGTCCGTCGAGGTGTCTCATGCCGCGGCCCTTGTGCAGCCCGCGCGCCAGGCCTGTGTGGATGCGCGCGCTCGTGCTCTCGCAGGGTTGGGCGCCAGCCGCGTCGCGCCCGTGGCGACACTGGCCACGCCGCTCGCCGGCCACTCCAGGCGGCTCGCCCTCCGGGGGCGGCCTGTGAGCTGATAACTTGGTTAGATGAACTAATAAAGAGGCGCTCAGCGCAGGCCGGCGCGGCCGAGCAGGCGGTAGAGGTGCGTGCGATCGAGCCCCGCCGCGCGGGCCGCGGCGGTGACGTTGTCCCCGTGCCGGGCCAGCTGCTCTGCGAGGTAGCGGCGCTCGACGTAGCCGATCCAGCGCTCGCGCACGACCCCGAGCGGCAGGTCGAGGTCGAGCGGCGGGGGCGCGTCGGGCTGCTGCTCGAGCGGCGCAGCCGCCTTGAGGGCGAGGCAGCGCTCGAGGTGGTGGCGCAGCTCGCGCACGTTGCCTGACCAGGTGTGCCGGCGCAGCTCGGCCAGGAACTCGGGTGCGCGCAGCGGCGCGGCTTCGGGCCGAGCAGCCGCGCCGAGGCGCGACAGGATCTCGTCCACCAGAAGCGGCAGGTCGTCGAGGCGGTCGCGCAGTGGGGGCAGGCGCACGGTGACGGCGTTGAGGCGAAACAGAAGGTCCGCGCGGAAGCGCTTGTCGTTGACCTCGAGCCGCAGGTTGCGGTTCGTCGCGGCCACGATGCGCACGTCCACGGGGATGGGCTCGCCGCCGCCCACGCGCTGAACGGTCCGCGTCTCGAGGACGCGCAGGAGCTTCGGTTGCAGGTCCGGCGAGAGCTCCCCGATCTCGTCGAGGAACAGCGTGCCCCCCGAGGCGGTCTCGAAGGCGCCCTTGCGCGCGCGGTCAGCGCCCGTGAAGGCCCCGCGCTCGTGGCCGAAGAGCTCGCTCTCGATGAGCGCGGGGGCGATGGCGCCGCAATCCACCACGACGAGCGGCCCGTCCTTGCGCGCGCTCGCCCGGTGCAACGACTCGACGGCCACCTCCTTGCCCGTGCCGGTCTCGCCCTCGACGAGCACGGTGACGTCGGTGGGCGCGGTGCGCGCGAGCACCGCCATGACCGTGCGCATGACGTGCGAGTGGCCGACGAGCAGGCCGAAGCGGTCGCCCGGGTAGAGATCGACGGCGACGCGCGAGCGCAGGAGCTCGAAGCGCAGCTCGGTGCGGCCAACGTGGAGGGTCGCGCCGTCGCGGAGCGGCGCGGCCAGGACCGGCACGCCGTCGACGCGCGTGCCGTTCCGGCTGCCCAGGTCACGCAGGAACACTCCGCCCTCCTCGATGGCGAGCTCGCAGTGGAAGCGCGACACCGTGCGGTCCGAGAGCACGACGTCGGCCGCGGGATCGACCCCGACCTGGACGCGCGCGCCCTCGGAGCGGTGGCTCTGGCCGGCGTCCGGGCCCGAGGTGACGGTGAGGGAGAAGCGGCGGACGAGCAGGCTCGGCCGGTCCATCGCCTCCGTGATCATCAAGGACGGATCGCTCATCGTGGGCATCATATCCGCGGGCGATCTCGCGGACGACCTCGGTCCGTGGACACGAAGTGAGCCCCTCACCCGTTCGGCGAGCCGTCCGTGGGCGGCACGCGGCGCGCCGCCGGCTGTTGCGGCTGCGGCTGCTGCGGCCGGCGAACGAACTCGTAGGGGCCGCGGTCGGCGCCCCAGACCTGCCGGCCGGTGCTGTCGTAGCCACGGTCCCACGACACCAGCCGCGCCGCATCGAGCGTGACCTCGCTGGTCGCGTAGGCCGCACCACGGAGCTTGCTCGTGCAACCGCGGCCTGCGGTCGCGCCCTGGAAGCGCGCGCCCTCCGCGTCCCAGCGCAGCGTGACCGCGCAGCCGGCGCGCTCCTCGACCTCGGCCGCGGTGAACCGCGCGAGCGGGCGTGCGCAGGTGCCCGTCGCCGCGGCTGGGGCGCGGAGCTCGAAGACGCGCGAGCGGGCCTCCGCGGCGTCCGCGCCGGGCTCGACCACGTAGAGGCGCTGCCGGTAAGGTCGGTCGAGCGCGCCGGCGACCGCTTGCTCGACGTAGAGCACGCGCGCGCCGAGCTCGGGGGCCTCGACCGGGCAGATGGCGAGGTGGATCGTGCGGTACTCGCCGTCCCTGGCCGCCTGGTCCGACGAGTCGAACGTGCCGGCGAGCAGCCTGGCCAGCCGCTCGGCGCCGCCGTCGGTCGCGCTTGCCGCCAGGCGCCTCGAGGGCGCCGGCTGCGTCGTCGGCGGGGCGGCCGGGCGCGGCGTCGCGCAGCCGGCGGCGAGGGCGAGGAGGGCAGGGGCGAGGCGGTTCGCGTGGCGCATATGATTTGAATGGCTAATTATACGCGGAGCGCCGCGGTGTCAAGGCCGTGCGGCGGCCTTCCCCATGAGGTTGCGCGAATCACGCAGGGCGCTGCGCGAGTCGCGCAGCCGGCGGAGGGGCTCAGCCGAGGCAGTTGTTGTCGACCTGGCCGTCGCAGTCGTTGTCGAGGCCGTCGCAGATCTCCGGGGTCGGCACGCACGCGGGCCTCGGGCAGCCGTAGGACACGGCGATTCGTGTCGCCAGGCCACGGCGGAGGAGGTCGCACGAGCGGCCTTGCAGCTCGATGGTGTTGGTGCTGGCGGCGTAGGTGAAGCCGTTGGCGGGATCGTTCGCGATCGTCATCCCATCGAGGAACACGAAGAGCTGCGACGGATCCGGGGGCGTCGCGCCGAGGCGGAACGAGCAGCTGATCGCGGCGCGCGTGATGGTGTCGAGCGCCGCGTCGAACTCCCCGGCCGTGGTGGCGGAGTAGAAGCGGTCGCCGGAGCCCTGCCGGGCCAGCCCACCGGCATCGGCGATGGCGTTGAGCATGGAGGCCGCCTCGGGGCCCGCGTCGGTGACGGCGAACCCCAGCGCCACGGTCTGGATCCCGTCCCGCGTCAGCCTCGTCGTCGCGTCGCCCAGGCTGCCCGCGGTGGCGCCGCAGCTGGCGGCCCCGTCGGTGACGAGCAGGACATGGTGCTTGCGATCCGTCGTCCGCAGGGCAGGGAGGTCGCGGATCGCCTGCAGGCTCTCCTGGGTCGGCGTGTCCTGATCCTGGTACATCGGGGTCCAGGCGACGCCGCCCGCCGCGCAGGTTGCGAAGGGATCGTTGCCCGCACCGTCCAGCACCGCGAGGACCTGCGAGGCGGTCCCGGATCCGGGCGCCACGCGCAGCGGCGGCGTCACACCGCAGGCGCGCAGGCCATCCGGGAACATCATCAAGCCCCAGCGCACGGCCCCGCGATAGCGATCGAGCAGCCCGCGCACCGCCTCCCGGGCCGCGTACCAGCGACTGGTCGGCTCGTTGGGGCCGGACGCGAACATCGGCGTGTTCGAGCCGAGGATGCGGCGCATCGAGCAGGAGCGATCGAACAGCAGCACGACGTCCGGAGGCGTTGCCGTCACCGCGAAGGCTTCGCCACAGGCGGCTCCGCCCGTTCCTGCTGCTCCGGCTGCTCCGGCCGAGCCTCCGTCACCTCGACCCGCCGAGCCTCCGCCACCGGCACCTGGTCCCGCCGCACCTCCGCCGCCGGCAACTGCTCCGGCCGCGCCCGCGCCGCCGGCGCCTGCCTGGCCGCTCGTGCCCGCCGCCATCCCGCTGCCAGCGCCTCCCCCCACACCCGCCATTCCCTCGCCCCCGAGGGCCGGGCTCGCGCTGCAGCCCACCTGGAGGCCGAGCAGGAGGCAGCCAACCCAGCCGCCGATGGCGGAGGCAGTGGTCGTGCCGGACGCATCTCCGTGTGGCTTGCTGGCGATCGTGTCGAGTCTGGAGGTCATGATCGCTCCCGATGCAGCCATCGTGCCGTCGGCACGATGCGTGGGTTGCGGCCGGATGAACCCCGGGGTGTTGCGTCAGACGCCACAGCGGACGCGCTTGCGCTGGTGGGTTGTCCCCACGAGCACGAGCACGAGCACGAGCACGAGCACGAAGTGGGGAGGATGAGACGACGTATCGACGGATCCTCAGGGCCGGCGGGCGAGCTCGGCGGTCGCGCTCGCGCGGGCGTCCCCGCTGCTCGCGAGGACGAACAGGCGCACCGGATGGGTCGCGTCGAGGTGGGTGGCGATGCGCACGCGGCGGCCCGTCACCGCGGGCGTGACCGCGAGGACGCCGCCAGGCGTGACCTCGAAGACGTCGGCCACGCCGAAGTCGACGGGCACGTCGATGTCGATCCCGGCGTCGAGCGGGGCGTGGCGCCAGTGCGGCACGCTCGACTCGTCGACGAATGCCGCGACGCACGCGATGTCGTCGGGGCCTGCGCTCGTGTGCACGCTCGCCACCGGCACCACGATCGCGCCCGGCGCCCGCACCGCATCGACGAGGACGTCGGCGGGGCCGCGGGCCGCACCCGTCAGGTCCCCCTGGCGCAGCCACGGGCGGACCGCGCGCAGCATCCAGCTCGCGTCGGCGATCGCGTTCCAGCGCTCGGGGGCGTGCTGGGCCTCGGACTGCTCGGTCTGGAACCACATGAGGCCCTTGGCGCCGGCGAGCGCGACGCTCATGGCCTGCACGAGGATCTCGGGCGGGTCGGGCTGGACGTGGACGGTGCCGCCCACGAGCGGTCGCGTCTTGTTCCAGCCCGAGTGCAGGCCCTGCGCGTAGAGCCACGTCGGGCCCGGCGCGTGGTTGTCGCGCGCGTTCCTGAGGTAGTCGTACGCCGCGCGAAACGGCGGGTGGTTGCCGAAGGGCATGGTGTGCGGCGCACACGCGGCGACGTAGAGGTCCATGCCCTGCACGTCGGTCATGCCCGCGAACGTGCCGACGTTCTTGTTGGTCTTGGCGCCGTTGTAGACCGCGAGCTCGGGGTAGTAGGACCAGAGCTCGCGCGCCTTGGCGGCCTTCTTCGCGGCGTTCGGCACGCCGTCGCTGTCGTAGATCTCGCCGTCGCTCTCGTCGCCCGTGAGGAAGCCGGAGACAGCGTGCGCGTCGCCGAGCACCGTGGCGGGCGAGGACGCTCCCGACAAGAAGTCGTCGGCGAGGAGGACCTTCGAGCCCGGAGGCATCCCGCTCGCGAGCAGCGTCGCAGGATCGAAGCCGCACCGACGGCCGGCGGTCCAGTACATATAGGTGGTGTCGATGCCCGCCGCGGCGTGGGCGGCGAACGTCGAGCCGGTGGCGCCGGGAAAGGCGCAGTCGTCGCTCTTGGGCCACGCCTCGATGGGAAAGTCGGGTCGCAGGTGGCGGCCCACCGCCACCGCAGCGGGGGCGTCCGTGTACTCGAGCACGACGGTGAACGCGCTGCCGAGCCGGGCGCCGCACGCGGGGAACGTGTAGAGCGCCGTGATGCCGGGCTCGAGGCGCGGCGACGGCAGGCATCCGTCGGCCGTGCGGTCGCGGCCGTCGATGAGCACGCGTCCCACTGTGTGCGCGACGCGGTCGCGGTTCTGCACGTGCACGAGGAGCGTGCCGAGATCGTCGGAGAGCGTGACCCAGGTGATCGGCGCCGGGGTCTGCCGCACTGGGAAGGGCCCGCGCACGGCGTCGCCGGCGGAGGTCGTGACGACGAGCTCGGCCTCCGCAAGGGAATCCCAGCGCGCTGCGCGGGAGTGGAAGCTCACCCAGACTGGCTGGCCCGCCACGAGCTCCGCGGGCCAGACGTGGAACCATTCGAACGGCGGTGCACCGGAGGCAGGCGCCTCGATCGTGGCCGGATCGACGCCGTCGATGCGCAGCCCCTCCACGGTGCCACTCGTGGCGGCGATCGCCGCGATCTGCACGCGTCCTCCGTGGAGCGGCGGATCCCCGAGCTCGTTGTAGGCGGGCAGGTAGGCATCCTTGCGGTAGCTCGCCTGCAGCGCGGTCGAGGCGACCGGGCCGCCGCAGCTCGCCGGCACCGGCGTGCAGCGCGCCGTCGGGGGCACCAGCCAGCCCGTGGGGGAGCCGTCCCCGGGGGCCAGGGGGCCATCGCCCGGGCGGGCGCCCCCCTCGGGCGACGCGCCGTCCGAGGTGACCCGCGCGTCGGCGCGGGGCCCGAGCGCGTCCGGCGTCATGCCGCCGTCGCGCGGCCGCTGGGCTCCGTCCCGGGCGGCTCCATCGCTGGCTGCGGCGCTCCCGTCCCGACGGTCTGCAGGGCGTGGACCGGCCTCGCCGCCGGCGTGGTCGCTCCCGCTCGCCCCTGCGGAGCAGGCCAGCGCCAGGAGCGGCGCGGCGAGAATTCGTGCCCTGAGGGTCGTCATGATTGGTTAGGTAAGCTAATTTGATGGTGGGTGCAAGCGCCTGGTGGGCTCCTGCTCAGCGCCAGCCGCCGCAGTGCACGTGGTCCTGGTGGTTGGCGTCGCTCCAGGCGCCAGGCACGTCCCAGCTCGGGCCGATGACCTCGGTCGCGCCGAGCGCGACGCAGGCGCGCATGACGGCGCGCGCCGCGCTGCTGTCGCCGCGGATGACGAGGTTGCCGACCTGGGCAATGTCCGTCGCATCGCCTTGGTAGTGGTACGAGCCTGCGCTGTGCAGGCCGCCGGCCACCGCCGTGACCGCGTAGAAGCCGACCTGGTGGGCGAGCGCGACCAGGCCGCGCAGCATCCTCGGGTTCAGGTAGACCGGGGTCGCGCCGTAGTGGCCGCGCGCGCTGCGCCGCGCGGGGCGACCGGCTGCGGCGTCCCTGACGTTGTCGAGCGGGCTCGAGCCTTCGCCGTCGGGGCCTTCGAGCTCGATCGAGCGCGCCTGGTGCAGCGCGAGGAGCGCGCCGCCGTCTCCGCCGGTCGCGCCGCCGGTCGCGCCGCCTGCCGCGCCGCCGCGGCAGTAGCTCGTCCGCGTGATGAGGGCGGTGAACGTGAAGCGTCCGACCGTCCCGTTTTGTTCGAGGCACATCTGCTTCTGGAAGGCCTTGATCGCAGTCGTGGTGCGCGCGTCGTGGCGGCTCGAGACGACCACGTCGAGGCCGTAGCGGTACTTGAGCAGGTACTGCGCGGCCGCCACCTCCTCGCCCACCTGGCCCTCGCTGACCGGCAGGTCTCGGAGCAGCGCGGACCAGGTCTGGGCCCCCACGACCCCATCGGCGGCCAGGCCGCTGGCGCTCTGGAAGCTGCGCACGGCCCTCGTCGTGCCCGGGCCGAACGCCCCGTCGACGCTCAAGGACTCCCGGCGGAAGCGCAGCAGATACTGCGCGACGACCACGTTGCGGTTCTGGCTCGCGCCTTCGCGGAGCACCGGCCACGCCTCCTGGCCGTCCGCCTTGCTCTCGAGCGCCCCGGGTTGCCCGTCGAGCTCGAGGGCATCCCCGACGTCATCGCCCGGGAGCGCAGGGGTAGAGGCGTCCTCGACGCCGCAGGCAAGCAGCGACAGCGCCAGGAGCACACCGATGCGGGTCGACAGGGGCATCCATCCTCCTTCGGGCCGGCGAGGGCCGTCGTGCCGCTTCCTCAGCAGGGAACGTGCCGGTCCGTCGAGCAGCGAAGTGGCCGTGCCGACGAGGCGTCGCTGCCGGCACCGTCGCGTCGGGCGCGACAGCTGGGGGAGCGGGCCTCGCGCGGGTCACGGCCCCGAGAGACGGTCTGGCCCGCCTCCTGGCAGAGCTCGAGCGTCCGCTCGAGGCCCGCACAGCCGGCGTCGTCGAAGGCGCCGGACAGGACCACGCGGCCGCCGCCAGCCCGCAACGCGTCGAGGCGTGGCGCGCGACACCGGTCGAGCTCGGTCTGCCCGACCTGGAACGAGCCCTGGCGATCCGACACGTCGAGCGCCACGCGGGCGGCCTCGAGCGGCGCCCCCGCGGCGCTCTGGAAGATCGACCGGCCCGGATCGGCGACGTGGCGGACGTCCAGCCGGCCGCCGGGATCGACCGGGGCGGCGGCAAGACCGACGACCCCGCGAGCGGCTGTTTCTCCGGTGATCCGTCGCGCCTGCGACCGTGACGCGGAAGTCACCCGCCGGCACCGATTCACCCGGCGCGACCGCGAGCGGCGACGCCGGGGCGCGTCACCGCGGCGGCGGCAGGAAGGGGGCGCGCATGAAGTACTGGAAGGGCGTGAAGTCGAACCCTGCCTGCGTCGGCGCGGTGATGTTGCGGACGTAGGGCGCGCCGAACTCCTGCCGGTTGTCGATGACGCGCGCGAAGCGCGTGGACCCCGCATCGACCCACTCGACGAAGACGTACGAGTGATCGGGCCACAGCTGGCCCTCGAACGGGACGACGTTCTCGGTGAAGCAGATGTCGCCCTTACGCAGCTGGCTGGCGTCGAGGTACGGACCCGTGAAGCCGCGCCGCTCGAGGCTGCAGCGGCCCTGCACGTCGCACGACTCGCTCGGCGGCCCCGCCGTGACCGTGGCGTCGAAGTCGGGGAAGCGGCGTGCCGCGTCGGGGTGTCGACGCAACCCGACCGCGAAGAAGGCCACACACGGCGTGCCCGCGGTGATGTGGGTCCGGGCCTCGGCGAGGTACACGGCGGCGTGCGCGACGAGGTCGTCCGCGAACTGGACGCCCCAGTCGGACTCCGCTTCGCGCAGCACGATCTGGATCCGGGCGGACGCGACTGTCGCGCCCGCGGCGTTGCGCCCTTCGAGGAGCACCGCGCGCGGGCGATCCACCTCGGTGAACGTGTAGCGCACGCTCCAGCCCTCGGTCGCGGGCCGCCACGAGGCGATCGCCCAGCCGTCGGCGGACAGCGCGAGGGTCTCCACGCCGCGGCCCTCGGCGGTGAATGTCGCGGGGTTCTGCACCTCCGCGCCGTCGAGCGGGGCCACGAGACGGACGAATGGCGCGCCGGTGCCGGCGCCGTCGGGCGCGCCGCCGTCGACCGGACCCATCCCGGACGCGCCCGCCGCGCCTGCGATGCCGGCCGCGCCTCCGCTGCCTCCGTTGCTCGCGCTGCCCGCGCTGCCCGCGTTGCCCGCGCTGCCCGCGCTGCCCGCGCTGCCCGCGTTGCCCGCGCTGCCCGCGCTGCCCGCGCTGCCCGCGCTGCCCGCGCTGCCCGCGCTGCCCGCCGTCCCGGCGGCTCCACCCGCGCTCCCGGCCCGCCCCGGCGCACCCGCGCCGGCGTGGCCCGAGGGCCCGGCGGGCGTGTGAGCCTCGTCGAACGAGCAGGCCCCGAGCAACGTGAGCGCGAGCGACAGTGATCTCCTCATGCGGTTCCCTCCGGGTGCCCCGCGGGCGCGGTCACTTGATTCGCATACCTAATCATATGACCGGGCGCCGCTCAAGTCGGGACCACAGCGCGGCAGGACGCATCGCGGCGACCTCAACCGTCGCAGCGCGGAAGGCAGCCGGTGCCGCCGCCGCCCTCCACGCAGACCCGGCAGGCGCCTTCGGCGCAACGATCGGCGCACGCCTTGCCGCCGCCGGCGGAGATGCATGACACGCACGCCGCGTTCCCGTCGGCCTCGGCCTCGGCGGGACACAGCTGGTCGAAGGAGCCGCCGGCGTCGCGCAGCGCGCCGACGGCGATGGCCATCGCGCTCGCGGGCCACGCCAGCGGGACCCCGCAGTTGCCGACGAGCGCGCACATCCTGATGGACGCCGCGCACCGCGTGCTTGCCCCCCGCGGGGCCGAGCTCGAGGACACACTCCTCGTCGCTGCCGATGGGCCAGCTCGCCGGGCACGTCTCGCCCGTCTCCGGGTTCACGAGGCGCACCGCCAGCGGGCCGCCGATCCGCGCGAAGCGCATCGCCGCGAGCCGCTGGTAGAGGGCCCGGATGCCAGCCCGGTGCGGCGCCCAGAGCCCCTGGCTCACGCCGCCCCCGACCGGCAGGAGGCCGCTCGGCAGGAGGTCGAACCCGACCGAGACGCCGACGAGGCCTCCGTAGACGCCCTGGGGCGGCGGGAGCACCTCGGACGGCGCGATCACGTGGTCGCCGTCGCGATCGACGCCGGTCACGAAGAAGGCCGGCTGCAGCGAGACCAGGTCCTTGAGGACGGGCAGAGAGATCTCGGCGCTCGTCCCCACGAAGTAGCCGTCCCAGTCCGTGACCCCGTGCTCGAGGCCGAGCGCCATGCCGACGTAGCCCGTCAGCGAGCCGCCGAGCGCCGGTGTCCGCACACCCACGCCCGAGTAGCGCGAGACGCTGACCTGGTGGTGATAGAGGTCGAACACCACGTCGTAGCCCGAGCTCGCGGAGGCGACGCCGGCGGCCAGGTCGCCCTCGACGCCTGCGAAGAAGGCCGCGTGCAGCGCGCGGTCACCGAGCCGGCGGAGCGGGCGGAGCACGTCGCAGACCCGGGCGGCGCCGAGGTCCGCCTTGCCCTCGGCGCCGAAGTCGGTCTGGATCCCGGACAGGGAGGCATCGGCGTCCGGCTGCTCCGCGGGGTCGCTCACGGCTGGACTGCAGCCCGCGAGCGCCGCCAGTGCCAGGACCCTCGTGCGCGTCGTCATCATCACGGACAGCGGCGGTTGCAATCCGCTGACCATCCCCGCGCAGCGTGATCGCGCCGCCCTGCGCGGGGCACCGCGCGGACCTGTCGCGCGGCGCGCGACACCGGCGACGACTGCTTCGCCTCGCCCCGCTGCCGCCCGGCCGCGGATTCGGCCGACGCCGTGGGTGCGACGGTGTGCCCGGTCGCGTCGCCAGCCTGAACCAGCCGTGCGCGTTCACGGTGTGGAGTCGCAGCAGTCCCTCTGCTCCCGCCGCAAGCCGCGGACGGTGCCCCGCGTTAACGGAATGTAGGACGTTCTACTTCATATTCTGGTTGTGAGGGCGGGAGGGGCCGGCTAGTGTCCGCACGCTGGAGGGCTCCATGAGGCGTACGTGGTTGCTGTTCGTGCTCGCGAGTGTCGCCGCTTGCGGCGACGGTGGGTCGGCCGGGTCGGCCGGGGCTGCTGGGGCCGCCGGATCGGCCGGGGCCGCCGGGGCCACGGCAGATCCCTTCGCCCCGATGCCCGACACCTCCGAGGGTCTCGTGAACGTGTCGGCCGATCTCGATGCGGTGCTCGAGCACGGCCAGCTGGCCGGCGCCTGCGACGCGTTCCGCGCCGACCCGACGAACCGCCGCAAGAAGCTCCTGTGCGGCAAGTGGATGTTCTTCTACGACGCCCTCGGCAACGTCGGCGCGCCGACGGCGCTCGTCGAGTGGCTGCTCGCGAGCTTCCCGGCCGAGGTGGGCCGAGGCTTCTCCGGGACCGGCATGATCGCTGATCCGACCTCCCCCGAGGGGTTCCCGCTCGGGCTCCCGGTCGGCGCCAAGCTCGGAGGCCAGGTCGACTCGCGCGCGTTCGGCTGCGCGAGCTGCCACTTCGGCCGCCTGCCCGACGGGCGCTACGCGGTTGGCGCCCCGAACCACGACTACGACTACGGCCGCATGAGCCTGCAGATCTTCCTCACCGCGATGTTGTCGATCCCGGGCGCGGACCCGGCGCAGCACGCGCCCGAGGCGATCGCGGTGGTCAAGCCGCTGCGCGACCGCATGGACCAGGACCCCGCCATCGCCCAAAACCTGTTCGCGCGGCTCGCCCCCCTGCTCGGCGCTCTCGGCAGCGGCGGCATGGCGCCGCTCCTGTCGGCGCCGGTCGAGGCCGAGTACGCCGGTTGGCGCTCCGGCACGATGGACTTCCTCATCGCGCCCTTGCCCGACGACGGCGTGCACACGGTCAGCAAGATCTCCTCGCTGTGGGCGCTGCCGGACCGGGCCGAGAAGGAGCGCGAGGGCCTGCCGAGCTCCTGGCTCGGGTGGACCGGCGTGAGCAACGACCTGCTCGACTTTGCGCGCGGCTTCGTGCTCCTCGGCGGCGGCGGCCCCGCCGCCGCCGACTACCCCGACGAGCGCCTCGAACCGCTCGTCGAGTACGTGCTGTCGCTGCGGGCCCCGGAGAACCCCGCGCCGCCGCCCGCAGCACGCGTGACCGAGGGCCGCGCCCGCTTCGCCTCGCTCGGTTGCAGCGCGTGCCACGACGGCCCTCGCGGCAGCGGTCGCCGCCTCTACGACTACGCCGAGATCGGCACCGACGAGGCCATGCGCCACTGGGGCGACGGCAACGCGGACGGCCGCCCCGACGGTATCCTCCTGCAGCCCGGCGAGATGCTGGCCGGAAAGCTCAAATCGCCGCGCCTGGCCGGCCTATGGGCGCAGAAGCGCTTCCTGCACAACGGCTCGCTCGACTCGCTCGAGCAGCTGCTCTGCCTCGCGCCGCGGCCCGACGTGACCGCCCAGCCGTACAGCGCCGGCGGCCACACCTTCGGCTGCGACGCGCCCGAGGCCGACCGGCGGCTGGTGCTCGACTACCTCCTCGCGCACTAGTACCTCGCCACAGTGGATTTGATCGGTTGGCGAACGCCGTGCCCGGCGAGGTACTAGCTGGTTGACGATCGGCCGCCTCGGAAGGCGGCTTGGGCAAAGCCCAACTGGGCCCCCCCTGCGTCTTCGCTCCGCTCCGCGTCGCTACGCCCTTGCGCTCGCTGCCGCTCGCCTCGCCGCAACCTTCGCGAGCCCGTGCTCGCCTCGCCGCAACGCTGGCCAGCCCGTCAACCGGTCATCTTCTCTGTGGCGAGGTACCTCGGTCGAGCCTCCGCCGCCCGTTCAATGACGCGCGTGGCCGGCGCGCTGCGGCACTCGATGCGTAGAACCTTTCACTTGCTACGATCGAGAGCGCGGTCTCGAACACCACCGTCTACGACAACCACTACTTCCTCGACCCCGACACGCGCCGGATCCTGACGCACAGGGTGCGGCAGGGCCGGACGCACCTGTTCCAGGTGCAGGACTTCGTGCGCGTGGTGCGACCGTGATCGTGCAGACAGCGCCGGCCGGCGCGCCCCACCGCGTGATCGCGCAGCTCGAGTACGCCGCGCTCGCGGGCTTCGCGGCGACCTTCGGCAACGCGCGCTTCGCAGCTCGAAGCCTACGCACGGGGCGTCGTGCCGCTTCCTCAGCAGGGAGCGTGCCGGTCCGTCGAGCAGCGAAGTGGCCCGTGCCGACGAGGCGTCGCGTCTGGCACCGTTGCGTCGGGCGCGACAGCTGGGGGAGCGGGCCTCGCCTGCCGCATCCTCGCGGACCCGACTCGCCACCGTCGCGTCCGGTGCGACAGCACCTCGCGCGGAGCTCGGTCCTGTCAGTCACTTGGCTCGGTCGCGCGCTGGCCAAGCATTTGCTCTTGTCCCCCATCATGTTCGCCACGAAGAGGAACCCGACCCCCGGCGCGCTCGTCCT
This sequence comes from uncultured Myxococcales bacterium, assembly GCA_964593795.1. Classification (GTDB taxonomy): domain Bacteria; phylum Myxococcota_A; class Polyangia; order JAHFDS01; family JAHFDS01; genus JAHFDS01. The sequence goes on along the minus strand of CAZQJC010000282.1, from coordinate 45,455 downwards.
CGCCGGCTTGCTCCTCGGCGCCTGCGGCGTGGAGCCCCCCACCGAGACCTCGTCGACCGAGGGTGCTGGAGACGCGGGCGGAAAGGCCGACGGCCTCACCCCCGGCGGCCGCGACGAACCGATCGCGCCGCCCCGCAAGGGCAAGATCCTGACCGAGCTCGTGCAGCCGGAGCTGCTCGCCCGGCTCGAGACGGAGGGCTACCACCTGGCCAACCTGCTCGGCACCCGCGGCCAGCCCAGGAACGACGCGCTCGTCGCCGAGTCCTCCTTCTACAAGCAGCTCGTCTGGGCGCTCGAGGCCGACGTGCGCGCGCTGCGCGAGCGCGAGCCCAGCCTGACCCCTCGCGTGATCGACGGACAGAACCGCGTGTTCGACACAGGCTGGCTCCGCTCCCGGTACGCGAGCTTCGACCTCGTGGGCGTGGTCCAGCGGATGGACCGGCGCGACTTCCACGGCGAGTGCGGCGAGGTCCGCTTCGTCTACCGCCTCGCGTACGTCAAGGCCGACCAGGCCGTCCCCACGTTCTCGCGCATGCCGCTCTTCTTCAACGTCGTCTACGTCGATCCCAGCGCGGACTGCAAGCAGGCCATCCGCAAGTGGCACGTCGATCGCGATCTGTCGGCCGACGCCTTCGTGCAGTTCCTCCGCGCCGGCGCGCTCGATCTCGGCAAGCTCCGCTTCAAGCAGCTCGAGGTCAACGCCCAGGTGGTCCGCGTGCCCTCGGAGAACCAGACCGACATGGGCGGCCAGGCCGAGTACTTCCTGCGCGTCTACGATCTCGCCGGCGGGGCGCTCCAGCTCAAGCGGCTCGAGAACACGCCCGACGTCCCGCGCCTCCGGGCCGACGTGGGCCTGCGCGCGGAGCTGGCCGCGTGGATCCGCGCCAACGTCGCGGCGATCGACCAGGGCACGGCCCTCGTCCCCGAGAAGTTCCTCGCGCAGAAGGTCAGCTCGTTCACGACTTTCGGCTCGTCGCGGCTGGCCAACAAGCCCTTTTCGCAGCTCTTCGAGCCCGCCGAGCTCCGCGATGCGCCGCTATCGGGGACCTCGCTCGTCGCGTCGCCCGAGGCGCTGCTGTTCCGCCTCGACGACATGACCTGCAACGGCTGTCACCAAGGCCGCTCCGTCGCGGGCTTCCACCTGCTCGGCGCCGAGCGTGGCTCGCGTATCCACCCGCTCAACGCGCTGCGCGTCCACGCGTCGCCGCACTACCTCGCAGATCAGCCGCGCCGCTCGAGCTACGCCTATGCGCTCTTCGAGGGCTCGCCCACGCGCCGCGACCGCCCGATGTCCTTCGAGCCGGCGGCCGGCAAGGCCGCCACGCTGGGCACGCACTGCCTGCCCGCGGAGGCCGCGCGTCACTTCCGGCGCGGCTGGTCGTGCGCGGGCGACGCCACCTGCACGGTGCTGGCGCGAAACGAACGCGCCCCGATCGACCTCGGCGTGTGCATGCCGCGCGGCGCGGGCTTTGCCGGCCAGCCGTGCCTGGCGGGCGCCATGAGCGACGGCGCGAGCCCGCGCGCCGATCGGCTGTCGGTCCACGACCTCGGCTGTCCCTCTGGCCTCTCGTGCCTGCCGCCCGAGGAGGGCACGCCCGCGGGCATGTGCGTCGCCAGCTGCGCCGGCGGCCTCGGGACCATGAACGGCCCGAACGAGATCTGCGCCCTCGGCGGCGGGGCGGCGTTCGACGCGTGCGCGGCCAGCGGCAACTTCGCGGCGTGCGTGCAGGGCGCGGTCCGCCCGGCGCCACGCCAGGCTTGCGACGCCGAGAACCCCTGCCGCGAGGACTACATGTGCCAGCGCCTCGAGCCGCTATCGGGATCCGTCTCGACGACGCCGCGCTCGAAGGGCTTCTGCAATCCGACCTACTTCATCTTCCAGATGCGCCTCGACGGCCACCCGAGCCCGGGGTAGCGGGCCTCGCCCGGACTACCTCGAGAACCCCGGAACGAGCATGGTGGCCACGCGCTCCGGCTGGTGCACGCCACGCTCCTGCATCCAGGCGGCGGACCGCGCGCAGAGCGCTCGGCCCTCGTCTCCGCCGAGGAGCTCGCCCTGCCACCGCCACAGCGGAGCGAGGAAGAGGCCCACCTCGGCGGCCTCCAGCGTCGCGGCGGCCTGCTCGAGGCCTGCGCGGGCGCCCTCGAGGTCGCCCCGCACGCGCGCGGCGCCGGCCCGGAGGAGCAGCCCGAGGCCAACGCCGTAGGGCACCTGCTCGCGGATCAGCCTCCGCGCGTCGGACTCCACGGCTCGCAGAAGCGCCCCGCGCTCCGACGGCGCCGCCCGCGCAGCGCTCTCGAGCGCGACCCGGCCACGCACGTGCCACAGCATGAGCCGGATGATCTGCACGCGGAGCAGCAGGGACTTCCGCAGCGCAGGCCAGCGCTCGGCCAGGCGGGCGTGGGACGGCGCCGGATCACCGACGTAGAGATCGATGTTGCCCTGGGCCAGGAGGTCGTAGAAATGCTGGATCTGGAACCTGTCCTGGGGCCAGCTCCGCATCGCCTCCCGGACCTGTGAGCGCGCCTCGGCGAGTTGCCCCGACATCAGCCAGGTGAGGTTCGGCAGGCCCGTGCGCAGGTTGGTCGCCGCGAACAGGTTGCCCCGTTCGACCGCCTCCTCGAGCAGGACGGGCGTGCGCCGGTACATCTCCTGGAGATCGCCCATCAGGATCAGGCTCCAGAGCGCGTAGTACCGCGCGTTGTCGACCTCCCAGATCTTGCCGAGGCATCGCTCGGTGAACATGGCCTCCGCACGGTCGCAGCCCTCGTGTGCCGTCCGGAAGCGCCCCATCAGGAAGGAGGTCGCCCCGGCTCCGAGATGGATCCAGGCCAGGGACTCCCATTCCTGCGTCCGCTCCGCGATCTCCCTCGTCTTCGCGAGCAGCCGATCGACCCGCCGATGCGCCGACGCGCCCTCGCTCGAGACGAAGCAGGCCTCGAGCGCGAAGGCGCGGGCGATCCGCGCAGGGTCCCCCGAGCGCAGCGCGAGGAGCAGGTGCCGGGTGGCGAAGTCGATGCCGCGCATCGAATCCACCATCGAAAGGCCCGCGCTCACGGACCAGCACACGTCGATCCGGGTGCGCTCTTCCGGCGACACCTGGGACGGGTCGCGCTCGACGAAGCGGAGGCCGCGCGCCCAGAGGCGTGCGCGCTGGAGCAGCAGGAAGGCGAGCCCCTGCCTCGACGTGGTCGGCAGGCGCAGTCCGACTGAGGACAGCACGGTCTGGATCGCGACGAGGCCGTCGTCCATGCGACCGCTCCGCAGCAGCTGCTCGGCCGCCTTCCTTCGCAGCTCGAGCGCCTCGGCCGCCGTCGCCCCCTGGGCCGCTAGCTCGAACTCTCGGGCGGCCTCCTCCCCGAGCCCGGCGTTCCTGAAGGACTCCCCCAGACGCGCGTGCAGCTTGCGCGCGTCCTCCTCGCTGGCCTGCGGGAGCGAGAGCGCGAGCTGGTAGAAGTGGATGGCGCGATCGAACGCCAGCGCGATCTCGGCGCGGGTGGCGGCCTTGACCGCGTAGTCGGCGGCGCGCGCGAGGTCGCCGGCCTCGAGGAAGTGCGTCGTGAGCACCTCCGGATCCTCGTCGGGGCGCGTCGCGAGCACGGCGCCGAGGCGCGCATGCAGCTGCCGCTTCTGCTCGGGCTCAAGGAGCGCGAGGACGGTCTCCCGGATGCGGTCGTGGTAGCACTCGACCTCGTCCTCGCCCGCGCGCCGGGTGCGCACCAGGCTCCCCGCCTTGAGGAGCGCCAGTGTGCTCGAGTCGCGGACCTCCGCCGCTCGGAGCACGAGCGGGATCGGGATGGGGCGGCCGGCGAGCGCGACCGCGGCCAGGAGACGCCCCGCGTCCTCGGGCAGCCGGCGCAAGCGTGCGGTGAGCATCTCGGCGAGCGGAACCAGCGCGTGGAGGGCGTCGGGGTGATCCTGGTAGTGGCGCACCAGCTCTGCGAGGAAGAACGGGTTCCCGCCGGCCTCGCGGACCATCTCCTGGATGGGATCCTGGCTCGCGGGCGTCGTCCCCCCGAGCAGCGAGAGCGCGAGGCCGCGCGCCTCCTCGCCCGACAGCGGTCCCACCGAGATCTCGCGGCGGTCCACGTCGAGGCCGGCCAGGACCTGGCCGAGGCGCCGGATGCAGAGGCTGTGCTCTCGGTCCTCGGTGCGGAAGCAGAAGAGGAGCAGCAGGGGCGGCGGGTCGGGCGGGCCGAGCACGGCCGCCAGCAGCTCAGCGCTGTCGGTATCGCCCCACTGCAGATCGTCGAGGGCGATCACGATCTGATGCAAGCTGGCGAGGCGATCCAGGAGCTCCTTGACGGCACGGAACGCGCGGCGGCGCTCCTCCTGCGGATCGGCCAGCTCCCAGCTGCGCGCCGGCCATTGCGCGACGGCCTCGATCTCGCGGAGCACCGGGAACATGCGCGCCAAAAGGCCGATGTCCCGCGGCATGAACCGCACCTGCTCCCTCGCGGGGAGGGCGGCCAGGTGCTGGCTCAGCCCATCCATCAGGCCGTCCACCGCCTTGAACGGCACCGCCTCCTGCTCGTAGCACCGGCTCGAGAACGTGAGCACGCTGGGGCGGCCGCCGATCTCCGAAAGGAAATGCGCGGCGAGTGCGCTCTTGCCCGAGCCCGAGTTGCCGTGCACCTCGCACACCACGCTGCGCCCGGCGATCGCCGCGTCGGCGGCAGCGCCGAGCGCGGCCAGGTGGCGCTCCCGACCGACGAGCGCTCCTCCCTCGAGGCGAGAACGCGTGCGCGAGCCCGTCGCCGTGAGCGCGGTCGCGACGCAGCCCAGGCGGCGCAGCAGCTCCAGCCTGTCCGGGCGCGCGGCCGGGTTCCGGCGGAGCAGCTCCATGCACAGCACGTCGAGATCCTCGGGCACCCCCGCGACCAGCTGGCTCGGCGGAGGCGGCTCGAAGCGCTGCCGGTCCATGAGGACGTCGACGGTGTCGCCGAGGAAGGGGAGCCGACCGGTCAGGCTCTCGTAGAGCATCACGCCGACCTGGTACCAGTCCGAGGCCGGGCCGAGCGCCATGCGCGCCCCTTGCTCGGGCGACATGTAATCGATCGTGCCTTCGAGCGGGCGATCGCCCGTGGCCACCTTCTCGCGCGAGACCTCCGTGACCAGGCCGAAATCGAGGACGACCACGCGTCCCTCGTCCGTCACGAGCACGTTCGACGGCTTGAGATCGCGGTGCAGCATGCCCGCCTGGTGCACCGCCGACACACCTTGCACGAGCCCGCGCAGGCCGATCCGGAGCCGTGCGAGACCGGCGACGTCGAGGCCTCCGAGCTCGCCCGCGGGAATTGAGCCCGGCAGCAGGTTGGTCGCCGCGGTGGGGCTCTCCGCACCGGCGCCGCGCGGCCGCTCGCCGGTGACCCAGGCTCGGAACGGCGTTCCCCGCACGAGCTCCATCGTGAAGTAGACCTGCCCCCCCTCGGCGAACAGGTCGTGAAAGGCGATCAGGTTCTCGTGCACGACGCCGGCCAGCGAGCGGAACTCCTGCTTGAAGCGCAGCACGAGGCGGGCGCGCGCGTCACGCAGGGTCTTGAGCGCCACCGGCAGGCCGCGCTCGTGATCGAAGGCCTCGAAGACGACGCCCATCCCGCCCTCGCCGAGCACACGCTCGCAGCGGAAGCGCGGGTTCCGCGGAAACAGGGCGGTGATCCCGGCGGTCTCCTCGAGGGCGGTCGCGTCGCTGGGGGTCACGCCGCGAGGCCCGATTCACTGTGCCGCGCTCGGGAGGTGCGGCCCGCGCTCCACATCGGCCCAGCGTACTTCAGATCAGACGCGCCGGTCCGGGCGGGTCCTTGCTCGGGAGGCCTGCACCGCCTTCAGCGCCTCGCGGCAAGCCAGGACTCACGAGCCCAGCCGCCGGAGGTACTCGCGGTAGCACTCGGAGAGGGTGTGCGCGGGCTGTCCGTAGGGGCTGCCGGGCAGCGAGGCCCACTCCAGGCCGAGCCGCGAGATCGCGCGCGCGAACTGGTCGAAGGAGCCGATGGACTCCGCGTCCACGCCGCGCTGGCGGATGAGGTACAGGGCCGCGCGGTCCTGGGCGGCGGGCTCGAAGCTCGGAAGGCCGAGGGTGCGCCGCGCCCCGTCCCAGGTGGTCGACAGGAACTGGTACCGCCCCGCGGCGTCGGAGCAGTGGCCGCCCGAGCAGTACGTGCGCCGCGGGTGGTCGGCGAAGCTCGAGAAGGAGTGATATCCGAAGGTGATGTCGTAGCGCTCGCCCGTGCCCTCGGACCACGCCAGCATCCCGAGGAGCGCGCAGCTCCGCGCGCCCATCTCGGCGCGACAGCCGCCCGGGGTGGCGCCGCTCTGCTGGGCGACGTGTGGCCGGTAGACGTAGCCGCGCAGGAGCGCGCAGTCGGCCACGGGCTCGGCGAGCTCGACGAGCAGGTGGTCGTCGGCGTAGGCGGGGGCCGCGCGGAGGGCGAGGCGCTGTCCGGGCTCGAGCGCGCACTTCTCGTCGTCCGGCAGGTCGACGGCCATCACCGGTGCACCGCGCCCGTCCACGAGGCGCTGCTTGAGGAACGTCGGCGTGCGGCCGATGACGAGGTACGGGTCGGGCGAGTCGGCCTTGCCGCCGGCGGCGCCCGGGGGGTCTGTCGGTGCGACGGCCTCCTCTCCAGGGCCGGCGTCGCACGCGGGCGCGAGGGCGAGGGGAGTGAGCAGGAGCAGGGCTCGGACTGCGCGCGAGGAGGAGGACATGCGGGGAGGTGATTGCAACTGGCTCGCCAGGCCTGCGGCGGCGCACGATGCCGGGATCTCGCGGCTGTCGTCAGGCGCGCCACGCGGCGGTGTCGCGTCGCTGGCGACGGGGTGGGGGCGGGACTGCTCAGGGGCTCGCCGGGACGTCGATGCCGGCGGCGCGGAGGGCCGCGAGGAACCCGGGCGCCATCGCGGCGCCGCGCCTGTAGAAGACCGCGGGCTGGCCGACGGGCGCCTTGACGAGCGTGTGGCTGCCGCCGGTGCTCGAGCCGTGGAGCTCGCCGGTCCACAGGTGCACCCACTCGCCGCGCGGCAGGTAGACGTCGCGATCGCGGTTGCAAAAGGGCGCCGTCCAGCACTTCTCCACGGTGGGCGCCACGAGCACGTCGGCGCCGAGCAGGAACTCGTCGTCGACGCTTCCCGCCACCGGGTCGTCCGGGTACTGCAGCCACAGGTGACGGACGACCGGCCAGCCGTGGAGCGCGGCCTCGGCGTGGAGCGTCCTGCGATAAGGACCGAGGGCGCGGTAGACCTGCGAGAAGCGCGCGAAGTGATCCATCGCGGCGTCGTCGCTGTAGACCTGCGCGTTCGCGGCCGGCTGGTTGCCCTCGTGGGTGCGCAGCACCGCGGAGAACGCGTTCATCTCGATCCACCGCTCGAGCAGCTCCGGCTCGCGGCGGTAGCCGACCCCGCCGGCGCTGAGCGAGGTGTAGCCGCCGGTGTCGGAATGGTTGAGCGCGATCCCCGAGAAGCCGCCGCCGAGGAGGCCATGAAGCGCGCTGCGGAGGCCGTCGTACTGGTCCCAGGTCGTGAGCTGATCGCCCTCCCACAGGAGCAGGCTGTACGCGGGCGTGCGGGCGCCGCCAGAGCGGTTCCAGACGAGGACGTCGCCGAGGCGCCCCGCCTCGACGACCGCCTCGCGGTGAAGGCGCGCCCACTCCACCGGGTAGCGGTTGTGGAAGCTGGCGGCGGAGACGCCGGAGGCCAGGCGCGCGTCGAACGGCAGGGCCTCGGCGAAGTCCGCCATCCACCCGCTGCAGCCGGCCCGGCCGAGCACCTCGTCGCGGATGACCTGCTTCATCCAGCGCCGGGCGGGCTCGCTCGACAGATCGAGCAGGCCGACGTCGAAGGCCGTCACGCGCAGGAGGTAGGGGGAGCCGTCGGCGCGCCGGACGAAGTGGCCGGCCGAGAGCGCCTCCGCGTAGAGGCTCCGGGTGACGTGCGCGTCCGCGGGCGGATCCACGAACATCGGGTTGACGTAGCAGAGCGTGCGGATGCCCTTTGTGGACATCCCCGCGACGAAGTCCGCCCAGCCCGGGTGGAAGGTCGGGCTCTGCACCCAGTTCCAGAGCACCTGCTCGCCGACGAAGGTCTTGACCTTGCCGGACCAGGTCTGGTTCCAGACCGCCGCGATGGCGGCGCCGTGGGCGCGCAGCTCGTCCACGATGCGCGCGCTCTCGGGCAGGTCCCGCGCGAGCGCGACGATGGCGCCGGAGTCGACCCAGGCAGGCAGGGGCGGCATGCGCCCCGCGTAATCGGTGAAGCGCTCGATGAGCTCGAGCGGCGTGCGACCGGCGAGGATGCGGCCGGTCAGCGAAGGCGCCCACGCCGTGAGCTCGATGGTCGTGGGTTGACGGAAGTCGAGCTCCGCATACTCGGTGTTCTCCAGGAACAGGGAGCGGAGCTTGCTCGTGAGGTAGTGCGGCGCAGCGTAGTAGGTGCTGTCTTCGCTGCCGCCCGAGCCACGCGAGGCGAGGTCGACCGCAGGCGTGATGGGCAGCTGGCCGCGGCCGACGCCTCCCTCCTGCGACAGCACCGGGATGAGCCGGCCCTTGAGATCGATGCGGTCCCGCGCGAACTGCTCGCCCGCGCCGTAGATGCGCTCGTCGGCATCCGAAGCGGCGCGCAGCGTGATGCGACCGAAGCGGCGATCGCTGGTGGTAGCGCGGAAGGCGAGGTGCCCTGGGCGCAGCTCGCACAGCTGGAGCTCCCAGCGCAGCGGGCGACAGGCCAGGGAGGTATCGGCGAAGCGGCCACGCAGGACCAGCGCACGACCCGCCCTGGAGGCGGTGTCGAGCCGGGCGTCGGTGCAGCGCGCGTCCACGGTCGCGTGGGGCGAAAAAGAGCCCTGGCGATCCTCCACCGACAGCGTCCCACGCGCCGCTGCGAGGAGGCCGCCACCCCGCGGGCTCGAGAACAGCGGCCGATCCGCAGTCAGCCTGCTCGTGACCTCGAGGTGTCCATCGCGCCCGATCGCGACGCGGAACCCGCCGAGCGCGACCTGGGCGGGCAGGGTCGCGGATGTCGTCGCGGTGCCAGGAGGGGCGAAGCAGCTCGCGGCGCCCAGCGCGGAGGCGTCGTCGGCCTTGTCGCCGTCAGCGTCCGCCTCGGGCCAGGATGGATCGTCCCAGGCCGCGTCGTCGCCGTCTGGCCCGGGCTCGGCGCCGCATCCGGCGAGGGCGACCGACAGGACGCGAAGCAGCACGGGCACCGTCCGGAGGCTCGGCATGACACTGGCCCCTTTTCACGCCGCGTGCCGGACGTGCGCGGGGATCGCCAGACGCTCAGGGCCGCGAGATTCGTGGCTCCTGTTGCTGCGCGCGGCGAGCACGCGCGGCGCCCGGTGTGGCCGCTGTCGCGTGGCGTGCGACAGGCCGCGTGGCCGCGCGGATCAGGTGCGCTGCCGCTCGAGCGCGGTCACGAGCTCGGCGGCGAGCGGGCGCTCCTGCGCGTCGAGGGACAGGCAGCGCTGGAACAGCTCGGCCAGCGTCGCGGAGAGCGTTGGGCAGCTCTCCGCGAAGCGCTCGGCCGGCTCGGCCTGTTGCCGGTGAAGGGCGAGCAGCGCCGGCGGCGTCCGGAACGGGTAGCGGCCCGTCAAGAGCTCGAACGCCATGACCCCGAAGCCGAACACGTCCGCGCTCGGCCGCACGACCGTCGCCCTGCGCGCGAGCTCGGGCGCCATGTACGCGAGCGTGCCCACGACCTGACCGGTCTGCGTGAGCCGGTGCGAGTCCACGTCGGGGTCGGTCGCCGAGCCGGACGATGGGGCCCTCGGCGTCGCCACGGAAGCGCTCCCCGTCGGGAGCGTGCCGTCGATGGGGAGCGTCGAGGTGAAGTCGTCGTCGACCGTCCGGTGCTCGACGGGGACGCCTGGGGGCTGCGCGGCCTGCGGCTCGCTGTCCGCATCGGGATCCGCGTCGAGGCCCGAGACGCCGAAGTCGGCGATCTTCACGCGCTGCTCGCCGCCCGGTCCGGCCGCGCCGATCATGACGTTGCCGAGCTTGAGGTCGCGGTGGACGATGCCCTCGCGGTGGATTGCGTCGAGTCCGGCAGCGACCTGCGCGAGCGTCTCGAGCGCCCAGGTCACCTGACCGAAGCGCTCGCGGCAGTCGAGGAGGCTCCCGCCCTCCACGAGCTCCATGACGAAGTACATGAAGCCCTCGGGAGCGAGGTCCGCGTCCACGATCGTGACCACGTTCGGGTGGCTCACGCGCGCGATGAGCTCCGCCTCGCGGGCGAAGCGCGCCAGGGTGTGGATCTGCGTCGCGCGCGCCAGGACCTTGAGCGCGAGGCGCCTGCGGTCGCGTAGCCGGAGCGCCTCGTACACGACGCCCGTCGCACCCGATCCGATCCGGCGGACGATCCGGTACCGCGCGTCGATGTCGGCGCCCTCGGGCAGGTCGAGGATCCCGCCGACCCTCAAGCGTGCGAGGGCGTTCGCGAGCAATCCGGAGCGATCGGAGATCTGTCGCTTGAGCTCGGCGTTGAGCGTCTCGATCTCGCCCTGCCGCTCGGTGAGCTCGCGGAGGCGGAGCCCGAGGTCCTCGTTGAGGGCGACCGCATGCCGCTGGCTCGCGAGGTGCGCCTCCGAGAGCGCCACCAGCTGCGCCAGCGAATACAGGGCGAATCCCACGCCCGCCAGGCGGAGCCCGCCGAAGGGCTCGCCCAGGCCCATCCAGACCGGCATGTCGGGGAGCACGGTGAGGCCCATCAGCACCCAGCCGACGAGGTTGGTGACGACCCCGACCCTCCGCTCGGGTGCGCGTGCGAGCCGTACGAACAGGCGGAGCTGGTCTGCGAACACGATGAGCAGCGTGACGATGACCGTGGGCCCGAGGCGCCGCGGGCCAGAGAAGGGATCGGTCGAGAGCAGGGCCACGAGGATGTTCCCGACGAGCAGGGCGGTCCAGATCCGGTGGGGTGGCGAGAGGCCGAATGCGGCGCGCGCGTAGTGGACGGACGCGAACCCAGCGGCGACCAGGCCCACCGTCATGAGCGGGATCTCGCACCGTGCGCCCAGGCTGCGCGTCGCACCGAGGACGAACAGCGTGTAGACGGCGGCGCTCGCGGTTTGCAGGGCGAGCCAGCCGTGCGTCCGCCGGCGTTCCCGCAGGAACAGGACGAGGTTCGTGAAGGTGACGGTCAGGAGCATGCCGAGGCCGAGCGTGCTCGACCACGCCTGCACGCCGGCGAGACGGCGCGTGGTGGCGTCTCCGAGCGGCTGCGCGCTCAGGCGCGGCGTGGTGCGGAATTCCGCGCTCTGCGCGAAGCGGTGCGCGACCTCGAAGGAGACGGTGAGGTGATCGCGCGCAGTGACCCGCGCCGGCAGCCTGAACACCTGCGGGCCGAGGCTTCGGTAGTGCGCGTCGTCCCCTTGTCCGAGGGCGTCGAGCCTTTCACCCTCGACCTCGAGTCGAGCCACCCCGGCGAAGTACGGCACCGCCAGGGAGAGCGACTTGCCATGCCAGGCCGCCGGGAGCGCGGCGGAGGACGTCAGCCGGTAGTCGATCGCTCGGTCCGGGAGCCCCATCGTGGCGGGCAGCAGGACAGCCTGCTGGCGCCCGTCCGGAGTCTCGAGCGTCCATCGATCGAGCGGCACCGTCGGCTCCGAGCAGGCGGCCAAGCCGAGCAGCAGGCCGACGAGGGAGCAGCACCGAGATCGCACGATTCACCCTAAACTATCGCAGCTCACACGACACACGCCGTCCCTCATCAACGCGCACATGGTCCGCGGCGTCGCCCGCGCGTGGGCCTACCTCCACGACGGGCACAAGACGGGGCTTCCGCTGCACGAAGCGGTGCTGGATCGCCTTCCGTCCCGTCTGACGTAGACCTCGACGACGTCGTCGCATTCCTCAAGTCGCTGGACGGTGTCGTTCAGAGCGCGATGGAGCAGGCCCGCGATGGCGCTTTTCCGCGCGGACGACAATGTAGCCGATCCCCGCTGGGATCTGGCAGCCGCTGTCAGACGTCGGATCGATCATGGAAACGGACCCGCTCGTGAGTCCGACGATGGTCGGCCGCCTCCGCAATGTCGACAAGCGCGTCGTCGTGGACCGCATGCTCGACGACCCAGCCCTGGGGGGCCTGAGCAACCGTGCGCTTGGGCGGCGCTGCGGGGTCAGCCATGAGCTCGTGGCCCAGCGGCGCGCGGCTCGATCTGGCGGTCGTTGCCAGATGGGAGAGGTGCGGATCGCAGAGCGCAGCGGCAGGCGCTACGCGATCAGAGTCGCGGGCATCAACGCCCGGCGGAGCCGTGGCGCGATCCCAGGCGATCGCAGGCCTTCACCTGTCCCGCGCGACCGGCTCGCGCAAGAGCTCTCGGGCGACGCGGGCCTGACGTACCAGCTGTGGACGCACCGCCTGGGCGGTATCCTGACGGCGGCGCGCGAGATCGTGGCCCAGTGGGACGCGGCGAGGGACGACTTGCGGAAGCTGCAGCGGCAAGGGCGACTCGCGGAAGGTCGCGTACGCTCGATGCAGGGTGTGATGGCCCGTACCGCCCGCCTCATGCGCTTCCATCTGGTCGCGATCGAGAAGAGCGTGCCGTTCGCGCTCTGTCCAGGTTGCTCCGGCGTGGAGCTCGGTTGCCCCGATTGCGGTGGCGTCGGCTGGGTCGACCGGGACCGGCACGCGGCGATCGTCCGTCGCGGGAGTCGGCGCGGCGGGAGGTAGGACGGTGCCCAGGATCATCCCCTACCGGGAGCTCGAGGAGGCCGTGCAGATGTTCCAGGCCGGCGTGGACGCGGAGCAGATCGGACGCCTCCACGGCATCGCCGCGCGAACCGTGCTGTACCGGCTGGCCAAGCGAGGACTCCGCTACCGCCGGCCACGGACGCAGGCGGAGCGGGACGCCATCGACATGCGGCGAGGTCGCATTCACCTCTTTCGTGGGCAGGCCCTGACGGTCGGCCAGATGGCGCTGCAGCTCGGTCTGCGTCCGCGGTCATTGCGCGAGTGGATGGTCAAGTACATGCCTGGCCTTCACGACCAGATGAAGGCCGAGGTGCGCGCGCGAAGAGCTGGCGCGCAGCGAGGGCCCAAGGTGAGCCCGAAGCCGGAGCCCACGGAGCCGCTGGTGCTCACGCGCTCCCGTCGCGCGGCCATCAAGCGCGACTACATCCACGGCTACTCGATCGCGGCGATCGCCCGCCACTATCGGCACCAGCGCGGGACCATCTGGCGCCTGCTGCGCAGGCAGGGCGCGCCGATGCGACCGCGTACGTCGCGCTCGCCGATGTGGCTCCGAGCCATGCGCAGAGTGCGGGAAGAGCGTGGAGGAAGCGGCTGAATGACGAGAGGGGGGAGCCCACAGATGACCGGATCGAGCGAGCGCCCGCGGAGGCGCCGCGAGCCGCGTCGCGAGCGAAAGCACGCAGGCGCAAGTCGCGAGGTTCGCTGGCGATCCTCGGCGATCGCTGCAGAGCCTGCGACAGCAGTCGCGATCGGTCGTGGCGGTGCTCCACGCAACATCCGGCGGATACGTCGCCTCGCGTCCCTCTCTTCGTCCGCGGAGGCGGCAATCGAGGGCCGGCGATGATCAAGCGTTCGGTTCAGCGCGAGCGGCGCCGCGTGGTCGCGCGGCTCCTTGCCGAGGGCGCGAGCGTCAATGCCATCGCCAAGCACCTCAGGATCGGCTGGGAGTCGGCCAACCGCGAGGTGACCTACGTGCGCGCGCGCCTCGACAGCGCCGAGTACATCACCGCCGAGCGAGCAGTAGACGTGACCCTCGAGCGCATGCGGGCGCTCGAGGAGGAGGCCCTCGGCCACGTGCGCCAGCTCCAGCAGCGCGGCCAGCCCGAGCTCGCGAACCGGTGGTTCGAATCGGCGCGGCGCATCATGCGCTACAGGAGCCGTCTGCTCGAGAGGCGCACCAAGCGTCGAGCGGCCGGGGGCCCGGGGGCCCAGTCGAAGCCGACTCGACTCGCCCTGTCCCCGCGTGCCCACGCGATCCAGAAGCGCATCGCAAGGGCCGAGAAGCAGGGCCGCGCCTGGGAGGTCAGGGTCACGTTCGAGGTCCCCGAAGCCCTCGAGCCGGTACTGGGGCCGCTGCCCAAGGGGCTGCCCGCGTTGCCCGCCTGGACCGTCCACCCCGACCAGGTCGACGTCGATGACGGCGAGCTCGATGAGGAGGTCGCTGGGCTACCGGGGTGCACTGGCGACCAGCCGAGGTGACGCCACCCGCGGCACTACCCTCCAGGGCGAGCTCCGCGCTCCTGCAGTAGAGGGGTCGGCGGACCACCCGACCGCTCGATCCGGGGCGCAACCCCGTCGATTCGGGGCGCGACCGTCGATTCGGGGCGCGACCGCCTGCGTCCGTCTCCTCCAGAAACAGGCAGAGATCCAGACACTTACTCTCTTCTCTCCGATCTTGCGCCCCGAATGCCCCGAATGCCCACGCCTTGGAGGTACCTCGTGTAGGGCCGTCGTTGTCGCGCTCGCGGTGGCGACGCGCAACGCGCACCTTCCTACGGAGGTCCCCCTCCATTCTGGCGGCGCGGGGCATTCGGGGCGCAGCGCTCGTGGAGGTACGACACCGCTGAAGAAACTCGCGCCCCGAATCGAATCGAGCGCGTGGAGCACGGGCCCCGATCCGGGGCGCAGCACAAATCAGCGGGACCGTCCCGCGGGGCGCGAGCGCGGAGGCCTCGTGCAATCAGCTGCCCTGGGCTTGCCCGCACGCTAGCTCCTGGACCCTTCTCGTGCGGTACCGGCCAGCGCTCCTGCGAAGCCGCTCGTGGTGTGCACACCACGAGCCTCGTCCTCTGTATTGGCCCCGTTGCCGGGGCGAGCACCCTCGCGGGAGCGCAGCTGGCCAGCCTGGCCCCCGTGGTCGCACGCGGAGTCGAGCACGCCCTGGCAGAGGCGAGGGGTCGACCTTTAGCCCGACCGCTAGCAGCACGAGTAGGAGGGAACCCGGCCGGTGCCATTGGCCGCATCGCCCGGGCTCCGACCCCCGATCGAAGGAGGCTCCGATGGACAGCGCCCCGAGGAAGCAGAGCCACATGCTGACGCCGGACGAGGTCGCCGAGCGCTGGGCGGCGCACGTCAAGACCGTCTACGCGGCGATCCAGTCCGGGCAGCTCCCGGTCTTCAGGCTGGGCAGGGTGCTCCGTGTGCCGCTGACCGCGGTGGAGGCGATCGAGGCGCGCGGGTTCATCGTGCCCGAGGGCCCGCCCGCCGACAGCTGAGGTGGACTCGGAGGGCCCGGGTGGCCCTCACGCAGCACAGCCCCCGACCGGAGGTGGGCGTCATGAGCGCCGGCATCGAGCCCGAGGACACGAGCGACGTGGGCGCGACGAGCGCAGCCATCGAACCCGAGGCGAGCGACGCGAGCAGCGCGACGACCAGCGCCTCCTCGGATCGCTTCTCGCCCGCGCACATGGAGTACCTGACGCGCAGGGCGGTCCCACTCGACCTCGCGGCGCGCGCCAGCTTGCGCAGCGTGGACGGCGTGCGTGGCGCCGTGCTCCTCGGTCGCGATCGGGCGCTGCCCTGCGGTGGCCTCGCGATCCCGTATCCGGACGTCCTGCCTCGCTACGTCCGCCTTCGACTCGACGAGCCCGAGCGCTGCGGCGGTGCGCGCTATCTGGCCCCGGGCCAGCGCGCGGTCCCGCTCTACATCCCGCCCGGGGATGACGCGCAGCCGCTCGTGATCGTCGAGTCGCCCATCAAGGCGCTCGCGATGATGGGCGTCGGCCACAGCGCCGTTGGCCTCGGCGGCACGGGCACCACCCTGACCAAGGGCGAGCACGCGCTCAATGAGTCCTGGAAGGCGGTGCTGCTCGCGCTTCGCATCGTCCTCATCCTGTTCGACGCGAACCGCCGCACCAACCCCGCGGTCGCGCGGGACGAGGCGCGTCTCGCGATCGCGCTCGAGCATGCCGGCGCGATCGTCAAGGTGGCGGCGCTGCCGGCGGGTCCTGGCGGCGAGGGCTGGGGACCAGATGACTTTCTCGCCGCGCGCGGCGCACCGGCGCTCGCCGAGGTGCTCGGGGCGGCTCACACTGCCGACCCGGCCGAACGCGCGCGCGCCGCTCTCGACGCGGGCGGTGCCGAGAGCCTGACGGCCCTGCTCGATGACCTGCCGTTCCTGGCCGCGCTTCGCGAGCGCGGCGCCGGTGCCCAGGCCCGCGTGATCGAGGTGTTTCGCAAGGCCAGGATCCCGGTGCGGCTGCTCGATCACGCGCTGCGCGATCTGCGAGACCAGCTGCGCGCGACCGACCGTGCGAAGCCCCGTACGCTCGAGCTCGACGAGCAGTACGGGGTCAGGGACGGGTGCCTGTGCTGCACCCGACCGGGTCCCTTGGGCCCCGAGACCACCGTGCTCTGCAACTTCGACGCGCGCATCGTGGAGGAGGCGATCCTCGACGACGAGTTCGAGGAGCGACGGCGCTTCGTGGTCGAGGGAGAGGCGCCCGACGGCACACGCTTTCCGCCCGTGACGCTCTCGGCGAGCGAGCTGCAGTCGACCCGCTGGCCGCTCGAGCGCTGGGGCCACCGCGCGATCATGGACCCCGGTCCGTCCGCGCCCACCAAGGTCTGCACGGCCATCCTCGGGCTCTCGGAGCCACGCCGCGTACGCATCTACCAGCACACCGGCTGGCGCGAGGTCGACGGCCACTGGGTCTTCCTGCACGGGGGCGGCGCTGTGGGGCCCGCGAGCGCGCGGGTCGAGCTCGATGGGCCGCTCGCCCGCTACGTGCTTCCGGATCGGACCGAGGACGCGGCGGCTGCCGTGCGCGCATCGCTGCGCCTGCTGGACGTCGCGCCGCGCATCGTCACGATGCCGCTCTTCGGGGTGCTCTACCGCGCGCCCACCGTCTCGATCTTCCCGGCCGACATGGTCGCCTGGCTCTACGGGCCCACGGGCGTCATGAAGAGCACGCTCGCGGCGATCCTGCTCCGCCACCTAGGCAACTTCACGCGCCTGCAGATGCCGGCCTCGTGGAGCGACACGGCGGCCAGCCTCGAGTACAAGCTCTCGGTCGGCAAGGACCTGCTCCTCCCGATCGACGACTTCGCCCCGCGGAGCAGCGACCCGTCGGACGAGCTGCGCCGCAAGGCGGCTCTCGTCCTGCGCTCGGCCGGCAATGGCTCCGGCCGTGGCCGCATGAAGCGAGACCTGACCGCGCGCCTCGAACGAGCTCGCGCGCCTGCTCACCGTGCGCGAGCTCGCGACCGTGCTCGCCGTGTCGCGCTCGGAGGCGTATTCTCTGGCTCACCAGATGCGCCACTACACGGTGGGCGCGCGTGGGATCCGCGTCCCGGAAGACGCGGTGGCGGAGTACCTCGCCGCAAGACAAGGGGGTGCCGGATGGCCGAGCGGCTCTATCGCATCAAGCCCGGCGGGGCGTGGCACGCGTGGTTCTACGATCGAGACGGCAAGCAGGTCCGCTTCTCGACGCGCTGCACGGATCAGCGAGCCGCCGCAGCAGTCCTCCGGGACCGCGAGCGAGCTGCCCTCGCTGCGGGTGGTGCACCCGCGCACGAACCAGCCGCGCAGGTCCGAGCCGCGGCCGGCCCGACCGTCGAGGACGCCCTCCGGCACATGATCCGGCAGGCCGACACGGACAAGAGCGAAGCGACTCGGCGCTTCTACCGTGAGAAGGCCGGGCACGTGCTGCGGCTCCTCGGCGGGCTCGAGCTCGACGGCCTGCACTACGACGACGTGCAGCGCTACATCGGCCAGCGCATCACCGAGCAGGCCTCGCGCTCGACGGTCTCGAAGGAGCTCATCGCCCTTCGCAAGGCGCTCAAGCTCGCCCGCCTGCGCGGCGAGTTCGACCGCGACCCGCGCGCCGTCATCCCGGCCTTCAGCGTCGAGTACCGCCCGCGTCGCCGCTGGCTGACGGTGGCGGACGCCGGTCGCTTGCTCGAGGCGACGCCCGCGCCGCGTCGCCTGTGGGTCGCGCTGGCGATGTTCTCCTCGGCCCGCGCCTCCGAGGTCGAGGGCGTGCGCTGGGAGCACGTCGACCTCAGGCGCCGGCAGATCTTCATCCCGGGCACCAAGACGCGCGGCTCGGAGCGCTGGGTGCCGCTCATGCCGGAGCTCTCCGGGCTCCTGCGCGACGAAGCCAAGGCCCGCGGTGGATCGCCGAGCGGCTACGTCGTCGAGCCCTGGACCAACGTGCGCCGCGACCTCGCGGCCGCGTGCGAGCGCGCCGGCGTGGAGCGCGTGACCCCGAACGACTTGCGCCGCACCTTCGCGAGCTGGCTCAAGCAGCGCGGCGTCGACTCGCTTGCGGTGTCGAAACTGCTCGGGCACTCGAGCACGCGCATGGTCGAGCTCGTCTACGGCCAGCTCGACTCGGCCACGCTGCGGCGCGCGGTGGACGAGATGCCGCGCGTCCAGGTGCCCCGGGGCACCGCGACCCCGCGTGATAAATACGTGATAAACGCGGGCGCAAACGGCGGACTCGGCGGACGCCCTGGAAACCCAGGATCGTCGAAAACACCGGGAAAAGTGGTGCCCAGGGGCGGAATTGAACCACCGACACGCGGATTTTCAGTCCGCTGCTCTACCAGCTGAGCTACCTGGGCGAAGACGACGCGAATGTATGCAACGGCGCGGCGCGGCGTGTCAAGGGTGTTGGGTCAGCTCGCGCGACGGAAGCCGGGGACGAGCAGCGTGGTGATGCGGTCGGTCGATTTCACGCCGTAGGACTGGTAGCGGCGTTCGGCGTCGGCGCACAGCGCCGCACCCTCGGAGCCGCCGATGAGGCCGCCGAGCGTGCGCGCGGTGGCCGCGCTCCACAGCAGGGCCCCCGTGCTCTCGAAGTAGACCTGGGCCTCCCCGAGCAGCGCCGCGGCGGACTCGGGATCGCCCTCGAGCCGCGCCACCGCCGCCTCGAGCAGGCGCCCGAACGCGAGCGAGAGGTCGAGCGGGATGTGCGAGAGGACGCGCGCGCAGGCCATCGCCTCGCGGAGCGGATCGTCGCCGCCCTTTCCGGCCTCGACGAGCTGGATCGCGGCGCGCCCGCGCAGGTGGCTCATCTCGGCCCGCACGAGCGGCACGCGCAGCAGGAACGAGCCCCGCAGCGCCGGCAGGTTCTGGTGCACGAGCGCGTGCGCGCGCGCGCCCTCTCCGCGGTAGAGCGCCACCTCTGCCCGCCCGAAGAACTCGTACCAGTGCTGGGCGTAGTAGGGACGGGCGGGCCAGCCGCGCAGGCACAGCTCGAGCGCCTCCTCGGCGCCCGGCTCGTCGTCGGTGCCCAGGAAGCCGATCACCGTGCGACCGAGCAGGCTGCCCATCGAGAACAGATCGCCGCGCCGCTCGGCCTCGATGCGGTAGGCCTTGATGCGCCTCACCACCTCGCTGAGCTGGCCGCGGTACATGAGCGCGAAGAGCAGGAACTGGCGGCAGATGACCGCCTCCCGCTGCGCGCCGGCGAGGTCGCGGAGCTGTCCCTCGCTGTCGAGCAGCGTCTGCGTCGAGCTCGAGAAGTGGCACGAGAAGTACTCGCACATGCCGATCGCCAGCGTCGCGAACGCGCGCAGGCCCCGATCGCCGAGCTCCTCGGCGACGGAGAGTGACTCGTCGCCGACCATGCGCGCGCGCGTCACCGCGCCCTGCGCGGCCAGGAAGGCCGCCTCGGACGCCAGCCCCTTGCAGACCCGCGCGGGATCTCCCATCGGCAGGGCGCGCAGCAGGTAGCGCGCGTTGTAATCGGCGCCGACGATGTGGTCGCTGACGGACAGACCCATCGCGATGCTCCACAAGAGGTCGAGCTTGGTCCGCTGCGCCGCCGGGATGAGCGAGGGGTCGCGCTCCTTCCAGCGCAGGCCGCGCATCGAGACGAGGAGCCGCCGGACTCCGAGCGACATCAGGGAGCCGAGGTGCGTCCGCGGCATCCGCTCGCCCATGACGTCGAGCACCAGGCGGGCCTTCTCGCGACCCTCGACGATGAGGCCGACGCGCAGGAGCTGGTCCACCTCCGAGACGCGCAGGCGCAGGTGCTGATCGCCCGTGCAGAGCGCCGACGCGAGCCGGTACTGCTCCGCCGAGTCTGCTCCGCGGCCGGCGTTGGCGAGCGCGTCCGCCAGCGCGACGCGGAGCGCGAGCTCGTCGCCGGCGTCCGGGACGTCGATGCCGAGCGCGGCGCGGAAGAACTCCGCGGCGCGGTCGAACGCGAGCTTGTCCGCCGCCGCCACGCCGGCCCGGTACGCATACTGGCGGGCCCGCAGGGGCGCCCCGGCCTGGAGCCAGTGGCGCGCCAGCGACTCCACGGGCGCGCGCCCCGTCTGCTCGAGGAGCTCGGCGAGGCGCGTGTGGTGGCGCGTGAGCCGCTCCGTGGCGGTCCCCTCGAGCACGGCGGCACGCACGCGGTCCTGGTCGACGCGCAGGTCGGACTGGCCGACGAGCAGGCCGTCGAACCGCAGAGCCGCCGCGGCCCGCTCTGTCTCGTCGTGGCCGAGCCCCGCGGCATCGCCGGCGATGCCGGCCTGCACGGGCTCTCCCGCCGCCGCCACCACCTCGAGCAACGTCCGCGCCGGAGCCGCGAGGCGCGCGAGCCGCGCGTGGAGGACCTCACCCTGTTCGCGCGCGAGGTCCCCCGTTCGCGCGATGCGCGACAGGTCCCAGAGGAGCTGCGGGCTACCCTTGCCCTCGCCGATCACGCGATCGATCGCCGATTCTCCCTCGTCGCCGAGCAGCACCGCCGCCAGCGCGCGGGCGTCCTCCTCCTCCAGCGGGGAGAGCGGCAGCGCCAGCGTGCCCTCCCGGACGCGCCAGCCGTCGAGCACCGTCCGCACCGGCGCGTCCTCCGCGAGCTGATCGTCGTTGATGGTGAGCAGCGTGAACACGGCCGGCTCGCTGCCGGCCTGGCAGAGATCCTCGAGCAGCGCCGAGGTGTCCCGGTCCGCGTGGTGAGCGTCCTCGAGCACGAGCACGAGGCCGCGCAGCCGGCTCACGTTCGCGAGGAGCGTCCGCAGCGCCGAGGCCGCGCGACCGCGGGCGAGCTGCGGGTCCACCGAGTCCTCGAACGACCGCGCCTCGGGAAGCCGCGCGAACGACGGGAAGAGGCGCGCGACGATGCCGATCTCTCGCGGGACGAGCTCCTGCCGCTCGGCCTCGGGGCGCTCGAGCAGCCAGTCCACGAGGGGCTCGAGCGCCTGGACCAGGCCCTGATAGGGCAGGGCGCGCGCCGAGGAGCAGTGTCCGACCAGCGCGAGCGGCGACTCCTTGCCGGCGTCGTGTTCCTCGACGAGGTCGGCCAGGAAGCGCGCCACGATGGCGGACTTGCCCAGCCCCGCGCGGCCCGTGAGCAGCGCGTGGATCGCGCGGCCGCCTCGCACTTGCTTCCAGCCGTGCCGCAGGAGGCGGAGCTCCTGGGCCCGCCCCACGAACAGCGCGGCCGACGGGACGTGCGAGGGGGCGGCGCTCATCCGCCCTGGTCAGGCGCTTCGGGAACTTCGCTCTGAAGGGTGCCCACGCGCTGCGCGATCTCGGCGTAGCCGATCTGTCCGCGCTCCGCGAGCAGGGCCACGAGCGCCTGGATCGTGCGCTCCGCTCGCCGCAGCCCGACCTCGAGGCGGTGCAGGCGCTCGGCGACCAGCTCCGCGGTGCCGCCCTCGAGGCCCGAGAGCCCGCCCGCCGGCCCCGTCGGCGGCGCCATTGCGGCCACGTCGACGCCCGCCACCACGGGCCGCAGCGCTGCGGCCACGTCCGGCGCGGACACGCTCAGCAGGGAGTCCGGCGGCGTCTGCGGCAGCGGGGCCGGCGCGGGCGGGACCGCATCGACCGGGAGCTCGCTGAAGAAGATGCGGTTGATCGCGCGGCTGACCGCGCGTGGACCTGCGATGAACGGCCGGATCGTCACGCGCGTGATGCGGCGCAGGGCGCTCGCGGCCTCGACGCTGAGCGGATCGCTCATCGCGATGTCGACGTGACGGCGCTGCGTGTCGAGCCGGAAGGCGATGAGGTTGAAGCGGTCGCAGACCTCTCGCGGTAGGAGCTGCGCGACCCGCGCGTCGATGGGTTCCTCGTCGAGGTCCACGAAGGGCAGGCCGAGCTGCTCGGCGATGACCTGCACGAGCACGTGCTCGCGGATCATCCCCATCGCGACGAGGTAGCCCCCGAGCGGACCGCCCCAGCGCTGGTGCTCGAGCAGGGCCCGATCGAGGTCTCGCTGGGAGAGCAGCTTCTTCTCCAGCAGCAGATCTCCGAGACGCTTGTGCTGCGCCACGGCGACATCTTACCCCGCCCGCCACGATTGCGCGCCTTTCGCGCCGGGCGAGTGGGTTCTGGTCAGGGAGAGCGAGCGCCCCGCGCAGGGGCTCGGACCTAGGCCCGCAGGGCGGAGACGATGGCCTCGAGGCTGCGCTTGGCGTCTCCGGTGCAGAGGTGCGACCTCGGCTGGATCCAGAGGGGATTCGGGACCCCCGCGGCGCCTGCGGAGAGGCCCCGCTTGAGCACCACCACGCGGCTCGCGCCCCCGAGGTCGAGGGCGGGCATGCCGTCGAGGGCGCCGGAGCGCTCGGGGTTCGTCACGTCGTTGGCGCCCACCACGAGGGCCACGTCGAGGCCCTTCATGAGGCCATCGGCGCCGTCCAGCGGACGGATGCGGTCGTAGGGCACGTCCGCGTCGGCGAGCAGGAAGTTCATGTGCCCGGGCATGTGCCCCGCGAGCGGGTGCAGCAGGAAGAACGCGTCGATGCCGCGATCCGCCAGCGCCCGCAGCAGATCCCGCATCACGAGCTGCGCCTGCGCGCGACCCGCCCCGTAGCCCGGGATGATCGCGACGCGCTTCGCCTGGCCGAGCCACGACGCCACCTCGGCCGTCTCCGCGCGCTGCACCTTGCCCGCGTAGAACGGATCGTCCGGCACCGCGGGCGCCTCCGGCTTCGCGGGGGCCTCTTGCTTCGCCGCAAGCGCCGTCCTGCCGCCGCCGGCCGCGAGCTCCTTGGCCGCGCTCGCCAGCGCCTCCGCCGACTTCCTCGCGTCGCCGAACAGCATCGACGTCTGCGGCATCGTGTAGAGCTCGTTGTCGATGCCCGCGAAGCCCGGGTTCATCGAGCGCTTGCACACGACGATGTGCTTGGCCTTGTCGACGTCGAGGATCGGCATGCCGTAGATCGGGCTCGCCGGGTTGCTGCGCGCCGCCGGGTTCGTCACGTCGTTCGCGCCCATGACGAGCGCGAGGTCGGCGTGCGGGAAGTCGGCGTTGATGTCCTCCATGTCGATGAGCTCGTCGTAGGGCACGCGGGCCTCGGCGAGGAGCACGTTCATGTGGCCCGGCATGCGTCCCGCGACCGGGTGGATCGCGTAGCGAACCTTGACTCCGCGCGCCTTGAGGACGTCGGCGAGCTCGCGCACGCCGTGCTGCGCCTGTGCCGCCGCCATGCCGTAGCCGGGCACGACGATGACGAGCTTGGCGTCGAACGCGAGCTGCGCGACCTCCACCGCCGACATCTTGCGCACCTCGCCGGCCGGCTGGGCCGCAGCCCCGGGGCCGGCGGCCGCCGCCGGTGGCCCGCTGCCGAACGCCCCGAAGAGCACGTTCGTCATCGAGCGGTTCATGGCGCGGCACATGATGACCGACAGCACGACGCCCGAGGCGCCGTCGAGCGCGCCCGCGATGATGAGGAGCTTGTTGCCGAGCACGAAGCCCGTCGCGCACGCCGCGAGGCCCGCATACGAGTTGAGCAGCGAGATCACGACCGGCATGTCCGCCGCGCCGATGGGCAGGACGAGCATCACGCCGAAGACGAGCGAGCCGCCGAGCATCCCGTAGAACGCGAGGTTGACGTACTGGCCGTCGGGGTAGACCACCTGGTAGCCGAAGAGCGCCAGCGACCCCGCGAGGATGCTCATGTTGAAGAGGTTCTGCCCGGGGAACGTGATCGGCGAGCCGCGCATCCACTCCTGGAGCTTGGCGAAGGCCATCATCGAGCCGGTGAAGGTCAGGCCGCCGAGCAGCACCTCGAAGCCGAGCGCCGCCGACGTCACGCGATCGAGGTGGCCGCCGTGGGTGTAGTTCTCGGCGATGCCGACCAGGGCTGCCGCCGCCGCGCCGAACGCGTGCGAGAACGCCGTCCGCTGCGGCATGGCGGTCATCGGCGTGTACATGGCGATGACGTATCCGGCGAGGGATCCGATCACCATGCCGACGACGATCCACTCGAAGCGGATGATCTTGTGGTGAAACAAGGTCCCGACGATGGCGAGCACCATCCCGAACTCGGCGAGCACCATGCCCTTGCGCGCCGTCTCCGGCGACGAGAGCATGCGGAGGCCCAGGATGAAGAGGATGCTCGCGGCGAGGTACGCGAACTCGAGGAGGTAGGCCTGGGTCATTTGTGGCCTCCGCTCTTCGCGGGCGCGGACGGGCCCTTCTGGAACATCTTGAGCATGCGGTTCGTGATGAGGAACCCGCCCACGACGTTGGTCATCGCGCACGCGACGGCGATGCCGCCGAGCACGCTCGACAGGATGTCGTGCCCGCTGCCCGCGGCCTGCAGCGCGCCGACCACGCTGATGGCGCTGATGGCGTTGGTCGCCGACATGAGCGGCGTGTGCAGGAGGGGCGGCACCCGCGTGATCGCGCCGAAGCCCACGAACCCCGCGAGCAGGAAGATGTAGAGGGAGTTGACGAGCGTCTCGTCCATGGTCCGCTCCTAGCTCTTGCTCGCGAGGGCTTCTTTGACCCGCGGGTGCACCACCGCGCCGGCGCGCGCGATGCAGGTCTCGCGGGCGATCTCGTCGCCCTCGAGGTCGGCGCGGAGATCTCCGTTCGCGCACAGATGCAAGAGGAACGTGGAGATGTTGCGCGTGTACATCTGGCTCGCGTGGTTCGGCACCGTCGCGGGCAGGTTGAGCGGGCCGAGGATGGTGACGCCGCCCGAGACCACCGTCTCGTCCGCGCGCGTGAGCTCGCAGTTGCCGCCGCGCGCCGCCGCGAGGTCGACGATGACCGAGCCCGGCGTCATGCGCGCCACCATGTCCTTGGTGACGAGCACCGGCGAGCGCTTGCCGGGGATGGCGGCCGTCGTGATCACGAGGTCGCTCTCGGCGACCACGTTGCCGAGCAGCTCGCGCTGCTTCTTGTAGAACTCCTCGCCGAGGGCCTTGGCGTAGCCGCCCTTGTCCTCCGCGGCGGACGTGTCGAGCGGCAGCTCGACGAACTTCGCGCCGACGCTCTCGACCTGATCCTTGGCCGCCGGGCGGACGTCGTAGGCGCTGACGACCGCGCCGAGGCGGCGCGCCGTCGAGATCGCCTGCAGGCCCGCCACGCCGGCGCCGATGATGAGCGCCTTGGCCGGTGGGTACGATCCGGCCGCGGTGGTGAGCATGGGCAGCATGCGCGGCGTCGTCATGGCCGCGAGGAGCACCGCCTTGTAGCCGGCGAGCGTGGCCATCGAGGAGAGCGCGTCCATCGACTGCGCGCGCGTGATGCGCGGCATGAGCTCCATCGAGAACGCGGTCGCGCCGCGCTCGGCGAGGGTCTTGACCCCGTCCGCGTTGCCGAGTGGATCCTGGAACGCGATGACGACGTGGTCCTTGCCGAGCCGCGGCAGATCGGCGGCGGAGGCGGCGGCCGACTCGCCGTAGCCGGACACCTGCAGGATGATCCGCGCTCCCGAGTACACGCCCGCGCGGTCGACCAGGCGTGCGCCCTCGGCCTCGTACCGCGCGTCGGGGAAGCCCGCTGCCTCACCGGCACCGCGCTCGACGATGACGTCGAGGCCGGCCTTCTTGAGTGCCTGGATCCCTCCGGGCACAAGCGCCACGCGCCGCTCTCCGGGCGCGATTTCCTTGGGAACTCCGATGGTCGCCATCCGAGGCCTCCTTTGACTTCGATGGCGACCATATCACACGGGGAGCGCCTCGACGCGCTGCGTCATTGCCTCCGTTCTTGACGGCGAATAGCTGGGAGCCGACTGGATGGGCCCGAAGCCGCCCTCCTCGGGTCTGTGGACCTGCAGCTCGCCCGTCCCGACGTCGTAGAACCAGCCGTGGAGGCGCACCTCGTCGGCCGCGAGCTTCGCCACGAGGGCCGGGTGCGCGCGCAGCCGCTCGAGCTGGATGAGCACGTTGCGCTTCGCGGCCTCGTCGTCGCTCTCGCAGCGGCGCAGCGCCGCGGTGTCCGCCGCGCTGCCGAGCCAGCGCGCGAGCTGCGGGAGCTCCGGCGGCACGCCCTCGCGCACGGCCTTCATCGCGCCGCAGCCCGAGTGGCCGCACACGACGATCTCGGAGACGCCGAGGACGCCGATCGCGTACTCGATCGCCGCACCCTCGGCGGGCGTCGCGTCGCCGTCGGACCCGGGCACGAGGTTGCCCACGTTGCGCACGAGGAACAGCTCGCCCGGATCGGTGGAGGTGACGAGGTTCGGCACGATGCGGCTGTCCGAGCAGGTGATGAACAGCGTGTGCGGGGACTGGCCCGCCGCGAGCGAGCGGAAGAGCTCGTCGTAGCGCGCGTGGGCGTGGTGCCGGAAGCGACGCACGCCGCGCCAGAGGCGCGCCACCGGGTCCTCGTCGGGCGCGGAGCTCTGCCCGTGGGCGTGGGCCTCCACGTGGACGACGCCGCCCTGCCGCTCGTGCGCGAGGCGCCAGCGCTCGATGGCCTCGAGCCCCGCGTGATCGATGTAGTCGGTGAGCAGATCGATCTCGACGTTCGAGCCCGCCGGCAGCGCGGCGAGGGCCCGGCCGAGCCTCGGCACGCCGAGGAACGTCAGCGAGCCGCTGACGACGACGACGTGCCCGCCCTCGTGGTCCGGTGTCACCTCGACCCGCACGTGCGCGAGGCGCCACAGCAGCCGCACGAGCGCCGCGGCGACGCCGAGCGCGATGCCGCCGAGGAGGCTCCAGGCGACCACGCCGACCATCGTGATGCCGTAGATCGCCAGCTCGCCGTGCTTGTGCAGCTCGCGCATGTGGTGCGCGGACACGAGGCGAGCACCGACGTACACGAGCAGCGCCGCGAGGACCGCCATCGGGACGGCGCGGATCACCGCGCCGAAGCACAGCGCGAAGACGCCGATCCACACGCCGTGGAGGATCGCGGAGCGCCGCGTGCGCGCGCCGGCCGCGACGTTGGCCGAGCTGCGCACGATCACGCCCGTCACCGGCAAGCCGCCGAGGAGCCCCGAGCCGATGTTGGCGGCGCCCTGCGCGAGGAGCTCGCGATCGAGGTCGGCGCGCGGCCCCTCGTGGAGCTGATCCGTGGCCACGGCGCACAGGAGCGACTCGGCGCTGGCGACGAACGCGACCGTGAGCGCGAAGGTGACGAACGCGCCGAGCTGGGCCGTCGTCGGCAGCGCCGGGCCGGTCAAGGCCGCGAGCACGTCGGAGGCGAGCTCGACTCGCGGCACGTCGAGGCCGAGCGCGACCGCGAGGCCGCTGCCCGCCGCGACGGCGACGAGCGCGCCGGGGATCACGCGCAGCCGGCCCGGGACGAACTGCCAGGCCACGAGGAGCGCCAGCGTGAAGAGCCCGATCATCGTCGCGGGACCATGCAGGTCCGCGATCTGTCCGGGCAGCTCGACGAGGTTCCTGTAGCCGGACGGCTCCGGCGTGCCGCCGAGCAGGACGTGGAGCTGCGAGAGCACGATCAGGACGCCGATGCCGGCGAGCATGCCGTGGACCACGGCGGGCGAGATGGCCGTCGCCGCGCGCGCGACGCCGAGGCGCGCCATCAAGAGCTGCACGAGGCCCGCGACCACGACGGCGCCGGCGGTGAGGGCCGGT
This sequence comes from uncultured Myxococcales bacterium, assembly GCA_964593795.1. GTDB lineage: Bacteria > Myxococcota_A > Polyangia > JAHFDS01 > JAHFDS01 > JAHFDS01. Next base: position 17,778 of record CAZQJC010000282.1, on the reverse strand, counting down.
CCGTACACGCTCGCGAAGCCGAACACCAGCACGGTGAGGCCGGCCGCCGGGCCGCTGACCTGCAGCGGCGCGCCCGCGAGCAGGCCGGCGAGGATGCCGCCTGCGACCGCGGCCACCAGGCCCGAGAGGACCGGGACACCCGAGGCGACCGCGATGCCGAGGGAGAGGGGCAGGGCGACCAGGAAGACGACGAGCGAGGCGAGGAAGTCACGGATGAGCGGGTTGCCGGCCGGTGCCGGGCCCGCCGAGGTGCCAGTGGTCATGTCGAACGCTCCGATGCGCCCGCGTGGGGCGCACATCAACGACGCCGCGGGTGCGGCCGGTGCACGCCCCGGGGGCGTGCGCTCATCGATCGCGGATCAGGCGCGTTCGGGCGGGCGGAAGAGCGTGCCGGCGGCCGAGTTGGGCGGCGGGGGCGTGGCGGGGCGCGCGCGGCGCAGCGGCCGGGCATGCGGCGTTCGTGGGTGGGTGGAGGTGGGCAGGGCGACGTCGTCCTCCCCGCCGGTGTCGTCTTCCTCGTCGGGCGTGTTGACCGGAGCCGAGGGCGGGCCCGGCTGATGCTCGGAGTCGCCGGGCGCCTCCCGGACCGCGGCGCCGTTCCCGGACGCCTGCGCCGGGGCGGCGACGAGCGCGCAGATGCACAGCATCACGAGGGTCCAGACGAGGCGCACGGGCCCAAACAGCATAACCAGCCATCGCGATCGCGCAAGGCATGCGTGTCATATGGACGCGGCGCCCGTGCCACGAACGGGTGCACGATGATCGAGGGAGCCTTGGCCCGGGAGGAGGACGCCGCCGCGCAGTCGGGCGAGGCGCTGGCGCATGCGCTGGCGGCGCTGCACGAGCGCAGCTACGCGTGGGCGCTGTCCTGCACCGGCTGGGCGCGCGAAGAGGCGCTCGACGTGCTGCAGGCCGTGTACCTCGAGGTGCTCGAGGGGCGCGCGCGCTTCGAGGGCCGATCGGCCCTGCGCACCTGGCTCTTCGCGGTGATTCGCCGTCAGGCCGCGTCGCGTCACCGCACGCGCTGGCTGCGCGCGCTGGTGCTCGAGCGCCGGCCCGACGGTACGCCGCCGCCCCCCGAGCCGGTGCAGCTCGTCGAGGAGCGGGAACGCACGGTCCGTGTCCGGCGCGCGCTCGGCCGGCTGCCCCCGCGCCAGCGCGAGGTGCTCGAGCTGGTGTTCTTCCAGGACCTCACGCTCGAGGAGGCGGCGGTCGTGATGGGCGTCTCGGTGGGCAGCGCCCGCGTGCATTACGCGCGCGGCAAGGACCGGCTACGGAAGGAGCTCACGTGAGCGACGACGATCTGAGGAGGATGCTGGCCGATGCCCACGGCGCTGATCGCGCGCCGTCGCTGGCGGCGGTCGTGGAGCGGCGGAGCGGGCGGCGTGTGCGCGGGCTGCGGCTCGCGCTGGCGGGGGTGGGCGCGGCGTGCGCGCTCTACGCGCTCGGGCTCGGCACCGCGCGCACCGTCGATCGACTCGACGGGGGCCTCGCGCTCGCGCCGGCGGCGGTGCCGGACCTGCCGGCTCCGCTCGACCTGCCGCTCGAGTTCTTGCTGGACGCGCCGCGCGCCGACTGGCTGCGCACGGCGCCGGATTTCGACACCGAAGGAGAGTTGCCATGAAGACGCTGACGCTTGTCTTGCTGTTCGCCGGGATCGTGGGGGTCACGCCGGAGGCCGAGGCCGCCCCGCCGAGGGTGGCGTTCGCCGCGCCGCCTGCGCCTCCCGCGCCGCCGCAGCCACCGATGCCCGCGGGCGCCCCGCGCGCGATGCGAAACCAGCGGCGTGCCGGCCGCGATCCGCTGCGGGACAAGCTGTTCCCGCCCGAGCTCATCATGGGGCACCAGGAGGACATCGGCCTGACCGACGCGCAGCGCAAGGCGATCATCAAGGAGATCGAGGGCGGTCAGTCGAAGCTCGTGCCGCTGCAGTGGCAGGTGCGGGCCGAGGCCGACAAGCTGGAGGCGGCGCTCGCGGCTCCGCGCGTGGACGAGCAGCGCGCGCTGGCGCTCGCGGACAAGGTGAGCGGGCTGGAGAGGGACTTGAAGCGCCTGCACCTGACGCTGCTCATCCGCATCAAGAACATCCTGAGCGCGGATCAGCAGCAGAGGCTTCAGCAGATGCGGGGAGGCCGGGGCAGGGACGTGACCGCCGACTGGTGAGGGCAGGTGCGTAATCGAAGGACCGGAGGCCCGGCCCTTCGATGTGGGTTCGAACTACTTCGCGGCGTCGATGAGCTGCTTGACCATCGGGTAGGTCAGGCCGCCCTGCGTGCTGGTCGGCGTGCCGGTCGGCCACCACATGAAGTCCGGGTGGGCCTTCTTGGAGGCGCCGATGTACTCGCCGCCGATGGCGTTGCCGGTCGCGTCGGCCTCGAGCACGAAGGCGTAGCGGTCCGTGCGGACGTAGCTCGCGTTGTTCGTGGCGCGGCGGCCCGGGGCGGCCTCGGTGATCCAGTGAAGCGAGAGCTCCACGTGGAAGAACTTCTTGGCCTTGGTGTTCCACGTGTACGAGGAGCCGGTGCCACCGACCAGGCGAATCGCCTCGGCCTTCGTGACCTCCTTGAGCTTGCCGCCGACGCCGTTCGTGACCTCGTAGCCCTTGACGGGCTGGTTCCACACCTGATCGTCGAAGGTGCGATCCTCGACGATGCCCTGCTTGCGGATGCCGAGCATGTTGCCGAGCACGACCATGAGGGTGCCGGCGTTCATGTCACGGCACTCGGACTCGCGCACGCGACCGTTGTTGTCCGTGTGCAGCGTGCGGCCCTCGGCGTCGCAGCGCTCGGAGATGAACTTCGTCGGGACGTCGTCCTGGTACGCGAACGACGCCAGCGCCTGGATGTCGCCCGGGTAGAACGTCACGCCGTTGAGGGTGACGGACTTCGTGGCGGTCGGCTCCTTGACCGCGGCCGGCGCCCAGCCGTGGCAGATGCCCCACCAGCCGGGGATGCAGCGACCGGCCCGCGCGCCCGTGGCGCCCGCGGGCTTGACGCAGCTCGAGCCATCGTCGCCGGTGCAGTCGGCGTCGGTCTCGCAAGACGGGCGACCGTGGCCGTAGATGCCGACGTTGTTCGTCACCCAGTCGGGGAAGCCGGGCAGGTTGAAGGCGCGCGCTGCCTTCTCGGCGGGCGAGGCGTTCGTGCCGTCCCAGCGGAAGTTGATGCTGTTGTTCGCGGTCGCCCAGTAGTCGCCCGCCCAGGGGTGGATGGCGGCCGAGCCAGACAGCGGCAGCTCCGCGACCTTGACCTTGAAGGTGCTGTCGACGCGGAGCGGGTTGTTCGCGGTGTTCCACGCGTCGTCCTTGCCCTCGGCAGAGACGTCGGCGTCGTCGGTCACGTCAGGCGCGGGCGCATCCGCGCCGCAGCCGAGGAGGTTCCAGGAGAGCGCGGCGCCAGAGAGCCACGCGAGCTTGATTGCGGAATGAGCGGTCTTCATCGTCGTAGCCTTTCGTTCGAGGTTGGCGACGCCTAGAGCAACGTGTGGGCCAGGGCCCACATGAGCAGTTCAGGGAGGTTGCACGCAGCGCGCGGCTGACCACTCGAGACGCCGGCTGACGACTGTCCTAGCCACCGCGTGGCGCTGCGGACCCAGGCGTATCCTGTCGGCCCCTGACGATTGGAGTCGCCATGTCGACGCTGCTGTCCGGTCTCGCCGACGTCCCCTGGAAAACGCTCGAGCACGCGTACGGCGCCGCCGAGGACACGCCGAGGCACCTCGCCGCGCTCGCGACGGGTGACGCGGCCGCGCGCGCGGACGCGCGCTACTGGCTGTCGGCGAGCATCCATCACCAGGGCAGCCTCTACAGCGCCACGGCGCCGGCGGTGCCGTTCCTCGTGCGGCTCGCGAGCTCGTCCGAGGTGCCCGAGCGCGCCTGGATCGTGCGCTTCCTGGCCGACCTCGCCGTGAGCACGCCGGGCAACTGGCTCTGGAGCGGGTTCGACCTGCGCGCGCCCAACATGCAGGGCTACTTCGCTGCGCCCGACGCGGCGCCGTACCGTGCGAGCTACGAGGCGGTGGAGTCGGCGCTACCGGCGCTGCTGGCGCTCCTCGGCGATGCGGATGCGCAGGTGCGCGGGCACGCGGCGTTCACGGTGTCCTTCTTCGCGCGCCACGCCGAGCACGTGCGCGCGCGACTGCGCGAGGCGCTCCTGCGTGAGGGCGACGCGGCGGCGACGGCGAGCTTGCTGCTGGCGCTCGGCCTCGCGGACGGCTACCTCGCCGATGCCTCGAGCCAGTCGCTCATGCGCGAGCGCCTCGGCGCGGGTGGCCCGCTCTCGCTGGCCGCCGCGATCGCGCTCTGCTACGGGAGCGCCCCCGCGGTGGGCGCGGATCCGGCGGCCCTCCCGGTGATCCGCGGCGCGCTCCTCGCGCGGCCCGCGCCGGCCACGTGGCCCGCGCTGACCTGGCACGGCAAGGGCACCTCGCCCTGGGACGAGGGTGACCTGCCCGCGATGGCGCTCGGACACGTCTACAAGCTCGTGCCGCCCGAGGAGCACGAGGCGCCCGGGCCACGCTTCGCGGAGCTGCTGGAGCTCTACTTCCCGCTCTTCGAGCGCGTGGAGGAGCACTCGCCCGCGCGCGAGATCGAGCTCGCGATGCAGGCCATGCGGCCGCTCTTTCGCATGGTCACGTTCGCGCCGCCGCCTCCGGGGGGCGTGACGCTCGCGACGCTGCGGCCGACGCTGCGGCGCTTCGCCGAGAACGTGGCGCGAAAGCCGTTCCTGTCCGGCGGCGGGCTCCTGCAGGTGCTGCCGGAGAACGGCTTGCCCGGCGAGCTCGAAAAGCTGCAGGACTTCCTCGGCGTGCGGCCGCGGTCGCTGCTCGACGAGGAGATCGAGGCCGCGGGGCAGAAGCGCGCGGCGCGGGCGTGGCTCGTGGCGGACGCGGCGGCGCAGGCGGCGTTCGTCGAGGTCTCGGCGGTACGACCCGACGCCGTCGCGCTCGCGCTCGCGCTCGCGTGCACGGCGCAGGGGCGGCAGGTCGGCAAGATCGGCGAGATGACGTTCGAGATGGAGCCGAGCGCGGAGCAGGCCGCCGCCGCGCAGAGCCCGCTGCCGGCGCGCCTCGTCGAGGCGGCGGTCGCCTGCGACGCGGCCGGCGCGTATGCGGCGGCGCTCGCGCTCGCGGAGCACCACGCGCAGCACGGGCCGCCGAAGACCCACCGCGGGGACGTCACGCAGGTGCACGGCGACGCGCTGCTCGTCCTTTGCGATGCAGCCGCCGCATGGGCCGCGCGCACCGGCGAGGTGCCCGCCCCGGCGTTCGACGCGATGCTGCGCAGCGAGCTCGGGCGCGGCTTCCAGTGGACCACGATCGGGCGCTACCTCGGGATCCTGCCGGCGGCGCGCCGCGATGCCTTCCTCGTGGGCCTCGCGAAGGAGGGCTTCGACTTCAAGGAGAACCTCGAGCGCGTGATCGCGCTCCTCGCGCCGCCCGAGCGCGACGAGCTCCTCGCGCACATGGCGGCCCACGGCGACTTCCGCGCGGCCGCGCGCTGGCTCGAGCGCTTCCCGTCGCCCGCCATCCTCGAGATCGTCGGCGGCCGCATCGACGGCACCCTCGTGCACATGGAGGGCTTCGCGAAGGACGACATCCCAGAGCAGGCGGCGAAGGACGCGGCGCTGCTCGCGGGGCTGGGCCTCTGGGCGTGGCCGGCCCTGCGCAAGCTCGCGGCGAGTGGCCTTCGCCATGCCAGCACGTTCGGCGAGGCGGCGGATCTGCTCGACTCGCGCACCCACGTCGGCTCGGCGCTGCGAGGCGCGCGCATCGAGGCGCGCGACGCGCGCGGGCTCATGCCGCTCGGCGAGGCGCGAGCCTGGCTCGAGGCGCGCGCGACGTTCCGCAAGGGCGAGGGCGAGATGCGTGGTGGGACCTTCGTGCTCGAGAGCGACCTCACCTGGGCGGCGCTGCTCTCGCTCGAGGACGCGGCCGAGCTCGTCCGGCACGCGACGCGCCTCTCCTGGGAGTTCCACGTGCGCGGTCGCGAGAACGTCGCGCCGTTCGAGCGGTACGGCGCTGGCATCCTGCCGTGGCTCGAGAGCCGGCTTCACCCGAGCGGCGTGCTCGTGAACATCCCGTGGTGCGTCGTGCCGTGCCTGTTCGAGATCGACTCGCCCGCGGCGCTCGCGCTGGCGCTGCGCACGCACGCGATCCACGAGCTCCTTCCGGGCCAGCCCCCGCTCGGCGGCGGCGTGGGCGCGTTCGCGCACGACGAGGCGCACGCGGGGGAGCCGCCGGCGCCGCCGGCGCAGATCTCGCTCGCGGAGGCGCGCACGTGGTTGCCCGGCGGCGACTCCCTCGACGTAGCGCGGAGCTGGATCGCGCGTCACCCCGGCGCCTACGGCACGCTCGCGCGACTCGCCGATGGCGGTGACGTTCGCGCGGCCGCGCTGCTCGCCGATCGCGCCCGCGTGCTCGGTGACGTCGTGCAGGAGGCGATCGAGGCGGCGCTCGGCGCCGAGGAGACGTCGCGCCTCGTCGCGCGGCTGGGGCTGCCCAAGGTCAGCCTCCCACCTGCGGTGCAGACGGCGCTCGCGGCGGCGCCCACCATCGACGAACCGCGCGGGCCGCTCTGGAGCATCGCGGAGCTCGACGAGGCCGCGCGCGCCTTCGACCTGCCGCTGTGGGACAACGCCGCCTCCGCGACGGGCGCGATGCGCGTGACGGGCTTCGCGTCGCGCCACGGTGATGCGCTCGTCATCGAGTCCATCCGGACCTGGCCCGCCGCCGGCGAGCAGGTCTCGTGGCACGGGTGCGCGTTCGGCCCGGGCGTGAAGACCCGCCAGGTGGTGGAGCTCCTCGTCGACGCGGCGGAGGACCAGCTCGAGCACGTGGAGCTCGATGGCTCGGACTTCGTCGACGGGTTGACGGGGAACCTCACGCTCTTCGGCGAGCGGGACGAGTCCGGCCGCTTCGTCGAGGGCAGCCACGGCCGTCGCGTGATCGCGCAGCCCATTCCCGCGGGTGACGCGGTCATCCACCTCAAGCGTGCGCTCCTCGGGATGAAGGGCGACGAGGTCAAGGTGCCAGTTCGCCTGCCGCGCTCCTTCGCGGCGCTTCCCGAGCGGGAGCGGGTGCGGCTGCGCGCGGTGTCTCCGGACGAGGCGCTGCTCTGCCAGCTCTGCGCGCGCCACGCGGAGCAGATGTTCGCGTTCGACGGCTACTTCGCCGCGGCCTTCGGCCTGCCGCCGGACGCCAAGAAGCTCTTCCAGCTCTCGGCGTTCGAGTGGCCGGCGGCGGGCATGCCCGCCTCGAGCTCGATCGACGTCGTGACGATGGTCGAGGCGCTGCGTCGGCGCCGCGCGATCGCGGCGCTGCCGGGGCGGGCCAACGCGAGGCCGGAGGCGTGGCTGCCGGCCGCGTCTGAGGTGCGCGCCTACGCCGGCGGCGACGCGTGGCCTCCCGGCGAGGATCCGATCGAGCCCGAGCTGCCGGCGACCGGCGTGGGCTGCTCGCCGTTCTGGTCGTGGGTCATAACCGAGCGGGCCTACCCGCACGGCGCGATCCTGATGCACGGCCCCGAGTGGAACGCGCCCGGCGGCGCAGAGCAGACCGTCGCGTACCTCGTGGCGCAGCCGGGGCCAGTGATGCAGGTGTACTGGCCCAGGCGGGCGGCGCTCCTCTGGGTGCGCGCGATCGGCCAGGCCGAGGCGCGGTGGGCCCTGGATGACGCGGGCATCGCGCGCGCGCTCGGCTGCGATCTGCCCCTTCATCCGCGCGAGGCCGCGGCCCTCGCGCGACGCTTCGTGACGCGCGGCTTCGATCCACCGGCGCACGCGGGCGCGGAGCTGGTGGATCTCGTGGAGGCGCTGGTCGGCGGGAGCGCGACCGTGGACGCGTTCGCGGCGGCGCTGGCGGCCGCAGGGCCCGGCGCGATGGCCAGGGATCGTCCGGCGCTCGCGGCCGCGGTGTTCGAGCTCGGCTTCGTGCTCCGGCGGCTCGCGGTGGGGCGCGAGGCCGCGCGGGCGAGCCTGGCGGCGCTGTGGCCAGGGCGCGCGGACAGCGACGTCGCGCGGGCGCTCGATCTCGTCTTGCACGGGCGCGAGGCTGCAGATCGCAGCGCGCGCGTGGAGCTCGACCTCGCGTTCGTGGACGACGCGGAGCTCGCGCGCGAGCGGCTGCTCTCCGGCGCGCTCGCGCCGTCGCGGCCGAGCGCGTGGCTCGCGCGCTCCGGCGGCGAGGCGCTCATCGATCGCTGGATGGCCCGCCTCGCGCCGGCCGACGCGCCGTGGCTGGCGGTGCAGCTCGAGAAGCTGGGCGGCGCGCGCGCGGTGCGGGCGCTGCTCGAGCTCTTCACGCAGCATCCGGCGACGCAGGACGCCGTGAAGCAGGCCTTCGTCCTCAATCGGCCGGGCGCCAAGCAGGAGCTCGCCGCCGAGCGCCGCGGGCCCTTCGGGCAGGCCGCGGCCACGTTGCTGGCCGCGATCGAGGCCGAGGAGCAGCGGCGCTTCGACGAGCGCTACGGCGGCGACGACGAGCAGGAGTCGGAGGACGCCGAGGAGTCCGAGGACGAGGACGACGGGGGCGGAGGTGATGACGGCGGCGGCGCCGGCTGGAGCAAGGACGGCGGCGACCCCGGCTGGACCAAGGGCTGATCGATCAGGTCACGGTGCCGGCGCGGTTGGCGAAGCCGGCGGCCGCCGTGGTGAGCTGCTGGCGCTGCGCGTCGCTGAGGTTCGAGAAAGCGAGCCCCATGCCCGTCGGGTACGACCGGATCGCGCGATGCGCGAAGTCCTTGCGCCAGGTGACCGTGCCCTGCAGGTCGACCGAGGCGCCGCCGGCGAGCGTGAGCTGCAGGTCGAGCACCTCACCGATCGGCGGCAGCTCGATCGTGCGCACGAACAGCCCGCCCGCGGAGAAGTTGTGGCTCCAGCCCGAGTGCCAGAACATGTCGACCATCGTCCGGAAGCGCACGATCGTCGTGAAGAGGGCCCGGGGCTCGCGCCGGGCGGAGCGACCATCCACCGCCTCCGCGGCCAGGAACACGAGCTCCTCGGGCGGGCGTCGCTTGTCGTGGACGCCCTTGAATCCCGCCGCGTAGGCGGCCTCGACGACGTCCTGGCCGAGCAGCGCGTGCGCCGTGCCGATGATGGGGGGCGTGTGCTCGCCGCAGTGCACCACCACCTGATCCGCGAGGCCATTCGGGCCGCCGGGAAGGCCGAGATCGAGGATGATGAGCTCGTAGCGCTGCTCGCCCATCAGCGCACCCGCGAGGTCCGTCTCCGAGGACACGACGGTCACGGAGAAGCCGGCGTCCTCGAGCAGGCGGGTGAACACCGTGCGGTGGATGGGCGAGGCGTCGCACAGGAGCGTCGCTCGCGGCGGCACGATGGTGCGTGACTCCGGGGGCACGCTCGCGGCGTGGAGCTTCGAGGCCAGCGCGACTCCGAGGTCGGTCTGCACGACGAAGTCGTCCGCGCCGTGGCCGAGCGCCTCGGAGACGAGCCTGTCCTCGCTGGACGCGACGACCGCGACGATGGGCGTCTCGTCGATGCCCGGGTCGGCGCGCACTGCGCGGATGAACGTGTCGTAGCCCGGCTGGCGGGCGTCCACCAGCACCGCTGACGGCCGCGCCAGCCCGGCGAACGAGAGGGCCTCCTCCAGCGAGGCGGTCACGGTGAACTCGCCGTCACAGGCCTGCGCCGGGCGTTCCAGGACCTCGGGATCGAACTCACCGACCGCGATGAAGCTCCGCGCCATGATACCTAGAATACATGAACGTCCAGGATCGCTGGGATGCCCTCGTGGTGGGCGGGGGCCTCGCGGGCTGCGAGGCCGCGTACCAGCTCGCGGAGTCCGGTGCGATCGTGGCGCTGGTCGAGGGCAAGCCCGCCGCGCTCTCGCCCGCGCATCAGACGCCGCTCCTGGCGGAGATCGTGTGCTCGAATTCTCTTCGCTCCGACGACCCCGAGACGCCGGCGGGCCTGCTCAAGCGCGAGCTGCGGCAGGCCGGCTCCCTCGTGATCGCGTGCGCGGACGCGACGCGCGTCCCGGCCGGTGACGCGCTGGCGGTGGATCGCCGGGGCTTCTCGCGCATGGTCACGGCGCGCGTGGCGGGACACCCCAGAATACGCCTCGAGCGGCGGCCGCTCGACGACGTCCCGGCGGGGCGCCCGGTGATCGTGGCGACCGGGCCGCTCACCGGCAGCGGCCTCCAGCGCCGGCTGGCGCAGGTGGTGGGCCGCGGCCTCTACTTCTATGACGCCATCGCGCCCATCGTGGACGCCGAGACGATCGACTGGGCGCGCACGTTCCGCGGCTCGCGCTGGCAGCCCGAGGTCGAGGGCGACTACGTCAACTGCCCGCTCGACAGGGAGACCTACGAGCGCTTCGTGGCGGAGGTGTGCGCCGGCCGCAAGGTGGTGCCGAAGAGCTTCGAGGAGCCGCGCTACTTCGAGGGCTGCCTGCCCGTCGAGGTGATGGCCGAGCGCGGCACCGAGGTGCTCGCGCACGGGCCGATGCGCCCGGTGGGGCTCGTGGATCCCACGACGGGGCAGCGGCCGTGGGCCGTCGTGCAGCTCCGCGCGGAGAACCGCCACGGCACCGCGTACAACCTCGTCGGCTTCCAGACGCGCCTCGCGTACCCCGAGCAGAAGCGCATCTTCCGCCTGATCCCCGCGCTCGCGAACGCGGAGTTCCTGCGCTTCGGATCCATTCACCGAAACGCATATGTCGAGGGGCCGCGCGTGCTCGGCCCCGAGCTCGAGCTGCGCGGCCTTCCCGACGTGCGCCTGGCCGGACAGATCACCGGCGTCGAGGGCTACATCGAGTCCGTGGCGATGGGCCTGCTCGCAGCGCGCTTCCTCGCCGCGCGCCTCCGCGGCCAGGTGCAGGCGCCGCCGCCCGAAGCGACCGCGCTCGGCGCGCTCCTGCACCACGTGACCGCGCCCCGTCCCGAGGGCGCGCGCTTCGATCCCATGAACATCAACTTCGGCCTCCTGCCGCCGCTGGACTTCCGCCACAAGAAGTCCGAGCGCCGCCGCCTGCAGAGCGAGCGCGCGGCCCGCGAGATGACGGAGTGGATGCGCACCGGCGCCCCCGCCCCCGACGCCGACGAAGCCCAGTACGCCGGATAGGGGTCTGGCCCAAGTTTCCAAGTATTCGCCAGGGCAGATGCTTGGATTCTCGGGCCTGCCCCCAAACTCGACGCCCCGCGGGGGCGCTGTAGACTCCAGGGGTGGAGCCGCTCGTCGAGGCCTTCTGCGGGTACCTGCGCGGGCAGCGCAGGGCCTCGGCGCACACGGTGCGGGCCTACGGGGCGGATGCGCGCGCGCTCGTCGCCTTCTGCACCGAGCGCCTCGGGCGGGCGCCGGAGCCGCGGGAGCTCGACGTGCCGATGCTGCGCGGGTGGCTCGCCTCGCTGTTCGGCGGCAACGAGGCCTCGTCCATCGGGCGCAAGCTCTCCTCGGTGCGCTCCTTTCTCGAGTTCCTGCGCAAGGAGCGCCTCATCGCCGACAACCCCGCCAGGCTCCTGCGCTCGCCGAAGAAGACGCAGCTCCAGCCGCGCTTCCTGCCGGTCGAGGACGCTGGGCGTCTGTGCGACGCGCCCGCGGCCGACGCGACGCGGACAGCGCGCGTGGCCTGGCGCGATCGCGCGATGCTCGAGCTGCTCTACGGCTCGGGCGTGCGCGTCTCCGAGCTCGTGGCGCTGGATCTCGGCGACGTCGAGCGCGATCGCGAGGGCGCGCTCCTGCGCGTGCGCCACGGCAAGGGCGACAAGGCGCGTATCGTCCCCGTCTCGGTGGCCGCGCTCGAGGCCCTGGACGGCTACCTGGCGCGGCGCGACGAGCTCCGCCCCGCGAGCGGGGCGCGCGGTCAGGACGCGCGCGCGCTCTTCCTCAACACGCGCGGCGGCCGGCTCACCGCCAGGTCCGTCGCGAGGATCCTCGTGCACTACCTGCCCCAGGCCAGCAAGCACGACGCGAGCCCCCACGCGCTCCGGCACTCGTTCGCGACGCACCTGCTCGACGAGGGCGCCGATCTGCGGGCGATCCAGGAGATGCTGGGTCACGCGAGCGCCCGCACCACGCAGCGCTACACGCACGTGTCGCTGGCGCACCTGATGGACGTCTACGACAAGGCGCACCCGAGGGCACACGATGAAGACGAATGAACGGATCCACGCGACCACGGTGGTCGCGGTGCGGCGGGGCGAGCACGTCGCCATCGGCTCCGACGGCCAGGTCACGCTCGGTCAGACCGTGATGAAGCACGGGGCCAAGAAGGTGCGGCGCCTGCGCGACGGCCAGGTGCTCGCCGGGTTCGCAGGCTCGGCGGCGGACGGCGTGGCGCTCCTCGAGCGCTTCGAGGCCAAGCTCAAGGAGTGGAACGGCAACCTCCCGCGCGCCGCCGTCGAGCTGGCCAAGGACTGGCGCACCGACCGGATCCTGCGGCGGTACGAGGCGCTGCTCCTGGTCGCGGATCGCGAGCGCACGTTCCTGCTCTCGGGCACCGGGGACGTCATCGAGCCGGACGCGGTGGGCGAGGGCGGCGTGGCCGCGATCGGCTCGGGCGGTCCCTACGCCCTGGCGGCGGCGCGGGCGCTGCTCGAGGCCACCACGCTCTCCGCCCGCGAGATCACCGAGCGTGCGCTCCGCATCGCGGGCGAGATATGTATCTACACCAATATGCAGATATCCATCGAGGAGCTGTGAGGTGAGCGACCTCGTCCGCAACTTTGCCGGGGCGCTCACGCCGCGCGCGATCGTCGAGGAGCTCGATCGCTACATCGTCGGTCAACGCGCCGCCAAGCGCGCGGTCGCCATCGCGCTGCGCAACCGCTGGCGGCGCCTGCAGGTGCCCGAGCACCTGCGCGACGAGATCGCGCCGAAGAACATCATCATGATCGGCCCCACCGGGGTCGGCAAGACCGAGATCGCGCGGCGCCTGGCGAAGCTGTCGGCCGCGCCGTTCCTCAAGGTCGAGGCCTCGAAGTTCACCGAGGTCGGCTACGTCGGCCGCGACGTGGACTCCATCGTGCGCGACCTGACCGAGGTCGCGATCAAGCTCGTCAAGGACGAGGAGCAGATCAAGGTCAAGGCCCGCGCCCGCGAGAGCGCCGAGGAGCGACTCCTGGATCTCCTGTTCCCGCCGCGCCCCACCGACGGGCGCACCGAGGACACCACGAGCACCACACGCGAGCGGCTACGCGCCCTGTTGCGCGAGGGCAAGCTCGACGACCGCGAGGTCGAGGTCGAGACCACCGACGACACGACGGCCATGATGAACGTGTTCTCGGGGCAGGGCCTCGAGGAGATGATGGTCAACCTGCGCGACATGATGCCCGGCGGGCGCAAGACCAAGAAGCGCAAGGCCAAGGTGCCCGAGGCGCTCTCCATCCTGGTCGATCAGGAGGCGGGCAAGCTCATCGACATGGACAAGGTGGTGCGCGAGGCGGTCTCGCGCGCCGAGAACGCCGGCATCGTCTTCATCGACGAGATCGACAAGGTGGCAGGCGGGCGCGGAGGGCAGGGCCCGGACGTGTCACGCGAGGGCGTGCAGCGCGACCTCCTGCCGATCGTCGAGGGCTCGACCGTCACCACCAAGTACGGCCCCGTGCGCACGGACCACGTGCTCTTCATCGCCGCCGGCGCGTTCCACGTGTCCAAGCCCTCCGACCTCATCCCCGAGATGCAGGGCCGCTTCCCGATCCGCGTCGAGCTCGAGGCGCTTGCCGAGGGCGACTTCGTGCGCATCCTCTCCGAGCCCGAGAACTCGCTCGTTCGCCAGTACACCGAGCTCCTCGCGACCGAGGGCGTGGGCGTGCAGTTCGCGCCCGGCGCCATCGCCGAGATCGCCCGCATCGCCGCCCTGGTCAACGCGCGCGCCGAGAACATCGGCGCCCGCCGCCTGCACACCGTGATGGAGCGCCTGCTCGACGAGCTCTCGTTCACGGCCCCCGAGATCCGAGGTCAACAGGTGACCATCTCCGAGGACTACGTCCGCCAGCGCCTCGACGACGTGGTCAAGGACGAGGACCTGAGCCGCTACATCCTCTGACTCAGAATTCGCGGGGCCTCAGAATTCGCGGGGGTTGTACGGGGCGATCGTGCGCAGCTCCTCCACGAGGCGCCGCGCGCGCTCGGGCAGGCTCTTCGGCACCACGATCTGCAGCTCCACGTACTGGTCGCCCCGCGTCCCGTCGGGCTTGGCGATGCCCTTGCCGCGCAGGCGCAGCTTGAGGCCGCTCGAAGTCCCCGGCGGGACGTTCACGGTGGCGCGCCCCTCGAGCGTCGGGACCTCGATCTTCGCGCCGAGCACGCCCTCGTCGATCGTGATCGGGCAGGCGAGGTGGATGTCCTGGCCCTCGCGCTTGAAGTGCGGGTGTGCCTTCACCTTGATCTCGAGCACGAGGTCGCCGACCTGCTGCCCGCGCCGTGCGCCCTGACCCGACAGGCGTAGCCGCGTGCCGTCGGCCGCTCCGGGCGGGATGCGCGCCTTGATGCTGCGCGCCTCGTTCTCCACGCGGAAGGACAGCGGCAGCGTGGTGCCGAGGGCCGCCTCCTCGAACGACAGCTCCACCGCGAGCGCCGTGTCGGGCACCTGCTGACGCTTGCCGCCGCCGCGGCTGAAGACGTCGCCGAAGATGTCGCCGAACCCGAAGCCCTCGGCGCCCTCCTGCGGGGCCCCACCCGGACGTGCGCCCCCCGCACCGGCGCGCCCGCGCCGCGAGAAGAGGTCCCTCAGCGCGTCGAAGCCGTCGGCATCCCCACCGGCGCCGGCCCCGCCCATGTGATGGAACGGGTTGCGACGCTGCCGGTCGTACTCGCCCCGGGTCTTGTCGTCCGACAGGACCGTGTAGGCCTCGGAGATCTCCTTGAACTTCTCGGCCTTGGCTGCGTCATTGCCGGTCGCGTCGGGGTGGTACTTCTTGGCCAGGCGGCGGTACGCCTTCTTGATGTCCTCGGCGGATGCTTCCTCCGTCACGCCGAGCGTCTTGTAGTGATCGGTCACGGTGTTCCGCATGATCTTAGAGCATGTGAACGGGCCGCCGTCTCGCAAGATGCACGGGAGCCTCGAACTTCAGCCCGTCAGGCCGCTTTCGCGGAGCCGCGCCGGAAGGCCAGGACCTCCCCGTCGCGCTCGACCCGGACCACGTCCCCGGTCTGCAGCTCGCCCGCGATGAGCCGCTTCGACAGGGGATCCAGCACGAGCCGCTGGATGGCCCGCTTGAGCGGCCGTGCGCCGTAGATCGGGTCGAAGCCCTCGCTGCCGAGCAGCTCGCGCGCCGACGCGTCGAGCTCCAGCTTGAGGCCGCGCTGGGCGAGCAGCTTGTCGAACCGCGCCATCTGGATGGTCAGGATGTGGTCGATCTGCTCCCGTGCGAGCGGCCGGAAGACGACGATGTCGTCCACGCGGTTCAAGAACTCGGGCCGGAACTGCTTGCGCAGCGCCTCGAGGGCCTCCTCGCGTGCCGCCTCCGGGTTGCGCACGTGGAGCAGGCGATCCGAGCCCACGTTCGACGTCATCAGCACGACCGTGTTCTTGAAGTCGACCACGCGGCCGTGGCTGTCCGTCAGCCTGCCGTCGTCGAGGATCTGCAGGAGCACGCCGAACACGTCCTGGTGCGCCTTCTCGATCTCGTCGAAGAGCACCACGGAATAGGGCCGCCTGCGCACGGCGTCGGTGAGCTGGCCGCCCTCGTCGTAGCCGACGTAGCCCGGAGGCGCGCCGATGAGCCGCGCCACCGCGTGCTTCTCCATGTACTCGGACATGTCGATGCGCACCATGTGCGTCTCGTCGTCGAAGAGGAACTCCGCGAGCGCGCGGGCGAGCTCGGTCTTCCCGACGCCCGTCGGCCCGAGGAAGATGAACGAGCCGATGGGGCGGTTCGGGTCCTTGAGCCCCGCACGCGCGCGCCGCACGGCGTTCGCCACCGCCTCGACGGCCGGGTCCTGACCCACGACGCGCGAGCGCAGGCGCTCTTCCATGTGCAGGAGCTTGGCGGTCTCCGCCTCGACGAGCCGCTCGACCGGCACGCCGGTCCATCGCGCGACGATGCCCGCGATGTCCTCCTCCGTGACCTCCTCTCGCAGGAACGACAGGCCGTCCTTCTTGGCCGCGCCGAGCTTGGAGCTCTCCTCCGCCAGGCGCTTCTCGAGCGCGGGCAGCGTTCCGTAGCGCAGCTCCGCCGCGCGGTTGAGGTCTCCGCGGCGGGTCGCGAGCTCCGTCTCGGTCTTGGCCTTGTCGATCTCCTCCTGCACCTTGCGCAGGCCATCGATCGCCGCCTTCTCCTCGTTCCAGCGCGCGCGCATCGTGCTCGCGCGGTCCTTGAGCTCGGTGATCTCGCGCTCGACCTCGGCGAGGCGCTCCTTCGACGCTTTGTCCTTCTCCTTGGACAGCGAGTGCCGCTCGATCTCGAGCGAGACGACCTTGCGCTCGACGTGGTCGATCGGTGTCGGCAGCGACTCGATCTCCATCTTGAGGCGGCTCGCCGCCTCGTCCACGAGGTCGATGGCCTTGTCGGGGAGCTGGCGCCCCGAGATGTAGCGATCGGACAGGCGCGCGGCGGCGACGAGCGCGGCGTCGCGAATCTGGATGCCGTGGTGGACCTCGTACTTCTCCTTGATGCCGCGCAGGATGCCGACGGTGTCTTCGACCGATGGCTCGCTCACGAACACCGGCTGGAAGCGCCGCTCGAGCGCCTTGTCCTTCTCGATGTGCTTCCTGAACTCGTCGAGCGTGGTCGCGCCCACGCAGCGCAGCTCGCCGCGCGCGAGCGCGGGCTTGAGCATGTTCGCCGCGTCCTGCGCGCCCTCGGCCGCGCCCGCGCCGACCAGCGTGTGCAGCTCGTCGATGAAGAGGATGACGCGGCCCTCCGCGGCGGCGATCTCCTTGAGCACGGCCTTGAGCCGGTCCTCGAACTCGCCGCGGTACTTCGTGCCCGCGACGAGAAGGCCGAGGTCGAGCTGCAGGAGCTGTTGCTCGCGCAGCGACTCGGGCACGTCGCCGGACGCGATGCGCTGGGCGATGCCCTCGACGATGGCGGTCTTGCCGACGCCGGCCTCACCCACGAGGACCGGGTTGTTCTTGGTGCGGCGCGCGAGGATCTGCAGCGAGCGTCGGATCTCCTCGTCGCGGCCGATGACCGGATCGATCTTGCCCTTGCGCGCCTCGCCCGTCAGGTCCCGCGTGTAGCGCGCGAGCGCCTCGTACTTGGCCTCGGGGTTCTCGTCGGTGACGCGCTGCGAGCCGCGTACCTCCGTCAGCGCCTGCAGGAGGCGCGCGTGCGCGACGCCGTGACGCTCGAGCAGCTTCGACGCCGGACCGACGTCCTTGCCAGCCGCGGCGAGCAGGAAGTGCTCGGACGAGATGTACTCGTCCTTGAAGCGCGCCGCTTCCTTCCCGGCGGCGTCGAGCAGGTCCTTGCCGCGCCGCCCGAGGTACAGGTCCACCGCGCCGCCCACCTTGGGCAGCCGGTCGACCTCCTCCTCGAGGTCCCGCGCGAGGGCCTCCGGATCCGCACCCAGCCGGCGCAGGATGGAGCCGGCGATGCCGCCCTCCTGCCGCACGAGCGCCAGGAGCAGGTGCTCCGGCTGGATCTCCTGGTTGCCGTGTTGCCCCGCGAGCTCCTGGGCTTCCACCAGGGCCTCGCGCGCCTTGACCGTGAGCTTGTCGAGCCGTGCCATACGGGTCTCAAGGTAAGCACCCGATTGTGGGCGTCAATGCAGCCCGCATTCCCGCGAGCCCGAGCCCGAGCCCGAGCCCGAGCCCGAGCCCGAGCCCGAGCCCGAGCCCGAGCCCGAGCCCGAGCCCGAGCCCGAGCCCGAGCCCGAG
>CAZQJC010000281.1:0-36430 GCA_964593795.1 uncultured Myxococcales bacterium | reverse complement strand
ACGACTTAGCGAATCGGCCCGTCGAAGCCACCGACCTCAGGCGTTCCCTGTTCCTTGTTGCTCTGTTGTTCTATTGATCTATTTCGTCGTTCAGCCCTTCGACTCGGTCGGTACGAAGATGTGACGAATCATGAGAGCCCGCTCTAGCCACGTCACCGTGGCGCGAGCTGGCTCCCGCCGTCGCGCCAGGTTGGCGTCGTGGCGCGAGCGAGCCCAGCGATCTCGCGCACCTCGCGCCCTCCTGGGCTGGCCCGCAGCTCGCAGAAGGGCAGGGCATGGCAACTCGCAAGCTCCTCCTGTCCACCACGCTCGCCGTCTCCACGGCCCTCGGCTGCGGAGCCGAGCCCACCCCCGACCGGCCCGCCGCGCCCGCCGCCGCGCGCGCAGAGGACGGCGTGGCGCTGTCCCCGGAGGACACGCCCGCGGAGAAGGTCAACACCGCCTCCCCCACGAGCGGCGTCGCGTTCGGCGGTGCCATCCCGGCGCTGACGGGCGCCAGCCGGACCTTCCCGACCACGTCGACCGAGCCCGGTCGGGTGTCGGGCGCGGTCGATCACGGCTGGTCGTCGGGCACGGATCCGAGCGCGGCCGTCACGGCCCCGGGCGCGGACGCGACGCGGCTCTCGTGGCGGAGCGCCGCGATCGCCGCCACCGTCCCCGCGGCGCTGCAGGATCGCCTCAAGCGCGCGCTGCCCTGCGTCACCTCCGGCGGCACGTGCACCGAGCTCCGGGACAAGACCACGCTCGGCGCCTTCGAGGGCATCGTCGCGGAGCTGGGCAAGTTCCCCGGCTACTTCACGGATCACGGCACGGAGCTCTCGGACGCGTTCACCGGCTACAACCCGGTGCGCGGCCGCTGGCTCAAGCAGCAGTACGTCTGGCCCGCGAGCGGCGACACCTCCCACGGGATGGGCCTTCAGTCCTACCCCGATCCCTCGGACCTCGACGATGTCCGCCTGCGCGGCGCGCGCCTCTACTGCGCCGCGCGCGAGGCGCAGGTCGCCCAGGGCTCTACCGTTCGCACGATGGGCGAGCAGACGGCCTTGTCGCTCAACGTCCTCGGTGCCCAGCTCGACTTCCTCGTCGTCGAGCCCACCGTCACGCTCGACGGCCCCCAGCGCTTCATCGCGCCGGCCGGCGTGACCACCTCGCCCGACGACGGCGCGCAGGCCTTCCAGGTGCCCCTCCTCGTCGGGGCCAAGGTGACGCCCATCCGCGGCATCGGGCTGCCCTCGCTCGGCGAGATCCGCGCGCCCGCGGTGCTCACCACCGCCGACGCCGAGGTCGTGACGCCCTCCGAGCGCAGGTGGATCGACCAGGGCTACGGCACAGGCAAGTACGACTACGCCAAGCGCCACCAGACCGTCAGCCACCTCGACGCCATCACGACCGCGGCGCGGTCCCGCACCCTCGACGGCCGCGTCCTGATCGGCACGCTGTTCGGCGTGATCCAGGTCTACGGCACCACGACCCTCACCGTCAGCACCGGAAAGCCCGAGCAGGTCGACGAGCGCGTGCTGAAGTCGGACGGCTACTGGATCGGCGCCGCCCCCGGGACGCCACGCAGCGGCATGCTCCGCTGGCTCGGCAACTTCGGCTTCCACGACGGGGCCTGGACCGGTCCCGGGTCGTGCGACCACGTCGAGATCGGCTCGCCCTGTCCGTCGTGGTTCTGGCAGGTGCTCGAGGCAGGCACGTCGGCGTTCCCGTTCCAGCTCCCGCGCAACGAGGGCACGGGGATGACCACGCGCGCCTGGCAGGACGATGACCACGCGGTGGACCTGCAGACGCAGCTCCAGGCGAAGCTCGGCCTCCTCGCGACCATCGAGACGCCGAAGATCGGCCCCTTCAACGTGAGCCCGGAGGTCACGGGCAACATCGTCGGTAACCTCGAGATCCGCCACGAGGTGCGCGATCACCTCGACGCGGAGGAGCAGCGGGGCGTGGCGCCCTTGTACCTGCCCACCGTGACACCGACCAGCGCCGTCACCGTCCGCCCGAGGACCGTGCGCACCGCCTCGATCGACCCGCTCAAGGTCCAGGTCCACTTCACCATGACGCTGCCCTGGCCGATCGGAGACATCTCCTGGGACCCGACATTCCTGAACCTGCCGTCGATCACGATCGACCGCTACGACTCGAAGGGCACGAACGACTGGACCGAGAGGTCCGCGCTCCGTCTCG
This sequence comes from uncultured Myxococcales bacterium, assembly GCA_964593795.1. Lineage (GTDB taxonomy): Bacteria > Myxococcota_A > Polyangia > JAHFDS01 > JAHFDS01 > JAHFDS01. The sequence continues at coordinate 34,246 of CAZQJC010000281.1, read as the reverse complement.
GCACGGGCTCCGCGCTCGGTCAGCGCGTCGGCACCACGCGCCTGCCGGCGATGCAGCAGCCGAGCGTGCGCTCGCACCTGCCGGGCGTGGACGCGCCGCCGGTCGCGATGACGCAGACCGTGGGCGCGTGCCTCGCGGATCCGAAGCCGAACCCGACCACGCCGGGTCCGTGCGCCGGTGAGCCGACCGTGTCCAGGGAGATGACCGTGCAGATGTGCCTGACGCAGCCGGTGCAGGTGTCGAACGCGTGCGCGAACGTGCCGGCCGCCGTCGCCAGCCTCGGCCTCTCCGGTGACAGGGCCTCGTGCATGGCGCGCTACCTCACGTACCTCTGCACGGGGGCTCACCGCCAGGAGGGCAGCTCGCTCAACCACGTCATCGCCATGGACGCCACGGACCTGACGCAGCTCGGTCAGGTGATGGACGCCTGCATCCACGCCAACGTCGCGCTCGAGACCGAGCCCCGAGATCCCCTCTCGGCGGCCATCGAGAAGAACAAGGCCCCCGTGGAGGCCTTCATCGAGAGCTTCTTCAAGCAGCGGCCGTGTGACGCGACCGGCCACCTCCTCCCCGAGAGCGCCGTCTGGGGCGCGGTCGGTGGCTCGGACAAGAAGCCGTCGGCGCCGGGTGCGCCCGGCACGTGCCACTGAGGTTCCCGCTACTGGCGCCTCGGCGCGCCGATTTTGCCAGGGTGGCCGGTCGACTGGCCGGTCCGCGGGGCCAGCCGACCCCGCGCAGCCTCAGCAATTCAGGCAGGTTCGACGACAGCAGCGCCTGGTGTGTGAATTGCTGAGGTCCTCCCCATGGCTCTGAAAACGAACCGCTCGCTCGTCCTCCCCCTCCTCCTCGCAGCCGTTCCCGTCGCCGGATGCGGCGCCGAACCAGGCGACGACGCGGATCTCGGTGAGGCCTCCCTCGCGGGGACGAAGACCCAGGGCACGAAGACCCAGGGCACCGGGCTCGGCGCCGGCCTGCTCTACGCGAAGTACGCGGGCGGCACGCTCGGGGGCTACCCGGTCACGTCGCTGCAGGTCCACGAGGGCGAGCTGCGCGGCGTCCAGGTGCGCGGCTCCGTCCTCCGCTACGTCAGCGGTCGCCAGCTCGTCGACACGTTCCTGAGAGGGACCACGCCCGCGCAGCCGAACCTCACCAAGACCCTCTGGGTCAGGGGCGTCAGCGATCCCGTTCGCGACTTCGGCAACCGCGGAGTCGCGGCGACGGATGAGACCAGCGTGACGCGCTTCTACGACGTGCAGGTCCGTAACGGCAGCACCTGGGAGCCGCTGTGCGAGCCCGATCAGTTCGACGGGGCGAGCTGGGCGATCCCCGTGGCCGCGACCTGGAACTCGAGCGGCGATCGCGTCGAGAGCAGCACCGACTTCACGTTCGCCTGCGCGAGCGGCGTCATCGCGAAGTGCTACGCGTGGGGCTACCGCCCGTACCGGTATCGCGACGCGCACCAGGCGTGCACCCGCGCCGCCACCGCCGACTACTGCGGCGACGGCAGGACCCACACGATGCCCGGGACGACGATCAACATGTACGACGAGCTGACCGCGAGCGGCGTGCAGTCGCGCGCCTTCCGGCCGGACCTGCTGTTCGAGGCGGGCTGGACGACCGCGGGCGCGCGCTGTCTGTCGCACTACCGCTGGGCGAACCTGCCGATCGAGAGCCCGACTGCCCTCTGCCCGACCCCGGGCCGCCGGCTCCCGTTCGCGCAGCCGGGCGACCCCGGCAGCCCCCCGCAGCCGGTCGGCTGGAACTGCCCCGTCGGCACGTACCCGGGTCCCGGCGGCGCTTGCATCGCGGCCCACACCGGCACCGGCGCCCCCGCGGGCTGGGTGTGCGACTCGTGCGCCGACGCGCGCGCGGTCGCCAAGGGCCTCAAGATGTCGCTGCCCATCTGGGAGTGCGAGGACTCCGCGAACAACGTCTTCGTGCGCTGACCGGGGCGATCGGCTACTTCGCCCAGTACTGGGCGCGCAGGCGCTGCTCGTACGCGACGAGGTTCGGCCTGCCTTTCGCGTGCCGGTGCAGCTCGTGGTCGAACGCGGGGCACAGCAGGCCCGCCGCGAACGCGTAGACGGTGGCGTCGTAGGTCGTGGGCGCGTCGCCGCAGAAGTACGGCTTGCCGGCGAGCTGCACGGCCAGCGCGTCGACGATCTCGCAGCACGTTCCGACGAGCTCCTCGCGCGGCTGCCTGCCGATGCCCTGGATGCGCGCGCGGGCGCTCACCTGTGCTCGGATCTTCTTCGTGATCATCCCCCGGAAGAGCGACGGCACGCCCATCTTGCCGAGCATCTCGCGCAGCGTGGGCTCGAAGACGCGCCAGCCGGCGTCGTCGGTCCAGCGCAGGTAGAGGACGCCGAAGTAGAGGTGCTCCTCGAGCATCGACTTGAACGCCAGCGCGATCGCCCTGTCCCCGGGCGACAGGTGCGCGTCGAGCTTCTGCGCGCGCTGCCCCTCGAGGTGCCGCACGATCGCCGTCGAGTCCGCGATCACCTTGCCATCGATGTCCACGTACGGGAGCTGCTTGCGGGGCGCCTTGCGCACGTCGCCGGTCACGACCTCGTACGCCTGCCCGGTCATGCGCAGGTACGTCTCGACCTTCATCACGAACGGGCTCGCGTCCGGCAGGCCGAACGACGGCCCGAACTTGTAGACCTTGATCATCAGATCCTCCTGAAGAGCGCCGGTGTCACGCGTGGCGCGCGGCGACGGCGGCCAGGCGATCGCGCACCGCGGCGCGGAGCTCGTCGGGCGCCACCGCCTCGCAGTCGCCTCCGAAGCTCATCACCCACGCGGCGAGGCGCTCTCCCGCGGGCACCTGCGCCGACAGCTCGACGGCGCCGCTCGGCGTTTTCTTCGCGCCCTCCCAGCCGGCCGCCTGCCGCGCCGCCTCGCCGTGGAAGCGCAGCCGCACCTGGCCCTTGCGCGCGAGCGGCAGCTTGAGCTTGCTCTTGGCGAACACGTCGAGGTCGAAGTCCGCGGGGACCACGAAGCGCTTCTCGCCGAGGCGCACCTCGCCGACGCGCTCGGCCTTGAAGATGCGCGTCTCGTCGTGCACGTGGCAGCGCCCCACGAGGTACCAGGATCCCTTGCCGTTGATGAGCCCGTACGGATCCACGCCGCGCCACTTGCGCTTGCCGCTGCCCGCCGAGTAGTAGTCGATCTCGACCGCCGTGTGCTGCCGCACCGCGCGCGCCAGCGTGGGCACCACGCGCCCGCGCTCCCCGGCCGCGCCGTCGGGCACGATGCGGATCTCCTCCTCGAGCTGCGCGAGCAGCTTGGCGTCCGCGCCCTTGAACGCGCGCCGCAGCTTCGCCACCGCGCGCGCCGTGGCCCCCGCGTAGGGCTCGATCTCGGTGTCCGCGAGCGCCTGCGCGCCGAGCAGGAGCGCGAACGCCTCCTGCGTGGTCAGGCGCGGCGGCCGCACGAACCCCTGCGGCAGGTCGGCGAACACGCGGCCGTCCTCCACCGTCACCAGCACGAACTCGCCCGGGTCACCGAGCGGCGGCCCCACGCGACACGCGAGGTCGATCTCCGCGAGGAGCTCGCCGCGCGTGCACCCGAGGAGCTCCGCGAGCTCGCCCACCGGTACTCCCTCCTTGCGCGCCGCGACGTACGGCACGAGGAACAGCAGCCGCTTGACCTGATCGCTCGCCGTGCTCATGCGCGCCCCGCCCTCCGCTTGACCGGGCGCGCCTCGCGCGCCGGCGCCTTCGCCCGCGCCGCGCGCTTGGGGGCGATGCGCTCGCTCGCGTCGTACGTCGCGGTCGCTCGTTCGGCCGCCTCGCGCACCGCCTGACGAAGCGCGGCCGGCGAGCTCACCTCGAGGTTGCCCGACTCGACCAGCGCGCGACGCACCACGTACGCCGGGTTGCGGCAGGAGAACGACACCACGATCGCGCCGTCCGCGCGCGACTCCTTCTCCGCGTCGGCGCCGAAGTCCTCGTCCGCGATCCACGCCGCGTCGGGGTGCACCACGAGCTCCATGCGCACGGCGGGCTCGACCTCGAACGTCCACGGCGAGCGCCGCGCGAGCTCGTCCACCCGCACCTCGGGCCGCTCGAAGTCGGGCTCGCTCGGCCTCGGCCCCACGCGCACCTTGGTGAAGCGGTCCACGCGGAACGTGCGCATCTCGCCGCGCTCGACGCTGCGCGCGACCAGCAGCCACGCGCCGCGCCTGTACACGAGCCCGTACGGCTCGAGCGTGCGCGCCTCGTCGGCCTGCGCGCCGAGCTTGCGGTAGCGCGCCGTCACGCGCTTTCGCTGCCTGACCGCGCCCTCGAGCTGCCGGAGCGCCACGGATACGCGCCGCGACGTCGCCCGCATCTCGAGGTCGAGGACGAGGTCCCCGGGCGCGTGCGCCGGCCCGCCGTCGAACGCGATCTTGCGCAGCGCCGAGTCGAGCTCGGTGCGGTACGGAAAGCCCGCCTGCACCCGCATGACCTCCGCCGTGACGGCCAGGGCCGCGCGCTCGTCGGGCGCGAGCTGGATCGCGGGCAGGAGGTAGCGGTCGCGGTCCACGACGTACGCGTCCTCCTCGGCGTCGCCCTCGCCGTCGGAGCGCTTGATGCAGCGGAGCGGCACCCCGAGCAGGAGGAGCTCGGCCTTGTCACGCTCGAAGGTGCGGATCCCGGACGCGGGGTTCGCCGTCCGGTAGTCGTCGAACTGCTCGCGGATCTCGGCGTAGGTCAGCGGCCGCGACGCCCCGAGCAGGAGCGCCAGCAGATCGAGCAGGCGCTCGGTCTTCTTCTGGGAGACGGCCACGGCGGCAGCGTAACACGGGCCCAAGGCGCGGGTCGGGGGCCGGAGGGCGGCGGCCTACGGCGCCTTCTGCAGCGCGTCCAGCAGGGCGCGTCCCGGGGGCGTCGTGGTCTTGCGCCAGGCGTCCACGACCTCGGCGCCGCGGCGCTGCATCGCGGTCATCAGCGCCGGTGAGGGGGCGTCCACCGCGACGCCCAGCTGCGGCAGCGACTCGAGCAGCGTCTTCTCGACGGCGCGCGTGTGCTCCCGGCTCTCTCGCGAGGCGCTCCCCAGCGTCTCGTCCGCGATCCGCGTGGTCAGGTCCTTGCCCATCTTGCGGAGACCGGTCGCGCCGACGACCAGCACCGCCGGCTGGTAGACGTGGTGCGTCATCGTGAAGTGCTTCGCGTGCAGGTGCCAGGCGCTCGCGAAGACCCAGGTCACGGCGCCGTCGAACGCGTCCACCTGGCCGGCCTCGAGCGAGCGCACGACGGCCTGGACCGGCATGGGGAACGTGCTCACCCCGAGCGCCTGCCAGAGCGGCTCGTAGGGGGCGCCCGGCTGCGTACGCAGGCGCAGGCTGCGCAGGTCCGCGACGGTGCGCACGGCGCCCTGGCTGCCGAGGTGCCGGAAGCCGACCTCGCCGATCGCGACGAGCGCCATCCCGCGCGCCCGCACCAGCTCGCGCAGCCGCGGCGTCACGCGGCCCAGCACCGCCTCCGCGTGCGCGTGGTCGCGGAACACGAACGGCAGCTCGAGCGCGTTGAGCTCGGGCAGGATGCCCGCGAAGGCCGCGAGGCTCCCGGCGAAGGCGTCGAGGCGCTCGTCCCGCAGCGACGCCACGAGCTGTTGCTCGTCGCCGAGGACGCCGGACAGGAAGGTCTTGAACTGGACCGTGCCGCCGCTCTGGCGGGCGGCGATGCGCGTGGCCGTGACGCAGGACTCCGCCCAGGGCGAGCCCTCCGGGGCGATGGTGCCGAGGCGCACCTGGACCTTGGTCTTCGCGTCCGGGCCCGCCCGCGTGGGCAGGGGCAAGAGCGCCAGCGCCAGCGCCACCGCCACACCCCTCGCCCCTCGCCCGCGCACCAGGGCAGGATACTCCATCGGCGGCCGCAGGCCGCGAGGCCGCTTTTTCCGCTGCCCGCGGCCAGGTATTCGCCTGCGCGATTTCGATGGACAAGCGACTCGAGATGGGCAAAATGTTCACCGAACACCTCGCCCTCAAGACGTCCTCGCCATCGGTCCTCGCGTGTCCTTCGTGCTCGTTCCTCTCCCCGGTTCCTACTCATCCGAGAGAGCGCTCGAGTCGAGCGGTGCGTGCTGGATCATCTCGACCGCGAGGGTGTTTGGAGGTCGCGATACGTGACGGAGGGATGCGCGCATGGGCGTGTTCACCAGGCGCGCACGAGCAGGAGTAACGCAATGGCACGTGGCAAGGTGAAGTGGTTCAACGATTCCAAGGGCTTCGGATTCATCACGCAAGAGGGGGGGCCGGACGTTTTCGTGCACCACACCGCGATTCTCGCGGAGGGCTTCCGCTCGCTGGCGGAGGGCCAGGTGGTCGAGTTCGAGGTGGTCCAGGGCCCGAAGGGCCTGCAGGCTTCGAACGTCCGCGCGGCGTAGTCCGAGGCGAGACCGAATGAAGTGACGAGGGCCGGGGAGTGATCCCCGGCCCTCTGTTTTTTTTGCGTCCGCCCGGCGAGCGGACTTCGGGGGACGGCCTCTACAGGATCCGTTCGCGCGCGAGGCGCGTGTAGGACGAGTCCTCGCTCCCGCACAGCGAGAGGAAGCGCTCGAAGCACGGGCGCGCCTCGTCGCCTCGGCCGAGCTCGTGGAGCAGCATCGCGAGGCTCCACCAGGTGTCCGCGGACGCAGGCTCGAGGCGCACCGCGCGCCGGTACAGCGCCATCGCGAGCTCGCGGTCGCCGAGCCGCTCGTGCAACGCCGCCGCGTTGAACGTCGCCTCGGGCTGGTCCGGGTCGAGCGCGAGGGCGCGCTCGTAGGCGGCGCGGGCGCGGTCGAGCTGGCCGCGCAGGAAGCACAGGTTGCCGAGGTTCGTGTGCGCGGCGGCGAGCCTCGGGTCGAGCGCGAGCGCGCGCGCATACGCGGCCTCGGCCTCGTCGGCCTCGCCGCGCTCGTCGTGCTTGCGCCCCTCGAGGAACCACGCGAAGGCTGTGCCCGCGCCGTCGGTCGGCTCGGGCGCGGGCGCCGGGGCAGGGTGCTCGAGGCGCACCACCTCGGCCGCGCGCTCCCCGAGCCGCGCGACGTCGAACTCGAACACGAGCTGCCCCGACAGCGGCTCGAACGCGCGGTCGCCGTCGGCGACGACGACGGTCTCGCCGTCGGACGCGACGCGGAGGCGCTGCAGCGGCCGGTCGAGCTCCGGCAGGTGCTTGCGCAGGGCGTCGAGGCTCTTCCTGACGCGCGCGACGGGCAGGCCGTGCTCGACGAGGTCCTTGAGCGCGCGGAGCTGCACGAGATCGCCGAACGTGTAGACGAGGCGCCCCCCGTTCCGGCCCGACGGTCCGACGAAGCCCGTCTGTGCCCAGTACCGCACGCGGCTCTCGGGCAGCTCGAGGATCCGCGCCACGTCGCGCGCGCTGTAGCTCTGCGCGGTCATGGTCGCTCCGACACGGTCGCCTCGACCTCGAGGTCGATGTCCACGCGCGTGCCCACCGCGCGTGCGCGGAGCTCGCCCTTCGAGCGCTGCAGGCGACCGCCGGCGACGCGACCCGCCTCGCGCTCGGCGAGCGCGCGCAGACGCTTGCCGAGGGCGGCGTCGCCCTCGATGAGCGCGGCGACGCGGCGCGCCGACAGGGCGTCGAGCGGATCGCGCACGGCCTCGGTGGCGGCGTCGAGCTCGAGCGTGATCATGACGGATCCGCAGAACACGTCGCGACCGTCGCTGGCTGGTCGCCGCTCGCCCTCCGCCAGCACCTTCGCCGAGGCGAGCAGGAGCTCGATCGCGGAGGGCACGAGGCGCTCCTCGACGTGCCGCTCGAAGAGCGCGATCTTCTCAACGCGTTGCAGCGGGCGCCGCAGCGCGTTCGTGTCGCCGTGCCGAGGCACGGACGGGCCATGCTCGGGCGCGACCGCGCCCTTCGGATCCCCTCGCATCGCGCGGATCGTAACCGGGCGCTCGGGGCGGATCCATTTTGTCGCACGGACGGCGCCGAGGTGTGCGGTAAGGTTGGGCATGCGGATCGAAAGACCCCACAACCTGGGCAAGGAGGAGGCGAAGAAGCGCGTCCAGACCTTGCTCGATCGCTGGGGCGCGAAGGGCATCAAGCACGAGTGGAACGGTGACGTGGCCAAGATCGAGGGCAGCGTCATCGGCTACAAGTTCGGCGCCAACATCATCGTCGAGGACACCTGCGTCTACTGCGAGGGCAAGGATCCCCCGTTCTTCGTCCGCCGGAGGGCGGAGGAGTACATCGCACGCAAGATGGACGAGTGCTTCCCGCTGGAGGCCTGAGCAGGCGCACCCGGTGAGGACATGGCGGCGCCGTTTCTGAGATCGCTGTCGGCGCTGGGGGAGGAGCGGGGGGCGCGCCGCCTGATCGGGCTCGCCGTCGGCGCGCTACTGCTCGCGGGCTGGTGCGCGTTCGCGGCGCTCGCGCGGGTGCCCGTGTACGCGGTCTCGGAGCGCGCGCGGCTCGAGGTGGAGGCGATGACGCACCCGCTCGAGGCCACCCGCCCGGGGCGCGTCGTGCGGAGCGCCCTCGAGCTCGGTCGCGCGGTCGCGGCGGGTGACGTGCTCGTCGAGCTCGACGCCACCGTCGATGACCTCAGGGTGCGGGAGGAAGAGGCGCGCATCGCCGCGCTCGAGCGCCAGGTCGAGGCGGCGCGGTCGCAGCGGGCCGCCGAGTCGGACGTGGCGCGGGCGACCTCGCGCTACGCGAAGCTCTCGCTCGAGCAGGCCCCGGCGCGCATGCGCGAGGCCGAGACCGGGCGCAAGCTGGCGGAGGAAGAGGCGCGGCAGCTCCAGGAGCTGCGGAAGACCGGGGCCGCCGGGGAGATCGAGCTCCTGCGCGCGAAGAGCGAGGCCGAGCGACGCCGCGCGGAGACCGACGTGCTCGGGCTCGAGCCGGGGCGCATGCGGGCGGACACGCAGACGCGCGAGTCCGCCGCGCGGGCGCGGGCCGAGGGGGTGCGGCGGGACCTCGCCTCGCTCGAGGGTGACCTCGCGCTGTCGCGCGCGACGCTCGCGCGGATCCAGCGCGAACGCGAGCTCCTTACCCTGCGCGCGCCGGTCGCGGGCACCCTCGCCGACGTCGCGGAGCTGCGCCCCGGGCGCGTGCTGCGCGAAGGCGAGCGCGTGGCGTCGGTGGTGCCGCCGGGGCGGCTGCGGACCGTCGCCGAGCTGACGCCGGCCGCCGCGTTCGGTCGCGTGCGCGCCGGCCAGCACGCCCGCATGCGCCTCGACGGCTTTCCCTGGACGGAGTTCGGCGTGGTCGAGCTCAGGGTCGCGCGCGTCGCAGGCGAGGTACGCGACGGGCGCGTGCGGGTCGAGCTCGCGGTGCTGTCGATGCCGCGCTCGGTGGGCTCGCTCGAGCACGGGGCGCCCGGGGTCGTCGAGATCGAGGTCGAGCGACCGAGCCCGCTCCAGCTCCTCTTGCGCGCGGCGGGGCGCAGGCTCGGCGCGCCCGCGGATCCTCCGCAGTGACCCGCCTCTTCGCGCCGGAGGTCATCCAGAGCTCGGCGATGGACTGCGGGCCGGCCGCGCTCGCGAGCCTCCTGCAGGGCCACGGGATCCGCGCGAGCTACGGACGCCTGCGCGAGGCCTGCCAGACGAGCGTGGACGGCACGTCGATCGACACGCTCGAGGAGGTCGCGATCGGGCTCGGCCTCGACGCCGAGCAGTGCGTGGTGCCCGTCGAGCACGTGCTCTCGCGGTCGGCCAGGTTCCTGCCGGCGCTCGCGGTCGTGCGCCTGCCGAGCGGGGTCCTGCACTTCGTCGTGGTCTGGGGCGTCGTCGGCGGCCTCGTGCAGCTCATGGACCCCGGCACCGGCCGGCGGTGGGTCTCGCCGCGCGGACTCCTCGACGAGCTCTACGTGCACGAGCTCGACGTGCCGGCGGATGCCTTTCGCGAGTACGCGGCCACGGCAGAGTTCACGGCGCCGCTCCTCGCCAGGCTCGGGCGGCTGGGCGTGCCGTCCGCAGCGCGCACGGAGCGCCTCGCGCGCGCGCTCGAGGATCCGTCACCGCTCGGAATCGGGGCGCTCGACGCGGCCACGCGCCTCGGCGAGTGGCTGGTCGCCGGGCGCGCGGTCTCGCGCGGGACCGAGGTGGCGCACGCCATCGACGCGCTCGTCGCGACGCCCGGGAACATCCCGCCCAGGCTCTGGTCGGCCCGCGCGGCCGTGGAGCCGGGCGCCGTCACGCTGCGGGGCGCGGTGCTCCTGCGCGTGCGAGGGAAGGCCGAGCGCGCGCAGGAGACGCCCCCCGAGCTCTCCGCCGTCCTCTCCGAGCGCTCTCCGAGCGCTCTCCGCACGCTGGCCGGTGCCCTCGCGGCCGACGGCGTCCTGCAGCCGGCCGTGCTCGTGCCCGCGATCGCCGCGAGCGCGGCCGGGCTCGTCGCGCAGGCGCTCGTGCTGCGTGGCCTCTTCGACGTTCAGTCACGCCTTGGCCTCGTGGGTCAGCGCGTCGGCGCGGTCGCGCTGGTGGCGGCGCTCTTCGCCTCGGCGCTGCTGCTCGACGTGCCGATCCTCGCGCGGACGCTCGCGCTCGGCAGGCGCCTCGACGGGCGGCTGCGTCTCCGGCTGCTCGCCAAGCTGCCCCGCCTGCCCGATCGCTACTTCTCGAGCCGCCTGGTCTCCGACGTCGCGAGCCGCGCGCACGAGGCGCACCTGCTGCGCGGCGCGCCCGCGGTGGCGGCGCAGGTGGTGCGCGCCACGGTCGAGATCGCGCTCGTCGCCGCGGGCCTGGCGTGGCTCGACCCCGCGGCCGCACCGCTGGCCGTCGGGGCGGCCGCGCTGGTCATCGTCGCGCCGCTCGTCGCCAACAAGCGCCTCGCCGAGCGGGACATGCGGGCGCGCGCGCACGCGGGCGCGCTGTCACGCTTCTACCTCGACGCGCTCCTCGGCGTGGTCGCCGTGCGAGCCCACGGCGGCGAGCGCGCGGTCCGCGCCGCGCACGAGGGGCTGCTCGTGGAGTGGCTGCGCGCCACGCTCGGACTCATTCGCATATCCGCATGGATCGACCTCGCCCAGGCGGCCCTCGGCTTCGCCCTCGCGGCCCTGCTCATCGGGCGGCTGCTCGGCCGTGGTGACGGCACGGGCGCGGCGCTGCTCGTCGGCTACTGGTCGCTCATGCTGCCGCAGCTCGGCGCCGAGCTCGCGATGTCGCTGCGCCAGTATCCGGCCTACCGGAGCCTCGTCCTGCGCCTCGTGGAGCCGCTCGACGCGCCCGAGGAGTCGGCGGCGCACGGCGAGGTCGCCCAGGGGGGCGCGGGCGCCTCGGCGATCGCCCTCGAGGGCGTCACCGTGCGCGCCGGCGGGCACACCATCCTCGAGGACGTCGCCCTGTCCATCGCGCCGGGCGAGCACGTGGCGGTGGTCGGGCCCTCCGGCGCCGGCAAGTCGACGCTGGTCGGGCTCCTCCTCGGCTGGCACGGCCCGGCGGCGGGGACGATCACCGTCGACGGTGTCGCCCTCGAGGGCGCGCACCTGCAGGCGGTGCGTCGCGCTGCGCGCTGGGTCGATCCCGCCGTGCAGCTCTGGAACGCGAGCCTCTACGACAACCTGCGCTACGGCAGCGACGAGGCGCCCGAGGGCCTCGGGCGCGTGGTGGACGCCGCGGATCTGCGCGGCGTCGTCGAGCGTCTGCCCGAGGGCCTGGCGACCTCGCTCGGCGAGGGCGGCGGCCTCGTCTCCGGCGGAGAGGGCCAGCGGGTGCGCCTCGGGCGCGCGCTCGCGCGACCGGCCGCGCGGCTCGTGCTGCTCGACGAGCCGTTCCGGGGCCTCGATCGCGAGCGGCGGCGCGCGCTCCTCGCGAGGGTGCGCGAGACCTTCGCTGGCGCCACGTTGATCTGTGTGACGCATGATGTCGCGGAGACCGCGGCGTTCCCGCGCGCGATCGTGATCGAGCGCGGTCACGTGGTGGAGGACGGCGCGCCCGCGGCGCTCCTCGCCGAGGAGGGCTCGCGCTATCGCGCGCTGCTCGAGGCGGATCGAGACCTCGCGAGCGCGGCGTGGTCGGGTGAGGCGTGGCGTCGGATCCGCATGGACGGCGGCGCGCTCGAGGTGGAGCCCGGATGACCGCGCTCTTCGAGCGGGAGCAGCTCGGCACGGCGCTCTCGGCCCTCGCGGCGGCGGCCGGGCTCGAGCCCGCCACCAGCGCCGCGCCCGTGCCCCCCGCGCGCGTGAGGACCCGCGATGATCGAGGGCGCTGGCTGGTCGCCGCCGCGGGCGCGCTCGGCATCGACGCGGATCTGCTGCCCCTTCGCTACGGCGAGCTGCCGCGCCGCCTCCCCGCGCTCGGCCCCGTCCTGCTCGTGGCCGGCGACGGTCGCGCGCTCGCCGTGCTCGCGTCGGGCCAGCGCTTCGACGTGCTCCGCCCCGACCTCGGGCGCACCACGCTCGATCGCGCGGAGCTCCGCTCGCTGGTCGCAGGCGAAAAGGAGGCGGAGGCGACCGCGGAGCTGGCGCCCGTCCTCGGCGCGCTACCGGCGAAGGCGGCCGCGCGCGCGCGCACGGCGCTCCTCGAGGCCCGCCTCGAGGACGAGCACGTCTGTGACGCCTACGCGCTCCGCCCGGCGCCGCATCGCCCGTTCTCCGCCGCGCTGCGCCGCATGGGCGTCGTCGCCGCGGCGGCGCTGCTCTCTCTCTGCCTCGTGGGCGAGCGCCTCCTGTGGGTCCTCGCGTTCGCGCTGTTCGGCCGCGCGGCCCTCTCGGGGCGAATGGAGCCCGCGTGGATCGTCGGCTTCCTGCTGGCCCTCGTGTCGAGCTTGCCGCTCCGCTTCGCCTCCGTGTCCTTGCAGGGCGCCATCGCCGCGGGGGTGGGCGCGCTCCTCAAGCGCCGCCTGCTCGCCGGCGCGCTTCGCCTCGGCCCGGACGACGTGCGCAGCGAGGGCGCCGGGAGCGCCCTCGGGCGCGTGGTCGAGTCGGAAGCGGTCGAGGGCCTCGCGCTGCAGGGCGGGTTCTCCCTGGCGGTCGCCGCGGTGGAGCTCGTGCTCTCGTTCCTCGTCTTGCTCGGCGGCGCGGGCGGCCTCGGGCACGCGGCCCTGCTCGTCGGGTTCGTGGCCGCCACGGCCGGCCTCGCGCGCGTCCTCCACGGCCGCATGCGCGCGTTCGCCGCCGCACGCATCGAGCTCTCGCGGGATCTCGTCGAGCGCATGGTCGGTCATCGCACCCGCCTCGCGCAGGCTGGGCCCCTGCGCTGGCACGAGGGCGAGGACGAGCGGCTCGCGAGCTACCTCGGGGCGAGCAGGCGCGTGGATCGTGTCGTCGTGTGGCTCGGCGGCGCGCTCCCGCGCGCGTGGCTCGTCCTCGGCCTGGTGCCGCTCGCGTCGGCCGTCGTCGGTGGTGCCCCTGCCGATGCGATCGCGATCGGCCTCGGCGGCCTGCTGCTCGCGCAGGGCGCGCTCGATCGCCTGCGCGAAGGCGTCTCGGCCGTCACGAGCTGCCGCGTGGCGTTCTCGGCGGTGCGGCCGCTCTTCGAGGCGGCGCGGCGCGTGGAGCCCGCACCTCCGCCCGAGCTCGCGCTCCCCGAGCCCTCGCAGCACGCGGTGGCACTCGACGCCGAACGCCTCGTCTTCCGTTACCGCGCGGGAGGCCCCCCCATCATCCAGGGGGCGACGCTGCGCGTGGAGGCGGGCGATCGGGTGCTCCTCGAGGGGCCGTCGGGCGGCGGCAAGTCGACGCTGGCGGCGCTCCTGTCGGGCCTGCGCCTGCCCGAGTCGGGCCTGCTGCTCTCGGGCGGCCTCGACCGGCGGACGCTCGGCGAGACCGGCTGGCGTGCGCGCGTGGCCTCCGCGCCGCAGTTCCACGAGAACCACATCCTGTGCGAGACGCTCGCGTTCAACCTCCTCCTTTCGCGCGGCTGGCCGGCGGGCCCCGACGAGATCGCGGAGGCGGAGACGCTCTGCAGGGAGCTCGGGCTCGGTGAGCTGCTCGAGCGCATGCCTTCGGGGATCATGCAGGTGGTCGGCGACACGGGCTGGCAGCTCTCGCACGGCGAGAAGAGCCGGGTCTACCTCGCGCGCGCGCTGCTGTCGGGCGCCGAGGTGGTCGTGCTCGACGAGAGCTTCGGCGCGCTCGACCCCGAGACCCTCCTGCGCTGCCTCGAGTGCGCGCGCCGCCGCGCCCGCGCGCTCGTGGTCATCGCGCACCCGTGAGCATGCTGCAAACAGGCGGTGTTCCATGAGAACGGGCCCCCGGTCGCGTGAGCCTGTACCCAGCGTGGCCGGGCGCGATGAACCACGCGAGCACGCCGAAGGTGAAGACGAAGCTGCGCGCGGGCGGGCCCGGCCTCGCGAACCACAGCCAGACCGTCCGCTGAACGACAAGCTCCACGATCGCGCGGTCGGCCTTCACGAGCAGGCCGCCGGGGCCCTCGATGCGGGCGATGCGCGCCTCGCGCTGTGCCTCGCCTCGCGCGCCCTGGGTCTGCTGGCCCGCGCGGTCCCGGCGCACCACCCCGACGTCGCCAACGTCGAGCTCCTGCGCGCGCAGGCGCTCGATGCGCTCGATCGCGGCGACGAGGCGCTCGTTGCGCTCACGCGTGCCCGCCGCATCGTCGCGCGCCCGACCCGGGAGCCCGACGTCCTGCGCCTCCGCGTGCAGGTCCTCTGCGCCCTCGGCTTCCACCTCACGATGCGCGGCGGCTACGCGAAGGCGCGCACGGTGCTCGGGAGCGCGCTCACCCAGGCGGAGCGGCACCTCGGTCCTCGCGACGAGGACAGCGCCAACGTCCTCAACTGCCTCGGTGTGCTCGGCAAGTACACCGCGCGCTTTGCGGACGCGGCGCGCGCGTACCGGCGGGCGCTCGGGATCCTCTCGCGCCTCCACGGCGAGGACTCACCCGTGCTCGCGAGCCTCTACCACAACCTCGGCGGCCTCGAGCACGCGCGTGGTCGCTTCCGCGCCGGCATCCCGCACGCGCGCCGCTCCATCGTGCTGCGGCGCAAGACGCTGCCGGCCTCGCACCCCACGGTCGTGGCCGACGAGGCAGCGCTCGCGGCGCTCCTCGAGGGTGCGGGGGAGCTCTCCGAGGCGGAGCGGCTCTACCGGCGCGCGATCCGCAGCTTCACTCGCGTGTACGGCGAGCGCTCGTACGAGGTGGCGGTCAACCAGGCCAACCTCGCCGGCGTGCGGGCCGATCGTGGGCATCACGCCGAGGCGGAGCGGCTCTATCGCCGCGCCCTCGCGACGCACCTCGCGCTCGGCGGCGAGGCGCACCCGGACGTGGCGCTCGCGCGGCACAACCTCGGCGTCCTCCTCGCCGACCTCGATCGCCCGGCGGAGGCACGTGCCCTGCTCGAGGTCGCGCTCCGGGCCTGGCGCCGCCTGCTCCCGGCCTCGCATCCCAAGCCCCGCGCGACGCGCGCCGTGCTGGCGCGCCTGTCCTCGTAGCGTCAGATCTCCTCGATCGCGCTCCGCAGGTCCTCGATCGCCATCTGCACCCGATCGGCGTGCGTGCGGAAGCTGAGCACGCAGATGCGGATCGCGAACGCGCCGCGCAGGTCCGTGGCGGTCAGGTGCACGCGGTTTCGCGCGTTGACGCGAGCCAGCAGCGCGCGGTTGAGCGCGTTCGTCGCGGCGAGATCGAGCCCCGGGCGCGCGAGCCGGAAGGCCACGCACGAGAGCTGCGGCTCCGCGAGGATCTCCACGCCGGGAGTCGCGCGCAGAGCCGCGGTAGCCCAGTGTGTCAGATCGAGCTTCTCGTCGAGCGCGCGCCGGAACGCGCCCACGCCGTGCATCATCACCGGCAGCCACACGCGGAGCCCGCGCCAGTCGCGGGACAGCTCGGGGCCGTACTGCGAGAAGTCCACGAGGTCGCCGTCCTCGGGCACCGCCGGCAGGTAGGCGCCCGTGCCGGCGTGCGCCCGGCGGAGCGCCTCGCCGTCGCGCACGAGGAGCGCGCCCGTGCCGTACGGCAGGAACATGCCCTTGTGGGGATCGAGCGTCACCGAGTCCGCGCGAGCGAGGCCCGCGAGGACATGGCGTCCGCGCTCCGTCAGGTTGAAGAGCGCGCCGTAGGCACCGTCGACGTGCAGCCACAGGCCCTCGCGCGCGGCCAGGTCCGCGAGCGCCCCGAGGTCGTCGACCGCCCCCGTGTTGGTCGTGCCCGCGTTGCCGACGACCAGGAACGGCTGCAGCCCCGCGGCGCGATCGCGGTTGATGGCGTCCGCGAGCGCCTCGAGGCGGATGCGGAAGCGCTCGTCCGTCGCGATCGAGCGCACGCGCGTCGGAGGGATCCCGGCGAGGCGCGCGGCCTTCTCGACAGAGTGATGCGCCTGGTCCGAGGCGTAGGCGACGCCTCGTGACAGCTCCTCGCCGAGCTTCTCCTCGCGCGCCGTCACGGTGGCCGAGAAATTCGCGAGGGAGCCCCCGGTCGTGAAGATCCCGCGCGCCGCCCCTGGGTAGCCGACGAAGTCGGCGAGCCAGCGGAGGGCGTTGGCCTCGAGCTGGGCGAGGCCCGGCCCGGCCGCGAACACGCCGACATAGCGGTTCACCGCGGCGGCGACGAGCTCGGCCGCCGCGGCCTGCGGCAGCCCACCGCCCGGGATGTACGCGAGGTAGCCCGGGCCCGCGGTGCCGAAGCCCTTCTCGATCACGCGCCCGAAGACGAGGTCGAGAAGGCCCTCGTACGGGCGGCCGTCCTCCGGCGCCTGGGGTTGCGAAAGGGACCGCGCGAGCTCCGCGCTGCCCTCGGTGTCCGCCGCGGGCTGATCGCCGAGCGCGCCGACGTAGCGCACGACGTGCTCGCTCGCCGCGGCGAGCAGGTCCCGGAGCGCGTCGCCCTCGAGCTCGAGCTCGCGGACCGGGGGCGGCAGGCGGGGCTCGGCGCTCATCCCCGAGAAACGCCCGCGCCCGAGAACGTCGCCATGTCGCGCACCACCCGGCAAGCCGCCTCGAGGAGCGGCATCGCGAGCGCGGCGCCCGTGCCCTCGCCGAGGCGGAGCCCGAGATCGAGGAGCGGCTCCGTGCCCAGGTGCTCGAGCGCGATCGTGTGGGCGGGCTCGGCCGAACGATGCGAGGCGATGAGGTAGTCGCGCACTCGCGGCGCGAGCGCCGCCGCCGCCAGCGCCGCCGCGGTCGTGGGGTGCCCGTCGAGGAGGATCGGCCGGCGCAGCGCCGCGCCGCCGATCGTCACGCCGGCCAGGAACGCGAGCTCGAGCCCGCCGAGGCGCGCCAGGATCTCGAGCGGAGACCGCGGCTCGGCGAGGTGCAGCGCGAGCGCCTCCGCGAGCGCGGCGCGCTTGCGTGCGAGCCCCGCGTCGTCGATGCCCGTGCCGCGACCGGCGACGGCGGCCGGCTTCGCGCCCGTGTAGGCCGCGACGAGGGCGCTCGCCGCTGTGGTGTTGCCGATCCCCATGTCGCCGAGCGCGATGATGTCCGCGCCTTGCTCCGCGGTCGCCATCGCGAGCGCGATCCCCGCCTCGACGGCGCGCTCCGCGAGCTCGACCGCCATCGCCGGGCCGCGCAGCAAGCTCGCCGTGCCGTCCGCGAGCCCGAGCGAGATCACGCCGGGCCCGAAGTCGTGCCCGCCGCGCACGCCGGCGTCGACCACCACGATGCGCGCGCCGGCCACGCGCGCGAGCACGCACACGGCCGCCCCGCCCGCGGCGAAGTTCCTCACCATCTGCGCCGTCACCTCGGCGGGGTAGGCGGAGACGCCCTCGGCCGCGACGCCGTGGTCCGCGGCGGCGACCACGATGACCTTCTGCGACAGGAGCGGGCTCGGCTCGCCGCGCATCGCCGCGAGGCGCACCGCGAGGGTCTCCAGCCGGCCGAGCGAGCCGGCAGGCTTGGTCTTGTCGTCGAGCCGGCGGCGCGCCTCGGCGGCGGCGGCCTCGTCGAGCGGCGGGATGGCGGCGCTCACGGATGGGATCACGTTCATGGCGCGACGCTAGCAGGTTCGGGGAGCGCCGGCTGTTCGGTCGAGATCCGTGCAGTCGCGGTGCAGGAGCGCCGGGCGGGGTCGTCCTTCATCGAGGCCATGCAGAGGAGACCTCCGATGACCACGCTCCTTCCCCGCTTCGCCGGTGCCACCCTGATCGCGTCCGCCTTCCTCGCCGCCTGCGGCGGCGAACCCGTGGCCCCCACCGACGAGGGGCCGGGGCCCCAGGCCCAGGGTGGCAAGGACGACTCCCTGCGAACCCCCCCGCAGCGGATCGCCGTCGATCTCTCGCTCGCGGAGGACGGCCGCGCGCTGCGCTTGCTCGTCCGGAACGACGAGCCCCGTGACGTCTTCTGCCGCGCCATGACCATTCGGGCGGCCACCACCACCCTGGACGGGTGCCCAGGCGAGCAGGGCGTGGAGCACCAGATCCACCTCGGCGAGGCGGCCCTCGCGCCCGGCGGCACCCGGCTGCTCGGGCAAGCCGGCGTCGCCGAGCTCGCGACGTTCGAGAGCCAGCACGCGCAGGTGACGGGGCGCCAGGAGGCGTTGCGCTACTGCTACGTGCCGGCCCTCGGGACCGACTGCGGCTTCTCCTGCGCCGACCGCGCGGGCGGCGTCCGCAGGTACGGCGACACCTGGACCGCGGTCGGTGCGAGCCACGAGATCATCGACTACCGCTGCGAGGCCGACGGTGGTGTCCAGTACGAGGCGCGCTGCGAGGACGGTTACTACCGCGGCACGAGCGGCTGCGTCGAGGCGGGCTGCGGCGCGGTCCCGCACGGCGGACAGACGAGCCGGCCGGTGGCGAACGGGCAGTGGGTCGGCCGCTGCGACCGCGGCCTCGTCGTCGAGGAGCACCTTCAGTGCAGCGCGGGCTTCCTGCCACGCGCCACGCAGACCTGCGAGCGCGCGCGTGCCTGCGGCGCGGGGCATCCCGACGGCGACACCTGGCACGTGTGCATCGGCGGAAGGACCACCTACTACCGCTGCGCCGACGGCCGCTCCGTCGTCGAGGACACGCGCGTCGCGCGCACGTGCTCGCACGAGCTCTGACCTGTGCCGCATCCCCCAGCCACCGAGGTGACCGCCGTGACCCACTCCAGCCGCCCTTCGCTCTTCTCCTCGTCCGCGCGCCGCAGCGCGGCGCCGCTCGCCCTCCTCGCGCTCCTCGCGTCCGCCTGCAATCCGTTCGCCGGCGAGGATTCCCCCGCGGGTGCGGACGCGGGTGACGGCAAGGCCGACGGCGTCGGGCCGCCGCCGCTCGACGCAACGCTGGTCGGTCGCGTCCCGGTGCGGGCGACCGTGGACACGACCGGGCAGCTCGCCGTCTCCGTCGAGGTGCCAGTGCTGGCCGCGGGCAACGACCTCTCGCCCACCGTGACGCTCGAGTACGCGTCGGGCAACGACGCGACGGGCCCGCTCGGCCTCGGCTGGAGCCTCGGCACGGGCTCGGTCATCCGCCGCTGCCCGGTCGGGCCGCCGGCGGCGCCCGAGCC
Organism: uncultured Myxococcales bacterium; assembly: GCA_964593795.1. Taxonomy (GTDB): domain Bacteria; phylum Myxococcota_A; class Polyangia; order JAHFDS01; family JAHFDS01; genus JAHFDS01. Next base: position 14,932 of record CAZQJC010000281.1, on the reverse strand, counting down.
GCGAGCGGTCACGCTCACCGCGGCGGACGAGCTGTGCCTCGACGGCCAGCGCCTCGTGCGCGTCGTCGGCGCGGGGCTCGAGGACGGCAGCGAGTACCGCCCCGAGCGCGATCCGCAGACGCGCGTGCGCTTCCTTCGCCCCGCGGGCTCACCCGGGAGCCTGCGCGTGTGGCGCCGCTCGGGCGAGATCCTCGAATACGGCTCGACGGACATGTCTCGCCTGCTGCACCGCTCGGGCGAGGCGATGGCCTTCTACCTCGAGTCGCTCGTGGACCGGCGCGGCAACGTCGTGCGCTACCGGTACGAGCGGGCCGCGGGCGAGCTCGAGCCCCGCCTCGCGCGCCTCGACTACGGCGAGAACGTCGAGTCCCGCGCAACCGCCACCCGCAGCGTCGTCTTCGAGCACGCCCCGTCGGCGCGTCCGCAGGTCGCCTACCAGCTCGGCGAGCGCCTCGTGCGCGCCCACCGCCTCGCGCGGGTGCGGCTCCTGGCCGGCGCGGCGGAGGGGCCTCGGCTCGAGCTCGGCTACCGCACCCGGACCGGGGGCCAGGAGCTCCTGGCCTGGGTGCAGGTGTGCCGCGGCGCGGACTGCTTGCCGGCGACGACGTTCGAGTACACGGGCAGCCCGCCGGGCTTCGCGGCCGAGGTGCGGACCCTCGCCGCGACGTACCAGGGCGCGGATCGCCAGCGCCCGCTCATCCACCAGCTCGTGGATGCCGACGACGATGGTCGCGACGATCTCGTGACGCTCGGCCGGGACGAGGTCGTCGTCGAGCGCGCGCTCCCGGACGGCCGGTTCGGTTCGCCAGCCAGCCGGCCGAGCGCGCTGCCGGCGGCGTGGAACCCGCGCCGGGAGGCGGTGTTCGCGAGCGACATCGACGCCGACGGTTACCCGGATCTCCTCACCACGTTCACCGATGCCGGACCCACGGGCCTCTGGCTCCTGCGCGGCAGCGCCGAGGGCTTCCTGCCCGCGCGTCAGGTGTCGGGCGATCTCGGGCGCCTGCAGCCGTCGAGCCTCTACCTCGTCGTCCGGGACGTGGACCACGACGGCTACGGGGACGTCGTGGCGTTCACGCCGGCGGGCGTCCGCCTCTTCGCCTGGCGCGGCGATCGGTTCGTCACGCTCGGTGTCGACGGCTTCGTGCAGCGCGCGTTCAGCACCGCGACGGACCCCGATCTCGCACGCCGCCCGCGCGAGGTCGCCGACGTCGACGGCGACGGGAACCTCGACCTCGTCGTGTTCGGCGAGCGCGACGTGCTCGTGAGCCTCGGTCGCGGGGCCAGCTTCGCCCCGCCGACGTCGTGGAGCCTGGAGCTCGTCCCGGCCGACGCCGCGCGGCCCTTCCGCAGCTCCGATCACGTGCGCCTGCTGGCCGACATGAACGCCGACGGCCTGCCGGACCTCGTGGGCTTCCACACCGACGCCGTGTACGTGGCGCTCAACACCGGGCGGAGCTTCGCGCCCGCCGAGCGGTGGCTCGACGACCTCTGCAAGGGCTGGAGCGAGGAGTTCCACCAGCGCACCGTGGCCGACATCGACGGCGACGGGGTGCTCGACTTCGTGGGCATGAAGCCGTCGACGACGGTGGTCTACCTCGGGCGGGGCGGGCCGCTGCCGCCGGTCGCGGAGCTGCCGGGCGAGCTGCGCCTCGATCTGCCGACCCCGGGCAACGGGCGCTGGCGCAAGGGGCCTCACACGCTGACCTTCGGTGACGCGAGCTCCGACGGGCAGAACGACCTCATCGCGATCCTGCCCGACGCCGTCCTCGCCCTCGAGAACCAGACGGGGCGCGTGCGCCTGACGGGCATCACCGACGGGTTCGGGCACCGGACGCGCGTGACCTACGCGAGGCCCGGCGACGGCGGGGTCTATGCGCGGACGCACCGGCTGGAGTTCCCGCTCGTGACGCTGCCGTCCGTCGGCGCGCTCGTGCGCCGGCTCGAGGAGTCCGACGGCGCCGGCGGGCTGCGAGCGCTCGAGCATCGCTACGAGGACGCCGTCATGCACCGGCTCGGCCTCGGCTTCCTCGGGTTCGAGACGCGCGTCGTGACCGACGTGGCGCTCGGGCTCGAGACGCGGACGCGCTCGGGCATGGACGTCGAGCGAGGGCTCGCGGGCCTGCCCACCCTGGAGGAGACGGTCCGGCTCGGCGGGGCGCGCACGCCCGTCTCGCGGACCACGACCGTGTGGGAGAGCCGCGCGATCCTGCCGGACGCGCCGCGCGTGCGCCTGCTCGCGACGACGCACGTTCGCAGCGAGCAGCTCGACGAGGCGGGGGCGGTGCGCTCCGCGGTCGACACGCGCACGCGGGGCGACGAGCGCGGAAACGTCGTCGAGACGGTCGTGCGGGTGGAGGAACCCGGCGTCGAGCCCGAGGTGACCACGACGTCACAGCGCTTCGACGCGGAGGACGAGCAGGCCTGGCTCCTCGGGCGCGTGACCGGCAGCGAGGTCTCCTTCTCGCGCGGTGCGGAGCCGCCGGTCGTGCGCCGAGCGAGCTTCACCTACGACGCGCGCGGCTTGCTCCGGACGGAGACGCGCGAGCCGGGTTCGCCGCTCGAGGTGACGGTCGAGCGCGAGCGCGGAGGCGCCTTCGGCCAGGTGGTCCGGCAGATCCAGCGCTTCGCGCCCTCCCAGGGCGACGGGATCACGGCGGACGCCATCACGACCGAGTACACCCACGGCGCCGAGGGCTACCTCGCGTCGACGACGAACGCCCTCGGTCAGACGCTCTCCGTGCTCCGTCGAGACGACGTCTTCGGGACGCCGGTGACGGTCGCGGACGCCGACGGTCGCGTCACCGAGAGCACGCTCGATCCCCTCGGACGCGTCCGGGAGGTCCGCCAGCCAGGCGATCTGAGGACGCGCACCACCGAGGAGCGCTGCGCCCCGGGGCGCTGCCCGGCCCACGCGGTGGTCAAGGTGTCCGTGGAGACGAGCGGGCAGGCACCCAGCACGACGTACCTCGACGAGCTCGAGCGACCCGTGCGCACCGAGACTCGCGGGGTGGGCGGAAAGACCGTGGCGGTCGTCCGCGAGTACACGTCGCTCGGTCAGCTCGCGCGGCAGAGCGCGCCCCACTTCGCCGACACGCCCGCAGCCGAGATCCGCTGGACCACCACCACGTACGACGAGCGCGGCAGGCCCACGCGGATCGAGGGACCGGACGGGCGCGCCGAGCACCTCGAGTACACCGCGACGACGGTCACGACGATCGATCCGTCGGGCGCGCGCACGACGCAGCACCTCGACGCGCAGGGGCGGACGACGCGCGTGGTCGACGCCGCGGGGGCTCGCACCACGACGCGCGATCCCGCCGGCCGCGTGGTGCGCATCGAGGCGCCCGACGGCACCTCCATCGAGATGGCCTATGACGCGCTCGATCGCCGCGTGCGCCTTTCCGATCCGGACGCGGGCACCGTGGTGACCCACTTCAACGCGCTCGGCCTCCCGTCCCTGGAGTCGGACGGCGAGGGCACGACCCGGCGTCGCTACGACGCGCTCGGACGCCTCCTCGAGCGCACGCGGACGCCGCGCGCGGGCGCCCCGTCGATCGACTCCTACACCTACGATCCGCCGAACGCGGCCGGGGGCCTCGCCTCGGCGCGAAACGCGAACGTGCAGCGCACCTACGCGTACGACGCGCTCGGGCGGCTCGAGCGCGAGACGCGGGTCATCGGTGACCGCACGTTCGACACGCAGCACCGGTACGACGCGCTCGGCCGCCTGGCCGGCACCACCTATCCGTCTGGCCTCGCCTCGGTCCTCGATCACGACGCAGACGGGCACCTCGTCGCGGTGCGAGACGCCGCGTCCGGCAGGGCCCACTGGCAGCTCCTCGAGGCGTTCCCGGGCGGCTCGGCCAGGCGCGCCCGACAGGGCGACGGGCTCGAGATCGAGGTCGAGCGAGAGCCAGGCGAAGGGCAGATCGTCGCGCAGCGCGCGAGCCAGGCCGGTCGCCCCCTGCAGTCGCTGCGCTATCGCTACGACCCAAGGGGCCTTCTCACCGAGCGCGCCGACGAGCTGGCCGGCACGATCGCGGAGTATCAGCACGACGCCCTCGGGCGGCTGGAGCGCACGGCGATCGGCGACCGCGCGGTCACGACCAGCTACGGCCCGGCGGGGACCATCCTCGCCAAGAGCGACGTCGGCGCCTACGCCTACGGGGAGGCCTGTGACGGCGTGACCCCGGGGCCGCACGCGGTCACGAGCGTCGGCGCTGCGCGCTACTGCTACGACCGGCGTGGCCGGCTCGTCTCGGGCGCGGGGCGCACGCTGCGCTACGGTGTCGCCGACGTCCCCGAGGCGATCGAGCAGGGCCGGGCGCGCGCTGGCTTCCGCTACGGCCCCGACGACGAGCAGGTCGAGTCGTTCGTGGAGCGGGACGGCGCCCGCGTGTCCCACGTACTGCACGGCGCGGCGGGCTACGAGGAGGCGACGACCCCCGATGGCGTCGAGCTGCGCCACCACGTCGGCGCCACGATCATCACGCTCCGGGGCAGCACGTCCGATGTGCGCTATCGCCTGGTGGATCGCCTGGGCTCCCTCACCACCGTCACGAGCGAGCGCGGCGACACGCTCGAGGCCGCCACCTTCGATCCCTGGGGCCGGCGCACCGACGCGGGCGGCGCACCGACCGCGTCGGCGCCCTCGAGCACGCGCTTTGGCTTCACGGGCCACGAGCACCTCGACGATCTCGGCCTCGTCCACATGCAGGGCCGCGTGTACGACCCGGTGCTCGCGCGCTTCACGAGCCCCGATCCGCACCTCGGGGGGGACGGCACGCAGGGGCTCGACCGCTACGCCTACGTGCAGAACGGCCCGCTCTCCGCGGTGGATCCCACCGGGCTGCGCGGTCTGTCGCTGCGCTCGGTAGGCCGATCGATCGGTCGCGCCCTCGGCGGGCTCGGCAGGGGCCTTTCGGACCCGGGTCGCAGCCTGGTCCGCGCCGGGAACCGGCTCGGCTCGTGGATCTCGAAGCCGCAGAACCAGCGCCTCGTGGCCTCGATCGCCGTGGCTGCGGTCGCCACCTGGGCCTCGATGGGCGCCTACTCCGCGCTCTACGCCTCGAACGCCTGGGCCGCCTGGGCCGCTGGATCCACCCTCTCCGCCGCCGGGGGCTACGTGTCCGGCTACATCGCCTCCGACGGCAACCACGCCTACGCCCGGCGCGCGGCGCTGCAGTCCTTCGCCTTCTTCCAGGTCGGGAGCTACTACCAGGCGGCCTACGGCAACACGCTGCCGGCGCACGCGGTCGTCACCAAGTCCGTGTGCCACGGCGTCATCGGCGGGGTCGCCAGCGCGGCCGAAGGGGGCCGCTTCGAGAGCGGCTTCGCGGCGTCGGCGGCGTCGGAGCTCATCGGGAGTTCGGGCCGCTACGACCGCGCCGCCGAGGCGATCGACGTCGCGGCCACGAACGTGGCGTACCAGGCCGCGTCCTCGGCCCTGGTCGGCGGCACGCTGTCCGAGCTCACCGGCGGGAAGTTCGAGGGGGGCGCCATCAGCGCGGCCTTCGGCTCGCTGTTCAACCGCGCCCTCCACGACGCCACGACGGCGGCCGACAAGGACGCGCCGCCGGCCTGCCACATCCCGATGCGCTGCGCGGCCGACTTCGAGGGCGACGGCATCGACCAGCTCGGGCCGAACGATCGGGAGTCCAAGGAGATCGCGCTCATGCTCCTCGGGGCGCTCGGGGGCGGCGCGAAGGCCCCCGAGGGCCCGAGCAGCACCGTCCTGCTGCGCAGCTCGCGGCAGCTGCAGTCGAAGTACAAGCACGCGCCGGATTTCGGCGTCGAGGGCTCCTACAACAAGGCGAACGCGTCCGAGTTCAGCAGCGCGATCAACCGGCACGTGAACGCGCCCGACGTGCGCATCATCGAGGGCACCTACCACAAGGTCCCCGTCACCCACTACCTGAACCCGACGACGAGGGTCAACGTGATGGCCGACCCGGCGGGCAACTTCATCAGCGGCTGGCGTCTCAACCTTCCCCAGTTCCAGAACGTCATGAGCCGCGGCGCTCTGTAGGATCGGTCATGTCCGACGACGTCAGCCTGAGGCTCTCCCACGACGAGGCGCTCGTCCTGCACGACTGGCTCGTACGCTTCAACGGGCGGGCGGATCCAGCGTTCGCCGATCAGGCCGAGCAGCGCGTGCTGTGGGACCTCGAGGCCACGCTCGAGCGGACGCTCGTCGAGCCCTTCCAGGTCGACTACGAGGCGCGGCTGAGCACCGCCAGGGCGCGCCTGCGCGACGAGTAGCTCGACACGCGCGGTGCAGCGCGCCGCCCTCGGGTCGTCTGAGGCCGCTGTACGAAAGGAGCCTCCGATGACGACCCTCTGCACCCTCTCCCGCACGCTGGCCCACCTCCCGCTGCTCGGCACCTCGCTGCTCGGTGTCGCGCTGTTCCTGCCGTCCTGCGGCGGCGAGGCCCTCACCCCCGACGAGACGACCGCGCCCGCCGTGCGCGCCGGCAAGGACGACTCCACGCGCACGCCTCCACAGCGCGTCTCGGGTGACGTGGTGCTCGACGACGCCGACTCGCGCGGCTTCCGCGTCCTCGTGAAGAACGGCGAGGGGCGGGAGGTGTACTGCCGCTCGTCCTGGATCCGCGCCTACACGACCACGCAGGATGGCTGCCCGGGCGAGACGGGCATCGAGCGCACGATCCAGCTCGGCGAGCTCACGCTGCCGCCGGGGGGCACGTACCCCCTGACGGATCCCCAGCCTGGCCGCAGCGTGCTCGCCACGTTCGAGGAGGAGCATGTCCTGCTGACCGGGCGGCGCGACGCCCTGCGCTACTGCTACGCGTCGACGTTCACCGCCGACTGCGGCTTCGGGTGCACCGACCGGGAGGGCAGGGCCCGGCGCTACGGGGAGGCGTGGACCCAGGCCGGCGCGCGACACGAGATCGTCGACTACCGCTGCGAGGCCGACGGCAGTGTCCAGAACGGCGTGCGCTGCGAGGCCGGCTACTACCTCGGCACGGGCGGCTGCACCGAGCTCGGGTGCGGGGAGGTCACGCACGGCGGCGAGACCTCGCGCCCCGCCGATCACGGGCGCTGGGTCGGCACGTGCGACAGGGGGAGCGCCACTGGCGAGCGGCTCGTGTGCGATCGGGGCTTCGTCGAGCGGCCGGGGCAGGTGTGCGCCCCGTGGCTGAGCTGCGGGAGTCACCCCCACGATTCGCGATGGCACGAGTGCGAGCTCGGCCGCTTCACCGTCTACGAGTGCAGGGACGGCCGGGGCGGCGTGGTCTCCTCGCATCGCGATGACGCCTGCGATCCGCCCCGCTCCGGAACCCGGAGGAACTGACGCCGGCTCCAGCCAGCAGGGTGATCCACCCGATCACCCTGCTGCGCGCATTTGCCGCGGCCTTGACGTGGCACGACTGTTGAATTGACCTTGGGAATGCACGCCGAGGGCGCCACCGAGCTCGCCGAACCCGCCGACGCATGGCAGTCCCTCGAGCGGCTCGCTCGCCGGTTGCTCGACGAGGGTCACCCCGAAGCCTGGAGCGCGTTCTTCGGCGCGCTCTATCCCCTCGCCCTGCCCGAGCTCAAGCGCATCTGGCGTCGGCTCCACCCGGCCTCGACGCCGGCGGACACCGACGATGTAGCGGGGGACCTCCTCCTGCGGGCGGAGGAGAAGCTGCGGCGGGACGACTACCGTGCGCTCCGGAGCGCGAGCGCGCTGTCGGACGGGGCCTCGCGCGCGAGCCTGCGGACCTACCTCCAGACCGTCCTCGGTCGCCTCGCCATCGACTACCAGCGGACGCACCCGCAGTATCGCCGGCCGAGCCGGGCGCTCGCCGCGAAGGAGAGCCCCGAGCGGAGCACCTCGGCGGCCGGGCGGTGGGTGGTCCACGAGGAGCACACCGCGAGCCTCTTCGGCCTGCGTCCCGCGTTGACGCGGCAGCAGGACTGCACCCGGATGCTGCGCTCCCTCGACGAGCTCACGGCCGCGGTGCGCCAGCGTCACGCGGCGGCGATCGAGGGCGTGTCGGGGCGTCGCCTCGGGGCTGCCTCGCGGAGCTGCTGCCTCGAGCTCGCGCTCGAGCTCGGGCTCGGAGACGTCGCCGTGGTGCGGCACGTCCTCGAGCGCGGGCACCTCTACCGGCGGGCGGTCGAGCTCGTCCTGGCCGATCAGACCCAGCACGAGATCGCGGACGCGATCGGCCTGTCCCGCCGGGAGGTCGAGAAGGTCCTCGAGCACGCCATGGGGATCCTGCGCGCGCGGTTCGCCGAGCTCGGCTGACCGGGACGGCGGCGGACCTACCGGCCGTGGCGCGCGAGCCAGGCCTCGACCTCGCGCCGCTCCGCGATCTCGGCGGCGCCCTTCGCGCCGGAGAGCCCTGCGAGCGCCTCCCGCGCCCGGGCGACGGCGCGCGCCCGGTCGGCCCCCCCGGCCCACAGCACCCGCGCGTGGACGAAGCCCGCGTGCGGCGGGTCGAGCTGGGGCCCGGGGTGCGCCTCGTCGATGCGCAGCGCCTCCTCGATCGCCTGGCGCGCCTCGCGCACGCGGCCGAGCTCGAGCAGGCAGGTCGCTCGTTCGACCAGCGGCCTCGCCGCCTGCGGGTGGCTCGCGGATCCCTTCTTCCAGATGGCGAGCGTGGCGTCGATGTGCCCGAGCGCCTCCGCCCAGCGGCGCCTCGTGACGGCCACCGACGCGAGGCCCCCGAGCGGCGTGGCGCGCTGATCGCTGTTGGGGCTCGCGCGGTCGAACGCGGCCAGGGACCTCCGGAAGAGCGCCTCCGCGTCGTCGAGGCGCGCCTGCTTGAGGCGCACGTAGCCGAGGTTGGCGTCCACGAGCGCGACGCGCGGGTGCCCCTCGCCGTGCACGCGGGCGCGGATGGCGCGCGCGTGCTCGAAGTGCCGCCACGCGGCCTCCAGCTCGCCGCGGTCGTTCTCGACATTGCCGAGGTTGTTGTACGCGAAGCCCGCCTGCGCCGACTCCGGCCCGAGGGCTGCGTCGAAGACCGCGAGGGCGCGCTCGTGGCTCGCGCGGGCCAGCTCGAGCTCGCCGCGGTTCCGGTGGTCGATGCCGAGGTTGAGGTGTGACCAGCCGACGAGGGGGTGGGCTGCGCCGAGCCGCGCGACGTTGATCGCGAGCGCGCGCTGGTGCAGCGCGAGCGCCTCGGCGTAGCGCCCGCGCTTCATCTCGTCGTTGCCGAGGTTGTCCGACCGCAGCCCTGCGCACTGCGACTCCTTGCCGTCCGTGCGCTCGCAGAGCTCGAGGGCCTGCCGATCGAGCTCCGCAGCGCCGGCGAGGTCGCCCGCGCGCGAAAGGACGTAGGCGTGCGTGCCGAGCCAGTCCTCGCGGAGCTTCGGAGGGTCGCCCGCCTGGCGCAGGGCGAGCTCCGCCGCGTACACGAAGGCGAGCCCTTCGGCCTTGTTCTCGCTGGCGAAGGACGAGCCCGCGGCGAGCGCGATCAGCGTCTGGCAGAGCAACCGGTGCGCGCCGGCCGCCGCCGCGAGCTTGCCCGCGAGCTCGAGCGAGGTGCGGCTCGCCTTGTAGTCCGCGAGATCGTGCTGCCCGCGACCGAGCATGAAGTGGAGCTCGGCGCGAGCGGCCGCATGGCGCAGGGAGCTCGCCTGCGCGACGCCCTCCGAGAGGTGCTCCACCGAGGCCTTGGTCCTGCCTGTCAGCGCGAGCGCGCGACCGCGAGCGATCCGGGCACGCACGGCGGCCACCGCCGCCTCCTCGGCCGGGGCGGGCGGCGAGAAGCTCTCCTCGAGCACGCCTGGCTCGGCGCAGCGCGTGACCGGTGGGAGCGACGAGACGGCCTGCACCGCGCGCGACACGACCTCCACGTCTGCGCCCGTGGTCAGCGACTCCGTGAGCGCTCCGAGGTCGGCGAGCGCGGCGTCGAGGCACCGCCTGCGGCGATCGAAGACGGCCGGCGACACCTCGGCGCGAACCTGCGCGGCCTCGCAGGCCTCGCGATGCACCCGGGACCACTGCCCTGCGTACGCCGCGAGCCCGCTCGTCACGCGGTCGGCGATCTCGCGCGCGGCCGGCATCCCCGTTCGCTCGAATGCGGCCTGCACGGCGGCCAGGCGCGCGGCGTCCTGGACGGTCGCGATCTGGTCGCCGCCGTCGCCGCAGCTCGGCCGGAGGGCGCGCCACGTCGCGAGGCCTCCGAACGCGGCGAGGAGCGCTCCGCCCGCCGCGAGCGCCGCGACCTTGCGCTGGCTCCACCGCGGGGCGAGCGCGGCTTCGAGCTCGGCGACCAGGGCATCCATCGTGGGCAGGCGCGCGCCCGGATCGGACTCGAGCCCCCGCGCCAGCGTCGCGCGGACGCGGGCGGGGACGTCGCCCGTCGGCGGCGGCCCGTCGGCGGGCAGGGTCCCGAAGAGGGCCTCGTGCAGCGCGACGCAAAGGGAGTACTGGTCGGCACGCGGGCTCACCTGGCCGGCCACCTGCTCCGGGGCCATGTAGCGCGGCGTGCCGAGCACCGCCCCGACGGTGGTCAGGCGTGGGCTCCGCTCGCCGCCGCCGCCAGGGGAGCCCCCGGGGCTCGCGGCCTCGCCGGGTGTCGCCCCCGTGCCAGGCCCCGTGGCCAGCCCGAAGTCCGTCACCTTCGGCACGCCCGCGGCCGTCAGGAGCACGTTCGACGGCTTGAAGTCCCGGTGCGTGATGCCCGCCGCGTGCGCGGCGGCGAGCCCGCGCGCCGCCCCGCAGAACACCGTCGTGATGTCTCGCCACGTGCGCCCGGGCACCTGCAGCCACGCCTCGAGGGTCGGGCCGTCGACGAACTCCATCGCGAGGTACAGGCGGCCGCGAGACTCCCCGACGTCGAACACCGTGACCGTGTTCGGGTGCGACAGCCGGGCCATCGCGCGCGCCTCGCGCGCGAGGCGCTGTCGGCTCGTCGAGACGCCGCTCGTGCGCGCGACGCGACCGCGCAGCACCTTGATCGCCACGCGCCTGTCGAGCTCCGGATCGTGCGCCGCGAAGACCTCTCCCATGCCGCCCGCGCCGACCCGCTCCTCCACCCGGAAGCGACCGAGCACGTCTCCCGGCTGCACCGCCAGCTGGAAGTCCGCGACGTCGTCGCACGCCGCGCAGACGGCGCGGTGAGCCTCGAGCTCGCTCAGCCCGCCCGGGGGCAGCGTGTTGTCGAGCAGCCGGGCCAGCGCGTCGTCGACCTCTTCGCAGCGCATGGATCGGCTCCCCAGTATTCCGTCATCGAAGGTCGCCTTACAAGCCGCGCCGCGGGCCAGACCCGCGTCAGAGCTCGCAGCCGAGCCGGACGAGGCCCGTCACGTCGAACGCTCGCCGCACCTCGGCCGACAGCGGGAGCTGCGTGGCGAGCTCGAGGCGCACCCGGTCCGCAGGATGGAGCGCAGCGCCGAGCGTCACGGACACCGAGCTGCCGACGCCCCCGGGCGCATCGATCTCCACGAGCGCGTCGAGCTGCGCGAACGCACCGAGCGCATCGATGGGTCGTGCGCCGGCGGTCCAGGTGGAGAGCCAGCCGCCTCGCCGCACCTCCTCCGTCCGCTCGTCGTCGGTGAGGACGAGCGCCAGCACGTGCTCGGTGTGCAGCGACAGCCACGCGCGGTGGAAGCTCATCCGGAGCGCCGGCGCGGCGGTCCACGCGTCCACGCCGCGCGCGTCGAGCGCCTCGATGGGCCTTCCCACCACGAGGGGTTTGCTGCCCGCCGTCGGCAGCGTCGCCACGATCGCTGGCGAGATCCACAGGCGACCGCCGCCGAGCTCGGGCGCAGCGACCCCGAACATGAGCTCGACCCGGAGGTGCCCCGTCGCGGTGGCCGCGTCCGCGCCGATCCCGCGCACGCGCAGCGACGATCGCGACACGGCAGTGAAGTCCGCGCCCACCTGCACCGTGCCGGAGACGATGCGTCCGCCGACCGTGAGCGCCTGATCCTGCGCGACGATGTCGTAGGGCCCCTGGGTCCCGCGGCCGTAGCCCGCGCTGCCGTACAGCGTGAGCTCGTCGCGGGGCCGAGCCGAGCGTCCCGACGCGAGCGGCAGGCCGATGGCGCGGTTGGCTGGCGCGGGCTCGAGCATGCGGTCGCTCGCCGCGCTGGCCTCTCGCACGCCCCCGAGCGCGAGCCCGAGCGCGACCCCGAGCCCGAGTGCGTTAGGCTGCGAGCCCATGCCCCGTCTCTCCGCGCCCGACCACGCGCGCACCGGCTGGCCGCCCGGTGTCCCGTACATCATCGGCAACGAGGGCTGCGAGCGCTTCAGCTTCTACGGGATGAAGGCCATCCTGTACGAGCACACGGCGGCGCTCTACGTGGCCACCGGCGTCGCGGGGGACCGCGCGCGCGACCTGGCCACGAGCGACGTCCACCTCTTCATCTTCGGCGTCTACGCCCTGCCGATGATCGGCGCGAGCCTCGCCGATCGCCTGCTCGGCAAGTACCGCACGATCCTCCTGCTGTCGCTCGTCTACTGCCTCGGACACGCGGTCCTCGCGGTCGCCGAGGGCTCGCTCGGCGGGATGCACCTCGGCCTCGGCCTCATCGCCATCGGCTCCGGCGGCATCAAGCCCTGTGTGTCCGCCAACGTCGGCGACCAGTTCGGAAAGGGCAACTGGCACCTCCTGCCCAGGGTCTTCCAGGCCTTCTACTTCATCATCAACTTCGGCTCGTTCTTCGCCACGCTGTCGATCCCGCTCCTGCGAAAGCACCTCGGTCCGTCGGTCGCCTTCGGCCTGCCGGGTGTCCTCATGTTCCTGGCCACGTTCGTCTTCTGGCTCGGCCGAGACCGCTTCGTACACGTCCCAGCGTCGCCCGGCGGGCGCCTCGGCGTCTACGACGCCCTGTCAGCGTCGCTGCTCTTCCTCGTGCCCGGCTCCCTGTTCTTCACCGCCGGTCAGCCGCTCTGGCTCGTCCTCGGCGCCTCGGCGGCTTGCGGCGCGCTCGGCCTGCTCCTCTTCGCGCGCCGGCAGCGCCTCGCCCCGGAGGGCAGCTTCCTCGCCGTCGCCCTCTCGACCCTGCGCACTGGGTCGCTCGCGGCGGCGGAGGCGCGCTACGGCCCTGCGTCCATCGAGGCCGCGCGCGCGGTGGTGCGCGTCATGAGCGTCTTCATCGTCTGCCTGTTCTTCTGGGCCTGCTTCGACCAGAAGGCGACCTCGTGGATCCGTCAGGCGTCGATGATGGATCGTACGGTGACCCTGCCGCTCGTCGGCACGTTCGAGATCCTTCCCTCGCAGACCGGCGCGGCGAACCCCTTCTTCGTCCTCCTCTTCATCCCGATCCTGTCGACCTGGGTCTTCCCCGCGCTCGAGGCGCGCGGCGTGCGCGTCACGCCCCTTCGTCGCATGACCGTGGGCATGTTCGTGGCCGCCCTCTCGTTCGCCACCGTGGCCCTCCTCCAGATGCGGATCGACGCCGCGCTCGCCGCCGGCCAGCGCCTGCACGTCGCCTGGCAGCTCGTGCCCTACGCGATCATGACCGCCGGCGAGGTGCTCGTCTCCGCCACCGCCCTCGAGTTCGCCTACAGCCAGGCCCCCGCGAGCGTGAAGTCCACGCTCATGGCGTTCTGGAACCTCACGGTGGCGCTCGGCGACCTGCTCACCGGAACCATCGCGCGGCGCTTCGAGCTCCCGCTCGGCCAGTTCATGTGGCTCTTCGCGGGGCTGCTCGGCGCGGCCGCCATCGTCTTCGCGCTGCGCGCGCGCACCTACGTGTATCGCGACCGGATCGTGGAATGACCATCGGCATCATGGGCGCGGGTGCCATCGGCTGCTACCTCGGCGCGTGGCTCGCGTCGCGAGGCGCGGACGTGCGCTTCGTGGGGCGCGCGCGGCTCGCGGACGAGCTCGCCGGCGGCCTCGAGGCCACCGACATGCGCGGCCGGTCGGCCAGGATCCCGCACCCCGAGCTCGCCACCGATCCCGCGTCGCTCGCCGCGTGCGACGTCGTCCTCGTGTGCGTCAAGAGCGCGCAGACTGCAGAGACCGCGCGGTCCCTGGCGCCCGTGCTGCGCCCCGGCGCCGTCGTCGCCAGCATGCAGAACGGCGTGCGCAACCCCGAGGTCCTCCGCGGGCACCTGCCCGCCCAGCGCGTCCTCGGCGGAATCGTCGGCTTCAACGTCGTGCCCGGGGCCAACGGCGCCTTCCGGCAGACCACGACGGGCCTCGTGGTCCTCGAGGCGTCGCAGGACCCCCGGGCGGCCGAGCTCGCCGAGCTCTTGCGCGCAGCCGGCTTCGATGTCCAGGTCACCGCCGACCTCGCCGCGCAGCAGTGGTCGAAGCTCATCATGAACCTCAACAACGCGGTGGGCGCGCTCTCCGATGCGCCCACGCAGCGACTGCTGTTCGACCCCGCCTACCGCCGCATCCTCGCCGCCACCGTGCGTGAGGCGCTGTCCGTGATGCGCCGCGCGGGCATCCGCCCCGCGCGCCTCGGTCCGCTCCCTGTCGCCCTGTTCCCGCACCTGCTCGCGCTGCCGACGCCGCTCCTGCGCCTCGTCGCCCGCGCGCAGGTCCAGATCGATCCCAAGGCGCGCTCCTCGATGTGGCAGGACCTCGACCGCCGCCGCCCGACCGAGGTCGACTACCTCAACGGCGAGATCGTCCGCCTCGCCGAGCGCGCCGGCGCCGACGCGCCCCTCAATCGGCGCATGGTGGCGCTCGTCCACGAGGCCGAGGCCCGCGGCGCCGGCTCCCCCGCGCTCTCCGCCGAAGCTCTCTGGAAGGCGCTGGCGGGATAGGCGGCTGGCGTCGCCAAGCCCCAAGTGCTGAGTGCTTCGCGATTAGCCGCGAGCGTAGCGAGCGCGTGCCGCCCGCAGGCTTTGCCGAGGACGGCACAGGGACCCGCGCAGGCCAGAGGCCCTCATGATTCGTCACATCTGCCTAGGCAGATGGAATGTCCTTCTGGGAGTCCAGCACCCCAGAACTTCTGGCCCCTTACACCACGCCCGGCCTCACCCCCGCAGAGCGTGCGGGTCGCG
>CAZQJC010000280.1:0-6902 GCA_964593795.1 uncultured Myxococcales bacterium | reverse complement strand
CCGCGGAGCAGTGCCCACAACGCCGACTCGGCAGGCGTCGAGCGGCCACGCAGCGCACGCGCACGCTCCGTTCCCGACCATCGCCTCGTCATGCCCGAGTTCTCGGCAAGGCGCTCCGACTGTTGCGGGGCCCCTCTCCCGTCGGGAGAGGGGCGGTTGCGCGACCCGCACGCTCTGCGGGGGTGAGGCCGGGCGTGGTGTAAGGGGCCAGAAGTTCCGGGGTGCTGGACTCCCAGAAGGACATTCCATCTGCCTAGGCAGATGTGGCCAATGATGAGAGACGTCCGCTAGCGGCTCGCCGCGTCGCGCAGCTCGAGCAGGGAGGGGGTGCCGGGGGCGATGGCGAGGCCGGCGTCGGCGGAGGCGCGCGCCTCGGGCTTTCGGCCCTGCGAAAGGAGGATCCGCGCGAGCTCGTCGTGGAGCGCTGCCCGCCCGGGCCACCTCGCGAGGAGCGCGCGCACCTGGCGCTCGGCCTCCACGAGCTGCCCGGTGCGCCGGTAGGTCATCGCGCGCGGGACGCCCACCTCGAGCGGGCGCGCGCGGAGCGCATCCTCGAGCGCCGCGTCACGCGCCTGCTGCAGCGAGAAGCCGCGCACGGACAGCGCGATCGGGCCCGTGCCGAGCGCGAGCGAGTCGTAGAAGCCGCGCAGCGCCTCGAGCGACGCGCGATCCCCCTCCTGCGTGCCGAGGAGGAGGCTCCGCGCGGAGAGCAGCAGGAAGTCGAGCCGCACCCCCGGCTCGACGGAGCGGGCGTGCCCGCGCTGGGCGAGCTCGAGGGCCTCGGGGTAGCGGGCCTCGTTCAGCCGGACCTTGGCGAGGTTCTCGAGCGCCCGCGTATCCTCGGGGAGCTCCTCGAGCTCGTGCGTCCACAGGCCGGCGTCGTCGCCCAGCGCCGCGCCGTGCACGAGCGCGATCCCCGCGTAGGCGAGGTAGGCCGCGGCCGCTCCCGCGCGCGAGGCCAGCCGCAGCCCCGGTGTGGGCGCGGCGCCGAGGCAGCGGGCGAGCACCGCGGCGAGGCCGAGGAGCGGCAGGTAGAGGAAGCGCTCGGCGAACGGGATGGTCACGCCGAGCAGGCCCAGCACGGGCAGGAGCGGCACGACGAGCCACAGCGCGTCCGCGAGCACGCCTCGCGCCCTGGGGCCGCGCACGGCGGCGGCGGCGAGGGCGACGAGCGCGAGCGTCACGGCCGCACCGAGCCACGCGTACAAGACGGGGTGCGCCTCGAGATCGTGCGCGCCGAGCAGGAACGAGGGGCGCGCGGGCCAGAACGTGCTCTCGGCGTAGCGCCCGAGCGCGGCCACGGCAGCCTGGAGGCGCGTGCCCGACGCGGCCTGCGGGGGAAACGCCGCGAGCCGCAGCGCGAACGCCCCGGCGCCGGCGAGCGCGAGGACCCCCGCGGCGCGCACCTCTCTCGTGCGCGCGGGCCCCGGCGCGCGGAGCAGGAGCGCGTCCGTGACGAGCAGGACGGGGACGACGACGCCCACCTCCTTGCTCAGCATGGACAGGAGGAGCGCCACCGCCGCGGCGCCGCGCCGCCACGCTCCCCCGGACTGCCAGAGCGCCACGCCGGCGAGCGCCCAGAAGGTCATCCAGAGATCCGTGCAGCCGGAGATCCACGTCACCGACTCGACGCGCGTGGGATGCACGAACAGGACGCCGACCGCGATCGCGGCCGCGAGCGCGCCCTCGTCGCCCCGCCCGTCGTCGGGCCCCTCGCGCCGGGCGGTGGTGCGACGCCGCACCCAGCCGATCGCGAGCCCGGCGCACGCGAGGTGCAGGAGCAGGCTCACGACCTTGTAGCCGAGGGGGCGCGCCCCGAACAGCGCGAACTCGCCCGCGTACGCGAGCGACACCACCGGCCGGTAGTAGCCCGTCGACGCGTACTCGCCGCCGGCGGAGACGTCCCAGAACGGGCGCCGCAGGAGGTCCCACGTGGGCCGCTGCACGTGCGCGTTGTGCGCGACGAGCTGCTCGTCGTCCCAGATGAGCTCGCCGCCGAGGCCCGGCAGGAACGCCACGGCCACGGCGAGGAGCGCGAGCGGCACGCAGAGGCGCGCGAGGCGCACGCGGAGGCCCACGCGGCTTCAGCTCGGCTGGCGTCCGGTGCGGTAGACGGGGATCGGCCCCGGGTCCTCGTCGAGCCGGCGCGACATGTGATCCGCAGGCGGCAGCTCGAGCAGGCGGAACGAGATCTGTCGCGTCTTCGGGTGCTCCTCGAGCGAGAGCCAGCCCTCGTCGGCCAGCGAGCACAGCATGGAGAAGACGTGGCTCGGCGTGGAGATCGGGTGCGTGCCCGCGCTCGGCAGGTACGGCGAGAGATCGCACGCGCGGAACGGCGACGTCCGCCACGACTTCAGCGCATCGCCGAGGAAGTCCTCGCGGAAGGCGCGAAACAGGCTGCCGAAGTAGCCCTCCGCGAAGCGCACCCACGCCATCGGCTCGGTGATCGCGAACTTGCCGTGCGGCGGCAGGATGAGGCGCACGTTGTGGCTGCGGAAGTAGCGCCGCAGGCGCCGGATCGTGAGCAGGTACCCCTCGAACGCCATCGAGTACGTCTGCCCGGCGACGGTGAAGATCGGCACCACGAAGCCGTGTGTCTCGGGCTTGTCGGGCGCGCCCGTGCACAGGATCGTGTCGCCCGGCACCGCGATGCCGAGCGCGGGGTCGTGGTAGAGGACGCAGTCGTTCGAGTGCCCGGGCGTCGGCACGGCCACGATTCCGTCGGGGATCTGCCCCTGGTCCACGAAGCGCAGGTCGCGCTTGGGCGTGCGAGAGAAGTAGCGCGCGAACAGCTTGCGCACCGGGTGCTCGTGCAGGTCGTCGGCGCGCAGCGTCGAGTAGTCGAGGAAGCCGAACTGCGCCCTGGCGAGGAAGATCTCGTAGGTCTCCTGCAGGAACGCCGCCTCCGGGTGCGTGAGGAAGCGGTAGCCGATCGAGGTCGTGTAGATGGGCGCGCGCTCGCCGTCGGGGCGGCCGCGCGCGGCGAGCAGGCCCGCCGAGCCCGCGTGGTCGCCGTGGCAGTGCGTGACGAGGAGCGCGTCGAGCCGCTGCACTCCCCGCCGATCG
This sequence comes from uncultured Myxococcales bacterium, assembly GCA_964593795.1. Classification (GTDB taxonomy): domain Bacteria; phylum Myxococcota_A; class Polyangia; order JAHFDS01; family JAHFDS01; genus JAHFDS01. The sequence goes on along the minus strand of CAZQJC010000280.1, from coordinate 3,836 downwards.
AGCTCGGCCGTCATCTCGGCGACGATCTCGGGCTTGGCGGCGCTGGCCTCGAAGAGGAACGTCAGCCCGCCGACGCGCCGGAGCACGAGGTTCACCTGCTTCGGGCTCGGATAGCCCGACGTCACCGGCAGGATCGCGATCTCGCGGTCGAGGCCGAGCTCGCGCAGCGCCTCGGAATACGGCTGCATCGCTGCAGCATACCGCGGCCGCGCGTGGCAGGATGCGCCCCGGAGGTGGACATGGAGACGATGATCAAGGGGTTGGTGCTCGGCGTGATGCTGCTCGCCGGTGCGAGCGCGAACGCGCAGTCGAAGAAGGACGACATCCCGGCGGCGGAGCTGCCGGCGCCGGTCAAGGGCGTGCTCGAGCAGTACGTCAAGCTCCTGCGCGCGGGGCCCGACGTGGACGCGTGCGCCAAGGCGCTCATCCCGATCGCGGGCGGCGGCCTCGTCAACCCCGAGGGCACGGGCCTTCGGCAGGACGTGCCGCGCTTCGCGCTCAAGAAGGACTTCGACAACGTGAAGTTCTACGCGGATCCGGTCGAGATCACGCGCGTGAACAAGGGGACCACGGGCGGGCAGGGGTTCGGCAAGAGCGCCATCAAGGGCGCGGTCTACAAGATCTGGATCGCCAAGAAGAAGGGCGGCGCGGGCCTGCCGGCGCCGATCTCGATCATGGTCCCCGAGGGACACCCGACGATCACCACGCCGCGCGTCGTCGTCATCGGCAGCCTGTAGCGATCGGCCGCCTCGGTAGGCGGCCGCTCCTCACCCTGCAGGGGCGTCCGGGTCGGCCAGCTCGCCGACCGCGCCCTCCCACTTCGCGATCACCACCGTGGCCAGGCAGTTGCCGATGACGTTGACCATCGTGCGCGCCATGTCCATGAGCTCGTCGACGCCGAGGATGAGCGTGATGCCCTCGAGCGGCAGGTCGTAGCTCGCGAGCGTCCCCGCGAGGATCACGAGCGACGCGCGCGGCACGCCCGCGACGCCCTTCGACGTCAGCATGAGCGTGACGAGCATCGTGATCTGCTGGCCGATCGTGAGGTGCACGTTGGCCGCCTGCGCCACGAACACCGCGGCGAGCGACAGGTAGAGCGTCGTGCCGTCGAGGTTGAACGAGTAGCCGAGCGGCAGCACGAACGCGACGATGCGCCGCGGCACCCCGAGCCGCTCGAGCACCTCCATCGCGCGCGGCAGCGCGGCCTCGCTCGAAGTGGTGGAGAACGCGATGAGCGCCGGCTCCTTGATCGCGCGCACGAAGCGCCGGAGCGGCACCTTGGCCCAGAGTGCGATCGGCAGGAGCACGACGAGCAGGAAGAACGCGAGCGCGAGGTAGAGCGTGCCGACGAGCCACGCGAGGTTGACGAGCACCTTGAGCCCGCCGTGGCCGACCGTGTACGCGATGGCGGCGCCGACGCCGATCGGCGCGTAGCGCATGATCATCGACGTCAGCTTGAACGTCGCCTCGGCCACGCCCTCGCAGAAGGCGACGACGGGCCGGCCTCGCTCGCCGATGGCGCCGAGCGCGATCGCGAACAGGATCGAGAACACCACGATCTGCAGGACGTCGTTCTCGGCCAGCGCCTGGACGATCGACGTCGGCACGGTGTGAAGGAGGATCTGGTCCCACGTCTGCGGGGCCGCGGTGATCTCGGGCTTGGCGCCGGCCGGCAGGTTCACGCCGTGCCCGGGCTGCAGGACGTTGACGAAGACGAGCCCGATCGCGAGCGCGAACGTCGTGACGATCTCGAAGTAGACGAGGGCCCGTAGGCCCATGCGGCCGATGGCCTTCGGGTGGCCGGCGCCCGCGATCCCGACGACCAGCGTCGAAAAGAGGATCGGCGCGATGATCATCTTGATGAGCCGCAGGAAGAGCTGCGAGAACGGCTTGAAGACGTTCGCGCGCTCGGGCGCGTAGTGCGCGACGAGGGCCCCCGCGAGGATGCCGAGCGCGAGGCCGATGAAGATCTGCTTGGTCAGGGAGAGGCCGCGGCCCGACGAGGCGGTCATTCGCGGCATGATAGGCGCATGACACGGGACGCGCTCCTCGAGAAGGTCCGGAAGATCTGCCTCGGCCTGCCGGGGGCGACCGAGGGCGAGTCGTTCGGGCACCCCTGGTTCCGCGCGGCGGGCAAGCCGTTCGCGATCTACGGCACGGGCGGCGACGCGGGCGTGGACACGCTGTCGCTCAAGCTCCCGGAGGCGCTCTGCGCGGCGGTGGCCGGCGATCCGCGCTGGAGCGTCACGCACTACATCGGCAAGCACGGCTGGCGCACGCGCGCGCTCGGCGGCAAGGTCGCCTGGGCCGAGATCGCGATGCTCGTCGAGACGAGCTACCGCATGGCCGCGCCGCGAAAGCTGCTCGCGGCGCTGGACGGCCAGGTGGCGCCGGAGGCGAAGCCCCCGAGGGCGAAGCCACCGAGGGCGAAGGCGAAGGCGAAGCGCCCCGCGGCCCGCGCTCCGCGCAAGCGCGCCTGAAGATCACTCGCGCCCGGGGACGCAGTGGATGCCGAGGGTGCCGTCGAAGGTCACCGACGAGCGCCACGACCCCGAGGAGCGCCCGCGACCCCAAGCGGCCTTGATATCCGCGAAGGCGCCGGGCCGGCGGGCGTTCTAACCGCCTCAGATCGGCGGGCCGAGGCGCCTGGCCTTGGCGGCCAGCTTCTTGCGCCCTTTTTCGTCGAAGACCATGCACGGGATCGGCAACGCGTCCGCGACCGCCTGCAGCACCTTGCCGATGCGCGGCGAGCCCCCGCTCATCCAGAATCGCCCTCGTAGCGCGACCACGACGACGTAGAAAGGACGCTCGGGCATGGCCTCGAGCCGCTTGCGGCACAGCCAGACGCGGTGCACCCCGGCGACGCCGTGCACGAGTCGGACGATCTCGGCGAGCTTGTCCGTCGCCGGCAGTCTCGGCGCGGTGTTCTGACTACGGCGAGCCGGGCTGGTCGCCCTGGTAGAAGCCGAGGAAGCCGGAGGCCGCGACGTACACGTCGTTGCAGCCGAGGGCGCCCTTGCCGAAGGCGATGTTGGCCGCCGACGGCAGGCGCATCGCGAGCGTCTCGGGCGCGTCGAAAGATGCGGACAGGCGAATGAGTGCCCCGGCGCCGTTGTCGGTGACGTAGATGCGGCCCGAGGCGTCGCGCGCGATGCCATCGAGCGAGCCGCCCGTGATCCCGCCGACGCGCGTGCGCGACATCTCGCTGCCGTCGGCCGCGAGCGTCAGGCGCACGATGTCGCCGTTCGCGTAGCTCACGACGAGCAGCGTGCCCGCCGGCTCGAAGAGGAGGCCGTTGGCGCTCGCGATGGGGGTGCTCGTCACGGTGGTGCGGTTTCCCGTCGCGTCGACGTGGTAGACGATGCCCGTGTCGAACGCGGTCACCCAGGCGGTGCCGTCAGCGCCGAGCGTCAGGCCATTGGGTGAGCCGGGGATCGATGCGAACCGCTGCGCGGTCGGCGCGGCTGCCGTGGCGTCCACCTTGTAGAGCTGGTTCGTGCTCGGCGAGACCGCGTACACGGTGCGGCCGTCGGCGCTGACGGCCACGCCCCAGACCGTGCTCGCGCCGGTGATCGTGACCCAGGTGCGCTCGACCGCGCCCCCGGGGCGCCTCCTGCCGATGGCCTCGCTCTGCGAGAAGTACACCGTGCCGTCGGCCGCGATCGCCAGGCCCTCGGTGTCCGTGATGTCCATCGTCGGCAGCCGCTCGGTGCCACACGCGCCCATGCCCGCGCCGCCACCGCCCGCGCCGCCACCGCCCGCGCCACCACCGCCTGCACCGGCCCCGCCGCCGCCCATTCCGGCCTCTCCGCCTTCTTCACCGTGCGGCGTGCGTT
>CAZQJC010000279.1:0-22303 GCA_964593795.1 uncultured Myxococcales bacterium | reverse complement strand
GGCGGACGGCGGGCCGTCCGGCCGGACGGAATGCCGGACGCGGCGGCGCGGCGAGAGATGCGGATGGGCAGAGGAGATCTGCTGCCACCCGGTTCCGCCCTGCGCGACACGGCGCGTGAACGCCGCGGCTCAAGGGCAGCACAGGATGCGACGCGATCGGGACCGCAGGGAGCCCAGCGGCACGCGGGGCGTGCTGCCGCCCGGCCACAGCGGCAGGCGGCGGCCAAGGGCTCTCCCGGTGCCGAAAGGGAGCGTAGACTCGTGATCGTGAAGACGCCTCGGAAGCTGCCGCGTCGCAAGCCGCGTGAGAAGTCGCTCGAGGCCGTGCGCCGAGAGGTCCTGGCCTCCCGCGAGGCGGTGCGACTGACGGCCGCCGAGAAGGCCGAGCTCGAAGCGCGCGCCGCCGAGGAGCAGGGCGAGCTGACGCCGCTCGAGGACGTGATCGCGGAGGTCGAACAGATCGCTCGCGGCCGCTCGGTCGTCCACGTCGAGCCCCTGCGCGTCGCCAAGTAGGCACGCCCCGCCGGCCGACGTGAGCCGAGTCGAGGTCCACGTCCAAGGTGGCGTTCAGGTTCAGGTCAACGTCAACGTCAGTGACTGGCGGTGAACCAGGTCCGGATCGTGGACGTCGGATGCGCGATGAAGCAGGGGCTCGCCGTCGTGCATGCGCCAGCAGCTTCTCTGCGGCGATGAGCTCGTGTCGTGGGCCGGCCGTCCCGCAGTTGGCGAACCGGTTGTAGACCGGCGCGCCGCTAACCGATCGAGATGATCCAGGTTGGCGCTTCTATCCGGACGAGCACGAGCACGAGCACGAGCACGAACCAGGACTCCCGACAGCGGCTACCCCTCGCGGGTGTACCGAAGGCGGGGCTTGCGGGCGGCTTGCGTCTCGTCGAGGCGGCGCAGGCCCGTCGTGTGGGGGGCGGCCTTGACCGTCTCGGGATCGGTCTTCGACTCCTCGGCGATGGCGACCAGGGCATCCGCGAGCTCGTCGAGGGTCTCGAGCGTCTCGGTCTCGGTGGGCTCGATCATGAGCGCGCCCATCACGATGAGCGGGAAGTAGATCGTCGGCGGGTGGAAGCCGTGGTCCATGAGGCGCTTGGCCACGTCCAGCGTCTGCACGCCGGTCTCCTTCTTGAGGCGCTGGTCGCTCACCACGACCTCGTGCATGCACGCGCGGTCGTACGGCGTGTGGTAGTGCGCGGACAGGCGCGCCTTGAGGTAGTTGGCGTTGAGGACCGCCATCTCGGTGGCGGCCTTGAGGCCGTCGGCGCCCATCTCGCGGATGTACGTGTAGGCGCGCACGAACATGCCGAAGTTGCCGAAGAACGCGCGCACGCGGCCGATCGACTTCGGCCGGTCGAAGTCGAGCCGGTAGTCGTCGCCCGTGCTCTCGACCACCGGCGTCGGCAGGAAGGGCACGAGGCCCGGCGCCACCGCCACGGGGCCCGCGCCGGGGCCGCCGCCGCCGTGCGGCGTCGTGAACGTCTTGTGCAGGTTGATGTGCAGGCAGTCGACGCCGTGGTCGCCCGGGCGGAACTGGCCGAGGAGCGCATTCAAGTTCGCGCCGTCCATGTAGACGAGGGCGCCGTGCGCGTGCACGAGCTCCGCGATCTCGGCGATCTGGTCCTCGAAGAGGCCCACGGTCGACGGGTTCGTGATCATGATGGCCGCGACGTCGTCGCTGATCGCCTTCTTGACCGTGTCGAGGTCGAGCGTGCCGCGCGCGCCCGTCGGCAGCGGCACGGTGGTGAAGCCGTTGACCGTGCAGCTCGCCGGGTTCGTGCCGTGCGCGCTGTCGGGGATGAGCACCTTCGACGGCGAGCGGTGCCGGTCGACGTGGTAGGCGCGGATCATCATCAGGCCCGCGAGCTCGCCCTGCGCGCCCGCGGCCGGCTGCAGCGTCGCCCGCGCGAAGCCGGTGATCTCGCACAGCGCGCGCTCGAGCCGCCACATGAGCGCGAGCGCGCCCTGCAGGTGCTCGGGGCCGAGCGCGGGGTGCAGGTTCGCGAACCCCGGCATGCGCGCGGCGCGCTCGTTGTTCTTCGGGTTGTACTTCATCGTGCACGACCCGAGCGGGTACATGCCGAGGTCGATGGCGAAGTTCCACTGCGACAGGCGCGTGAAGTGCCGCGTCGCCTCGGGCTCGCTCACCTCGGGCAGGAGCGGCGGCTCGGCGCGCAGGAGCGCCGGATCGATCGACGCCTGCGCGTCGGGCACGTCCGCCTCGGGCAGCGAGCAGCCCACGCGCCCCGCGCTCCCTCGCTCGAAGATGAGCGGCTCGCGGTGCAGGATCCCGCTCGAGAGCTTCTCCTTGCGGTGGTCGTACGTCATCGCGTCACCTCCGCCAGGACCGCCACGAGTCTGTCGAGGTCCTCCTTGCGGTGGGTCTCGTTGATGCTGACGAGCAGGATGTCCTTCCACGCGGCGTCCCAGCGGCCCGCCGCGACGCCCGGGTGCACCCCGCGCTCGGCCGCGCGCTTGATCACGGCCGCCGCGTCGCCGCCCGGCACCCGCACCGCGAGCTCCGCGAACGTGGGTGACGTATGCGCCAAGGCGAATCCTTTGATCCCCGCGATGCGGCTCTTGGCGTACTCCGCCTTGCGGAAGCACAGGCGCGCCAGCTCCGGGAGCCCTTGCCGGCCGAGCATGCACGCGTGGATCGTGAACGCGAGCGCGACGAGGCCGGTGTTCGTGCAGATGTTGCTCGTCGCCTTCTCGCGGCGGATGTGCTGCTCGCGCGTCGCGAGCGTGAGCACGTAGCCGCGCCGGCCGTCCTTGTCGACCGTCTCGCCGACGAGGCGCCCCGACAGCGCGCGCACGTGCTCGCCGCGCGCGGCGAACATGCCGAGGCCCGGTCCGCCGAGCGTCGGCGGGATCGCGAGGCCGATGCCCTCGGCGACCGCGATGTCGGCGCCGAGCTTGCCCGGAGGCGCGTACATGCCGAACGCGACCGGCTCGGTCGAGACGCCGACGAGCATCCCGCCGCGCTCGTGCACGAGCGCCGCCACGGGGCGCAGATCCTCGACGGCGCCGAGGAAATTCGGCGTCTGGATGACCACGCACGCGAGGTCCGGCTCCGCGAGCACGCGCGCCTCGAGCGCCTTTGCGTCGGTGCGTCCGTCGGCGCCGAGCGGCACCACCACGAGCTCGCCCCCCGGGAGCGCCCGCGTGTACGTCTCGGTCACGAGGCGATACTCGGGGTGCACGCCCGCGGAGACGATCGCGCGCTTCTTGCCCGAGAGGCGCCGCGCCATCAGCACGGCCTCGGCCGTCGCGGTCGAGCCGTCGTACATGGAGGCGTTCGAGACGTCGAGGCCGAGCCACTCGGCCACGATGGTCTGGTACTCGAACATCGCCTGCAGCGTGCCCTGGCTGATCTCGGGCTGGTACGGCGTGTAGCTCGTGTACCACTCGGCGCGCGAGATCTGCAGGTCCACCGCGGCGGGGATCGCGTGCGGGTGCACGCCGGCGCCGAGGAACTGCAGGCCGCCCGCGGGTGTCCCGGCCGCGGCGTTCTTGTCGGCGAGCTCGCCGAGGTGCCGCGCGAGGCTCGCCTCGTCGAGCGACGGCTCGAGGCCGAGGGGCCTTCCGATCCGCAGCTTCTGCGGGATGATCTGCGAGAACAGCGCGTCCACGGACGCCACGCCGATCCGGTCGAGCATCTTGGCGACGTCCCCCGGCGTGTGGGGCACGTAGCGCATCGGACTCTTGGGTTGCTTCACGGCGGACTTCCTTGGGCTTCGGGCGTCAGGCGTCAGGTTTCGGGAGCGGGCTCGGACCGGGCTGAGCAACGACTCCGGATCAGGCTGAAGCCTGAAGCCTGAAGCCTCGGCGCGCAGCGAGCGCGCTATCCCTGCTCGCGCAGGTACGCCTCGTACTGTGCGGCGCTCATGAGCCCTGCCTTCTCGGCCGGCTCCGACAGCTCGATCTGGATCATCCAGCCATCGTCGTACGGGTCGTCGTTGACGTACTCGGGGCTGTCGCCGAGCGGGTCGTTGACCTTGAGCACCTTGCCCGACAGCGGCGCGAAGAGGTCCGACACCGCCTTGACCGACTCGATGGTCCCGAAGATGTCGTCCTTCTTGATCGACTCACCCTCCTTGGGCAGGTCGACCTGGGTCACGTCGCCGAGCTGGTCGACTGCGAAGCGCGTGATGCCGATCGTGGCGACGTTGCCGTCGATGCGGGCCCACTCGTGCTCCTTGGTGTAGAGCAGCTCGTTCGGGATCGTCTTGGTGGTCATTCGCTTCCGGTTCTCCCAGGTTCAGAGTGCGCTCAGGACGGTCTCTTGTAGAACGGGCCCGCCACCACCTCGGCCGCGGCGGGCTTGCCGCGACAGTCCACCACGATGCGCGTGCCCGGCTGGGCCTGCGCGGCCGGGACGTAGCCCATGCCCACGGCGACGCCGAGCGTGGGCGCCGTCGTGCCGCTCGTGACCTCGCCGATGCGCGGGCCGCCGGCCTCGGACAGGATCGGGTAGCCGTGGCGCGCGATGCCGCGCTCCTTCATCACGAAGCCGACCAGCTTCTTCTCGAGGCCCTTCTGCTTCTGGGCGACGAGCGCGGCCTTGCCCGAGAAGTCGGCCTTGTCGAGCTTGACCACCCAGCCGAGGCCCGCCTCGAGCGGCGTCGTGGTCTCGTCGATGTCGTTGCCGTAGAGGCACAGCTTGGCCTCGAGGCGCAGCGTGTCGCGCGCGCCGAGGCCGCAGGGCTTGCCCCCGAGGGGCGTCGCCGCCTCGAGGAGCGCGTCCCAGACCGCGCGCGTGTCGCCCGCGGCGCACACCACCTCGAAGCCGTCCTCGCCGGTGTAGCCCGTGCGCGCGGCCATGACCGGCTTGCCCGCCACCTTGCCGCGGGTGACCGAGAAGCCCTTGACGCCCGCGAGGTCCGCGCCCATCGCCTTGCCGAGCGCGGCGGCGCCCTTCGGCCCCTGGATGGCGACGAGGCCCGTGTCGTCGGACTCGTCGTCGAGCGTGCAGCGGCCGGCCGCGACCTCGCGCATGAACGCGACGTCTTTTTCGCGGTTCGAGGCGTTGACGATGACGAAGATCTCCTCGGCGCCGAGGCGGTAGACGATGCAGTCGTCGACGATGCCGCCGGACGCGCGGCACATCACCGTGTAGAGCGCGTGGCCGTCCGCGAGGCGCGCCACGTCATTCGTCACGATCTGCTGGATCGCCTCGAGGGCGCGCGGGCCGCGCAGGCGGACCTCGCCCATGTGCGAGACGTCGAACAGGCCCACCGCGCTGCGGACGGTCTTGTGCTCGTCGAGGATGCCCGAGTACTGGACCGGCATGTCCCAGCCGGCGAAGTCGACCATGCGGGCGCCGAGCGCCACGTGGGCGTCGAAGAGGGGCGTGCGTCGAGCCACGCGCGCATCGTAGTGGAGGCTGGCCGGGGATCAACCGGGTTTTTCGGGATCGGCTACGATGTCGCGATGAGGATCGCAGGAGTGCTCCTCGGGGCCCTGCTGTCGTGCGGCGCGTGCGCCTGGAAGTTCTGCAGGTAGTAGAAGGGGCAGGGCGAGGATGGCGGACCCGAAGACCACGGCTCCGTTCGGGGGCGGCACGCGGGGCGGCGCGGCGTCGCTCGAGACGACGTTGCCCGGGGACCCGCCGAGCGCGGTCTCGGCGATGCTCGAGCGGACGGCGCCGGGGATCGAGGGGCCGCCCCTCGCGGCGGGGCTCGAGCGGGGCTCGGCGGTCGGGCGCTACGTCATCCTCGATCGGCTCGGCGCGGGCGGGATGGGCGTCGTCTACAAGGCCTGGGACCCGGAGCTCGATCGCAAGGTCGCGCTCAAGGTCATCCACGCGCAGGGCTCGGAGAGCGAGGGCGCGACGGTCGGACGGATGCGCCTTCTGCGCGAGGCGCAGGCGATGGCGCGGCTCGCGCACCCGAACGTGATCGCGGTCCACGACGTCGGGACGCTCGGTGACGAGGTCTTCGTCGCGATGGAGCTCGTCGAGGGGCCGACGCTCGAGCAGTGGCTGCAGCAGCGGCGGTCCCTGCACGAGGTGCTCGAGGTGCTGCGGCAGGCGGGGCGGGGCCTCGCGGCCGCGCACGCGGTGGGCCTCGTGCACCGCGACTTCAAGCCGACGAATGTCCTCCTCGGCAAGGACGGGCGGGTGCGCGTGCTGGACTTCGGCCTGGCGCGGCTGCCGAGCTCGGAGCTCGACATCACGGGGCCGCCCGTGTCGGCCCTGCCGATCGTGCGCTCGCCGGCCACCATCACGACCGCGGGCATCGTGGTCGGCACGCCGCTGTACATGGCGCCCGAGCAGTGGCGCGGCGAGGCGGTGGACGGGCGCGCGGACCAGTTCGCCTTCGCCGTGGTGCTCTACCAGGCGCTCTTCGGCCAGCACCCGTACCACCGCGCCGGGGAGCCGGGCGAGGTCGCAAGGGACGTGCTCGCGTCGCCGCTGCGCGAGCCGCCGGCCGGGTCGTCGGCGCCGCCGTGGCTGTGGGCCCTGCTCGTGCGCGCGCTCGATCGCTCGCCGTCCCTGCGCTTTCCCTCGATGGACGAGCTCCTCGCGGCGCTCTCCCCGCCACCGGTGCGCCGCCGCGTGTGGATCGCCGCGCTCGCGGCGGTGGGCGTGATCGGCCTCGTGGCCGTGGGGCTCTTCCTGCGCGATCCGCTGCGGACCTGTCGCGGCGCCGAGCGTCACCTCGCCGGGGTGTGGGACGACGGCGTGCGCAAGGCCGTCGAGAAGGCGCTCGCGACGGGCGCGCGGCCCTTCTCGCAGCGCAACGCGCGCGACGTGATCGCGGAGCTCGACGCCTACGCCGGCGCGTGGAAGCAGATGCGCGAGGAGGCGTGCGTGGCGACGAGCGTGCGCCACGAGCAGTCCGCCGAGCTGCTCGAGCTGCGCATGAGCTGCCTCGACGCGCGGCTCGGCCAGCTCCGCGCCGCGGGCAAGCTGCTCGCGGAGGCCAGCGAGGAGCTCGCGCCCCAGGCGCGGAAGATCGCGGCCTCGCCGGCGCCCGTCGCGGACTGCGCCGACGTGCAGTCGCTGCGCGCGCCCGTGCCGCTGCCGAGCGTCCCCGCGGACCGGGACCGCCTGCGCGCCGCGCGGGACTGGCTGTCCGAGGCCGACGTGCTCGAGAAGGCGAACCGCTTCGACGCCGAGTCCGTCCTCATCGAGCGCGTCATCGCGGAGGCGCGGGCGGTCAAGTACCAGCCCCTCGAGGCGGAGGCGATGGTGCACCGGGCCGTCATCCAGCAGCAGAAGGGCAAGCTCGCCGAGGCCATCGACACGCTCGTCGAGGCGAGCCTGCTCGCGGAGTCCTCGCGGGCGGACCGGACGCTCTTCGGGGCCGCGACGCAGCTCGTCTATGCGCTGCAGCAGCAGAAGGGGCGCCGGGCCGACGCGATCTTCTGGGAGCGCCGGGCGCGCGCGCTGCTCGAGCGCCTCGGCCGCCCGCCGCGCGAGGAGGCGCGGCTCGAGTACTCGCTCGCAACGGCGCTCTTCGCCGACCAGCGCTTCGCCGACGCCAAGGACGCCGCGCGGCGCGCCGTCGCGGCGCTCGAGGTGACGCAGCCGCCGGACGCCGTGGCGCTCGGCGAGGCCTACAACGTGCTCTCGAACGTCGAGCACTCGCTCGACGACGACGCGACGTCCGAGCGGCACAACGAGCGCGCGCGGGAGATCTTCGAAAAGGCCCTCGGACCCGAGCACCCGCGCATCGCGATGCTGCTGTCGAACCGCGGCATGATCTACGAGGAGCAGGGCAAGATCGACGCCGCCGAGGCCGCCTACCGCGGCGCCATCGAGGCGTGGGAGGGGTCGCTCGGCAAGGAGCACGCGAACCTCGCCTACCCGCTCAACAACCTCGGCCTCTTCTACGTGCGGCAGGAGCGCTACGCCGAGGCCGAGCCGGTGCTCGAGCGGGGCCTTTCGATCCGCGTCGCGCGCCTCGGCCCGGAGCACGCGCAGGTCGGCGTGGTCGAGAGCAACCTCGGCCTGCTGGCCGATCACCGCCGCCGCTGGGACGAGTCGGAGAAGCGCTACCGGCGGGCGCTGGCGATCTGGGAGAAGGCGCTGCCGCCGGCGCACCCGTACCAGCCGGTGGGCCTGCGCGGGCTCGCGCACGCGCTCCTCGAGCTCGGGCGGGCCAAGGAGGCGATGCCGCTCCTCGAGCGGGCGCGCTCCATCAAGCAGCCCGCGCTCGAGCCCACCGATCGCGCCGTGGGCGACATCCTCTACGGCTGGGCGCTCTGGGACACGCGGCAGGACCGGGGCCGCGCCAAGGAGATCGTGGTCAAGGCGCGCGCCGTGATCGCAAGGGAGCCCACGAACGACGCGACCGGCAAGCTCCAGAAGAAGGAGCTCGCGTTCGCGGACCGCGTCCTCGCTCACCTGGGCCGGGGCGGCAAGAAGAGGTAGTCTCCCGGCCGATGCCGGCAAGCGTGCTCCTTCGTGGCGGGCGGGTGATCCACCACCCGGCGCCTGGTCAGGTCTTCGATCAGCTCGCGGACGTGCTCCTCGCGGACGGGCGCGTCGCCGCCGTCGGCCCGGGCCTTTCGGCCCCCGCCGGCGCCGAGGTCCACGACTGCAAGGGCCTGCTCGTGGTGCCGGGCCTCGTGGACATCCACGTGCACTTCCGCGAGCCGGGCGAGGAGTACAAGGAGGACCTCGGCTCGGGCTCGCGCTCGGCGCTCGCGGGGGGCTTCTCCACCGTATGCGCCATGCCGAATACGAAGCCGACGAACGACAACCGCACCGTCACCGAGCTCATCGTGCGGCGGGCGCGCGAGATGGACGGCGTGCGCATCCGGCCCATCGGCGCCCTGACCAAGGGCCTCGCGGGGCAGGAGCTCGCGGACATGGCCGACATGCAGGACGCCGGCGCGGTCGCGGTGTCGGACGACGGCCAGTGCGTGATGAACGCGGGCCTGATGCGGCGCGCGATGGAGTACGCGCGCACGTTCGGGCTGCCGGTGGTCCAGCACTGCGAGGACCACGACCTGTCGGGCCGAAACCCCATGAACGAGGGGCCGGTCGCGACGTCGCTGGGCCTTCGCGGTCAGCCGTGGGTCGCGGAGTCGGTCATCGTCGCGCGCGACCTGCAGCTCCTCGAGCTGGTGGGCGGGCGCTATCACGTCGCGCACATCTCGACGCGGCGATCGGTCGAGCTCGTGCGCGAGGGCAAGCGGCGCGGGCTCGCGGTGACGGCGGAGGTCACGCCGCACCACCTGTCGCTCGACGACTCGGCGTGCGCGCTCTACGACACCGCGTGCAAGTGCGCGCCGCCGCTGCGCGGCAAGGACGACGTCGCGGCCGTGCGCGAGGGCCTGGCCGACGGGACGATCGACGCGGTGGCGACCGACCACGCGCCGCACTCGGTGGTCGAGAAGGACGTCGAGTTCGACCTCGCGGCGTTCGGCATGACGGGGCTCGAGACGTCGCTGTCCCTGGTGCTCGAGCTCGTCTCCGCGGGCGTGCTCTCGCTGCCCGACGCGATCTGCCGCATGACGGCCGGCCCCGCGCGCGCGCTCGGGCTCTCGGCCGGGACGCTGGCCGTCGGCGCGCCGGGCGACGTCGCGGTCCTCGACCCCGCGCTGCGCTGGACCGTCGATCCCGCGCGCATGCTGTCGAAGTCGAAGAACACGCCGTTTTCGGGCCGCGCGCTCACGGGGCGCGCGGTGGCGACCTACGTAGGCGGCGTCTGCAAGCACCGCCTGAACAGCAACGCATAGCTTGCGATCCACGGCGCGCTGCGGCGTCGGCGCCTGCGCTCGGCTACTCGGGATCGTCGCCGAACAGGAGGCCGACCTGCAGCTCCGCCGCCTCGAACGGCTCGGCGAACACGCGCTCGTCGCGCCGGGCGGTCAGCGCGAGCGTGTAGCCGGCTTCGGTCCAGCGGTAGACCATGAGGACGGCGCTGGCCGGGTCCACGATCCAGTAGTGCGCTACCTGGCTGCGCTGATAGCTGCGCAGCTTGGTCACGAGGTCGTCCTGCGCGTTCGACGGCGAGAGCACCTCGCAAACCCAGTCGGGCCGGATGCGGACGGGACGGCCGCTCGGGCGCCCCGGCACCCGCGCGCGGCGCCAGCCGACCACGTCGGGCACGTAGACCTGGTGGGCCTCGAGCTCCACCTCGACCTCGGTGAGGATCCACCAGCCGCTCGTGGGTCCGTCGCCGCCGCGGTGGAAGCGAGGGCGCAGGAAGGCGGTCAGACCCGCCTGGGCGTCACCGTGCTCTGCCGAGGGCGCGGCGCGCTCGCTGACGACGCCGTCGATCACCTCGGCGCGCATACGGGTGGGCAGCGCTGCGAGATCTGCCGCCGTCGCCTTGGGCACGCCATGCGCCGCAGAGGACATGCTCAAGGATAGGCTACTTCCGGCCCACGGGGGCGAGCGGCGCGACCGGCTGCTTGCCCGGCGGCAGCGGAGGCGCCCCGGGCAGCTTCGCGGGCGCGGCCGGCAGCGCGCCCGGCGTCGCGCGCAGGAAGATCGTCGCCTTGTCGCGCTTGAACACCTGGGTGAAGCGCTGCGCGAGCATCGGCGGAGCGGGCCGGCAGTCCTCCACCACGACCACGTCGACGCGATCGACGAGCGCGTCGGGCGGCGTCGGCTCGGGCTCGCGCGGCGGGGCCTTGGGCTGCGTGTAGAGGCTCGTCAGGTCGGCGAGCTCGTACAGGCCCGACGCCCGGCCGCCCTGGCCGCAGCCGAGGTAGGCGACCTTGGGCGGTGCCTCCGCGGGCGGGGGCCCAGGCGGCAGGCGCGCGAAGGTGTGTCCGCCGATCGCGCGCCGCTCGAGCGTGTGCAGGTGCACGAAGCGCCAGAAGGAGATCACGCCCGCCAGGCTGTCGTTGTCGAGCTTGTACGTGCCCGGGATCCAGAGGACGTGCGTGACGCCGAGCGCGCGGAGGGCCTCGTAGACGCCGCGCGGCGTGGCGAGCCGGGCGTAGTCGAGGCCGCCCTCGTAGACGGACCAGTCGTTGACCGTGCGCCGGCCGAGGCCGAGCTGCAGGTGGAGGTCGTGCAGGAGCACCACGGCGTCCTTCGGCAGCGCGGCCGACACGGGCTCGAGGTCGCTGACGTAGAGCCGGTCGTCGTAGTTCTTCTGGTAGCCGGTCGCGAGGTGGTCGGCGATCTTGCGCAGCGCGGGGCCGCCGAACATCGCGTGCGGCATGAAGGGCACGTCTCCGCCCCAGGCGATCTGCAGGGCCACGAGTCCCACCACCGCGGCGCGCGCGACGGCGCCTGCGCGCCAGCACAGCGCGAGCACCACGGCGACGAAGGCGGCCATCCACGGCACGAGCGCCTGCAGGTAGCGGTCGAAGTGGTGCGTGCGGAACCAGAGCATCACCGCGAGCTCCACCGCGATCGCGATGCCCCACAGGCGCGCGCGCTTGCCGAGGAAGGGCAGCGGCAGCACGAGGAGCGTGAACAGGAACCCGAAGACCGGGACCTGCCCGTGCATGTACCACCAGTCGTGCGGCTCGAAGGCGAACGTGGCGCCGGTGCGCAGCGTCTCCTTCCAGCCCTCCCAGCCCGGCGCGGCCCGCGCGAGGACGGTCAGCGCGAAGCCCTCGTAGTGCGCCTGCGCGGTCGCGGACCACGGCCGCAGCGTGTGCAGGACGCCGTTCGACAGGGGATAGAAGGGGTCCCCGTAGAAGACCGCGTTCTTGAGCCAGTGCGGCGCGGTGGCGGCGACGAACGTGCCGAGCGCGACGAGCGGCCCGCGCAGCGTCCGCCGGCGCACCAGCAGCACGAGCGCGCGGACGCCGAAGGCGAGCACCGCGGGCGCGACGAGCAGCGTGCCCGTGTACTTGGTGAGGAAGGCGCCGGCCGCGGCCAGCGCGAAGAGCGCCGAGGCGCGCGCCTCGAGATCGCGCCAGGCGCGCAGCAGCAGGATCCAGATCGGCGCCGCGAAGAGCGCGAGCACGTGGTCCGCGCCCGTCGCGAGGTTCGAGTCGTAGAGGTAGATGCCCGGGAAGAGGAAGAGGACCGCCCACGCGCCGCGCGCGCGCACGCCGGGCAGGAGGCGCCGCGCGAGGACGGGGATCGAGGGCAGGGTGCCGAGGAAGCACACGACCTCGAGGTGCGCGGCGAGCTCGACGTGATCGAACGCGCGCACCCCGGGGAGCTGGAACGCCCACGTGTAGAGGTACGACGCGAGCTGCGGGAAGGCGCCGAGCGTCCAGCCCTCGCCGAAGCGCACGACGCGGCCCGCGGCGGCGTACTGCTCGGCGATCGGCAGGTGGTACCAGCGCGCGTCGTAGGCGATGTTCGCCGGCACGAGCGTGGGCAGGTAGACGAGGAGGAAGCCGATCGTCGCGAGGACCCAGATGCCCGTGAGCCAGGCGGGCGTCGGGCCCGCGCGCCGTCGCGCGGCGCGGAGCTTCGGCAGGGCGCGGCGGGCGAGCGCGAGCGCGGAGCGGGCACCGGGGGCGGCAAGGGCGATCGGGAAGAGGGCGAAGAACGCCGGGCCGTAGAGGCCGAGCAGGCCCGCGGCGAAGGTGCCGAGGCCGAAGGCGGCGACGCCGAGGGCGAACGAGACCACGAGGTGCTCGCGGAGCGGCAAGGCGCGGCGCATCACGGCGCGCACGATCGCGTGGCCCGCGAGCAGCGACGACGCCCCGAACACGAGGGCGAGCGACGCCGCGAGGAGGTAGCGCCAGAAGAGCCACTTGCCGATGGGGTAGTGCGGGTGCGCGGCCCGCAGGAGGAGCACGACGCCGAGCGCGATCGCCGCGGGGACGCCCGCGCGCTGGGCCCAGCGTGCAGCCAAGGAGTGCACGCCCTCGCTTACCACGACGGCGCGGGGCGCGAACAGGTGTGGCGCTTCACTCCCGCGCGAGGAGCGCGCCGCCGCGCACGAGGCCCGAGAGCGCGTGCTGCGCGAAGTCGATGCGGAGCTCGGGCTCGACCAGCGAGCGGCGGAACCCGCCGACGAGACGCGCGGGCACGGGGAACATCCACGTGTTGTCGGCGCGGAGCTGATCGCGCAGGAGCGCGGCGAGCGCGGCGGCGAGCTGGTCCCGCACGGCGGCGGCCGGCCGGCCCTGCTTGCGCGCGAGCGAGAGCGTCGACGCGAGGGTCTCGGCCGCGGTGGCCGTGGGCCCGGCCGAGGGGACGAGGAGGCTCCCGAGGCCGTAGTGACCGGTGAAGTCGGCGGGGGCCTCGCCGGGCCGGTACTGCAGGCGCCCGAGGAACGCCGCGTAGCCGAGGCAGAAGTCGACGTAGCGCGCGTGGGAGAGGCGCCCGAAGGCCTCGTCGGCGGCGATGCACGTCCAGGAGTCCGCCCCGAACGTGAACCACCCGAGGAAGAAGTCGTACTTCGTGACGGTGGCGTAGTCGAGCGCGCGCTCGGCCGCCGTGAGCAGCGCGGGCTCGCCGAACGCCTCGTGCGCGAGCAGGAGCGCGAGCGAGGCCTCCTCGGTGCAGAACTGGCGGCGCGGGCCGGGCACGACGCCGCTGGCCGGGGCGAAGACGTGGTGGAAGTCGCCGTCCGGGCGCTGCAGCGACGTGAGGAACGCGACGATGCGGCGTACGAGGTCGTCCCGGCCGCGGTCGCCGTCACCCCGGCGCGCCTCGAGCGAGGCGATGACGAGCAGGGAGTTCGTGCACACGTCCGCGCGGTCGGCCAGGGCCAGGCACGCGCGCCCCTCGGCGCCGCAGGGCGCGGTGAGCCTGCCGAGCAGGTACGCGAGCGAGCGCCGCGCGCCGGCCTGGAAGCGGGCCTGCCCGGTGTGCCGCGCGAGCAGCGCCAGGCCATAGGCGCTGCCGGCCTGGCGGGCCAGGCTCTCGCCCGGCGCGAAGGTGTCCGTCTGTGGCAGGTACCGGTAGGCGAAGCGACCGTCGGGCGCCTGCAGCCCGAGCAGGTGGTCGCCGGCCGCGATCGCCGCCCGCTCGAAGGCCGCGAGCGAGGGCGCCGGGCCGGGGGCGTTGCCGCGGGAGACAGTCACCGCACCCGCGCCTTGCTCGAGCCAGGACTCGACGCGCAGGCGCACCCACGGGGGCGGGCCGATGGCCGCGAGCGCGGCCGGAGCGACGCCGAAGAGCAGCTCGCCGTAGCCCGGGATGACGGGCGAATCGGCGAGCGCGCCGGCAGCGAGGAGGTCGTCGGGCAGCACCGCGCGCGCGGGATCGCCGGCCGCGGCCACGCCGTCGAGGCCCGGCACGACCGAGAGCGCGAGCAGCCAGGGCGTCACGGGCGCGGAGGCGACGACGCGGTCGAAGCGCAGCACGCCGGTCGGTGCTCGCCCCTCGAGCTGCGCCGCCAGCGCGCGGCCCGCGTCGCGGGCGGCCTCGGCGAGGTCGCGCCCTCCCACCGCCACGCGCGCCACGGCCTTGCCGCCGCTCCAGAGCGTGACGAAGAGCGGCCCCGCGCCCAGCGGGACGCCTGCGAGCGCGCGCGCGTCCCCGGGCGGGCCCCCGAGCGCGGCGCGGACGGCCGTGACGGCGGCGGTGCGTGAGGGCTCCGGCAATGCCGGCAGCGGGTGGAGCTCCACGCGCGCCTGTGCGCCCGCGCCGATCGCGATGACGGCGAGGCCGAGGAGCGCCGCCCCCCGGCGCCGCGCGCCGCCTCGCCGGAGCGTGCGGAGCACGAGCACTGGTACGAGCGCGAACGCCTGGAGCACCGTGAGCGTCGCGAGCCCCACGATCACGGCCGGCGCCACGCCGAGCGCACCGAACGTGCCGCGGAGGTGCCCGAGCGACGCGGCGATCCCGCCGAGGCACAGCGCGCCGAGGACGAGGCCCGCGATCGCGGCCCAGCGCGCGAGGGCGCGGCCGAAGGCGGCGCGGAGCCAGAGCCCCGGCGCGGCGACCACGTAGAGCGCGCCGTAGGCGACGCCGATCGCGTTCAGCCACGGCGTCTTCCAGGGCAGGAGGGCGAAGAGCCCGCCGAGCGCGACGCCGTACACGAGCGCGAGCCCGGCGAGGCCACGCAGCGAGGGAGGCGTCTCGGAGTCGTCGTCCACGGCGGCCTCGCCATCCTACCTGGCCGCGCCGGGTCAGCCGATCGCGTCGAGCGCGCCCGCGAGGTCCGCGCGGCCCATCGCGAGCAGCACCGGCCGCGCCCGCCCGGCCTCCACGCGGGCCGCGTCCGCCCGGCCGCGACGGAAGAGCCACCCGGCGAGCGCGGCGCGGCTCCTCGCCTCCTCTCCCGGCTTTCCGATGCGCGCGAAGGTCTCGATGCTCTCCTCGAGGCACCGCTCGGCGTCGCCGGTGCGCACGCCCGCCTCGCACAGGCGCGCCTCGAGGCGCAGGCACAGGCCCAGCATCTCCGCCTCGCCGTTCTGCTCGGCCGCGCGGCGGGCCTCCTCGGCGTCCCGGCACGCGCCGTCCGCGTCGCCGAGCGCGAGGGACGCGAGCGCGTGGTAGTAGCGGTTCTCCGCGTGAAAGGCGTGGTAGCCGCGGCGCGCCAGCTCCCGCGCGGCGTCGTCGAGCACGGTGAGCGCCTCGGCGGGCTCGCCCGACTCGGCCAGGGCCGCGCCCAGGTTCGCGCGCGCGACGAGCGTGGTCCGGAGGAGGCCCAGGGCCTCGGCGACCACGCCGCACTGACGGTAGAGGAACGTCGCCTCCGCGAACTTCCCCTGCGCCCGCGCGATCTCCCCGAGGGAGTTGAGCGCACCCGCCGAGGCCTCGTCGCCGCGCGCGGGATCGAGGGCGAGCAGGGTCTGGTAGACGGACTCGGCGGCCGCGAAGCGCCCCGCGAACTCGTGCGCGATGCCGAGCTGCCGCAGCGCCGCGATGCGCGGGCGCACCTCGCCGGAGCGCTCGGCGGCGCGCATGGCGGCCTCCGCACGGGTGAGGATCCCGGGGCCGTCGCCGCTGACGTAGGCGACGTAAGCGGCGCGCGAGAGCGCGTCGGCGAGCGCGCTGTCGTCGCCGAGCTGCTGGCAGAGCGCGATCGCGCGGTCGAGCTCGGCGGCGGCTTCGGCGAGCTGGCCGCGCACGCCGAGCAGGGTGCCCCGCCCGCACAGCGCGGCGACGGCGAGCGCGGGCGGCGGCCGGGTGCGCAGGACGCGCGCGTAGAGCTCGAGCGCCTCGTCGTTCGCGTAGAGCGCGGCCGCTTGCCGCGCGGCGACGAGCCAGTGCGGCGCCGCCTCCGCGGGCCGGCCGGCCTCGTCGAAGTGGTGGGCGAGCACGTGCGCGGCCGCGCCTTGTCGGAGCAGGGTCTCCGCGGCGTGCAGGTGGATGGCCTGCCGGCGCGAGCGCAGCAGGCTCGCCGCGAGCGCCTCCTGCAGCAGGGCATTGCCGAAGCGCAGGCGCGCGCCGGTGGCGACGAGATCGCCGCGCGCCTCGAGCCGGGCCCACGCGTCCCCGCCCTCCACGGCGACGAGCAGGTCCACGAGCGCAGGGTCGAACTCGCGGCCGAGCAGGCTCGCGACCTCGAGGCGCGCCCGCTCGGGCGTGGGCAGGCGGTCCACGCGCGCGGACAGGAGCGCCTGCAGCGAGGTCGGCAGCGCCAGCGTGCGCGCCCGGTCGGGGGCGAGGCGCCAGCCGCCGAGCTCGGGCTGCAGCACCCCCGCCTCGATCCAGTGGCGCAGGATCTCCTCGGCGTAGAGCGGGATGCCCTCGCAGCGCGCGGCCACCTCCGCGATGAGGCGCTCGTCGGTGCCGGCCACGTCGGCGAGCAAGCGCTCGACGAGGCTGCGCGTGGCGGCGGGGCCGAGCGGCGCGAGCTGCAGGCGCAGCGTGCCGGGGCCGAGGAGCGCGGCGTCCGTCAGCTCCTGCGCGTGACGGCTGATGCCGACGAGCGCGAGGGGCACGCGCTCCGCGAGCGGGCCGAGCGCGGCGAAGAGCGCCAGCGACGGGGCGTCGGCCCAGTGCAGGTCGTCGATGCAAAGGACGAGCGGCTGCGCCACGGCGACGTGCGCGACGAGCGCCGCGAGGCCCTGCTCGAGCGCGTCCCGGCGACCCGCCGCCTGCGCCGGGCTCGCGTCGTCCTCGCTCCAGCCGGCGAGCCCCTCGAGCACCTCGCGCGCGCGCGCCGGCAGCTCCGCGTCCCGCCCGGCCTCGAGGAGGCGGCGCACCACCGGCCGCCATGGCAGGTACGGCACCTGCTGGCCGTAGGACGCCGAGCGCCCGACGAGCACGCGCGCGCCGCCGCGATCGTCGAGCCGCTGCACGCACTCGCGGAAGAGGCGCGACTTGCCGACGCCGGGCGGCCCCTCGAGCCACACGCGGGCGCCGGCGCCGCGCGCGAGGACGCCGAGCGCGTCGTCGAGCGTCGCGAGCTCGAGGTCCCGCCCCACGAGCGCGCTCGCGAGGTGCAAGAGGCCCCGCGCCTCTCCGATGGTCTGCCTCGCGCCGGTGACGCGGTGCACGCGCACCGGGCCGCTCCGCCCCTTGACGGTCTGCTCCCCGAGGAGCTGCGTGCGCACGCGCCCGCGGGCGAGCCTCGCCGTCTCGTCGGCGACGAGGACCTCGCCGGGCCCCGCGAGCTCGACGAGGCGCGCGGCCACGTTGACGGCGTCGCCCATGACCGTGTAGCCGCCGCCCGCGGCGCGGCCGACCACGCCGGCCACGACGAGGCCGGTCGCCACGCCGACGTGGAGCTCGAGCCCGAGGCGCGCGCCGTGCAGCGCCGCGAGCTCGGCGTCGAGCGCCGGCATGAGGGCGACGCACTCGAGGGCGGTCAGGACCGCGCGCTCGGGATCGTCCTCGTGCGCGGCGGGGGCCCCGAAGACCATCATCGCGGCGTCGCCGATCAGCTTGTCGACCGAGCCGCCGTAGCGCGCGACGACCGCGCCCATGCGGTCGAAGAGCCGGCTCATGGCGTCGGTCACGACCTCGGGATCGCGCTCCTCGAGCAGGCGCGTGAAGCCCACGACGTCCGCGAACACGACGGAAACCACCCGGCGCTCGCCCGCCGCCACGGCCGACGACGCCGCGGCCCTGGCCCCGCAGCTCGGGCAGAACACGAAGCGCGCCTCGAGCTCCCCGCCACACCCCGCGCAGCGCACTCCCCGAGCATAGCGGACCCGCGCCTGGGACGCGCGTGGGAGGGGCTCGAGCCGGAAGAGCGAACGACGAAATAGAACAATAGAACAACAGAGCAACATGGAAGCCGAACGCCTGAGGTCGCCCGCATCGGCGACACGACTCGGCAAATGATGACCCTGCCGGTCCCGCCAGGCGCAGGCGACCGATCTCGTCCGCCGCTCCGTGTTCCGTGCTGCCTGTTGTTCTATTGTTCTATTTCGTCGTTTCCGAGGCTGCCCGTCACCGCAACGGATTCAGATTCGCATCGGCGGATGTGTAGAGCGCCGCCTAGCGCCACGGAGCGGGCGGTGCGTTCCACGGCGCGGGCGCGATGCCCACGCCCTCGCGGCAGTCGGCCGAGCAGCCGTCGCCGTTCACCTGGTTGCCGTCGTCGCACGCCTCGCCGTCGTCGGCCTGGCGGACGCCGTCGCCGCAGCGCGGCCCGAGCGAGCAGTCGGCCTTGCACTTGCCGTAGCCGCCCGTGTTCTGCGCGCGGCCGTCGTCGCACTGCTCGCCGAACAGGCTGTCCACCATGCCGTCGCCGCACGTGGCCGGCGCGCGGCACCCCGGCGCGCAGCCCGCGCCATCGCGGCTGTAGGTGGTCAGGTTCGTGCCGTCGTCGCACGTCTCCTGCGGCATCTGCACCGTGCCGTCGCCGCAGCGCGGCCCGCGCTGGCAGTCCGCCGTGCACGAGCCGTAGCTGCCGTCGTTGCGGCCGTCGTCGCACGTCTCGTCGCCGGCCACGACGCCGTCGCCGCAGCGCGTGGTGCACGCGCTCCTCGCGCCGCCGAAGCCCTTGAGCGTCAGGTTGAAGTTCGACTGATCGGTGCGCCGCTCCGCGTGGAAGAGCGCGATCTCGTAGACGCGCCCCATCTGCAGGCCGAGCTGCGTCGCCCGCGCGGTGTCGAGCGTCACGCTGCCCGCGCGCGACGGGTGCAGGCCCCCGAGGTCCACCACGAGCTGCCCGTGCACGAAGATCCAGACGTCGTCATCGCCGGAGAAGCGCAGCTCCTCGCCGCCCCGGAACTCGAACCACGAGCGCACCTCGCTCGTGAAGCCGAAGTTGTGGCCCATCGACGGCGTGTCGCGCCCCATCGCCACCCAGCCGAGGTTGTCGAGCGGGAAGAACGCCGCGTCGGGGAAGTAGTACGAGCCGTCCGCCTGGCGCGCGAGCGTCAGCCGGCGCACGAAGGACAGGTTCACGCCCGCGGTGTCGCGGTACCACTGGTCGAAGTTGGCGGCCGTCGTCGTCTCCTGGCCGAACGGGCACGCGGCCGAAGGCAGCGTCGTCGTCGCGCCGCAGATGCCGGTGTAGACCGGCTTTCTGTCCGCGCCGAGCGCCGCGGCGACGAGGCCCGTCGTCGGATCGGTGCCGGTGAAGACCTCGAAGTCCGGGTGTCGCGTGCCGCCGCCCGCGGGGCGCGCGATGAAGTCGCGGTACGTGATCGGCACCTCGATCGTCGCCGCCGGCGCGCCGCCCATGCTCGTGCACATGAACCCTGGCTCGACCATGCACGTCGGCGAGCAGCCGTCCCCCGCGCGCGTGTTGCCGTCGTCGCACTGCTCGTTGTCGCCCGGAAGCAGCATGCCGTCGCCGCAGCGCGAGCTGCAGCCCATCGCGCCGCACGTCGGCTCGACCTCGCAGAACGGGTTGCAGCCGTCGCCGACCACCTGGTTTCCGTCGTCGCACGGCTCGCTGCCCTCGCGCATCGCGTCGCCGCACGTCGTCGCGCGACACGGCTGGCCGGGCGTCGGGCACGAAAAGCCGGGCTCGAGCCGGCACATCGCCGAGCAGCCGTCGCCGCCGGCGGCGTTGCCGTCCTCGCACTCCTCGGCGCCCGCGATGATGCCGTCGCCGCAGCGCGCGGCGGTGCAGCGCTGGCCGGGCGCAGGGCACGAAAAGCCGGGCTCGCGGCGGCAGTCGGCGCCGCAGCCGTCGCCCGCGCGCGCGTTGCCGTCGTCGCAGGTCTCCTCGCCCGAGATGCGCCCGTCTCCGCACACGACGGTGCTCACGCACGGCATGCCGGGCGTCGGGCAGGCGTGATCGCGCTCGATGGTGCGGCAATCGGCGGCGCAGCCGTCGCCCGCCGTGTTGTTGCCGTCGTCGCACGCCTCGCTGCCCTGCAGGATGCCGTCGCCGCAGCCCGTGCGCCCGCTGTCGCCCGCGCCGCCGTCGGCGCGCCCCGCTGCGCCCGCGCCGCCCGCCTGGCCCGCGCCACCACCGCCCGCGCCCGCGGTCTGACCGGGGCCGTCGCGACCGGGACCCCCCGCGCCGCCGCTGCCGGCGACGCCGCCTTCGGGGGAGCCGCCCTGCGGCGTGGCGGAGCAGCCGAGCGACGCGACGAGGATGGCGGCGAGGAGGAGGCGCATCGGGGCGATGTTAAGCGATTCGGGAGCGCGACCGGGACCGGACGGAACGCTCGCGGCCGCGGGCGTGGGTCCTGTAGGGTGGAAAGGATGTGGCGGCGTGGGCTCCTCGTGGTGATCCTCCTCACCTCCGCGTGCGGCGGGGACGGCGCGCCGGTGTCGCTGCCGTCGGGCGTGAGCCCGCTGCCGAAGGCCGAGGGCTTCCCCGGCGAGCCGGCCGCGCCCGAGGGCTTCGCGGACCTCTTCGCGATCACGCCGTACGGCGACCTCGTCTGCGACGGCACGATGCCCGACCTCGGCCAGCGCCGCGAGCTGCGCATCTTCCACCACCCGTCGGTGACCAACGTCTCCGACTTCACGCGGGGCCTCGCGCGCTACTACCGCCGCTACGGCGTGTCCTTCTACACGCGGCACGCGCCGATCGCGATCCCGCTCGACTGGGTGATCGACCTCGACGAGGGGCGCCTTGCCGAGCACCTCGGCAAGACCTTCCCGTCGATCGACCTCGCGCGGGAGCTCGGCGAGGCGGAGATGCGCATGGTGCAGCGCGAGGCGTTCAGCTTCGTCCTGCAAGGCCTCTTGCGCTTCGCGGCGACCTACGGGAGCCAGGGCGTCGAGGTCACGAACCTCGTCATCGTCCCGAGCCTCACGCGCGATCAGCTCTCGAGCCTCACCACGGGCGGCACCGTGGCGGGCGTCGCGATCTCGCCGGTGCTGGTGGACGAGCTCTCGCGCGTCCCCGACTCCAAGGACTCCATCTTCTGGCGCGATCTGCCGCTGTCGGGCCCGTTCACGCCGATGGCCTTCATCGGCCGCGACATCGCCGCGAGCGACCCGCTCGCGCCCGACCTCGTGACCGCGCACGAGATCGGCCACTCGCTGGGCCTGCAGCACGTGGAGCCGCTCCAGAACCTCATGACGCCGGCGCTCATGCGTGGTGTGAACGTCACCTGCAAGCAGAGCCTCGACGCCACGCAGCTCGAGCGTGTCGGACGGACGCTCGGCGAGCGAGAGCCGCTCGGCGCGCCGCCGCCCGCCCCGGGCCGGGGCGATCCCCACGCGGCGATGCGTGCGTGGCTGCGCGGGCAGGGGCCGCTGCCGCTGCCGCTGCACGCGATCGAGTGATCGCCGGCGCCGGACACATGCGGACGCCGGCATGAATCGTGAGAGGATCTCCGCCACATGCCGGACCTCGGACCCTTCGTCGGCGCGGTCGCGGAGCTCGCGGGACCCGCGCTCCGCACCTTCCTCCTCACCACCTTCGGCATGGTGGCGCTCGGTGTCGCGTGCGCTGCGGCGTCGATCGGGATCGCGTGGCCCGCGGGCGCGCTGCGCGGGATGGCCGCGGGTGCGGTGGCGATGGCCGCGTGCTGCGTCATCGGCGTCGTCCTCGCCATCAAGCGCGCGGTGGCGCGCGCGGTGCTCGAGGGCCTGCGGCGCCGCCAGCTCGGCGCGAGCGCGCTCGGACTCATCTTCGAGCGGCTCCTCGGGGTGTCCGAGGCGACCGCGGCCGGCGAGCGCGGCGGCGCCCTCGCGCGCACGGTCGAGCGGCTCCCGCTCGCGGACGCCGAGAAGAAGCTGCGCACCGTCGTGGCGGCGCTCCTCGGAGAGGCCGCGAGCGACGACGGCTGGCTGCGCCGCCGCATCCGCGCGAACGTGCTCCTGCGCGTCGAGGGCCTGACCCTGCAGCGCTTCCGCGCGGAGGGCGCGGGCGGCGTGGACCTCGTCAAGGTGCGGGACGAGCTCGGGGCGCGCATCGACGCGGCCCTGGCCGCGCGCGCCGAGTCCGCGATGCGCATGGTCACGCTCGTGCTGGTGCTCCTCGCGTGCGCCGGCTCGATCGGCGTGGCGTTCGCGCTCCGGCACTAGCTTGCGCTCGACCGCCTCGGAAGGCGGCCGCGGGGGGGGCGCGCCCCCCCGCCCCCCCGGGGGGCCCGGAAGCGGTGGGCGCCCTAGGCGCCCCCCCACCGGGCCCCCCCCCCCGCGGCGTCG
>CAZQJC010000278.1:0-42215 GCA_964593795.1 uncultured Myxococcales bacterium | reverse complement strand
GCGGCGTCGCGGGCGGGGGCGGGCGCGGCGTCGCGGGCGGGGGCGGGCGCCGCGTCGCGCGCGGGTTCCGGAACGGGCGCGCCGCCGCTCCCCTGGCCCGGCGAGGGAGCGACGCCGTCGCCGGGTCCCTCGATCGCCTCGCCCTCTTGGGATCCCTTCGCGAAGGCGCAGCCGAGCACCGCCTGTGCTGCGACGAGGACAGCCAGGAACTTGCGAGCCATCAGGCCAGGACGTGGGGTGTGCACGGGACGACAGAAGAGCAGCAACCGTGCCTGGGCTCCCGGCGGCGAAAGCGCGCGTTCCCGCGGAGCTCGGCCCCCGCGAACCCTGGCGCACGTAGCCCGCAGACAACGCTGGTGCGGCCCCGGCTCCCAGGAGGCTCGGGGGCGTCCACGGGGCAGAAGGAGGGCCTCGGGCGAAACGGCATGTCTACCTTTCGAGGAGCCAGGATCTTTTCCATGATGCGGGCGTGGCGAGAAAACCTGCGACTCGGCAGACGCGCCGTCCCGGCATCCAGCTGGGGGAGGTCGCGGCGCGCGGGCTCATCCTGGGCGCCGCGGCGGGTGTGTTCTCCGAGGTGGGCGCCCGCGCCGCTTCGGTCGAGCAGATCCTGAAGAGGTCGCAGGTCTCGCGCCGGACGTTCTATCGCCTGTACGACAGCAAGGAGGCGGTCCTCGCCGAGCTCTACCGGATCGGCACCGAGGGCCTCGTCGCGGCGATCCGCACCGGCATCGGCGGCGTCTCCGACCCGCTCGTGCGCGCCGAGCGATGCATCGACGCCCACCTCGCGAATGCGCGTGATCTCGGCAGGCTCGTTGACGTGCTCGGCGCCGAGGCGCAGCACCACGAGTCGCTGCTCTACGCGCGACGCAGGGAGGTGCACGACCGGATCGTGGCCATGCTGACGGAGGACGTGCAGGTGGATCCGCTCGTGGTGCGTGGCCTGGTGCTGGCGCTCGAGGGCGTCACGCGCCTCATGCTCGAGGACTGTGACGACGGCCGCAAGGTCACTCCCGCGGCGCTCGCGCGCACGCGCAAGGTCATGCTCCGCATCGCGACCGCCACGATCGCGGGCCAGGGTGCTGGCGTCACGCCTCTGCCGGGACCGCCGAGGAGCTAGGCGACCGGCCGCGTTCTCGTCTCCGACTCGCGACCCGTCATCTGCCGGCGCGGTCACGGGGCGCTCGCCGCGATCCGGACGGAGTCCGAGTAGCCGTCGAAGCGCGCCTCGCCGGCCACCGTGAAC
Source organism: uncultured Myxococcales bacterium (assembly GCA_964593795.1). Classification (GTDB taxonomy): domain Bacteria; phylum Myxococcota_A; class Polyangia; order JAHFDS01; family JAHFDS01; genus JAHFDS01. The sequence goes on along the minus strand of CAZQJC010000278.1, from coordinate 40,969 downwards.
GGGCCGCCGCCGAGCGACGTGTAGAGCCGGAAGGCCTGGATCTCGGCCTTGTGGACGAGCCGATCGGACGCGTCGGGGCAGACGCCGGTGTACGTCGCGCCGAGGCGCTGGCCGATGCGGCCGGCGGAGATGCACGGCCCGAGGGTCGAGCCATCGCGGAGGACCACGTCGAGCGAGTAGACGCGGCCGGCGCCGAGGCCGTTCCACGACACCTCGACCTCGTTCTGCGAGATCGCGCTCCCGTCGTCGTGCCAGGCGATGCGCTGGCGGTAGGTGTCGCGCCGGGTCATCCGGCCCTGCGCGTCGAACACGCCGACGTGGAAGAAGTTGAAGGTCTCCCCGTGGCGCGTGACGACGGAGTTGTGGCCGTGCGTCTCGACGAGCGTGCCGTCGCCGCGACGCACGGGCGTCGTCAGCCGCTGCACCGGTTGCCTGCGCGAGAGCCCCGCGGGCGAGCCGGCTGCGACGTAGTAGGTGGCGTACTGGCTGTCGAAGAACGCCGCGCTGAAGAACAGGTACACCTGCCCGGCGCGCGCGAGCAACTCGGGGCCCTCGTTGATGTTCTCCTCGTAGGGCTCGAGGGCGAAGCCCGCCGGGCCCGCGTGCAGCCGGAAGTCGGAGGGATCCGTGAGCGACACCGAGCCGATGTTGTTGCCGCGATCGAAGAACACGTAGTAGAGGCGCCCGTCGTACACCGTCGGATCGATCCGGATGGCGAGGCCGCAGCCCCCGGCCGGGCAGCCGGCCTGCGGGCGGCTCGCGGCGCCGCCCTGCCCCTGGAACAGCGGCTCGGGCGCGCCGAACGCGAGCGTGCCGTCGTTCGCGACCGCGCGGTAGGTGGTCACGTCGGAGCCGGAGGGTGGCGGACATCGCGTTGCGCCCTTGGGCCCGCGGTGCGCCGAGAAGTAGAGGTGGAGCCTGCCGTCGACCCGGGCGAGCTCGGGGGCCCACAGGAAGCAGTAGTCGAACGACGGATCGACGCGGCTCGGATCGTAGGAGCCGGCGGGCCTCCACGTGACGAGGTCGCTCGACTCGAGGAAGTCGAAGGACACGCCCGACCCGGTGCCGCTCAGCAGAAAGCGCCCGTCGTCGAGCGCGATCACGTCGGGGTCTGCCAGGTGCTCCGCGATCTTGAAGCGCCGCCCGTACGCGGCCGTGCGCTCGAGGCAACTCGGCCCCGCGAAGCCCTCGTCGCAGACGCAATGCGGACCCTCGGGGCCCGACGCGCACGTTCCCGGACCGAGGCAGGTCGCCATCGGGCACACGTCTGACCCGGCATCGTGGCCGGCATCGCGTCCCGGCGCGCTCCCGCCCGGCCCCGCGTCCGCTGGGCCGAGGCCCGCCCGTCCGGCCGCGCCGGCGTCCGCGGCGCCACCGGCGAGACCGCCCGTGCCGCCGGTACGGCCGCCTGCCCCGCTGGTGCGCCCGCCCGTGCCTCCCACCGCCTCATCCGGCGCCGGGCCCCCTGGCGGGGTGCCCCCGGTGCAGCCGGCCGCGACCGCCGCCAGCGCGCACGCGACGAGCGTCGCCCGCTGACCTCGGCGCGGTGTGCACGCCGTGCTGGGGGCCGGGGACCGCAGGATCTCACGTGGACATCGCGACGACAGGCACTTCACAGATCGTCCACGTCCACGACCACGTCCACGTCCACGTTTCGGAACAGCCTGTCCATTGGGATCATCCGATGCGACCGCACACGTTGGCGAAGCCGTTGCCGCCGCACGTGTCGGGCGGGTTGCAGACCCCACAGTCGATCGTGCCACCGCAGCCGTCGCCGACGAGGCCGCAGTCGGCGCCCGCCATCTGGCAGGTGCGCGGCACGCAGGGGCGGGTGCCGCAGCGTCCGGGCGTGACCGCTCCGCAGGTCTGCCCGGGCGGGCACTCGCCACACTGCAGGAGGTTGCCGCAGCCGTCGCCGGCCGGGCCGCACTCCAGGCTCTGCGCCGCGCAGGTGCGCGGCATGCAGCTCGTGGTGTGTCCGCACTGGCCGGGCACGCCCCCGCCGCCGCAGGTGTCGGGCGCCGTGCACGGTCCGCAGTCGAGCACGCCGCCGCAGCCGTCCCCGGCGGGGCCGCACGCGAGGCCCTGCGCCGCGCAGGTCTGGCGCGTGCAGGTTGGTGTCCCGCACTGGCTGGGCACACCCCCTCCACCGCAGGTCGCAGGCGCCGTGCAGGTCCCGCACTGCAGCAGGCCCCCGCAGCCGTCCCCGACCGGGCCGCAGCTCGCGTTCGCCTGCGCGCACGTGCGCGGCTGGCAGGGCGGCGGCACGTCGGGCGTCACGCAGTTGGTGAGGTCGAAGATCATGTACTCGAGGATCTTCTCCTGCGGCGTCAGCGGCGCGGTGCTGCAGTGGCCGGGGAAGACGGCGTGTCGTGACGTCGAGCTCGTGACGTGGAAGTCGGAGAAGAGCACGCGCCCGCACTGCTGGGCGGCCGGCGCTCCGAGGGGCGTGTTGAACGTCGAGTGCTGGATGGTCCGGGGCGCGGCGGTGTAGATCCAGCGCTGCGCCGGGGAGTTGACGGCGTCGAGGTCGTTGCGCGGCACGTGGATGTCGACGGTCGTGGCCGTCGACGTGGCGCCGATGCCGGTCAGCCATTGCAGGAACTGCAATCCCTTGGGGAAGGTCGTGTCGATGAGCGCGCGCAGCGGATCGGGCGGCCCGTGCGAGACTCCGCCCGTCGGCGTGGGCGGATCGGGATCCCAGAGGCCGGTCGCCGACCAGGGCTGCGTCTCGTAGATCCACGTGTAGCCGTAGTGCGTGGTGAACACTCGGCCGCCGCGGTCGGCGTAGGCCAGCAGGTTCTCGCGCGCGGCCGTCGACTTCGCGAACTGGTCACCCTCGCAAGCGAGCGCGACCATGTCGTAGGCCGCGAGCTGGGCGACGTCGCCCAGAAGGCCATCGTCCTCGGGCGTTGCCGCGTCGAGCACGGCGCCGCCGCCCACCTCGGACCAGGTCGTCTGGTACGGCGCGTGGTACAGGTGCACCCGGCCGTTGCCGCCGGGGTTCGTGAACTCGCTGCGATCGATGCCGATCTTCAGCAGCACGCACTCCAGGGCGTCGACGGCCCCGGTCACCATGGCGACGTGCGGGATGTCGCCCTCGGCCTTGGTGCGCGGCAGGCGCGTCTGCTCCGCGCCGAGCGCGTTGTCCCGGCACCCCGCCACGTTCGGGATCATGATCTGGCGGCGCCAGCGGCCGAGCTGGATCACGAGCGGGACGTTGGCGCCCACCGGCACGTTGTCGAGCGTGAAGCGGCCGTCGGCGCCCGTCGTCGTGCGCACGAGGGGCGAGCCCGACACGTTCGCGCTGCAGCGGTCGCAGGTCACGCCGTCCGCGAACGGCAGCACGGGGGCGTTCGGCACGTAGACCAGCGCGCCCGGCAGCGGATCGGCCGCGCCGTAGATCGCCGGAGTCGGCGCGCGCACGATGCCGGAGAGGCGCGTGGTGCCGCCGAAGGGGCACGTCACCTGGCGCGGGCACAGGCCGACGCACGGCTTGCCGCACACGCTCGGCGTGCCCGCGCCGCCGCAGGTCTCACCCATGCGCGTGCAGGTGCCGCAGTCCAGCGTGCCGCCGCAGCCATCGGCGACCGGGCCGCAGCTCGCGCCGAGCGTGGCGCACGTCTGCGGTGTACAGGTCGAGCGGCCGCAGCGGCTCGGCACGCCGCCTCCTCCGCACGTGTCGGGCGCGATGCACGCGCCGCAGTCGAGGACGCCTCCGCACCCATCGGCGGCCGGGCCGCAGCTCGCGCCCGCGTCTGCGCAGGTGCGCTGCACGCATGCACCGCCGTCGCGCCCGCTGATGCCGCCGCACTGACTCGGCACACCGCCGCCCCCGCAGGTCCGGGGCGAAGAGCAGGTGCCACAGTCGAGGAGGCCCCCGCAGCCGTCGCCGGCCGGGCCGCAGCCTGCGCCCGCTTCTGCGCAAGTGCGCGGCGAGCAGCGGCTGTGCCCGCAGTGGCTCGGCGTCCCGCCGCCCCCGCAGGTGTCGGGCGCCGTGCACGCACCGCAGTCGAGGAGGCCACCGCAGCCGTCGCCGATCGGGCCGCAGGTCGCACCTGCTCGGTCGCACGTCATCAGGTTGCATGCGGCGTCGGCGGGTCGGGATGCATCCGGCGGCGTCGCGCTGCGTCCACCGTCGGGTGACTTGCTGCTGGGAGCGCCGGCGTCAGGGAGGCCCCCGACGCCCGCCGGAACCGAGCTGCTATTGCATGCCCCCACCACGAGGAGGGCCAGGCCAAGGGCCGCGGTGGTGCGGTCCGACCATGTGTCTGTGAGTGTCCCGGGAGGTCGTCGCATGTACTCCGGAGAAGCAGATGCCGTGCCGAGGGATGGACCACTCTAACCGGCTGCTTTTACTTGCCATCCCAGGCTTCTCGGCAAGCAGTGTTGGTGTTCTGCGTTGCCCGTGGGCAACGCGATTTTTCTCTTCCCCTTCATCTGCCGGAGTGATACGTGTTGTATACCATACGGGGATTTCCTGACATGGACGCGGCCCGCCGGCGCTGGACAGCGCGGGTGAAGGCCGCAAAGGGGGGGCAAGCGATGCTGATTCGTGTGCGTAGGGCGAAGTCGGGCTTGCTGCTGGCGGCGCCGCTTCTCGCCCTGGGGTTCGGCTCCGCGATTGCCGAGGTGATGCAGCGGCGGGACTGGAACGTCGATGCGTCGCAGGGCTCGTTCAGCAGCCGGGTCGAGATCATCGTCCCTGCGTTCCACGGCATCGCGCCGAAGCTCTCGCTCAAGTACGACTCGTCGGTCCAGGGCGGCTGGATGGGCGCGGGCTGGACGCTTGCGGGCCCTAGCCGGATCGAGCGGGCGAGCGCCGGCCGCGGCGCGCCGAAGTACGACGCCAACGACATCTACCTCCTCGATGGCCAGGAGCTCGTCCCGTGCGCCGGAGGCAGCGTGAGCCCGAGCTGCACGACCGGCGGGACGCACTCGACGAAGACCGAGAACTACTCGCGCATCGCGCTCAGCGGCTCGGGCACGAGCGCCACCTGGACCATCACGGCCAAGGACGGCACGCGGAGCGTCTTCTCGCCGATCTACCTGGTGTCGGGCGGCACCCAGGTCTTCAAGTGGGGGCTCTCCCAGGTCATCGACACCAAGGGCAATACCGTCACCTACGCCTGGGCCGTCAATCAGTTCGCCTGCTGCTGGGAGTACCCCGACCAGATCACCTACAACGGCACGACCGTGAAGTTCTACTTCGAGACGCGCCCGGACAATGACTGGGGCGCGCTCGGCTCGCCTGGCTTCACGACGCAGTGGGGGCGCCTCAAGACCGTCGACGTCAAGGTGAGCGGCAACCGCGTGCGCGCGTACAAGCTCTCGTATACGAGCAGCGGCTCCACGAACAAGTCGCTGCTCGGCAGCGTGCAGCAGTTCGGCAAGGACGCGACGGTCGATGCCTCGGGGACGGTCACCGGCGGCACGAGCCTGCCCGCTATCAGCATGACCTACCAGGCCGGCAGCACGTCGTTCGTCGCGGGGAACAACGACACGAGCATGCCCGGCAACGCGAACTCGCGCTACCTCGCCATGGACATCAACGGCGACGGCAAGACCGACATGCTCGAGCTCTATCCGATCCTCACCGAGTACTACCGCAGGGCCTGGATCTCGAACGGCACGAGCTTCAGCGCCGCGTCCAATGTTGGCGGGCTCGGCAACATCGGCGCGAACGCCAATACCCGCTTCCTGGCCGCGGACGTCAATGGAGACGGCAAGAGCGACTTCATCGAGCTCTACCCGCCCTTCCTCAACCTCGGCAACTGGAAGCGCCACGTCTGGGTGTCGAACGGCACGGGCTTCACCTCCGGGAACGACACCGCCACGAGCAGCCCGTTCAGCCTCAACGCCCGCCAGCTCGCCATGGACGTCAACGGCGACGGCAAGACCGACTTCGTCGAGCTCTACCAGAGCGGCGTGACGTACCAGCGCGTCACCTGGATCTCGAACGGGACCAGCTTCACGCAGACGTCCAGCGCCGGTGGGATTGGCTACAACACGACGTCCCAGTTCCTCGCGATGGACGTCAACGGCGACAACAAGCAGGATCTCGTCGAGCTCTACAACACGGGCCTCGGGACCTGGGGCCGGCACATCTGGCTCTCGAATGGCACCGGGTTCACGTCGGGCGCTACCGACACCTCCATGGTCTACAGCACGGGCGGCCGCTACCTGGCGGCCGACATCAACGGCGACGGCAAGACCGACATGCTCGAGCTGTTCCCGTACCTGGGCGCCTTCTACCGCAGGGCGTGGCTGTCGAACGGCTACGGCTTCACCCAGGCGTCGAGCGACTACGGGCTTCCCGCGGACGACTCCACCCGCTTCGTGGTGGCGGACGTCAACGGCGACAGCCGGGACGACTTCATCGAGCTCTACCTCGCGCAGCGGACGCGGCGCATCTGGCTGTCCACGAGCAATGGCGGCTTCACGCTCGGCGCGACCGACGTCCTCGGCATCAACGCCGACACCGCCTCGATGCACTTCTCGGCGGACGTCAACGGTGACGGGCTCGGGGAGATGATCGAGCTCTACCCGGCGGTCCTCGGGGCCCGCGGCCGCCGCATCTGGTCGATCGGCGGCTCGTTCCCCGATCTCCTGTCGTCGATCAGCGACACGGGCGGCACGACGACGGTCGGCTACACGCCCTCCTCGGCGTGGGCGAACACGAACAACCCGCCGATCATGCAGACGGTGTCGGCGGTGACGGTGGCCGACGGCCGCGGCAACTCGGGGACCACGAGCTACACGTACTCCGGCGGCCTCTACGACTTCCTGGAGCGGCGCTTCATGGGCTTCCGCTACGAGAAGGAGACCCGGCCCTGCATCGCCGGCGAGTCGCAGTGCCCGTACACCGAGAGCTGGCTCAAGCAGGACTACGGCTCGGCCTCGAAGCCCGAGCGCATCGACCGTCGCACGGGGAGCGGCCAGCTGCTGTCGTCGAGCCTGTACGACTACACGACCAATGGCTCGACGGTGCCCTGGACGTCGCTGCAGACGGGGAGCTGGGAGTACACGTACATCAACGCCGGGACCGCGTGCCCCGGCGCCGACTGCAAGCGCAAGTACACGGGCCGCGCCTACAACGCGTACGGCGAGGTCACGCAGGAGACCGTCTACGGCGACTACGACACGAGCGGCGACGAGGACACCGCGGCCACGACCTACGTGCCGAACACGACGGCCTACGTCGTGAACAAGCCGGCCGACGTCAAGGTGCACCAGGGCATCGGCACTGCCGGGACGCTGCTCAAGGAGACGCTGACCTACTACGACGGCGCGACGACGTGGAACCAGGCGCCGTCGGCGGGCCTGCCGACCAAGGTGGCGCGCTGGCTGTCGAGCCCGAGCTCGTTCGTCGAGAAGAAGAAGGAGTACGACGCCTGGGGCAACGTGACCGCCGACGAGAACGAGATCGGCGCCCGGATGACGTACACGTACGACGCCACGTATCACCTCTTCCGGACCGGCGACACCAATGCGGTCGGCCAGACGACGAGCGCGACGTGGGACGCCGTCTGCGGCGGTCCGACGACGACCACGAACCTCAATGGCAAGGCGACCACGCTCACGTACGACGCGCTGTGCCGGATCGCCACGAAGACCGAGCCGGGCGGCCGGTTCGAGAACCACAGCTGGGTGAACCTCGGCAACGGCGCGACCCAGTACGAGCAGGTGGACCGGCCGGCCGCGGACGGCACCGGAAGCGCGCTGTGGAGCCGGACCTACTTCGACGGCCTCGGCCGCAAGTGGCGCACGGTGAGCAAGGGACCGGACGCGGCCACGGGCGACATCTACGTCGACACGACCTACAACGCCCGCAACCAGGAGGCGTCGAGGACGGCCCCGTACTACTGGGTCTCGGGCCAGGCCCAGCCGACCACGTACTCGACGACGTTCAGCTACGACGCGCTCGACCGGGTGACGAGGCAGACCTACGCCGACGGCGTCTACAAGTCGAAGAGCTACGGCCTGTGGTCGACGACCGAGACCGACGAGCTCGGTCGCGCCAGGACCGACCGCGTCAACGCCGCGGGCAACCGCACCGGGCACGACGAGACGGTCGGCGGCCAGATCAAGACCACCACGTACGCCTACGACGCTCGCCAGAACCTCCTGAGCTCGACCGACACGGCGGGCAACGTCACCACGTACACGACGGACTCGCTCGGCCGACGGACGCAGATGGTCGATCCGGACCTCGGCATGTGGACCTACGCGTTCGATGGCGCGAGCCGCATGACGAGCCAGACCGACTCCAAGGGCCAGGTCACGACCTTCGGCTACGACGCGCTCGACCGCAAGACCAGCAAGACCAGCAATGCGGGCACCGGGTCGGCGGTCACGGTGACGTGGACCTACGATGAGGTCCGTAGCGGCTACTACAACGTCGGCTTCCTCACCACGATGACGGATCCTGCGGGCAGCAAGACGAGCGACCGGGACCTCGACGGCCGCGTGGTGCGGAACGTCCGGATCATCAACGGCGCGACCTACACGTTCCAGCACGGCTTCGACGCTGGTGATCGCCTCCTGTGGACGACCTACCCGGATGGCGGGACGCTCGGCACCCCGGGCTCACCGCTCACGTACGACAGCGCTGGGCGGCCCAGGGCGATCCCGGGCTACGTGACCGCGGCGCTCTACAACGCCGAGGGCAAGCTGACCCAGGTCACGGCCGTGGCCAGCAACGGCACGGTCTCGACGCGGACCTACTCGCCGCAGCGCGGCTGGCTCACCGGGATCTCGACGACCAAGGGCGCGACGACGATCCAGAACCTCGCTTACACGCGCAACGCCAAGGGCATGATAACGGGGGTCACGAGCCCGTTCGTCGGCGAGGGCTGGACCTACGCCTTCGACGAGCTCGACCGGTTGACCACCGCCACGAACACCTCGAACAGCGCGTACAACCAGACGCTCGCGTACAGCGCGATCGGCAACATCACCTCGAACTCGCGCCTGGGCGCCTACACCTACGGCAGCAAGCCGCACGCTCCGCTCACCGCGGGCGGCAACACGTACGCCTACGACGCGGGCGGCAACGTCACGTCGGTCTCGGGCGGGACCACGCGCACGCTGACCTGGGACGGTGACAACCGCATCGCGACGGTGGTCGGCGGCGGCACGAGCCTCGCGATGACCTACGACGCGGATGGGGCCCGCGTCCAGCAGGTAGAGAACGGCGTCACCCGGCACTACGTGGGCGACGACTACGAGGTGCAGGTGGGCGGGTCGGCGATCCGGTACGTCTCGCTCCCGGGGGCGGTCGTGGCGCGGCTCGACGGTTCGACGGCGACCTTCGTCCACACCGATCAGCAGGGTTCCATCCAGGCCGAGACCGACGCCGCGGGCGCCGAGGTGCACCGCCGCGTGTTCCGCCCGTTCGGCGAGGTGATCTCCACCTCCGGATCGGTCAACGAGTCGCGCGGCTACACGGGGCAGCGCCACGACGCGTCCGGGCTCGTGTACCTGCACGCGCGCTACTACGACCCGGTCCTGGCGGCCTTCGCCTCGCCCGACATGATCATCGATGGCACGGACACGATCGGCCTCAATCGCTTCGCCTACTGCGCGAACGATCCGGTCAATCGCACCGACACCGAGGGCACGGACAGCAAGGACAACAACACCGGCGACAAGAAGCCCAAGACCGGCAACTGGGTCGATCGGGCCGCCACCGCTGCGAAGAACAATGACCGCTTCGCCAAGGAAGTGCCCACGATCGGCGAGGCGGGCCAGGGCAAGGTCCGGTACGAGTTCTACCAGCACAAGGTCGGCGTGATCGGCTCGCACTTCAAGGTGAACGTCTACGACGACAAGAACCAGTACGTGTCGACGTACAGCCTGAACCAGGAGGAGAAGAAGATCCTGGGCGTCAACATCGGCATGATCGCCGGTGGGACGAAGTACAACGACACGAACCCGGCGCTCGCAGACGATTACAAGCTCGCGGGCACCGTCTACAAGGATGCGTCGTCGCTCCAGAGCTTCAACAACGCCTACATGAACGTCGTCGCACCTGGAGGCAAGGCGCAGGGCTATAGCCTCGGTGACTCGAACAAGGCCATGAACGATGGCCTCGTCGCCATCGGCGAGACCAAGGGGCTCTTCACCCTGGCGAACCCGACCGGTACGCCTGCGGCCTCCTTCGGCTTCGACAACAACACCGGCGGGCCACCGCCGGCGGCCCCTGCGGCGCCGGCTCCGGCGGCACCGGCCCAGCAGCCGGCGCAGACGCCGCCTGGTGGTGGTGGAGGTAGCTTCTAGGCGGCCGCGACGTGTCTCGCTGCGCGTTCGTGGACGGGATCTTGGAGCACGGTCATCTGGCTGGGCACGGCTGATGAAGCGAGCGGGCTGGTGGATCGTCGGGCTCGTCGGCGCGACGGCGGCGCTGGGGGCGGTCACCCTGTACGGGCTCAAGCGCAAGCCGGAACCTGCGCCAGGGGGCGTCTCTGCGCAGCCGCAGGTGGTCACGCGGGCAGGGCAGCCAGCCGAGGGGCCGCCCTGGCACGCGCCGCCGGGAGACGCGCGTGCGCTGCCGCCGGGCACCGTGCCGGTGGAGCAGATCAAGCCACCGCCGCCGGACCCATCAGCGCCGCCGCCGGCTCCCCGCGAGCCGAAGAACCCGGCGACCCACCGCCCGCCAGTCCACAATCCGGGCGGCGTGGACGGCGATCGGCCTTCGCGCAAGGTGCCCGGCGTCGAGTAGCTCGCGGTCCCGTTCGCGCAGCTCTCAGGAAGGCCAGATGACACGGATCGGCGCGACAGGGTGGATGGCGCTGGGCATGGCCGCGGCGATGACCCTGGCGGCGCCCGCCGCCGGCGCTCCCGGGTCCGGCAAGGCGAGGGCCCGGTCCGCACCGGAGCCGGCGGCCCATGCGGAGACGCGTCGGTGGATCCTGGCCACCATCGCGCCCGAGGGCTCGCCGTCGGCGAGCACCGTCGAGCAGATCCGCGCCTTGGTGGCCCGGGCGACGGGCGGAGCCCTGCAGATCAAGCCGCGCTACGGCGGGATCCTCGGCGACGAGAAGGACGCCGCGCTCAAGTGCCAGCAGGGCCGCATCCAGGTCTGGGGTGGCAGCCTCGGGGCGCTGGTGTCGCTGGTCCCCGAGATGCGCTTCATGGAGCTCCCTTACCTGTTCCCGGACCTGCCCTCGTTCCAGCGGGTCATGCGCGAGTTCCACTACGGGCGCAAGGGCGACTTCCAGACCTTCTTCAACCGGCGCGGCTTCGTGGTGCTCGGCTTCGCGCCGGTCGGCTGGCGCAACATCTCGTCGGTCTCGCTGCCCGTGCGCTCCCCGGCCAACCTGCGCGGCCTGCGCGTCCGCTCCCAGCCGAGCGAGCTGCAACTCGAGACGTGGCGTTCCTGGGGCGCCATCCCCAAGCCCGCTGCCCTGACCGAGCTCAACTCCGCGCTCGAGGTCGAGATGATCGAGGCCTTCGACGTGCCTGCCACCTTCGTCTATGCGACCTCGCTCGACTCGCGCATAAAGCACTACACTTTGACCCGCCACATGCTCCAGGTGGGCATCGCCATCATCAACCGGGATGCCTGGGAGGCGCTGCCCGCCGCCTGGCGCGAGAAGATCCTCGCCGGCACCGATGAGATCATCTCCAGGACGCAGGACGAGCACGTGAAGTACGACGAGGAGCTGATCGGCCTGCTGCCGAGGCGAGGCGTGTCGATCCACACGCTGACCGACGCCGAGCGGGGCGCCTTCCGTGCCGCAGCGACCGCCGCGGAAGCGAGCTGGAGACGGACCGCCTCGAAGGAGGAGGTGTCTCTCCTCGAGCGGGTGCGCGAGATCGTGGCGCGGCGCGGGGAGTAGCGAGGGGCGGTGACGGAGAGCCAGCCGCAGCCGAGAGCCAGACCGCGCGGCCGCCTCTCGCGACGCCTCGTCGTGCTGATTGCGCTGACGCTGATCCTGCCGACGGGGCTCTTCTTCTGGGCGGGGCGGTCGGTGCTGCGCGACCTCGGGGAGGCGTCCGGCCAGGCCGCACGGTCGTACCTCGAGGTCGAGCGTGCCGCCGCGGGGGCGACGAAGAACGCGGATCGGTTGATCGTGCTGGACGTGCTCGGGGTGGCGAGCGCGGTGGCCGCGCATCTCGAGTACGTGTTCCGCACGGAGCCGAGCTTGCTCGACAAGGGGCCGGACCTCACGGAGCACCGCGAGATCTGGCCGGTGCTGGTCTCGCAGCGCGTCGGTCCGACGACCGTCGTGTCGATCGTCGACTCGGCAGGGGGGCGCGTGGTTGCCCACCCGGAGTGCGCGCACGGCATGCGCCTGTCCGATTGCATGCCCCTGCTCGCGCGCCTGCTGGTGGACTCGGCCTACGAGCGGAAGCGGGCCGACGCCGGCGAGCTCCTCCACACCCGCGGGCACGCCCCCGGGATGGCCTACCAGCGGCTGCTGGAGTACCGGTTCTATGACGTCCCGGCTTCGACGCCAGCCAGGGAGGCGGGCGAACCGCCCGGAAGGGCGTCGCCAGCCGGGCTCCGCGACTTCCTGGTCGTCACACCGCTCAAGGGAACGCCGTGGTCGCTCGCCATCCAGACACGCGCTTCGGGCATCTTCAGCGGGGTCTACGATGACGTCAGCGCCGCCATCGAGAAGACCGCTCACGATCTGCAGGGCGTGGGGGCCACCGTCGCCCAGGTGCGTGTTCGGCAGGTCACGGCGCTCGTAGCCGTGGTGGCGCTCGGCCTTCTGCTCGTCGTGTTCAGCGGCTGGTGGCTGCGGCGCACGGTGGTTCGGCCCCTCACCAGGCTGCGCGCGACGGCCGATCGCATCCGCGTCGGTGATCTCGAGACGCGCGCGGACGTGCGCACCGGAGACGAGATCGAGGTGCTGGCCGACTCGATGAACTTCATGCTGAGCCACCTGACCTCCAGCTACCAGGAGGTCAGGCGGGGCCAGGGCGAGCTCAGGGAGCTCAACGAGTCCCTCGAGCGGCGCGTCGAGGAGCGCACGCGGGATCTGGCCGACGCCAATGCGCGGTTGGCCGCCCAGGCCGAGGATCTGCGCTCCCTCGACGAGCTCAAGCGGAACTTCTACGCGAACGTGTCGCACGAGCTCCGGACGCCGCTCACCCTCATGCTGGGTCTTCTGCGTGCGGCGGCCGACCGCGTGGGAGACCACGACGCGACGGCGGCGGCCGACCTCCAGGTGGCCGGCCGCAACGGCGCGCACCTGCTGCGCCAGATCAACGATCTGCTCGACGTGGCGCGCCTGGAGGCGGGGAAGATGACCCTTCTGGCCGCGCCGGTGGACCTGGTCGCGGTGGTGCGAGACGTCGCCGCGGGCTTCTCGCCCCCGAGCGACCAGGGAAGGCGGCTCGTGCTCGAGCTGCCGGGCTACCCCCTGACGGCCTACCTCGATGTCGACAAGGTTCGCAAGGTGCTGTGGAACCTCCTGTCGAACGCGTTCAAGTTCACCGATCCCGATCGCGGGCTGGTGGCGGTGCGGCTGATCGATGGCGACGCCGGTGGGGTCACGATCGAGGTGGCCGACAACGGCGTCGGGATCCCCGAGGCCTCCCTCCCCGTCGTCTTCGAGCGGTTCCGCCAGGTCGACTCGGCCAGCACGCGCAAGCACGAGGGCACGGGGATCGGCCTCGCGCTCGTCAAGGAGCTGACCGAGCTCCACGGCGGGCGGGTGGAGGTCGAGTCGCGCGTCGGGGCGGGCACGACGTTCCGGCTCCACTTCCGGCGCGGCGCGGGGCACCTCCCCCCGGATCAGGTGAGCGCCCAGCCGGCGGAGGCCACGGCGGTGAGCGGGCTTCATCGGCTCCTGGCCGACTCCTCGTCGCCGCGGATCGGGACCGAGCCCGGCCCGGGCCGTCGCTCGACCCGCCCCCCGGACGGTCCCGAGATCCTGGTGGTCGAGGACCACCGGGACCTGCGCGAGTACCTGGTGCGCCTGCTGCGTGGCCATCGCGTGCGCGCGGTGGAAAACGGCGCAGAGGCGCTCAGGGCGATCGCCGAGAGAGCCCCCGACCTCGTGCTCTCGGACGTCATGATGCCCGAGGTGGACGGCTACGAGCTCTGTGGACGCCTCAAGGCGGACCCGGCGACGGCCCACGTGCCGGTCATCCTGCTCACCGCGCAGGTGGGCCTGGAAGCCAAGGTGCGCGGCCTCCAGGCCCGCGCCGACGACTACGTCACCAAGCCGTTCCAGGAAGAGGAGCTACTGGCCCGGGTCGAGAACCTGCTGCTCGTCAAGCGCCAGTCGGAGGCGCTCCGCGCGCTCAATCGCGACCTCGAGGTGCGCGTGATCGAGCAGAGCGAGGCGCTGCGGCGGCGGACGGCCCTGCAGCGATTCCTGCCCCCCGCGCTGGCCGAGGCCATGCTGGCCGAGGACGCGGGCGCCACGCTCGAGCGTCGTCGGCGGCTCGTGGGCGTGCTGGCGGCCCGGCTGTGCGACTTCGAGGAGCTGGAGGCCGAGCTCGGGCCCGAGGACCTGGCCGCGCTCGTGCTGTCGTTCCAGCGGCAGGCCACCGCCGCGGTGTTCGCCCACGGCGGCACGTTGGTGGGATCGAGCGGCGCAGAGGTCGTCGCCGTCTTCGGCGCGCCCCGTGATCTCGAAGAGGCCTCCGCTGCGAAGGCGGCCACCGAGGCTGCCCGTGCGCTGCTCGGGGCGCTCGACGACATCGCAGGCCTGTGGCAGGCGCTGGCGGGCCGCGCCCCGTTGCTCGCGGGCGCCGTCGAGGTGGGCTACGCGACCGTCGGGGTCTTCGAGGCCGGCGACTGGGCGAGCTTCTCTGCCCTGGGCGGTCCAGTGTGGACCGCCAAGATGCTCCGGGACGCGTGCATGCCCGGCGAGCTGCTCGTCGGTCCCCGGGTCGCGAAGTCGCTCGACCCCGCCGAGCGCGGCCAGGGCCCCCATGTGCTCGAGCTCGAAGGGCGCACGATGGAGGTCTGGCACATCGGCGCAGCTCCGGGCGCCAAGCCCGGCGAGCCCGCCCCCCCGAGCCAGGTGGCGCCCTCGGGCGGGGCGACCACGCCCATCGATCCTCCGGCGCGGCGGTCCGGCCCCGAGGTCCCCGTCGGCATGGTGGACGAGAACCTGACTGGCCTGAAGCTCGGCGGGCGTTACCAGGTCGAACGTGCCCTCGGACGTGGGGGCATGGCCGCCGTCTACGCGGCGCGCGACGAGCTGCTCGACCAGCGCGTCGCCATCAAGGTGATCTGGTTCGCCAACATCGAGTGGCTGCGACGCGAGGTGACGCTGTCCAGGCTGGTGGCGCACCGCAACGTCTGTCGCACCCATGACCTGTACGTCATCGACGGTCGCGTCTGCTTGACCATGGAGCTCATCGAGGGGCGATCGCTTCGTCAGTGCCTGCGCGAACGTCAGTTCTCCCGCGATCAGCCGCTCGCCTGGGTGCGCCAGATTCTGGACGGGCTCGCCGCGGCCCATGCCTGCGGGGTGGTGCACCGGGATCTCAAGCCGGACAACATCCTGGTCGAGGATGGCACCGAGCGCATCGTGATCGTCGACTTCGGAATCGCGCGCGTGGCCGGCGGGTCCTCCGAGCTCTCGTCTGGGATCGTGGGCACGGTCGACTACCTGGCGCCGGAGGCGCTGCTCTGCAAGTCCTTCGACACCCGCAGCGACATCTACGCGCTCGGGGTCGTGATGTACGAGCTGCTCACGGGCGGCCTGCCTTTCGCGCGCGAGGCGCTGGCCGACCGCGTCGCCTCGGCGCAGCGGGGGGAGCCTCCGGTGGATCCTGCCGAGCGGATGCCGCTCCTGAATCCGACGTTGCGGGCCGTCCTCCTGCGCTGTCTCGAGGCCGATCCGGCACGCCGCTTCCAGAGCGTCGAGGACATCGCCGCAGTGCTCGCTGGCGTCCGGAGCGCGTTCGACGAAGAGGCCCGAGAGGGCTGGTTGCAGCAGAGCCCACCGGGTGAGCCGGCCGACGCCTCTGCGTGAGGGAGGCCGACGCAACGCGCGCAAGAAGACGGGGGACGAGGGCGGAGTCGCTACGCTCGGGCGGATCGCGCCCAGGACTCCGCGGCGATCGCGCGCAGGTTGATCTGGTTCGTCCCCTCGTAGATCTGCGTCAGCTTCGCGTCACGGAAGCACTTCTCGGTACGCTTGCGCGCGTCGCCGGCCCACGGCGGCACGAGATCCAGCGCGCTCGTCGCCACCGCCATCGCGGCGTCGCTGCCGGCCACCTTCGCCGTCGCGCCGAGCAACGCCTGCCGCGCGAACGCGGCCTCGCGCGCCGACGTGCGCTCCTTGCCCTGCGCGTACGCCTCGAGCCCGCGCCGGATCACGCCGCTCCGGGCGAGGAGGCCGACCGCGCGCTGCACGCCGGGGGACGGCATCAGAGCGGTGTCGCAGTGCGCCGCGGCCTCGAGGTAGCTCGCCCGCGCCGCGCGGATCGCGACCACCATCCGGGCCAGCGCCTCGTCCTGCCAGGGGTCGCGCGACGGGGACGCGCCCAGCCACGCGACCGCGGCCTCGAAGGCCCCGCGCGCGATCCCGCACGCGATCGCACCCACCGGCCCGCGCGAGACGGCCAGCACGCGGTGGCTCAGGGGCCAACCTTGCCCTTCCGCGCCGATCCGCAGGTCGTCCGGCACGAAGGCGCCGTCGAACACCAGCTCCGCCGCGGGGCACGCGAGCTGCCCCAGCTTGCGCTCGGTGCGCGCACACGAGAAGCCCGGCGTCCCGCGCCGTACGACGAACGCGGTCCACGACTCGGCCGGCGCGCGGCGATCGAGCGCCGCGAAGGTCGCCACGTACTCGGCCACATTGCCGTTCGAGATGAAGACCTTGCGGCCGAACAGCCGGTAGCCGCCGGAGACGCGCTCGGCATGGGTGCGCACGTCTCCGGTGGCGAGGCCCTCGGCCTCCTCCACGTCGGAGCCGCCGCCGGGCTCGGTGATCGCGAACGCGCACAGCAGCGGCGCCCCGGCCCGCTCCGCGCGCGACACGTGGCCGAGGATGCGCCCGGCCAGGCCGAGATCCTGCGCCAGGAGCAGCGGCAGCATGCCGAGGCCGTGCGCACCGAAGATGTTCGCGACGCCGGCGTCCACCGCGCAGAGCTCCTCCATCGCGAGGCTCATCCCGCGGATGTCCACGCCGCCGCCGCCCCACATGGGCGGGATCGCGGCGGATAGCCAGCCCTCCCGGGCGCCCGCGCGCACGAGGTCCCACGGGAAGTAGCCGTGGTCGCGCACGAGCCGGGCGTCGAGCGAGAGCGAGAGCGGCTCGAGGTGCTCTCGCGCGAAGCGGCGCGCCCGCGCGACGACGTCGAGGTGCGCCCGGCCGAGCCCCGTGTGCGCGAGGGCGTCCGTCACCGTGGCCTGTGCTCGCCGGCCGGCAGCACGGCGCGCCAGGTCGGGAACCACCGGACCTCGATCAGCCGCGCGCGCGGGAGGCCGAGAGCCGCGAGCTCGCGCCCCATCGGGTGCTCGCCGAGCGAGAGGTGGGCCTTGCCACCGACCGTCCGGCGCCTCCCGACCGCGTCCACGTCGATGCAGGTGCGCACGAGGTCCTCGCCCAGGACCGAGTACGTGTGCAGCGCGAAGCGGCGCGGCCGGGCCGACATGCGCGTGTCGATCGAGAGCCGCAGGATCTCGCGCCCCTCCTCGTGCAGGCGGCACGTCCGCTCCGCGCCGTCCCAGTCGAAGTCGATGCCCGCCACGATCTTGGGATAGCCCCAGAGTGACCGCCCCGCGCGGTGAGCGATCTCCGTCGTGACCGGCAGGTGGTGGACCCACCAGCCCATGCCCGGCCAGCGACTCTCGCCGAGGAGCGGCAGGAGTGGCGGGGCGCGGTGCGGGACGACGGGCCATGACACGCCGACCTCTCCGTAGGCGCCCACCGTCGTGCGTGCGTAGTCGAAGCCGCCGATGGCGAGCGGCGCCCAGCCCGGCCAGAGCTCGACCACGCGGAGCGGCGCCGGGGTCAGCGCCCGCAAGCCCGCCGCGGGCACCGCCCACGCGGCCGCCATGAAGCTCGCCTCGTGGTAGCGGATCGGCAGAGCGATCGGCGGCGGCTCGCCTGGCGACGCGGCGGCGGCTCGGGCCCCGGGCTTGCTCGGCATCGCCCCAGCATGCCGAGCACCCAGCGGGGCGACTTGACGAGCGTCGGGTTGCAGCGCGCGGAGATCAGGGGCCACCGCAGCCGCTGTCGCTCGTGAGGGAGGCCGGGAAGCACGTGTCGTGCGCATGGCAGGTCTGCAGTGCACCAGACGTGCCTGAAGCGACGGTCGCGAAGGCTCGTGTTCCCCTGTGCCTCCGACCCTCGAAGCCTCGTCGAGCGTGAACCGCAGACAACGCCAGTGCGGTCTCAGCTCCCAGCCTCGCTGCGCTCGGCGCGAATGGGTCGCCGAGCATCCCTACGCCGCGGTTGGAGCACCAGACAGCGTGGCGAGCGCCGCGGCGACGTCGTTCGCTCGCTGGAACCGAGCCGGCGGGTCCCGCTCGAGGCACCGGAGGATGACCGCGCGGAGCCTCGGATCGAGGCTGGGCACGAGCTCCGCCGGATCGCGGGCGGGCAGGTTCCGACGCGCGACGATGCGCTCGAACTGATCGCTTCCGCGGTGCGGGAGCTCGCCGGTGACGAGCTCGAACAAGACGACGCCGAGGGCGTAGAGGTCCGCGCGCGCGTCGGGCTGGCTGCCGGGCAGGAGCTGCTCGGGCGCCAGGTAGTCGAGGGTCCCGGAGATCTTGTCGGCCTCGGCCGGTGCGGCCGTCGCCGGCATCGCGATGCCGAAGTCCACGATCACGAGCCGCCCGGTCTTGTCCTCGCAGAGCACGTTGTCGGGCTTGAGATCCCGGTGGACGACGCCGCACGCGTGCGCTGCCGCGAGGCCGGCGCAGAGCTGTCCCGCCCACGCCAGGGTGACGCCGAGCGGCGGCCGGTCGGTGCCCGCCCTCTCGCGCAGGGAGACCCCCTCGATGAGCTCCATGGTCACCGCCGGGTTGCCGTCGAGGAGCTGGAGGTCGTAGACGCGGCAAACGTTTGCATGTGTGATCAGGCGCGCCAGGCAGACCTCGCGGCGGAGGTGCTCGAGCTGCCGGTCTCCGTCGTCACCCGGGAGGAGCTTGAGGGCGACCTGGATCCCGGCGAGCTGGTCCCAGCAGGCGAAGACGGCGCCCATGCCGCCGCGCCCGACCTCGCGCTCGATCATGTATCGGCCACCCACGACCTGGCCTGGCGCGAACATGCGGACGGTGTGGTGCTGGGTCGAAAGCGGGGGTGCGGGAATCGGTGGCCACGGCTTGCGTGACGCGTCGCGCGCTTCGGGCGGGGGCGCGCTCGGGTCGGGCCCGGTCGCCAAGGTCTCCCGCGAGGGCGGCGGCGCGCCCTGCCGCGATTGGGCCCGGTCGCTGACGCGGAGGGTCCAGACCTTGGCGGGGTGGCCACCGAGATCGAGGGTCCGCGGATCCGCGAGCGAATCCGCGGACGCCACGGCGACGCGCGAGCTCACGAGGATCTCGCCTGGCCTTGCGTGCTCGCACAGGCGTGGCGCGCGCGCCGCGGGGCCTCCCACGGCCGCGAAGCTCGACCACTCGCCGTCTCCGAACGCGCCCACGGTGGCGTGGCCGAGGTCGATCGCGCCGCGCAGCGCGATCGAGGTGGGGGCGATCGCCCGGAAGTCCTCCTGCAGCGCCAGGGCGGCCTCCAGCAGGGCGCGCCCGGCGTGCACCGAGGCCCGCGCGGCGGCGCCCTCCTCGAGCTCCTGCGGCGCCCCGAACACCGCGACCAGCGTACCGTTGCAGAGACTGACCAGCGTGCCGCCCTGGGAGAAGATCGCCTCGGCGGAGAGCGTGTGGAACCGACCGAACAGGGCCGTGAGGTCCTCGGCTGTGAGCGTGCTCGCGAGCTCGTCGAACTGGCAGAGGTCGGCGGTCAGCACCGCGACCAGGCTGCGGCGGCGTGCGAGCGCGGTCACGGCGTCACCTTCGAGGAGCGCCTCTGCGACCCGCGCCGGCAGGAATCGCTGGAGGCGCATTCGCCGCTGCAGGGCCTCCGATTGCTCGAGCACGCGGGCTTCGAGGCGCTGGTTGAGCGCGCGCAGCGCCTGGCCCTGCGCGTGGAGCACGAGCAAGTTCTTCACACGCGCGCGTAGCTCCTCCTCGTGGAAGGGCTTGGTCAGGTAGTCGTCGGCGCGCGCGTCGAGCCCGCGCAGCTTCTCGGGGAGCCCTGCCTGCGCGGTCAGGAGCAGGATGGGCACGTGCGCGGTCGCGGGGGTCGCCTTGACGGCGGCGCAGAGCGCGAAGCCGTCCATGCGGGGCATCATGACGTCGCTGATGATCAGGTCGGGCACACCCTGGTCGATCGACGCCAGGGCCTCCACGCCGTCGCCCGCCGTTCGAAGCTGGTACCCGGGCAGCAGCCGCCTGAGGTAGTCGCGAAGCTCGGCGTGATCCTCCACGACAAGGATGTCGGCACCGGCGGTGTCGCCCGCGAGCTCGGCGGCGTCGCCCCGCGAGCCGCTCGAGACCGGGCCAGCAGGGGGCGGCCTCGTGGCACGATCCCGGCGTGCGGCGATGCGATGCAGGCCGGAGACGGCCTCCGACGCGACCGCGTGATCCTGGACCTGATCGGCGGGCAGGTGGTCCCGTCCGCGCCGGAACTTCACGCTGAAGGTCGAGCCCTCGCCGACCCGCGAGCGGACGGTGACGCTGCCGCCGTGCAGCTCGGCGAGCTCCTTGACGAGCGCCAGCCCGATGCCGGTGCCCTCGTACTTGCGCGTCAGGGAGGCATCGGCCTGACGGAACCGGTCGAAGACGAACGGCAGCGAGCTCTCCGGGATGCCGACGCCGTTGTCGGAGATCTCGACGCGAACCTCGTCGCTGGTCGGGGCGTCGATTCGGGCGTCGATGCGGCCCGAGCGCGGGTCGGTGAACTTGAAGGCGTTCGAGAGGAGGTTGAAGAAGATCTTCCGGACCTTGTCCTGGTCGAGGTAGAGGACCTGCGGTGCCTCGGGGAGATCCAGCCGTACCCTTCGCGCGTCCGGGTCGCCCGAGGCGGGATCGAAGTGGCCGGCGACCTCGCGCAAGAGGGCACACAGGTCGGTCGGCGCCGCTGCCAGCGTCATGCGACCCGCCTCGAGCTTGGCGACGTCCAGGAGGTCATTGATCTCGCGGAGCAGCTGCGCGGCGTTGCGCTGGGCCGCCTCGATGTCCCGGTGAACGGAGGCCTCGGAGACAGCCCGGCGGATCGAGCTCAGGCAGCCCAGGATCAGGGTGAGGGGCGTGCGCAGCTCGTGGGAGACGTTCGTGTAGAACTGGCGCTTCGTCTCCGCCAGCGAGCGCAGCTCCACGTTGGCGCGCTCGAGATCGGCCGTTCGCTCCTCGACCCGCCGCTCGAGGGAGGCGTTGAGCGAGCGCAGCTCGCCCTGGCTGTCCTGCAGCTGGCGGTAGCTCGCCGTCAGCCTGGCGAGCATGAAGTTCGTCGCCTGCGCCAGCACCTCGATCTCGTCGCCCGTCCGCAGCGTGCTGCGCGTCGTGAGGTCGCCGGCGCGGATCTGATCGGCCGTGGCGCGCAGAGAGGCCAGGGGTCGGATCACGCGAGCGCGGATCCACAGCCCGGCGAGGAGCAGGAACGTCGCGCCGACGGCCGCGGTGAGCAGCAGCGCGGCACGCTGGCGCGAGCGCAGCCGGTCGGCGGTCGAGCCGACGGTCCGGACGTCGCTGCGGATCCGGCCGACGGCGTTCGCGAAGTCACCGTAGATCTGATCGAACACGCCACCGACCCGGGACTCGATCGCGAGCGACCAGCCGGTGCCGGCGATGGTGGCCAGCGCGACGAGGAGTCGCGGCTGCCCGGGCTCCTGGGGGTCGGTGTAGAAGCGGTGCTCGACCACCCGGCGATACGACATCCCGGCTGCCACGCCCTCCTTCGCTCGTGATTGCAGGGAACGAACGAGGTGAGCGTAGTCGGAGTCCCGGAGCAGGCGCTCCGCCCAGGGCATGCAGCTCGCCACCGGGCTGTCGTGGTCGCAGACCAGGTGCGCGACGACGCGCCCGCTGGCGTGGTCCACGATGCCGAGCGTCGTGGTCGGGCCGAGCCGCTGTGACGAGAGGATCGCGCGGACCTCGGGATCCTCGGAGACCGACGCCGGATCACGACGGAGGCCGGGTCGCAGCCGGAGGACGCCCTCGAGGTGCGCGGCGACGGCGTTTGCGACGCCCGTGCCCGCGAGCGTGAACAGCGCATCCACGTGCTTCGAGGCGCCGGCCGAGGTGCGCTCGAGATCCTGGTAGGACAGCTCGGAGCCCGCCGAGGCCGCCGACAGCTCGGCGAGGAGGGAGCGCCCCGCGAGCGAGAACAGCACGGTCGGCGCCGCGATGCTGATCGTGATGAGGCCGAGCAGACGGGTCGAGAGCCTCCGCCGGACGACGTCCCTGGGCGGCTCGGTGTCGGGCGCCGAAGGGGGCATGGATGCCCGCACCGGGCCGCTCACGGCGTCCCGCCGGATCCTCGGCCACGCCGATACTCGGCGAGCTTCCCGCGCACCTTCCGCAGCAGCTCGCGGCCGCGAGCTCCCAGCGGCGCCTCGATCGCCGCGCGCTGCTTGGTCGCCGTGTCCCGGAAGGCCGCCAGCTCGTCCTGGCTCGGCCGGTAGAGCGTGACGCCGAGCTGCGACAGGCTCTGGCGCACCTCCCTGGCCAGGCTCCGGCTCTCCCGTCGCGTGGAGGTGGCGATCTCGGGGACGTGGCTGCGGAGCCGATCGCGCAGCTTCGCCGGCAGAGCGTCCCAGAAGCCGGGGTGCACGACGAACAGCGTCGTGGAATAGGACAGGCGCGTCTCCGAGAGGTGACGGATGCGGTGATGCCAGCCCGCCCCGAGCAGGAACACCTGCGTGTGCAGCATTCCGCCCACGGCGTCGACCTCCAGCGCCGAGATGGCCTCGGTCATCGAGATCTGCAGCGGGATCGCGCCGAACGCGGCGACGAGCCCGGCGAAGAAAGGGTTCCTGGGCACCCTGATGCGCAGGCCGGCGAGCTCCTCCGGCCGGTGCACGGGGCGGGTGGTGGCGAGATCGAGCCAGCCGAGCTCGGCCACGGCGTAGAGCTCGAGGCCTTCGTCGCGGAACCGCCTGGTCAGCTCCGGCACCACCACGTTGTCCACGATGAAGTCGGCCTCGTCCTCGCTCGAGAACAGGAACGGCGTGTTGAGCACGTTCACCTCGGGGATCACCGAGCCGATATAGAAGTCGGACAGGCCGCAGATCTGGACCTTGCCGGAGCGGCAGAGCCGGACGTGCTCTTCCTCGCTGCCGAGCATGCTCGCAGGGAACACCTTGAAGCGAAACCGGGGCTGCTCGCGCGTCCACAGCTGGGCGAGCTTGCGGCCCGCGTTGTCCCACGGGCTCCCGTCCGGTCCGACGTGGCCGATCTTGACAGGGATCGGCGGCTCGGCCCGCGCCGGACCGCCGAGGGTGCAGACCGCGACGAAGAGCACGAAGGAGAGGCGGCGGCGTGCCGCCTCACCTGTGCATGGTGCGAGCTTCTTGCCGACGGCGACGAGCCCCCTCTGCAGCATGTGTCGGCGCATCGTGAAGATGACAAGCCCGATGTTAGCACCGCCGGCGGCGCGCTCGAGGCAACCTCGCTACCCGGCCTCGACCGACGCGAGCTCGAGCACGATCTCCGGCGCGCCCGGCGGGCCGTACGGCCCCTCGAAGCGCAGGAGGCGCCGGGGCGCGTCGGCCTCGAACCACATCCGGTATTTCGGGATGAAGGGCTTCGCGAGGCGGGAGAGCACGCTGCCGAGCGAGACCCAGTCGTTGAGGTCGGGGTACATGATGACGCGGCAGGTCTCGCGCCTGCCGATGGGCAGCTCGATCGTCTCCTTGCCGGCGCTCTCGACGTACAGCTTCGCGACGAATCGGTCGTTGATCCACGCGTAGAGGCTCCTGCGCGCGTCGAGCGGAAGCCAGCCCAGGATGAACGGCAGCGTCACCTCCGGGTAGATCTCTAGCGGCAGGCCGATCTGCGTGTGGAGGTAGGTCGGGACCGCCTCGCGGCGGACGAGCGCACCGGCCTCGTCGGCGACCTCGCGAAGCAGCGACGCCGCGACGAGGCCCGCGCTCGTCCTCGAATAGCGGATCTGCTCGCGCAGCCGGCCGGTGAACATCGGGTGATCGGTCTCGAGCACGACGGCCTCGGGGTCGTCGCGCAGGGTGACGACGCTCTCGTGGCTCGACATGCCCGCGAGGATCTTCCTGGCGTCGAGCACCCCGCTGTAGTCGCGCTTCTCGCGCGGGCGGATGGCGTAGCGCGCGGTGCCGGCGAAGCCAGGGGGCGGCGCGGGGATGTGCGCGAGCGCGCTCATCAGCGCAGCTCCGCGCTCGTCTTGCCGAGCAGCCCGCGGGCCACGACGAGCATCTGGATCTGCTGCGTGCCCTCGAAGAGGTCGAGGATCTTCGAGTCGCGCGCCCACTTCTCGAGCAGCTCGCCCTCGTCGTAGGCGCGCGGCCCGACGAGCTCCACGCAGCGGAGCGTCAGCTCGTTGCCCACGCGCGCGGCCTTCGCCTTGGCCATCGATGCTTCGGTCGAGTTCGGGATGCCGTTGTCGGCCATCCACGCGGCCTTGAGCGTCAGCAGCCGCGCGGCCTCGAGCTCGGCCTCGAGCCGCTCGAGCTCGGCGGTCGTGGCTTCGCTCGTGACCCCGCCTTCGCGCAGGATCGCGCGCGTCCGTTCGAGGGCGGCAGTCGCGACGCCGAGCGCCATCGCGGCGACCACCGGCCGCGTGTTGTCGAAGGTCTTCATGACGCCGGCGAACGACTTCTTGGTGTCGATGTCGGCGCTGCCGAGGATGTTCGCCTTCGGGATGCGACACCCGTCGAGCACGATCGTCGCCGTGTCGGACGCGCGGATGCCGAGCTTGTGATCGAGGCGGACCACCGTCATGCCCGGCGTGCCCTTGGGCACCAGGAACGCCTTGATCGCGGCGCGGCCGAGGGACAGATCGAGCGACGCCCACACCACCACCGCGTTCGAGCGATCGCCGGCGGTGACGAAGATCTTCTCGCCGCACAGCACCCACTCGTCACCCTCGAGGCGGGCGGTCGCGCGGATCGCCGCCGAGTCGGAGCCGGCGCCGGGCTCGGTGATCGCCATCGCGATCCAGTGGTCGCCGAACGCCGCCTTCTGCTCGGCGGTGCCGACCGCCGCGAGGGCGGCGTTGCCGAGGCCCTGACGCGGGATCGTCAGGGCGAGCCCCACGTCCCCGCGCGCGAGCTCGATCATGCCGAGCACTGCGGCCATGTTCGCGCCGTTCTTCGCCCGCTTCTCGCCGGGTTCACCCTGGTCCGTCGTCAGCTTCTTCGCCGAGGCTCCGCCGCCGCCCGCGTTGACGCCGTCGAGCAGCGCGGCGAGCAGGTCGAGCTCCTTCGGGTAGGCGTGCTCCAGGGTGTCGTACTTGCGCGAGATCGGCCGCAGCACGTTGTCGGCGACGAGCCGCGCCTGCTTCTGCACCGCTTCGAGCTTCTTGGGGATCTCGAGGTTCATCATGCGAACAGCGCTCCTTCCACGACGCCGATCGCGCGCAAGTCGCGGTACCAGCGCTCGACCGGATGATCCTTGACGAAGCCATGGCCGCCGAGCAGCTGGACCCCGTCGGTGCCGGCCTTCATCGCCTTGGTGCTGCACTGCCGGCGCACCAGCGCCGCCTCGTGCGTGATCGGCTGGCCGCGGTCGGCCAGCACCGCCGCGCGGTGAACGAGCAGCCGCATGCCCTCGAGCTCGATCGCCAGGTCCGCGATCATGAACGCGACAGACTGCCGGTGGCTGATCGGCTCTCCGAACGCCTTGCGCTCGTTGCAGTAGGGGATCACGTAATCGAGCACCGCGCGCGCCCCGCCGACGGCCATCGCGCCCCAGGCGACGCGGGCACGGTCGACGAGCGCCTGCGCGTCGAAGGAGGCTCCTTCACCGCCGAGGAGCGCCTCGTCGGGCACGAACGCGCCCTCCAGGACCAGCCGGCAGAGGCCCGCCGCGCGAAGGCCCATCGCGGGCTGCGGCGTGACCGCAAGGCCCGGCGTGCCCTTCGGCACCAGGAACACCCGCGGGCCCACGCCGAGGATCTGCGCCAGGACGGCGAGGACCTCCGCGGTCTCGCCGAGCGGCACGAGCGCCTTCTCGCCGTGGAGCCTCCAGCCGCCAGGCGCGCGCACGGCGCCGGTCTGCGGCCGCGCCGGGTCGCTGCCGGGTCGAGGCTCGAGCACCGCGAGTGCCGCCGGCACGAAGTGGTCGCCCAGGAACCCGGGCAGCCACCGTGCTTGCTGGGCGGCGGTGCCGTGCTCGACGAGCGCGCCGACGACGCCGAGCGGCGCGAGCACCGCGAGCGCGAGCCCCATGTCGCCGCGCGCCAGCTCCTCGATCGCGAGCGCGGTGGTCACCGCCGCGCTCGCCTCGGCCACGCCTCCGGCCGACTCGGGGACGACCATCGCCGACAGCCCCAGCTCCTGCGCGCTCGCGAGCACGCTCGGGTCCGGCGCGGCCGCGGCGTCCGCGGCTTGGGCGGCCGGGCGCAGGACCTCGCTGGCGAATCGCCGCGCGGTCGCGCGGATCATCTCCTGGTCCTCGGTGGGCGAAAGATCGAACACGCCGCCCGGCGCGACGGGCGCGAGCCGAGCGGCCTCGCCGGCGGGTGGGGCGGTCCTGGGCGCCGGCCCCTCGGGCCGCTTGCGCCGCGCCTTGCCGGGCCTCGACATGAGCTTGCCGGTCGCCCAGCCGACGCCGTGCAGCGCGCGTTCTGTCGCCTCGCGCAGCCCGAGCCGGTCGAGCAGCTCGCCCCCGCCGAGCCGGGTGAGCAGGCGCAGCGGCCCGCCGGCCGTGTGCTCGAACGTTGACCTGTCTGACGTGTTCATGGGCGGGTCCTCCTCGCGCTCGCTGTGCCGCGGCGCGTACGGGTGGCTGAAGGTGACGGAACGCTCGTGCCGCGCGCTGGATCGGGCACAGAAGCACGACGGTGGCCGAACAGGCTCGACCGCGCGATCCGCGCGAGCTCGCGATCGAAGCGCTGCCGTCCCGTGGCGTCGCCGCCGAGCATCACGGCGGTCACGTCCCCGAACGCCGCGGCGCCGAGGATCATCTGCAGGACGTGCAGCACGTAGGCGTCCGGGTCGACGTCCTCGCCGTGCGGGTCGCCGAGCCCGGCGCGGATGTAGCCCGCGATCCCGCGCAGCACGGGCGTGATGGCGCGCAGCATCGCGCGGGCCTCGGCTGGCCGGTCGAGCGCCTCGCGCACGATGAAGCGAGCGCGCGCCGGGCTCCTCGCGAAGAACCGGTGGACCTCGTCGAGGACCGACTCGAACCGGGCCTGGCTCCCGGTCGCCGAGAGGAGCAGGCGCGGCAGCTCGTCGCGCCAGTGCGCGAGGATCGAGTCGAGCACGCCGCGCCGGATCTCCTCCTTCGAGGGGAAGTGGTGCAGCACCGCCTGCTTCGAGACGCCGATGGCGTCGGCGATGTCCTGCAGCGGTGTCGCGTCGAAGCCCTTCTCGGCGAAGAGCCGCGTCGCTTCCGCGATCACGCGCTCCCGGACCGAGGGCTTCTTCGTGGCCTCCGATGTTACCATGTGGTCAGTGTTTGCTTACCAGATGGTAAGTAGTGGGTCAAGCACGTCCGGAGGGCTACCCGCGCCGGGGGGCGCAGCCGCCTACGGTGTGACGGACCACTTCGCGTAGGTGCAACTGCTCGACCGGCTCGGCCTGCGCCGTTCGTGGGCCCTCGGAGGCGGCGGAACCGGCGGCCGCCGAGGACCGGCGACCACACCTCGGCGTTGCCCGCGCGCAACGCCGGGCCCACGGAGGTCTGTCGCAGAACGGGAGATCAACTGGTTGCCTTCGTCGAGCGCCGGCATGGCTGTTGCCCCGTTGGTTCGTATGTCTGAACCAGCCGGCAAGTCTCGGAGCGGCATCACCCTCGTCATCCTGGCTGCGGTCCTGACGCTGTCCGGGTGCGCCTCCCCCTACGCCCTCGGAGACGGCGCGGCGGACGACGGCGGCCTGGACGAGCCGGGATTCCAGGCGAGCAGCACCACCGGCTCGGCCAGAGGAGGCCCCATTCCCCCGAGCGATCCCTGTCAAGGCGTGACGTGCTCCGAGCATGGCACCTGTCACACGATCGAGGGCGCCCCCGCTTGCGACTGCGCCCAGGGCTACCAGGCCGCCGGTCTCTCGTGCCTCCCGGCGGCGCCAGGCGCGAGCGGCTGCCTCGAGGGCTCGAGCGACTTTGCTCAGGAAGGCCCCTACGGCAGCGCGACCTTGCCGGGGCCGCTCGGCACCACGGTCTTCTACCCGGCAAGGTGGCAGCAGGGGTGCTTGCATCCCATTGCCGCGTGGGGCAACGGCACGGGGGTGGTGGGGACCTTCGTCTACGCGCATCTCAACCGCCACGTCGCGAGCTGGGGGATCGTGGTCATCGCCTCGCCGAACCCCATGGCAGGTACGGGCATCGATCTCGCCCTGACCATCGATTGGCTGCTCGCCCAGAACGAGGATCCGGCGAGCCCGTTCTTCCACCGGCTGAGCCCGCGCGCAGGGGTCGCAGGGCATTCCCAGGGCGGCATCGGTTCTTCCATCGCTGCGCTCCACCCAAGCGTGGTGGCCCAGGTCAACGTGCAGGGCGGAGGCACCTCCTTCGGGCGCGCGACGCTGCTGATCGGCGGCGACCTGGACTTCATGTTCCCCTCGATCGTGGCGAGCTGGTTCCTGTCGTCTGGCCCCACGTTCCTGGCCGGCATGAGGCTGACCGACCACATCATCGTGCCGAGCATCCTGGGGGCCGCGACGCCACAGGGAATCCAGGTCAAGCGGCTCTACGCGGCCTGGTACCGCTGCTTCCTGGCCGATGACGCAAATGCGTGCGCCCTGTTCCGTGGTGGCGACGCCTGCGGCCTCTGCGACGAGCCGCAATGGTTCGACCTGCGATCAAAGAACCTCTAGCCCGGATCATTCATGAGCCTAGTGGAATTGGACCTCCATGCCGAGGCCGATGAGGTCGCTGTCGGCCGCGTAGCGCCCGCCGTTGACGGCCTCGAGCGGCGCGTTGCCGGCCAAGGCGCTAACGCGTGGGACGCGCGCTTCGGCGGGCGCGACGTAGGCGTCGGCGGCCACCACATGGCCGTAGAGCAGGTCGACGCGGAAACCGCCGAGGTGCAGGCTGCCCCCGAGCGTGAGCGTGGTCTTGTCGAAGTCCATCGACGACAGCGACAGATAGGCGCGGGGCACCGCGCTCTCCTCGTAACCGACACCGGCGCGCAGATCGACGGCGCGGCGCCAGAGCTCGAAGGAGTACTCGCCCCCGAGGCGGTAGCTCGAGGCGTCCTGGAAGTTCCGCGGCGTGTTGATGGCGGGCAGCGCCAGGGAGGGCGGTCCGCCGACGAGGCCGTCGAGCGTGATGCCCTGCGGCGTCGCGCGGATGGCGTCGTGCACCGACCACAGCTCGCGCACGTACGTGGCCTCGACGCGCAGGCGGCGCGTGGGCCGCACCTCGACGCCTGCCCGCACGATCGCGGGCAGATCGAAGGTCACGCGCGCGCGGTCGCCGCGCACGCTCGCGCCGTCGAAGAGCGGGCTCGTGGGCAGCCGGACCGTGATGCGCGCGTCGGTGTCGACACGCGTGGGGGTCTGTCCCGACAGGCCGACGCGCACCGCATGGTGCGGCTGGAGCACCACGCCACCCGACACGGATGGAGCGACGATCGTGCCCATCGAGACCTTGCTCGACGCGTCGTAGTCAGGCTGCTCGGGCGCGCCGATCAGACGATCCGGCGGGCTCACGGAGAACGTCAGCGTGGACTCGAGGGTACCGACCAGCGCCTGCACCCCGAGGCCCCCGGACAGCCAGTCGGTCGCGCGGTAGGCGACCCACACACCCGGCAGGCCCACGCGCGAGCCCGCGAACGAGCCGAGCGAGTATCGTGCCGGCGACGGCTGGCCACCGGCCGTGGGTGCGTAGCTGGGCATGGCGAGGTAGGGCGAGTACAGGCCCGCGGCGAGGGACAGGTTGCCGCGCGCATAGGAGGCCGCGATCGTCGGCAGCGGCAGGATGTCCGAGTTGCCCTCGACGCGCGGCGAACGCACGGTCTGCCGGGTGCCGCCCGCGTCCGCGATGAGGAGCTCGCGGTCGTAGCGGCTCCGGAAACCGAGGACCGAGAAGTCCACGAGGAGGCTCGACGACGCCTCCGGCAGGCCGCCCGGGTTGTACCAGATGGCGCCGAGGTCGTCGGCCCCTGCCACGAACGCACCCCCGCGCCCCATCGGCCGCACGCCCCGATCGGTGAAGTACATCCCCGCGGCCTCGCTGGAGGTCGGCCAGGAAAGGAGCGCCAGCAGCGCCGCAGCGATCGAGCCACGCCGCGCACTCATCACGAACCTCCCGAGGCCGCGCGCAGGACGGTGTAGAGCTGCTCGATCCCGCGCGTGGGGTCGAGCAGGAACGACGACGTCTCCTTGCCGATGTTCTGGAAGTCTGCGGGACCGAGCGCCTCCGTGCGCCGTGGGTCCGCGCGGTTGACGTCGCCGATCACCGACAGCATGACCTCGATGGGCGTGGGCTCGTCCGGTCCCATCGGCGTCACGAGGTTCCTGATGGCGGCCGGGAGCGCGTGGTGCGGGTCGATCGGGCTCGCGCACCTGGGCTGTCCCGCGCCGTCGTGACCGCCGGCGAACAGGCGCCAGAGGAGGCTCACCACGCCGTCGATGAGACCCCGCTCGGTGCTCGAGGGGTCTTGAGGCAGCGTGGCAGCGGCCGAGACCAGGCGGAGGACGGGGTCGAGGTTGTCCACGTCGCCCAGGACCTGGACGAGATCCGCCGCCGCGGTGAGCGTGGTCGCGAGGGAGTCGGCATCGGAAGCCTGGTCGAGCAGGTAGGCCAGGAACAGCTGGGTCTCGGTCATGGCGGCGGGGTCGGCGCGAACGTCCTCGAGCAGGTCGACCAGCGAGGCCGTCGTCGGCCCGGCGAGCAGGGTCGCCGTGCGCGCCGCGAGGTCGCCGCCTGCCCACGCGCAGGCACGGTCGGGTCCGGGACAGCTCGCGGTGACCTGAGCGCGCACCACGTCCACGAGCACCGGGAGGATCGCCGCGGTGCCCGGGTTGGCCAGCCGGGGAACGCCGCCGGTGCGGTCGATCGGCACGAGCGCATCGACGAGCTGCGAGCGGGCGCTCCGCCAGCCCGAGAGCCGCGCATCTCCGTCCGCGTGCGTCTGCGCGTGGCGCGCGAACGCGGCGTCCATCCCCTTGAGGGCATCGATGAGGAGGTGCGCGGGGGTGACCTGAGACACGGCGCTGCCGTCGTTCCTGGTGGTGCCGGGCCGGCCTCTACGGTCCCGCAGGCCGACATTGCGCTCGGGATCGATCGCGGCGCGCATGGCGGCAGCGAGCACCGAGACCCCGTCGCGCTCCGAGCTCCGCACGCAGGCGCCGCGCGCGTCGCGCTCGTCACAATGCTGCACGCGGATGGTGTCGAGCTCGAGGAGCAAGTCGGCGGTGGTGTGGAACAGTCCAGTCTGGTCCACGGCCTCGGCCAGGAGCGGCTCGTAGCTCACGGCGCCGTCGCCGGTGCAGAAGCGGGCGTCGGTGCGCGGCAGGCTCGGGTCGCACTCGCCCGGCGACTGGCGTGACGAGCCCCAGTGGAGGTGCAGCGTGTCGAGGAGGCGTACGAGCTGCGCCGACGCTCGTGCTTGCGTGAAGGCGTGGACGAGCGGCCTGATCGCGGTCACGAAATCGGTGGCGCCGAACGAGAGCGTGAGCGGGAACAGCGCGTCGGGGTTGCGCCCGCGCAGCGTGTCCTCGAAGCGATCACACTCGCGAAGCGTCAGCGGCATGCCGTCCGAGGGGTCCGTCCAGGGCACCTTGCGACAGACGTTCGACGGCACCGGGTCCATCATCTTCACGAGGAACTCGCGTGTCTTCGGGTAGAGCGGGGTGCCGGCGTAGCCGCCCCAGGCCTCGTAGGGCGCGTCGAAGAACGCCAGGCGCGAGACGCCCCCGACGCTGGGGTGCAGGTTGAAGCCCTCGATGCCGGAGATCTGCTCGAGGAGGGCGTCCGCACCTCCGAAGAGACGCGTCAGCGACCCCTCCATCAGCTTCTTGAGGCAATCGTCTCGGATCTCCACCTCGGCCTTGTCGACGATGACGTCCAGGATCAGGGCCGCGGCGTCCGGGAAGCGGAGGATGCCGCAGCGGGGGATCGTGCGTGGCGCCGTGGCGCCGACGAAGGAGCAGACGGTGCGGACGAGCGCGTTCGTCGGGTAGTCGAGCTTGATGCGGATCCCCGAGTTGGCTGGCCACTCGAGGTCGAGCTTGGTGACCGCGCCGTCCTTGCTGCAGACCGGCAGGCCGCTGGAGTCGTGCAGGAGCTGCAAGAAGCGCTGGAACACGCTGCGGTTGTCGCCGGTGTCAGGGAGCGCCCGATCGACCGGTGTGCGGAGCGGCCGGTCCGGCGTGACGAGCCCGCCGGTGGTGAGGTTCTGCAGGGTGCCGTTGAACGCGTCGTAGTCGTCCATCGTGCTCGGCTGCCGGGTGTACGAGACGGTGTCCCGGTTGCTCAGGAAGGCGGCTAGGATCGGCCCGAAGTCGCGGACGTGGTCGTCGGCCAGCGCGCGCAGCGTGGCCTCGAACAGGCCGGGGACGCGCGCCATCTCGGCGAAGACGTCGAGGAGGTCGTCCCACAGCATCGACTTCGCGGGCAGGACGGCCTCGGGGTGGCGGTCGGCGATCGCCTTGAGTCGCAGGCCGAGGTCGAGCATCCGAGCCAGCATCGCGGGGTGCTCGCGGCTGATGGTCGACAGGAGCGCCAGCGCGTCCGCGATGTCCGGATGCGTGGCGGTCTGCGCGAGCGCGTGGACCAGGTCGGGCAGCGGCGAGGTGGCCGCGTCGAAGCCGCGGTACCGCAGCGCGATCGGCTCCTGGCCGTCGCCAGGGGCCGGATAGGCGCGCGTCGCGGCGGGGGCGCGCTCGCCGAGCAGGACCGTCAGCCCTCCCGCGAGCTTGGGCAGGAGGTCGCGCGCCGCGGCTGGTTCGAGGAGCGGGCGGAGGTCCTGCAGCAGCCGGCCCACGTACGTGTGCGCCACGTCGACGTACTCGTAGAGCGGCGCGCCCGCGCCATCGAGCGCGCGCCCTTCGGCGTCACGCTGCGCGTCGATCGGCGCGTCCGGGGTGAAGAAGGGCGGGGGAGGGGGCGCGCCGTCGGTCGTGACGAAGCGTCCGCGGGGGTCCAGCATCGGCAGGCCGCCCGCGTCGACGAACGGCTCCGGGATGCGCCCGCTGGTGGTGGCGACGCGCGCCACCCCGCGGCCGTCGCGCCGCACGATGAGCCGCGGGGCGCCGGCGCCGAAGCTCGGGTGCGTCGTGAGCAGGAGCGCCTCGGCGAGCTCCAGGTTCGTGCGCGGGCGCGACAGGACCGGCCGTCCCGCCGCGTCGGTGCCGGCCTCGAGCGGGGCCGGTGCGGTCTCGCTGGGCACCCGGAGCTCCTCGCGCAGGGTCCGCAGCACCTGCTCGAACGCGGCGCGGGCAGCGCCAGCCACCGCGGGCCCGGTCGCCCGGTTCGGATCGACGTCTTCGGAGATGAGCTGGAGGAGCGCCCGCGCGAGTTGCGGCAGACGATCGTACGCGAGGACCGGGCGGATCGCGCCGATCGCCACCTCGAGTGGCCGGTAGCCCTGGCGTACACCCAGCCGCGCAAGCGCCTCCCGCGCGGGCGCGTCGTCCTGCAGCGCCGCGAGGAGCCGGCCGAGCGCCCGGGTCACGCGCGGGAAGGCACCGTCGCTGTACAGCGCGACCATGTGGCTGAGCGCGGTCGTGAGCTCCTCGCGCAGGCGGCCGACCTTGCCGGTCGCCGCGGCGTCGCACGCGGCGCCTTCACCGGCGCGACTCGTGTCGACCAGGGGCAGCGGCGCGTCGGGGACTGTCGCGTCGAGCGCGCGCACGAGGTCACCGCGCCGCCTCCCGAGCGCCTCGATGCGGGCGACGCTGTAGTCCCTGTCGGCACGCTGCGCGGCGAGCGGGACGGTCTTGCCGCTCTCGTCCAGCGCCCCCTCGGTGAGCGGCGGCAGGCGTCTCTGGTCGACGGTGGTGGCCCAGTTGCCGGCGGAGTCGGCGTGGCAGATCGCATGGAACGACGCTCCGGTCACGTCCTCGCGGAGCGACTGGGCGCCGACGCGGTCGCAGACCAGGCCGAACACCTGCTCTCCCAGCGTGCCGCGCCTGGGGATGGAGCGCACCGGATCGAAGGGCTTGTCGCAAGAGACGACGAGGCCCAGGAGCACGAGCGACGCGACGCCCCGCGCCGGGGCAGCGCGGTCGCGCGGGACGTCACGCCGCCTTCCTCGGAGGCCGAGCGTCCAGGGCGGTCTTGGCCGGCTCGTCTTGGTGAGAAACCTGGCGGTGTCTCGATCGCTTTGCGTGTCTCGATCGCCTTGTGTGTCTTCTCGAACCAACATTGCCTGCCGTCATGAGAAGCAGCAGCCGTGCCGGATGGAGCGACAGTGCAACCATGTGTTCTCCTGTCCTACGCAGTCGCCGCGCCCGACGCGACGTTGCCCGAGGGCAACACCGGGCCGTTGCGCCAGGTCCTCGCGCCGCTCCTCCAGGAGGCGACGATGTCGAGAGATCGTCGCGGGTATCCTGGACCGGGTGCGAGAGGTCTGCGTCGAGCCGCCGCCGGTCGTGGTCTACACCGCCTACGCAGCCGCCGAGCCGCGGCTCCTCGGCGACGTCGCCGCCGTGCTCCGCAAGCCCACGAGCCTGTCCGAAGTGGTCGAGGCGCTTCGATCGTCGATACGCGACAGCCAGCCAGAATAGACGCGCTCCCCTGTCGGGATCCGGCGGAGGTCGCTCCTCGTCGAAGGTGAAGTGGCCTCCCAAGACGCCCGTGATCAAGTTGTCGCCATGACGCCGACCGTGCTGCGGAACGAGATGCCAACCCCAGCCCCACGTTGGCGCAGGCGCGCGGACAAAGCTGCGCTCGTCCAGGCGTTCCTCCTCGTGCCCGAACACCAGGGTCTGAGCGACCGAGAGATTGCCCGGCAGTGCGGCGTCAGCCATCAGCTGGTCGCGGCGGTTCGAGCCCCAGGGGCGGACGCAGCGGTCCGGCTGGCGCGTCGCGGCGCGACCACGTACTCCGTGCGCACCGAGGCCATCAACGCTGGACGCGCCGCGGCCAAGCAGAGGGACGCACGCGAGAGCCAGGCGCCCGCCGCTGTCGAGCGGCGTCGTCTTCTCGCAGCGCGGGCCTACCAGGCCATGCGGACGCACGTCGCTGGCCTGGGTGTGCTCACGCCCGCCGGCCAGCGGTGCCTCCAGCGCGACTGGCGCCGCATGCGCGAGCTCGAGCGCCTCGACCTCGAGGTGCGCGCGGCGGGCCAGGCGTTCATTCAGGGGCAGGCTGGTGCCGAGGGTGGAGACGATCGTCGCGAAACGCGGGAAATCGATCGTCGACGCCGCGGGCGAGCGCGAAGCCGCGGTCCATTTCCCTCCAAAGCCCTCCGAATCCGTGGAAGTGTGCTGAGGGCTTGACAGCCACGCGTGGCGCTGCGTGGCGCTGTGCTTGCCTCCGATGCGCCGAAGGAGAGCCTCTATCCGCTGAAATCCTGCTCAGAGGGGACCCGAGGCGGCTCCACAGCGAGCGCATTGCAAACCGGCCAGCCTCTCCACCCTCAGGCGCTCGCTCTGCAACGCGCCGACCGCAGCGGTCCTGGAGAGGTGTGTGCGGACGCTGGAGCGATCGCGGCCGCCGCGATCGAAACGCCGCGCTTCCTGACGATCGTCTCCAACCTGAACCTCGAACGTGATCCGACGCTGAGGATCCGGTTCCCCGAAGCGGAGGAACCGGACGAGGCGAACGCGCTCACGCCCGATCAGCTCGGGGCACTCCTCGGCGCGATGGAGCGGTTGTACCCGCACCATCACGCGCTCGTCGCAACGCTCGCGTACACCGGCCTTCGGTTCTGTCATGCCTCCGCGTTGCGCTGGCAGGACATGGACGAGGATGCGGCAGTCCTGCACATCGCCCGCAAGAACATCCGAGGGCGCATCGGTCCGGTCTCGCGGCGCAAGCGCGCGCCACGGGAGTACCCGCTCCACCCGGAGCTGGCCCGGATCCTTCGCGAGCACCGACAGCGGATGCTCGCGAAGCAGGTGAAGGGGTTGGAGGAGGGCTGGATGTTTCCCTCCGCCAACGGCAAGCCACGCACCCACACCGGGCTGCAGAAGGCGTGGGCGGCGTGCCTCAAGGCGGCGGAGATCAAGGAGCGCTTCACGATCCACGGGCTCCGCCGGACCTTCAACGACCTGTCCCGCCGCGCGGGCGTCGACGCGGTCGTGACCAAGAGCCTGACCGGCCATGTCACCGAGAAGATGCGCGAGCACTACTCCACGGTGGGCCTGGACGAGAAGCGCGCCGCGATCGCCGGAGTGGTGAAACTGGTGATCCCGCCAAGTGGTGATCGAGGTGGTGATCGACCTCCAGAAAACGAAGCGGCCGGCTGAGGTCTCCCTCTAACCGGCCGTCATCGTTTAGGTTTTGGAGCGGGAGACGAGATTTGAACTCGCGACGTCCACCTTGGCAACGCGTCTTGGGACGTTGCAGCCCGTTTCAGAGCGAGTGATTTCAGCACCATTGGCGTTTCCGGGGAGCACCTGGACGTTCTTCTCGTTTCGCCTGAGTGGTGTGAAGAGTGGTGTGAAGGTTCATTGCGCCGCGAGTAGCCGTACGACGACGCCGGCAAGCAGTGCCAGCTGCTCCTCGCGCAAGCGCTCGAGGGAGCCCTCGACGCCGAAGCGCACCGTGACCGGACCGGGAGCGTGCTCGAAGACCGTGGGGTTTCGCCGCTCGCAGAGCTCGCGCTGGAGGGCGGCCAGCGCCGTGCGAACCTGCTCCGCAGGCGTGCCGTCGGGCGCCAGCACGTCGAGATAGGCGCGCACGCTGTTGCCGCCGGGCTCGAGGTCGAGCTTGCGCGCGACGATGCTCCCAGGTCGTGTCTCGGGGAGGTTCCAGGCGTCTTCGGGCCAAGCGAACGACGGGCCGTGATGGTGCAGAAAGGCGTTGATGCCCTCCTCACCACGCCCTCGAACCAGATGGGCGGTTGCGTACATCAGGCCTCCCGCTGCTCGTAGTGGCGCCCGTCGTCCGCCCGTCGATCGACCAGCGGGAAGGCCGGGGCGAAGTGGCGCTCGGTCTGCCTGCGATCGGGTCGGGTCGCGTCGCCGGCGCGCCGCTGGGCGCGCAGACGCTCCCGCTCCAGGCGCAGGCGATCGTCGAGCCAGCGCTTGATGAGGACCTGGTAGCCGATGCCCTCCCGCTCCGCGAATCCCCGGAGCAGCGCGAGCAGCGCCTTCGGCAGTCGCAGGCTGATCGGCTGCGATTCGGCGGCGCGCGGAACTGCGTCCTCCGCGTCGACCAGCTCGGCGGGCGTGCGCGTCCCGCTCTCCCACGCCTCGACCTCGCGTGCCAGCCGGTCGTGAGGGGTCCGCACCGGGACTCGCGCCTCAGCTCCGGCCTTCCTGGCGGGCTTGGTGCCGTACGCCGGCCGCCTCTGCTTGCTCGGGGACGTCTTCTTCATTGCCGCCTCCAGTAGGTCTCGCCCTCCTCCGGCTCGAACGCCGTCAAGGGCTTCAGGTAGCGCTTGCCACCCTCCTTCCAGTCCTCGCAAACGATGAACAGCCAGCGGTCGCGCCTGGTCGCGCCCCAGAAGTAGGTGCGCTCGGGCTCGCTGCGCGAGCGCTTCGCCTCCACGACCGGTGGCACCTCGAACAGGACCTCCTCGACCTCCTGCCTCGAGACGCCGTGCTTGAGTTGCATGTGCAAGGCCCCCAACCGCTCGTCGCCGTCGACCCAGACGATCTGGATGCCCGCCATGCGCGGGTTGGGATCCGCTGGTGGATCGAGATACGCATCGAGCAACGCCTCGAAGGAAGGATCGTCCTCCTCCTTGGTCGCCACCCCGTGAATATACGTGACGTATATACGGTCGTCAAGCGCGCCGCTTCAGCGGGAGTACGGTTGCTCACGGGGGGCGAACTGCGCTCGAAGAGTACGGAGGGATGCACCGTCGCAGACTGCAACACCGCCACTGCACTTTGCGCCGGGCGGGCTCGCCAGAAGGGCAGAAGCTCGGCACGCGCGTTGCTGCTTGCTGGCCCGTGATCGCTCGCAGCGTGCGCGTCGCCATCTTCGGCGCAGAAGGGCCGTTCTCCGACCTGCTGGTCGACGTGCTCGCCGATGCGAACGTCGCGCTCGAGACGTCGTGGTCGATCTCGCACCCGCCGGAGATCGTCCTGGTCGTGCTCGACCATCAGCACGCCGAGGCGCTGCTGTGCTCGGCGCGGGACGTCCAGGGACTGCGCCGGTGCTCGCGATCCTGCCCTTCGAGGACCACCGCCTGCTCGCCGTGGCGGAGGCGGCCGGCGCCGCCGATTGCTACTCGCTCGACACGCCCCTCGATCGCCTCACGGCGGTCGTGCTCGCGCTCGTCTGCCTGGCCCACGGCGACCGCCAGGTGAGCTGAGCTCGTGGCACATCGTGCCGGCTGCCATGACCGTCGGCACCAGCGTATCGTGAGCCGGCAGGCAAGCGGCCGAGGGGGATAGATGCACGTCGAGATCGCGCTGGTGGCTCTGTTTTCCGTCGCGACCGGGGTCGCGTTGCTGGCGCGGCGCCTCAAGGTCCCGTACACGGTCGCGCTCGTCGTGGCCGGGCTGACGCTCGGCACCGCGCATGCCTTCGAGCCACCGCACCTCACCAAGGAGCTCCTCTACGCGGTGTTCCTGCCGGGACTGCTGTTCGAGGCGGCCTTCGCCCTCGAGTACCGCAAGTTCATGCAGAACAAGGTCTCGATCCTTGCGCTCGCGATGCCGGGCCTCGTCGCTGCGATCGCTCTGACCGCCGTGCTCCTCGCGCCGGTGGTCAACGGCCTCCACTTCGTCGAGCACTACTCGCTGGGCGAGGCCCTCGTGTTCGCGTCGCTCATCGCGGCCACAGATCCGATCGCCGTCGTGGCCATGTTCAAGAGCCTCGGCGCGCCGAAGCGCCTCGCGATCCTCATCGAGGGCGAGAGCCTGCTCAACGACGGCACGGCGGTCGTCGTGTTCACCCTGGTGCTGGCCCTGGTGGCGGGCGAGTCGATGTCGGCTGGAGATGCGGTCCTCGGGTTCGTGCGCGTCGTCGGCATGGGCGTCGTCATCGGCGGGGCGATCGGCTTTGCCGTCTCGATGGTGATCCATCGCGTCGACGACCCGATGATCGAGATCACGCTGACGACGATCGCGGCCTACGGCTCGTTCGTGGCCGCCGAGCAGTTCCATTTCTCGGGCGTCATCGCGACCGTCACGGCGGGCATGCTCTGCGGCAACTACGCGGCGCGGACGGGCATGAGCGCCTCTACCCGCGTCGCCGTCTCGTCCTTCTGGGAGTACCTCGCGTTCGCGCTCAACTCGCTCGTGTTCCTGCTCATCGGCTTCCAGGTACGCGTCGAGGCGCTCCTGGCCGCATGGAAGCCCATCCTCGTCGCCTACGCAGCGGTGACGGTCGGCCGCGCAGCCGTCGTCTACGCCTCCGGGTTCCTGCTGCGGCGCACGCGCGAGCGGTTTCCGCTCTCGTGGGACACCGTCCTCACCTGGGGTGGTCTCCGCGGCGGCCTGTCGATGGTGCTCGCGCTCGGCCTGCCACCGAGCTTCCCGCATCGCGAGCTCATCCTGGCGATGACGTTCGGCGTGGTCATCCTGTCCATCCTGATCCAGGGGCTCACGATGGGGCCGCTCCTGCGCCGGCTCGGCCTGGTCGGCGTACGCGCTGGCCAGCTGGAGTACGACACGCTGAGAGGAGCGCTGCGCGCCAGCCGCGCCGCGGTGGTCGAGCTGGATCGGATGGAGAAGGAGCAGGCACTGCCGGGCGCTGTGGCCGAGGAGCTGCTGCGCGGGTATCGGGAACGGATCCGGACGGCGGAGCAGGCTCTCGCGACACTGCACGAGAGCAGCGAGGCGCTCAGGGAAGAGGAGCGCCGAGCAGCCAGCCGCCAGGCCCTCATGGCCGAGAAGGATGCGCTGCTCGCGGCCCTGCACTCCGGAGAGGTCGGCGAGGAGGCGTTCGAGGCCCTGGTTGCCGAGGTGGATGCTCGCCTGTTCGAGCTCGGATCGGCCGACCATGGCTGAGGCAGGTCCCGGCGGTGAGCCGCGGGATCATCCGTTGCGCGCCGTGACGACCAGGAACATCGCGTAGAGCCCGAGCGCGATGGCGCCCTCGAGCCGTGAGATGCGGCGCTCGGTGCGGATGAACGTGGCCGCGACCACGGTCATCAGTCCCAGGGCCGCCAGATTGACCCAGCACGCCTCGAGGGCCACCCGCAGGGGCGTCGCGGTCGCCGCTGCGCCCAGGCACAGCAGCACGTTGAAGATGTTCGAGCCGATGACGTTGCCGACGGCGATGTCGGAGTGACCACGGGCCGCCGCGATCAGGCTCGTGACGAGCTCGGGAAGAGAGGTCCCCACCGCCACGATGGTGAGCCCGACGAGGCGGTCGCTCATGCCGAGCGCACGGGCCACCGCCACGGCTCCTTCGATGAACAAGTGCCCGCCGACGAGCAGCACGGCGAGCCCGATCAGGGCGGTCGCCGCTGCACCACCCACACTCCGGGTCTTCGGCGCCCCGGCGGCGTCGACTGCCTCGACCGTGACCGCCGTGTCGGAACGTGCCTCCCTCGCGGTCCGCGTGCCCCGCGCGGACAGGATCATGAGCGCCGTGTAGGCGACGGCGAGGAGGAGCAGGAGGGCCGCTTCCCACCTCGTCACGACGCCATCGAGCAGGAGCAGCGGCACGAGCGCGCTGCTGCCGACGAGGACGGGCAGCTCGCGCCGTCGCAGCGACGGGTCGACCCTGGAGGGCCGGAGCAGGGCGGCCGCCCCGAGGATGAGCCCCACGTTGGCGATGTTCGAGCCGATCACGTTGCCGAGCGCCACGGCGCCCCGGTCCGCGAGCGCCGCC
>CAZQJC010000277.1:0-54955 GCA_964593795.1 uncultured Myxococcales bacterium | reverse complement strand
CCGTCCGCGAGGCGAGCGTCAGCGAGCCGCAAGGGCGTAGCGAGCGCAGCGAGCGAAGACGCAGGTTAGGGGGCCCGACCGGGCTTTGCCCGGGCGGGGGAAGGGCAGCGTGCCCTTCCTGGTGGCCGCCTTCCGAGGCGGCCACACGCAAACTAGTTCGACGTGTAGATGACGAGGTGATCGAAGCGCGCGGTGGCGCCCTCGGTGCGGAGCGCGACCGAGCCCGACGAGTAGGTGCCGTCGGTGTGCTCGATCGGCTGGATCGCGCCGAGCTGGCAGCGGACCTTGTTCCCTGCGACCTGGCCGCGCAGCCGGTAGACGGTGCCGAGCGTGACGCCCGCGCCGATGTCCGTCCGGTCGTCGAAGCCGTTGCCGCCGACTTGACCGGGGAGGCGCGTGAGCCCGACGCGCCCGTTCTGGGGGGTCAATCCGGGTGGGCTGTCGAGGTAGCAGTAGTAGCCCGACGCGCCGCCGGAGCCGGCGGTGCCGAGGCGCATGAGGACGCCGGCGGCGTGCCGCAGCGAAAAGGGCGCGAGGGTGTCGATGCGGAGGTCGACGTCCACGACGTAGTTGCTGGGCAGGGCGGGCATCGTGAGGGCATCGGTGCCTCCCGATCCGCTCGTCTGTCCGCGCGCGCCGGCGGCGTCGGTCCAGGTGCCCGACTGCGGAGACCAGGTGCCGGTGCCGTGGCCATCGAAGAGGTCGGCGTAAAAGATGCGGTCCCCGGCCATCATGGGGCGCGGGTCGCAGACGTCCCCGAGCTCGTCCCCGTCCCGGTTGGCCTGGTCGGTGTTCGCGTCGATGAGGCAGTTGTCGCAGACGTTGCCCTTGCCGTCGCGATCCTCGTCGGCCTGGTCCGCGTTCGCCACGAGGGGGCAGTTGTCGATCGTGTCGATGAGGCCGTCCCGATCGGTGTCGGGCCCCGCCGGGGCATCGGGCGGGCGGGGAGCGTCGGCCGGACGCGGGGCATCTGGCCGCTGCGCATCGGGCGGGCGCGGGGCGTCTGCCGCGCGCGGGGCGTCTGCCGGGCGGGGGGCGTCTGCGGCGCGAGGCGCGTCTGCTGCGCGGGGACCGTCGCCCCGTGGTGAATCCGGGCCGGTGCGCGCATCGGTGGGCCGCGGGGCGTCCCCGGTTCGCGGGGCGTCCGGGCGCGACCCGTCGGTTCGCGCGCCGCCGTCCCGGCGTCCAGCGTCGGTCTGGTGGCTGGCGTCCGTCGCCGTCGAGCCGTCCCCTGCGCTGGCGTCCGGCCCCGCGGGGCCGTCGGTCGCGGCCGCGCCCGCCGTGCCGGCAGCGCCGAGGGTCGCGCCCGATCGGTCGTCGAAGGCGCAGGCCCCGGTGGTCGCCAGGGTCGTCAGCACTCCGAGCAGCAACGACCGCACGATCACAAGGATAGCCATCACACCTGGGCACCGAAAGGCGCGACGGCGAGCTGTACCTCAGATCACATGCAATTTCGTGAATCGCTCTGTAATCGCTGTGGCCTCACCCACCAATCCGGCCGAGACGCCCTCCTTCGCGAGGGCCTCGACGAGTGGCGCACCGCTGCCCGCCGGCACTCCGAACAGAAGGCCGCCCGAGGTCTGGGGATCGAACAGCGCCCGCACCCGGGGATCCTCAGCGTGCTCGGGCGCGATCGCGACCTCGGCCGCGACGGCCGCGCGATTGTCGCGCTCCCCGCGGCAGGTCACGCCCGCGCGGGCGAGGCCCTCCGCCTCGGGCAGCAGGGGAATGGCGGAGAGGTCGATGCGCAGCGAGACCTCGCTCGCTCGCGCCATGCCGAGCGCGTGCCCGGCGAAGCCGAAGCCCGTGACGTCCGTGGCGGCGTGCGGCGAGAAGGACCGGGCGACGCGCGCTGCGGTGGCGTTCAGCGTGCGCATGGAGGCGACCGCCACGGCGAGGGCGTCCGCGGAGACGAGCCCTTTTCGCGCACCGCCCACGTAGAGGCCGGTGCCGAGGGGCTTGGTGAGCACGAGCTCGTCGGAGGCCCGAAGGCCGCTGTTGCGCCAGATCTGGCCGGGCGAGACGCGTCCCGTGACCGCGAGCCCGAAGAACAGCTCCGGCGACGCGACGGTGTGGCCGCCCACGATCGGGCAGCCGGCCTCGCGCGTCGTGTCCGCAGCGCCCCGGAGGATCTCTCTGGCGGCCTCGGGCGCGAGCTCGCGCGGGAAGGCGCACAGGTTGATCGCGCAGACGGGCGCACCGCCCATCGCGTAGACGTCTGAGAGCGCGTTCGCCGCGGCGATGGCCCCGTACGCCGCGGGATCGTCGAACGGCGGCGTGATGAAGTCGGCCGTCGTGACCAGGGCGAGGTCGTCCGCAAGGCGCACCACTCCCGCGTCGTCAGCCGTCTCGATGCCGACGAGGACGTCAGCCGTGCGCAGGAGCGCGAGGCCGCCGGTGAGAGCGCGCAGGTCCTCCGGACCTACCTTGGCCGCTCAGCCACCCGAGGAGGCGAAGCGGGTGATCAAGAAGGCATCGGCAGCAGGGTTCGACATGATCGCGGAGTATACAATCCTGCGGTGCTGCGGCCCTGCGCGTGGATCCTGGCGGCGAGCGTGCTCGCCTGCGCGCCCCCGCCTCCGCCGGTCGTCGTCCAGCAGAGCGAGGAGGCCGAGGTCCTCGAGGCGGCGCGGGTGTTCCTCGCGTGCGTCGAGCGCGACGGTGCCGCCTGCCGGCGCAAGCACGCCGCGGAGCAGGCGATCCTGGGCCTCGAGGTGCTCGCGTTCGCGCGGGATGCGGCGCCCATCGAGCTCCTCGGTGCGCTGACGCCGCGCGCGGAGGCGTCGCGCGACACCGCGCGGCTCGGGCGCGCGCTCAAGGCGCAGCTCACGGCGCTCGAGCACGAGCTGCCCCACGCCGGCTGCGTGCCCGCTCGGGCGCGCAAGATCGGGCCCGCGGTGGTCGCCCTCGGCGAGGCCGTCCGCGCGCGCATCGAGTCCCTGCTCCTGCAGGACACCGGCCCCGCGTCGGTGCTGCGCGAGATCCTCGACGATTCGCGGACGCTGGCCTCGTTGTGGGTGGTCGAGGTCGCGTGTCAGGGCCCGGCGTCGATCGCGCGCCTGTTCGTGATGCCCTCGCGTGGA
Organism: uncultured Myxococcales bacterium; assembly: GCA_964593795.1. GTDB lineage: Bacteria > Myxococcota_A > Polyangia > JAHFDS01 > JAHFDS01 > JAHFDS01. The sequence continues at coordinate 51,872 of CAZQJC010000277.1, read as the reverse complement.
GACAGCGTCGCGCCGGTCGTCGGCATCCTCGGAGGCGACGATCCGCTCGCCGCGCGGCCCACGCCCACCACGCCGCGCGTGGTCGCGGAGCCGGCCTGGGTGCATCCCCAGCTTCCGGCCGAGGAGCGCGAGCTGTGATCCGGGCGGCGATGGGGCTCGGGCTCGTCGCGGTGCTGACGAGCGGCCCGGCGGGGGCCCGCCCGACCAAGCGCCTCGAGGCCACCACCAGCCGCGCCGAGGCGGTGCCCTTCGATCGCTTCGTCGCGCGGCTCGTCGAGCACGGCGTGGGCGCGAAGGCGCTGCCCGCCGCCGCGCAGGCCGACCCGCTCGCGTCGGGCGTGCTCGTGCAGGTGGACGCCCGCCGCTACCAGGTGTGGGACGGCGCGACGGACGCCGTCGGCTTGCCCGACCGGATCGCGCAGGCGCTCGCCGCGCACGTCGCAGCGGGCGGCGCCCCGCGCGTGATCATCGCGGCGGACGTCCGCGTGCCCGCGGGTCGGGTGCTCCACGCGGTGAGCGCCGGGCGGCGCGCCGCGACCGAAGCGGGGGCCCACGTGGCGCTGCTCGTCGCCGGCCCGGAGGCCCTCGGCCTCTGGACCGTGCGCGCGGCGCCCGACACGCTCGTGCGCGCCCCGCTCGATGCGCTGCGGCTCCACGTCCGGCTGGGCGCCGGCGGCGGCTACCGCGCGACGGTGAACCCGCTGCTCGCGGCGCGCTGGTCGATCGACGCGCAGGCCGAGGCGCGGCAGCCGCGCGGGCTCGAGCGCTTCTTCGCCTCGTTCCGCGAGCATGACCCCGATCGAAAGGTGGCCGTGCTCGAGGTGCCCGGCGACGCGCGCTTCGCGCAGCTCGCCGACCTCGTCGGCGTGGTGCGCGCGCATTACCCGATCGTGGTGCTCGCTCCGGTGGGGCGCGAGGTCTGGCAGCGGTGAGCTGGCTCAGCGCACCGTGAAGTGCGCCTCGAACGTGCCTGCCCCGGGCGCGCGCTCGCCGTCGATCGCGACGACGTACGTCCCCGCCGGCAGCATGGGAGCGAGGAGCGTTGCGCGCTCGGAAGACCCGTTCGGCGTCGTCGCCGCGCAGGCGCGCTCGGAGGCGCAATCGCCGGGCAGGAGCGCCACCGCGGTGTCGAACGACGTGCCGGGGAAGTTCGTCTCCACCGTCAACGTGCCCGCCTGCGCGAGCGTGATGCGGTAGAGCGCCTCTGGGCGACCGCGCGTCATCGAGCAGCCGGGCTCGATCGCGCTCGAGGCGCCGGCCGTGGTGCCGGTGACCGTGGCCATGCCGCCCACGAGGAGCGGCGTGACGTCCGTCGCGCCCGCGCACGCCTGCGCCCTGGCGGTGCAGGTCCCGGAGACGCACGCGTGGCCGTCGGCGCAGCGGGCGGAGTCGTCGGTCGGGCAGGGCTGGCCGGCTCCCCGCACCGGCCGCAGCGACGTCGACAGCGAGTAGCTGCCCGCCGCGGACGAGCCGAAGTCGGCGGTGCCGTCCACGAACACCGCGACCGGGCCGCCTGGATCGCGGACGACGAGGCGCTCGCTCTGGACGCGTCCGTCCTCGCACGCGAGCTCGCTCGCCGCCATCGCGCAGTCGCGCCGCGCATAGAGGACGACGTCGTAGCCGCCCGCGCCGGTGGCGTCGACCACGAGGTCGTTGCCGGCCGGAACGTTCGCGCTGTAGATGGCCTCGGGGGCGCCGCCGAGGGACGAGGACGCGCGGCAGCTTCCGCCGGTCATGCCGACGCCGCTCGTCGAGCCCATCACCGTGCCGGGGACGGGCAGGCTCGCCATCGCGCCGCACGTCGAAGAGGCGGTCGGCCGGCTCGCTGTGATGTTGAAGGCGCCGCTCGCGGGGCCGAAGCCATCCACGAACACGTAGTACGTGCCCGCCGCGAGGTTCGGCACGATGAGGCGACCGCTCGTGCTGTTGACGCGACCGCACGCCACGTCGGCGAGCGGATCGGCGCACGCCGAGCGCACGTAGACCACGCCGTCGAACATGGTGGTCACGTCGAGCTGGAGCGGCCCCGCCGAGGGCTGGACGACGCGGAAGAGCTGCTCGCCGGCCATGCCGCCGCCGCAGACCGACGACGCGAGATCGGGCCGGCCCATCGTGGAGCTCGCCATCGGTGCGTCGAGCGTCAGCATCGGCGCCGAGCCGCAGGCGCTCACGCGCTCCTCCACCGTGAGCGAAAACGTCCCCGCCGAGCGATCGTAGCCGTCGACGAAGATGAAGAGCGGGCCCGGCTCCACGTCCTGGAGCGTCAGCGCGTCGGCCTGCCCGCCCGAGCCGCGATCCACGCACGCGAGCTCGCTCATCACGTCCCCGCACGTGCGCCGCACCGACAGGATCGCGTCGAGGTTCGCGCTCGGCGTCACCGTGATGACGACGTCGCCCGCGCGCTGCACGTCGTAGCGGAAGACCTGCTCGCCGCCGCCGGTGCGCCGGCTCTGGTCGCAGCTCGCGCGCGCGTTGTTCGGCGCCATCGCGTTCGACGACATGATCGTGCCGCCCATGCCCATGACCGGGATCGGCGTGGGCGTGACGTTGCCCGCACACGCCACCACGGGCGCGTCGGTCGTGGCCGCGTCGGGGCGCTGCGCGTCGGGGCGCGGCCCGTCCGGGCGCGACGCGTCCGCCTGCGCGTCGGAGCTGGCGACGGGCGCGTCGGCGCGCGGGCCGTCGGCGGCGCGGGGCGCGTCGGCGCCCCCGGGCGTCGCCTTGTTGTCACTGCACGCCGGCGCGACGAGCGCGCACGCGAGCAGCAGGCCCTTCGTGATCGTGGCGGCCGAGGTTCTACCTGGACGCACCCGGCCGAGCTTCACGGACATCGAACCCCCTTGCGGCGCGCATCATAGGAGAGCGCGTGCGGGTTCGGGGTAGATTCGGAGCGTGATCCTCGTCATCGGCGGGCTGGATCCGTCGGGCGGCGCCGGCGTCGGCCTCGACCTGCGGGTGCTCGCGCGTCACGACCGGCTGGGCGGCGCCGTCGTGACGACCGCCACGGTCCAGTCCTCGGCCGGCCTTGCGCGTCACGCGCCCCTCGAGCCTTCCTTGATCGCGGAGCAGGTTCGCGCGGTGCTCGAGGACGGCCCCGTCCGCGCGATCAAGGTCGGGGCGCTCGGCAGCGCGTCCGTCGCGCGCGCGCTCGCAAACGCCCTGGAAGGATTTGCCGGCCCGGTGGTGCTCGACACGGTGCTCGGCGCGACCGTCGGCGCGGGACTGCTCGACGATCCTGGGGCGCTCGTGCCCCTCTTCCCACGCGCCACGCTCGTCACCCCGAACCTGGCCGAGGCGGCCGTGCTCGCCGGTCAGCCGGTCGACGACGTGCCGTCGATGCGCCGCGCCGCCGAGGCCCTGCACGCCCAGGGGGCGCGCGCGGTCCTCCTCACGGGGGGGCACCTGCCCGGCGAGGCCGTCAACGTGCTGGCGATGGGCGATCGGGTGGTCGAGCTCTCGCTCCCGCGCCGGCCCCACGGCGCGCGCGGCACGGGCTGCGCGCTCGCGACGGCGATCGCGGTGCGGCTCGGTGACGGCGCGCCGCTCGAGGTGGCCGTGCGCGCCGCGAAGGCCTGGTTGTGGGAGGAGCTCGCCCGGGCGCGACCGCTCGGGCGAGCGGGGCGGTACGTGCTGCTGCCGGGCGAGTAGGCGGAGGCGGTCGGCGGGCGCTACTCCTGCTCGTCGAGGATCTTGACCGCCGCGTCCTTGTTGTCCTCGTCCTTGAACGCTCCGGCGATCTTCGGCTTGTTCGAGTGGTCGGCCACGCAGCCGCGCACCGCGCGCAGCAGATCGAGCTTCTCCTTCTCGTCCTCGGTCAGCTTGAGCACGCGCAGCATCTGCCCGACCGAGAAGTGGTCGCTCTTCTTGCAGACCGCCTTGAGGCGCGTGATGCGCTCCTTGTTGTCCTTCTTCTTCTCGAGCTGCTTCCACACCTTCTGGAAGTCGTCCTCGATCATCGGCTGCGCGTCGTAGGCGCCGAGCTTGGGCTTGTCGCGCGGGCGATCCTTCTCGCGCTCGTACGCGCGCCGGCGCTTCTCCATGTCGGCCTCGAACTTCTCGCGGCGCGCGCGCTCCTCGGGCGTCTCGTCGAAGGCGCTCGTCGGGATCGAGATGACGCCCTCCTGGCCGTCCTGGGCCTCGAGCTTGAAGGAGAAGCTCTTGCCCTTCCACGACACGGTGATCCGGTAGAAGTGGTCGTCCTCGACGTCCGCGGACAGCGGGATGTCGCCCGAGGCGTTGACGCCGTCGTCCCCGGTGATGGAGGCGCTCGCGCCCTCGGGCGCGACCACCTTGAACATGGTCTTGCCCTTCTTGTTGGCCTTCCACGCGACGTTGGCCTTGTGCTGCGCCGTGGCCAGGCCTGGCGCGAGCCAGAGCACGCCCAGGGCCAGCGCGACGATGACGGAACGGATCGACTTCATAGGTCCTCCCCTCGAATTGAGCCCCCAAAGCTACCGCAATCGGCGCCGCGCGTGGATTGCTTTAGGGGTCGCCCCGTATAGTGCCCTCGTGGCCGGTCGCGTGCTGTCGATGCGTCACGTGCTCGCGATCGGCGTCAACGCCATCGTCGGCGCGGGCATCTACTTCCAGCCCGGCCGCGCGGCGGGTGCGCTCGGGCCGGCCGCGCTCTTCGCGTGGATCGCGTGCGGGGGCTTTTGCGCCGTGGTCGCGCTCGCGTTCGCCGAGGCGTCGCGCCGCTTCGAGGGCTCGGGCGGGCCCTACCGCTACGCCGACGCCGCGTTCGGCGCCCACTTCGGCTACGCGATCGGTGTCGTGTGCTGGGTCACCTCGGTCTTCTCGTGGGCGACGGTCGCGCATGGCCTCGGCGGCGAGCTCTCGCGCGCCGTCGGCGGCGGCGATGGCACCGCGCGCGCCTTCGCCGTCGGCACGACGCTCGGCCTCGGCGCGCTCAACTACCTCGGCGTCCGCCTCGGCGCGCGCGTCGTCCTCGGTCTGACCCTGCTCAAGCTGGTGCCGCTCGCGGTCGTCCTCGTCGCGGGCCTGATGCTCTTCGACGGCGCGCGGTTCGCGCCCCTCGCCCCGCACGGCTACGCCAGCTTCGGCGCGACGACGCTCTTCGTCCTCTTCGCCTACCAGGGCTTCGAGGTCGCGCCCGTGCCCGCGGGCGAGACGCGCGGGGCGAAGGACGCCGTCCCGCGCGCGGTGCTGCTGGCCGTCGGCGCGACGACGCTCATCTACCTCGCGATCAACACGGTCGCCATCGGCGGACTGCCCGACCTCGCCGGCGCGCCCGATCCCCTGTACCGGCTCGCGACGCGCGCGTTTGGCCCCCACGGCGCCACCGTGCTGCGCATCGGCGGCATCGTGAGCACGTTCGGCTTCTCCGCGGGCGTGGCGCTCGTCTGCCCGCACTACGTGACCGCGCTCGCCGACGACGGGCACCTGCCCGCGTGGATCTCGCGCCGCCACCCGCGCTTCGGCGGCCCGACGCGCGCGACCATCCTCTGCACGGGTGTCGCCGCGACGCTGTGCGCGACGCTCGACTTCTCGCGCCTGCTCGACTTCTCGAACGAGGCGGTGTGCGTGCAGTACCTCGTCACCGCCGCGAGCGTGGTCGTCCTCGGCCGCAGGGACCCGGCCGGATCGCGCCCGCCCGTCTGGCGCAGCGTGCTCGTGCCCGCCGGCGCGGCCGCGATCACGGTCTGGCTCGCGTCTCACGGCGACTGGAAGGGCTGGCTCGGCATCACCGGCACCGTCGCCCTCGGTTTCGTGGCACGCGCTACGCTTCGTCGCCGAGCCCGTAGCGCTTGAGCTTGTCGTAGAGGGCGCTCCGGCTGATGCGCAGATCACGCGCGGTCGCGATGCGGTTGCCGCCGTTTCTTCGCAGCACGCGCGCGATGTGCGCGCGCTCGACCGCCTCGAGCGAGAGGTCGAGCGGCCAGGGCGTCAGGTTCCGCGCCATCGGCAGCGAGTTCCTGCCTCCGAGCGCCGGCAGGTCCTCGACGCCGATGAAGTCGCGCGTGGCGGACACGGTCGCGCGCTCGAGGACGTTCTCGAGCTCGCGCACGTTGCCGGGCCAGTCGTGGGCGGACAGGCGCAGCTGCGCCTCGCGCGACAGCCCCCTCACGGGCTTGCCCAGCCGCCGCGCGATGAGGTCGAGCAGGTGGCGGGAGAGCAGCGGAAGGTCCTCCATGCGCTCGCGCAGCGGCGGAAGGACGATCTCGACGATCGCGAGCCGGTAGTAGAGGTCCGCGCGGAACAGGCCCTCGGCGACCATCGCGCGCAGATCGCGGTGCGTCGCCGACACGACGCGCACGTCGACCGCCACCTCGGCGTCGCCGCCGAGCCGCACGATGCGCCCGGTGGACAGGACGCGCAGGAGCTTGGCCTGCATCGCGAGCGGGAGCTCGCCGATCTCGTCGAGCAGCAAGATCCCGCCCGAGGCCTGCTCGAAGAGGCCCTTTCGGCGCTTCTCTGCGCCCGTGAACGCGCCGCGCTCGTGCCCGAAGAACTCCGCCTCGAGGAGCGTGTCGGGGATCGCCGCGCAGTTGCACGCCACGAACGCGCCCCTCTCGCGCGCGCCGAGCCGGTGCAGCGCCCGCGCGATGCGCTCCTTGCCCGTGCCGGTCTCGCCCGTCACGAGCACGCCCGTGTCGTGCTTGGCGACGCGCTCGGTCAGCGAGAACACCTCGAGCATGCGCGGCGATTCGCCCACCATGCCGTGGAACTCGGCGAGCGCCTGCCGCTCGCGCCGTACCTCCGCCGAGCGCGCGCGCTTCGCCCGTCGCTCCTCGACCGTGGCGATGCGCTCCGCGAGCACCGCGCGGTCCGGGGGCGCGGGCAGGCAGTCGAGCGCGCCCCGGCGGATCGCCACCACGGCCTCCTCGGCCGACCACGTCGAGGAGAGGACGACGAGGTCGATGCCCGGATCCGCCTCGCGAAGCACCTCGAGCAGGCCGCGGCCATCCGGCGACGGCCGGGCTTCGTCGATGAGCACGAGCGCGGGCGGATCCGCGCGAAGGCGCTCCACCGCGTCCGTCGGGCTCGCCGATCCGATCACGTGCCCTTCGCTGCCGAGCCGGTCCGTGAGGGTGGCCGCGAGCGCCGGATCCGACAGAACGAGCAGGATGCGCATTGACCGGATTCCGGACACTCTAGCACGACTGTCCGGATTCCGGACGAAGCCGGCACGTCGTGACACATGCAGGGGTATGAAAACACGTGCCTTCGGGGCGTGGCGCCTGGCCCACCGCGTGCACCAGGGAGAAGCGTGACGCGGACCCTCCTCCCCATCCTCCTCCTGATCACCGGCTGCAACGTCTTCGAGCCCTTCGAGGACACCGACACGCCCGAGGCCCACCTCGAGGCGGGCCGGATGGCCCTCGACCGCGGGGACTACGACCGCGCGATCATCGAGCTCGAGCACGCGAACCTCCAGGCGCCGCACCAGGTGCCGGTGCTGGCCGACCTCGCGTCGGCGTACGCGGGCCGCGCTGGCATGAGCTTCGTCGGCGTCGCGTTCGCGATGCAGAGCGCGGCGGCGGAGTCGGACGGCACCGACCAGAGCTTCCTCAGCGCCATCGCGTCGGAGAAGCGCATGCCGAAGGCGGACGGCCCCGCGCTGACGGACCTCGCGCGCGCCCTGGCGATCCTCTCGGACGACGTGCCGGCCGATCAGGTGACCGACGAGATCCGCGTGCAGCGCGCGATCGTGACGCTCGGCCACGCGGCCGTGACGCCGCTCGCCATCGCGGACGTCAACCACGATCGCGTCCTGCAGCCCGAGGAGACGCTGCGCCTGTCCGACGATTCGCTCAACGCCATGGTGGGCGACATCCGCTCGGCCAACAAGGACGTCAAGAAGGTGGCGCAGACGCGCGACCTCGGCGGCTTCACGCAGCGCATCGACGACGCGCTCGCGAGCATCGACGCGCAGCCCGGCAATACCGAGGCGGAGCGCGCGCGCATGTTCGTCGTCAGCCAGTTCGCGCAGTAGCCGTCGCTCCGGTACGATCCCCGCGATGCGTTCCGTCGCTCGCAGCCTTCCCCTCCTCGCGCTCCTCGCCCTCCCACGAATCGCCGCCGCGCAAGAGCTCGCCGACCCGCGCGTGGTCGGCATGGGCGGGGTCGCGGCGGCCTTCGCCGACGACTCCACCGCGATGCAGGAGAATCCGGCGGCGCTCTGGCACCTCCCGCGCTGGCGGCTCGAGGCGGTCGCGGGGACGTTCCTCTTGTCCGAAGGGCTCGCCATCGCGCCCGCCGAGATCGACCGCATCACGAGCGGCAGCGAGGAGGAGGCGCAGGCGGCCGCGCAGCGCCTCGTCGGCCAGAACGCCACCGTCTCCGGCGCCTTCCACCCGAGCTTCACCATGAAGGGCCTCGGCGTGGGACTCGTCGCGAACGCCGTGGCCGACGCGCGCCTCCGCAACTCGGCGTACCCGCGCATCGAGGGCAAGGCGGGCGCCATCGGCGGCATCGTCGCGGGCGGCGCCTACGGGTTCCTCGAAGACGCGGTGTCGGTCGGCATGTCGCTCTCGATCGGCAAGCGCGCGCAGTTCGTCGACGTCGTCGGCCCGGCCACGATCGCGCACGGGGCGTACGACTTCAAGGCGGTCACGCGCGAGGGCTTCGGCGTCGTCGGCACGTTCGGCGTGCAGGCCATCGGCCCCTACGACTGGGCGCCGCGCATCGGCGTCACCGTCAAGAACGCGTTCGGCTTCAACCTCTCCGACCCGGCGCAGATCTTCGAGGGCACCAGGGAGTATCACCTCGAAGACGTGCCGCCCGAGGTGGCGGTTGCGGTCGGGACGTCGAAGGACTTCGGCCCCTTGCGCCTGCGCCTCGGGCTCGGCCACGACGACATCAAGACGACGGAGTCGCCGTTCCTGCACCTGCACCTCGGCGCGGAGGGCAAGCTCTGGGGTCTGCTATCCGCGCGTGTCGGCATCTGGCAAGGCTACGTGACCGGCGGCATCGGCCTCGACTTTCGCTACGTGCGCCTCGAGGCGGCCACGTACGAGGTCGAGCGCGGGGCGTACGCAGGACAGAACGGCGATCGGCGCTATGTGTTCCAGCTCGCGCTCGGCGTCTGACCTGCAGGAGGCGGCGGGGCGCGGGCCGGAGTATGATCCGCGCGGAGGTTCGGGATGAGCGAAGGGGATCGGAAGGAGCCCCGCCCGGCAGTCCAGTCGCTCGGGCGCGACATCGACGAGGTGCGGCCGACTTTTCGCATGGACGGTGACCACCTCGTGATGGAGGTGCCCGGCCAGGCGCCGCGCGTCGTCGCGAGCTCGGTCGAGCGCACGGCCGTCGAGCTGGTCGCGGACGAGCCGCCTCCCGTGGAGCGCCGCGAGTCGGTGCGGGAGAGCGGCGTGACCGCACCGCCACCGGTCGCGGGGGGCGAGCCCTCCGTGCCCACGGCGAAACTCGTTCCGGCCACCGCGGCGCCGCCGCAGCCGGTGCGCGTCGCCACCGACGCGCCTCCGAAGGCCGAGGCACCGCGGGTCAAGACCGAGCGCCCGCCGCCGGCCTCCGCCGACTCCGTGTCGAGTCGCGCTGCGACGACGACGCAGTCGATCCCCAGGCAGCCCAAGGAGGCGCCGCGTGCCGCGCCCGCCGCCGCTGCGCCGAGTCGCCCAGCGCCCGCCGCCGCCGCGCCGGGTCGTCCCGCACTGGCCGGAGCCGCGCCGGCCCGCCCCGCGCCTGCACCCGCTGCGCCCCGGCCCGCGCCGCCCGCCGCCACGCCACCGGCCGCGGCCTCGGCCGGGGCGTGGCAGCCGCAGCGTCCGAACGCCAACCCGAACTCGCCGAGCCTGCGGCCCGGCCGCGCGATGCCGTCCGAGTTCCGCCGGCCCGAGCCGAGCCGCCCCGGCACCGTGCCCGGCGTGCCCGGCTACTCGGGCACCTCGCCCGGCATTCCGTCGCCGCCTGGCGCGATCACCGATGACCTCACGGCCGCGCCCGCGGACGTCGTGGTGATCATCCGTCGCGGCGCGCAGCTCCCGGACTCCGCGTTCATGAAGGATGTCCTGGCTGCGGAGGCGCCGCTCGTCCTAGAGAAGCGGCTGCCGCTCGTGCCCCTCGTGCAGCGCACCTGGTGGGCGAGCGAGGAAGCCCTCGCATCCGGCGCCCGGGAGCTCGCGCGCGGCTTCCGCTCCGACTACGGCATCAACCCGGACAAGAGCTCCTGGCACGTGGCGTACGGCCCCGGCCACGCCAAGGTCCTGCTCCTCTTCCTCCGCAAGTAGCGCGCGCGGGGAGAAACGAGGGACTAGGAACAAGGAGCAAGGAAGCGGAACGGGGACGTGCGCGGAGCGAAGCGTCCGACTTCGAAGCGAGCGCAGCGAGACACAGGTCGACGTCCGACTTCGAGGCGAGCGCAGCGAGCCGCAAGGGCGTAGCGAAGCGCAGCGAAGCGAAGACGCAGGGTGGGGGGCCCGCGAGGCCGTGCCGAGCGGGGGCGGGGCGGCGCGCCCCGCCTGCGGCGGCCTTCCGTGGCCGCCGATCGTAACTAGCGGTCGCGCGGGTCGTGCAGGCCCGAGTCGCGCAGGCGCTGGGCCGCGGCGGCCTGGGACTCGATGCGCACCGAGTCGCGCATCGACATCTCGCGCAGCTTGGGCATGTTCCTGCGCTCCCACAGCGCGAGCGCGGCGGGCATGAAGATCGCGGCCGCCAGCAGGCACGCCACCTCGCCGAGGATGGCGAGCTTGCCGAACGAGCGCAGCGCGAGGCTGTCGGCGACGAGCAACCCCGCGTAGCCGATGCTGGTCGTGAAGGAGCACAAGACCACCGCTCCGCCGGTCGACCGGAGCGCCGCGGCGAGCCGCCCGGGGCCCTCGAGGCGATAGCGTAGGTACACGTTGATGCCGTAGTCGACGCCGATTCCCAGGGTCAGCGGCAGCGCCACGAAGTTCAGGAAGTTCACGCGGTCCTTCATCGCCGCGGCCGCACCGAGCATCCAGATCACGCCCGCGAACAGGGTCCCGAGCACGATCGCCCAGCCGCCCCCGCCGCGCGCGAGGACCACCACGAGCAGGATGACGCCGAGCGCGGAGACCGCCGTCGCGATCGGGCCGTCCGCGACGATGGACTCCACCATGCCCGCGAACACCACCGGCGTCCCGGTCGAGCGGACGAGCTGGCCGTCCTCGAGGTGGATCTGCCGGATGCGCTCGGCGAGCTGGATCGAGTGCCTGCCGTTGTACGGGTTGTAGCGCGGCAGCTCCTGGGGGAAGACGAGGACGACGCGGCCGAGCGTGCCGTCGTTCTCCTGGAACGGCCAGCGCGCGAGCCTCGGCAGGTCCTTGGGCCCGAACGGCTTGAGGCCCGCGGGGGGCAGGCTCTTCTTCACGTCGGCGCGCTCCTCGTCGGTCAGGAGCTTCATCGCCTTGTCGTCCGCGATCGCGCGGATCTCGTCGATGATCTGGAGCTTCTTCTGCTGCACGGCGAGGTCGCCGGGGAGCAGATCCCACAGCGTCACCACGCGGCTCAGGATCGGGCCGCCCGTGCCGCGCGCGTCGGCCTTGAGGATCGCGCGCTGCACGTCGCGCGAGGAGTCCGGGGTGGGCGCGATGACGATGCTGGGGCTGAGCGCGCGCCCGAACACGCCATGCACCTTCGGCGACCACACGCCCTCGCCGCTCACCTCGATCTTCTTGTTCCGCAGGTTGCGGAAGTCGTACTCGAACGGATCGGCGATGTAGCCCGGCAGGAAGAAGAGCGCCGCCCCGGTGATGACCGCGCCGAGCGCGAGCAGCATCCCCGGGTGACGCGTGACCAGGCGCGCCGCGGGATCGACGAAGAAGTGCTTCTGCGGGGGGCGCTTGGGCCGGGGCTTGCGATCGAACGCCCACAGCATCGCGGGCAGGACGGTCATCGTGGCGACCCAGCAGAACACCATCCCCGAGCCGCCGATGACGCCGAACTGCGAGAAACCCCGGAAGCGCGTCACGATGAGCGACGCGTAGGCGATGCTCGCCGCGAGCGACGCGGTGGCCGTCGCGCGCCAAGTCGCGGCGACCGAGCGCACGAGCGCGACCTCGGCGACCACGCCCGATCGGCGCTCCTCCTCGTAGCGCGCGAGCAGGATGATCGCGAAGTTGATGCCTCCGCCCGCGATGATCGAGCCGAGGAACGCCGTGGACGAGTTCAGGTAGCCGTAGACGAGCTTGGCCACCGCGAACGCGAGCAGCGTCCCGACGGCCATCGGCAGGCTCATGTAGAACACCGCCGCGATGCGCCCGTAGAACAGCATGACCGCGAGGATCACGAGGCCGACGCAGATGCTCGTCGCCCAGATGAGGTCGTTCTCGAGCGCCGCGCGCTCCTCGATCTGCGTCATGACGTCGCCCGAGAAGCCGACGTTCATCTGCGGGTGGTATTTCTTGGGATCGAGCTCGGCGCGCAGCCGCACGACCTCGTCGCGCAGGCGCTCGCCGGCGTGCTGCGCGAACAGGCCCTTGGGCGGGATCGCGAGGACCGAGACGAACTTGCCGTCCTCGCTGGCGAAGACCCCGTCGGGCAGCTTCGAGATGCCGAGCGAGTCGGCCTGCCCCTGGTACTTCTTCTTGAGGTCCTCGAGCGAGGCGCCGTCGTCGTCGTTGATGCCGACGAGCATCGGGTTCTTCGCGCGGTCGAGCTTGTCCTGGAACAGGTCTCGGATCCGCTCGAGGTCCTCGACGCTCGGGTAGAGCCAGCGGTGCTCGTCGAAGAACGTGCGCTCGGCGCGCAGGTTCCACGCGACCATCGCCACGACGTCCTTGGGGAGCTTGTCGAGCCCCGCCGCCATGTCGGCAGCGAAGCGCAGGTTGGCTTCCTTGCTCGGCGAGTCGATGGCGACGATGAGCGCCGCGAACCCCGGCATGAGCTCCTGCACGCGGCGGAGCTCGATGACGGCGGGATCGCTCGACGGCAGGAGCTCGGCGAAGTCCGTGCGGAGCTCGAGCTTGGTCGCGAGGTAGCTCGAGATGCCGAAGAGCACGAGCGCGCCGAGCAGGATCCAGCGCGCGTGGTGCCGCACGCCGCGGACGAAGCGCTCGGTGCGTCCTGAGATCGGCGGAATCGTCGGCACGGGGCCGGATGATGCGGGTTTGCCGGGCGGGAATCAACGAACCTCGCCGCGCCTGCCCGGGGCGCGTGGCTGCCGGGCCGCGGGGGTGTCGAAGATTCGACGCATGGCGCGGGTAAACGCGCGGATCCGCGTCGGCCCGCGACGTGCAAAGAGCAGGATCAGGCTGAAATCCCCATCGAATGCCGCGTGCTTCGTTTGATGCGCCGCCACGGTCGTGTATAAGGACGCCGAAATGACCTCCCCCGCGTCGGCAAAGAAGAGGACCTTCGCCAAGATCGTCACCCCGCCGCCCGGCCCGAAGTCGCGCGAGATCGTCGAGCGCGAGAAGCCGTTCATGGCCCCCGGCACGCAGGCGTTCTCGCAGCTCGCCGGCATCGCGGTCGAGAAGGGCAAGGGCGCTGTGCTCGAGGACGTGGACGGCAACCAGTACCTCGACCTCGTCGCGGGCATCTGCGTCGCCTCGCTCGGCCACGGCCACCCGGCGATGGCCAAGGTCCTCGGGGAGCAGGCCGAGAAGGTCATGATCGGCTCGTTCACCTCCGCGCCCCGGGCGCGCCTGCTCGAGTCGCTCGTGGGCCTCGCGCCGGCGGGCCTCGAGGAGTCGCGCGCCCAGCTCTACTCGGGCGGCGCCGAGGCGGTCGAGAGCGCGCTGCGCCTCGCGCGCTCGCACACCAAGAAGTACGAGGTCGTCTCGTTCTGGGGCGGGTTCCACGGCAAGACCGGCGGCGTGCTGCCTCTGCTCGGCTCGGACTTCAAGCACGGGCTCGGGCCGTTCCAGACCGGCATGCACATCGTGCCGTACGCCGACTGCTACCGCTGCCCGTTCAAGCTCGAGCACCCGACCTGCGGCAACCTCTGCGTCGACTTCGCGCGCGAGGCGATCAAGCGCCAGACCGCGGGCTCGGTGGCGGCGATCATCGCCGAGCCCATCCAGGGCACGAACGGCAACGTCATCCCGCCGGACGATTTCTTGCCCGCGATCCGTGACATCGCCAGGGAGCTCGACGCGGTCTTCATCGCAGACGAGATGATCACGGACTTCGGCCGCTCCGGGAAGATGTGGGGCGTGCAGCACTCGGGCGTCAAGCCCGACATGATCACGATCGGCAAGGCGTTCGGCGCCGGCTATCCCATCACGGGCCTCGTCGCCAGGAACGAGATCTGCGGCGCCAAGCCCTGGGCGAACCCGAGCTTCTCGTCGTCGAGCTACGGCGGAAATCCGCTCGCCGCCGCGGCGGCCGAGGTCGCGATCGGCACGGTGGTCAAGGAAGACCTCGTCGGCAACTCGCACCGCGTGGGCGAGGTGATGCTCGCCGCGCTGCGCCCGCTCATGGATCGCTTCCCGTTCGTCGGCGACGTGCGCGGCCGGGGCCTGATGATCGGCCTCGAGCTCGTCAAGGACAAGAAGACCAAGGCGCCGCTCGCCAAGAAGGCGTGCGAGTGGGTCTACCTGGAGGGCCTCAAGCGGGGCCTTCTCGCCATGACGTACACGAACCGCGTGCGGATCAACCCGCCGCTCGTCATCACCGAGGCCCAGGCGCTCGAGGCCGTGGACATCCTCACCGAGGTGCTCACGGAGCTCGAGGGCAAGCCGGAGCTCTGGAAGTCGTAAGGCGCACTACGTTTGCGGCAGCGGCCGCGGGCACGCGCCAGGAAAGGAAGTAGGCTGTGCATCCGATGCTTCACACGTCGATCGTGCCGCTCGTGGCGCTGTTCTCTCTCTTCGTGATCGGCTTGCCGATCTTCGCCCACTCCTGGAACCGCCGCGGCAAGCCCAAGACCGAGCGCATCGAGCGCGCCGGCGGCACGTTCCTGCTCAACACGTGGCTCATGGAGTACGGCTACTGGTTCATGAACGTCCCGGCCCGGGGCTTCGTCAAGCTCGGCTTCTCGCCCGACGTGGTGACGCTCATCGGCCTCGCGGTCATCCTCGGCGGCTCGGTCGCCACCGGCTGCGGCATGTTCGGCATCGGGGGCTGGCTGCTCGTCATCGGCTCGATGCTCGACGCGATGGACGGCATGGTGGCCCGGGCGCAGGGTCGCTCGTCGGACGCGGGTGAGTTCCTCGACGCGGTCGTCGACCGCTACGCCGAGATCTTCACGTACATCGGCTTCATCTACTACATGGACGAGGTGTGGTGGTCGCTCGGCGGCGTGCTCGCGGCCCTGCTCGGCTCGCTCATGGTCAGCTACGTGCGCGCCAAGGGCGAGTCCCTCGGCGTGGACGCACCGAGCGGCATCATGCGTCGCCACGAGCGGGCGCTCTACATCGGCGTCGGCACCTCGATGGCGCCCGTGGTCGCCCACTTCACCGAGCCCGGCAACAACCACCCGTACTACTTCCTGACCGTCGGCACGCTGTGGCTCGTCGGCGTGCTCGCGAACTACTCGGCGTTCCGCAGCATCCTGTTCGTGCGCCGCGCGCTCATCGTCAAGCGGGAGGCCGAGCGCGCCGCCAAGGCCGCCGTCAAGGCCGCCTGATGCCCCGCGGCGTCGCCATCGTCGGCTTCGGCAAGATCGCCGAGACGACGCACCTGCCGGCGTTCGACCTCGTGCCCGGCTTCGACGTGCGCGCGATCGTCGAGCCGGTGCCGGCGCGCATGGAGGCGGCGCGCGCGGCGCGTCCGGGCGCGCGCGTGTGCGCGACGCTGGCGGAGGCGCTCTCGGGCGGCGGCATCGACCTCGTCGACGTGTGCACGCCCCCGCAGGCGCACTTCGACGCCTGCGCGGAGGCGCTCGATCGCGGCGTCCACGTGCTCTGCGAGAAGCCGCTCGTGACGCGCGCCGCGGAGCTGTCGGAGCTGTCGCGCCGCACCGAGCGCGCGGGCGGCCCGCTCCTCTTCTGCATGCACAACTGGAAGCACGGCAAGGTCGTCTCCGGCGTGCGCGCGGCGATCACGAGCGGACGCATCGGCCGGCCCGTGCGCGCCGAGATCGAGACGCTGCGCACGCAGCCGGCCGCCGGAGCGCCGGCGCCCGGTCAGCCGCTCGACTGGCGGCTCGACCCGGACAAGGCGGGCGGCGGCATCGCGTTCGATCACGGCTGGCACATGATCTCGATGGCGCTCTCGTGGCTCGGCGGCGGCGTGCCCGTCTCCGTCAGCGCCACCACCGAGCAGCGCCGCTTCAAGGACGCGCCCGTCGAGGACACCGTGACGCTCGAGGCGGAGCTGTCGTCGGGGACGCTGCGCCTCTTCGCGACCTGGGCCGCGGCCGAGCGCGACAACCGCGGCCGCGTCGTGGGCACCGAGGGCGAGGTGCGCTTCTCCGCGGCGGGCTACACGATCGCGCCCCTCGGAAAGGCGCCCGAGACGGTCGAGACCGACGAGAGCCTGGCCGGCGGGGGCTATCGCCCGAGCTGGAACGCGGGCGTCCTGCGCGAGGTCCTGGCGGAGCTCTCGGGCGCGCAGCCGCGCGGCGCGGCGCTCGCGGAGGCGCGGACGTGCCTGCGCATCCTGCTCGGTGGGTACGAGAGCGCCCGACAGGGCGGCGCGCGCGTCGCGCCGTGACGTCCTCCATTCGATCCGCGACCGCCGTATCCGCGCGGCCCTTTCCTGGGTAACATCTCCGTCCGTGTCGGCCGCAGTCACGCAGGGGATCCGCGTAGAGGTCACGACGGCCTACCAGGCCGAGCAGTCCTCGCCTGGCGCGAAGCACTTCGTCTTCGCGTACACGGTGCGCATCACCAACGAGGGCTCGCTGACCGCGCAGCTGCGCAGCCGGCACTGGGTGATCACCGACGATCGCGGCACGATCCAGGAGGTGCGCGGCGACGGCGTGGTCGGCGTGCAGCCGCTCCTCAAGCCCGGCCAGCACTTCGAGTACACGTCGAGCTGCGTCCTCAAGACGCCGCGGGGCACGATGCACGGCACCTACCGCATCGTGCGCGAGGACGGCCACAGCTTCGACGCCGAGATCGCGCCCTTCCTGCTCGTCTCCCCCGCGGCCCAGGCGCCGCGGTGGGTCAATTAGATCGGGTAGACGACCGGCAACACTCGGTTCCTCCGGTCCCAGAAGGCAGATTCTTCCGCTGGATCCGGCCCGCACGGCGAGTAGATCCCTCCCGGGGTCTTGCGCTCGTAGATCGCTGAAACCACGCTGGATCGCGTGTGGTCCGGCGATTGCTCCAGGGGGAGGCGGGCCTTGGGCCCACTGGAGGTCCCGTGAAGCGGATCGCGCTCGTCGTACTCACTGCTGGGCTCGCCACGCTCGCGTGCGTGGAGAGTCACCTGGGCCTCGACGGCCCGTCGGGGCAGCCCGGCCAGCCCGGCCTCGTGAGCGAAGACGACCCGGTTCACCTCGTCGGCGGCGATCGCCCACGCGGGCTCTACCGCGTGATCGCCAGGGACGACGCGCCTTCGGGGGACGAGCAGAGCTTCGGCGCGCTGACGGCCGCGCCGCGCCGCACGATCTTCCTGAACCGCCGCGGCGGCACGTACACGCCCGGCAACGACGACTCCTCGCGCAACGTCTCGAGCATCCCGAGCACCACCTCGACCGTCCCCGCGTACGAGAAGGGTGATGCCTCCTGGGCACAGGTGGTCGCGTGCGTGAAGGACCAGTACGCGCGCTTCAACGTCGAGGTGACGGACGTCGATCCAGGCGGCGTCCCGCACGTCGAGGCGGTCATCGGCGGCGTGCCTCGCAACATCGGCATGCAGGACGGCGTCGGCGGCGTGGCGCCGATGTTCCAGGACTGCTCGATGGTCGAGACCGCGGTCGTCTACATCTTCTCTCGCGTCTTCTCGAGCGCGCAGGTCGAGTGCGAGGTGGCGGCGCAGGAGATCTCCCACGCCATCGGCCTCGATCACGAGTACCTGTGCGAGGACCCGATGACGTACCTGAACGGGTGCGGCAAGAAGACCTTCCAGAACAAGGAGGTCTCCTGCGGTGAGTACTCGCCGCGGACGTGCATGTGCGGCGGACGGCAGAACTCGGTGCAGTTCATGCTCACGCGCCTCGGTGCCGCGCCAGCGCTGCCGCTGAGCAGCACGGGCGGCACGGGCGTCGCGGGCCGCGGCGGCTCGGGTGGCGCAGGCGCGGGTGGCATGGGCGGCGCGGCGCCGCCTCCGCCGGGTGGTGGCGGCACGGGCGGCAGCGCGCCGCCTCCGACGGGCGACACGACGCCTCCGCAGGTCGCGATCACCTCGCCCGCCGAGGGCGCGACGCTGCCCGCCAACTCTCGCGTGACCATCACCGCCACCGCCAGCGACAACGTCGGTGTCACCAGGGTCGAGCTCTTCTGGCAGTTCAACGGTCGCGCCCTGCCGTGCGACGGCAGCGTCCCGAACGTCACGTGCACGCAGACGGGCAGCACGTACGCCTGGTCGTTCGCCGTCGGAAAGGGCAGCCGCCCGTTCGAGGTGCGCGCGTACGACGCGGCGGGCCTTCGCGGGACGAGCGGCGTGCGCACGATCTTCTTCTCCGACGGCTCCGCGCCGCCGACGGGTGGCACGGGCGGCACCGCGCCTCCTCCGGGCGGCGCCGGCGCGGGCGGCTCAGCGCCTCCGCCCCCGGGCGGTGCGGGCGCGGGTGGCAGCGGCAATCCGCCGCCTCCTCCTCCGCCGCCGCCGACCGCGAACGATCCCCGCCTCACGATCACCGCGCCGGTCTCGGGCGCCCAGGTTCGCCCCGGTGACGTCGCGGACCTGCGCGTCGGCACCGCGGCGCCCGCGGGCGGCCGGGTCGTGCGGGTCGACGTCCTCTGGCAGGCGCCGACCGACGCGCGGCTCTTCCAGATGACCGCGCTCTCGGACGGCGTCTGGGGCCTGCGCGTCCAGCTCGGCGCGACGGCGCAAGCGGGCGTCCGCGCGATCACCGCGACCGCGCTCACCGACACCGGTTACACCGCGAGCGCCTCGGTGATGGTCCAGGTCGGCGCCGGCGGCAACGGCACCGACCCGCCCATCGTCCCGAGCTCACCCGGCGGATAGGCCGCGAGGACACCGAAGCGAGTCACCAGCCGGGCACGCGGGAACCTCTCCACCCGCGTGCCCGGTACCCTTTTCGGTGGCGCCAGTCGCCGCCAGCCTGCGCTACAGTTCCGGTGTGCTCTCGCGCATCGCGCCCGGCTTCCTGCTCGCCGCGCCGGCGCTCTCCGACCCGAACTTCGCGCGGTCGGTGGTGCTGATGTGCGCGCACGAGGAGGAGGGCTCGCTCGGCGTGGTCATCAACCGGCCGCTCGAGCTCGAGCTCAAGGAAGCCCTCTCGCAGCTCGAGATCACCGCACCCAGGCTGGGACCCCAGAAGGTGCTCCTCGGCGGGCCCGTCATGCCCGAGCGCGCCTTCGTGCTCTACGAGCCCCTGCAGGGCGCCGTCGACGACGACGACCTCCAGGTCGGCACCTCGCTGTTCCTGTCGTCGTCGCTCGAGGTCCTCGGCGAGATCGTCGGCGGCCGCGTCGCCAAGCGCTTCCACTTCCTGCTCGGGCACGCGGGCTGGGGTGCGGGGCAGCTCCACGGCGAGATCCAGGCCGGCGCGTGGATCCCTGCGGAGCTCGATCCGGACACGCTGTTCTCGGTGCCCTTCGACGATCGCTGGGAGCACCTCTTGCGCCGTCAGGGCATCGACCCCGGCCTCCTCGGCGGCGGCGGCTCGAGCGCCCAGGCCTAGTTGCGATCGGCGGCCTCCGAAGGCCGCCGCAGGAAGGGCGCGCCGCCCTTCCCCCGCCGCGGCAAAGCCGCGTCGGGCCCCCTAACCTGCGTCTTCGCTCGTTGCACTCGCTACGCCCTTGCGGCTCGCTGCGCTCGCCTACGCGCTGCCTGCGCTTGCGGCTCGCCGTCTCTTCATTGCCTGCACTTGCGGCTCGCGGCGCCCGCCTCGGGGGCGGGCTGTGGAGGTCGTGAGGTCCTGCGCTACTTGCCCTTCTTCTTGTCCTTCCTGGGCTCGCTCTTCTTGTCCTTCTTGTCGGTCTTCTTCTTCTTGCCGATCGCCTTCTTCGGCGGCGCCGAGAGCGCCTCGAGCTTCTGCTCCTCGCGCTTGACCCTGTCCGCCCATGCCGCGTCGCCGGGGTAGCGCGCCGCGCCGGCCCGCGTCATGGCGATGAGCGTGCGCCGCGCCGTGACCGCGCGATCTCGGTCCTTCCTGCGCGCGGCAGTCGCGATCTTCTCGAGCGGCTTGGCCACGTCCTTGTAGAAGTCGTTGGCCATCTCGTCGCTCGCGCACTCGCGGAAGATGCGCTCGACGACGTACGCGACGTTGTCCTCGGCCGGCTCGGTGTACCTCCCCTTCTTCATCGCGTCCTTGACCCAGAGCTGGAACCTCTTCATCCGCTTTGGCGAGATCACCTTGCGCACCGATGGATCGGGCGGAGGTGGTGCCGCGTCCGTCGCCCCGCCGTCCCGCGGCGGCATCGGGGTCACGACCGTCGTCGCGTCGGCGCGTGGCCCGGCGTCCCTCCGCTCGCTCCCCGCGTCGCCGGCCCCCGTCGGCTTGCTGCTCGGCACGAGCGCCAGGTAGCCCCCGATGCCGACGGCGGCAACCCCGCCTGCGACGGCGAGCCAGAGGCCGAGCGGCCGCCGCGGCGCAGGCGGAGCCAGGGCGCGCAACCCGGTCGGCGCATCGGGTAGCACGACCGCGGTGCGCGTCGGCGGCAGCGCCTGGTCACCGAGGGCGTCCTGCAGCTCGCGCTCGAACGCCGCCATCGAAGGCGGCCGCTGCGACGGGTGCAGCGCGAGCGCGCGCAGGATGACTTGCTCGAGGCGTGGTGACAGCGCGGGGCTCCACTGCCGGGGCGGCACCACCGCTTCGGTCGCCTTCTTCTGCAGGACCTCGAACGCGCTCTGCCCCTCGTGGGGCGCACGCCCGGTGATCATCTCGTAGAGGATCGCGCCGAGCGAGTAGACGTCGCTGCGCGCGTCCGCGGGCTTGCCGGCCGCCTGCTCGGGGGCCATGTACTCGGGCGTGCCGAGCGCGATGCCCGGGTTCGTCAGGCGCCGCGAGTCGTCCCCGGCCGCCTGCGCGATGCCGAAGTCGACCACCTTGACGAAGTCCTCCCCCCCTTCGCGCCGGGTGAGGAAGATGTTCTCGGGCTTGAGGTCGCGGTGGATGACGCCCGCGCCGTGGCCGGCCTCGAGCGCGCGGCAGACTTGCATCGCGATGTTGACGGCACCCGCGATCTCGACGATGCGATCGCGCGCGAGGAGGGCCGCGAGGTCGATGCCCTCGAGGTACTCCATCGCGATGTAGACGCTGCCGTCGGGCGTCGCGCCGATGTCCGAGACGTCGATGATGTTCGGGTGACCGACCGCGCTCGCCGCCCGCGCCTCGCGGCGGAAGCGGGCCACGAGCGCCGCATCGCGCGCGAGCTCGGGCCGCAGGACCTTGACCGCCATCCGCTTGCCGATGCCGACGTGCGTGGCCTCGTAGACCGTCCCCATCCCGCCCTTGCCGATGATGCGCTCGAGCCGGTAGCGCCCCTCGAGCACCTCGCCGATGAGCCCCTCCGCCGTGCGCGGCACCGCGAGCGCCGTCGCGAGCGCGGCCGACACCGACGGCCCGGCCATCGGCGGCGGGGGAAGCGCCGGCGGCGTCCCCGGCGTGAGCTCTCGCGAGGGGTGCCTCGCCTGGCCGCTCGGCCGCCTGCGCTCCGCGATCGCCGCTGCCGCGCCAGGCGAGAACGTGATCTGCGCGGGCACCGGGACCGGCGGCGCCATCGGTGTCGGCTCGGCCGGCACGGGTGCGAGGCCGGGCCCCTGCAGCGTGGCGCGCATCTCCGGGCTCGCGCTCGGGCGGTCACGCCACCTCGGCAGCTCCTCTCGCAGCAGGCGCTCTCGCTCCTCGCGCTCCTTCTCGATCGTCTCGCCGTAGAGCGCGCGCAGAAACGCCTCGACCCGCTCCGCGTCCGTGGCGGGCGCGATGCGGCCGAGCTCCTCGGAGACCGCGCGCCGCATCTCGTCGGCGCTCGAGTAGCGATCCTCGCGCCTCGGCGCGAGCGCCTTCATCACCACCGCATCGAGCGAGGCCGACACGACCGGCGAGCGCTTCGACGGTGGCACCACCTTCGGCGAGCGCACCACCGCGATGGCGCTCACCGGGTCGAGCTCGGTCACAGGGAAGAGCTGCGTGCCGCACAGCAGCTCCCAGAGCACGATCCCGAGGGCGTAGAGGTCCGTGCGCGCATCGGCGTCCTCGCCGCGCGCCTGCTCGGGCGCCAGGTACGCGTACCGACCGTAGACCACGCCGGGCGCTGTCTTCTCGACCTTGAGGCGCGAGCGGGCGAGCCCGAAGTCGGTCAGCTTGATCTCGCCGAAGTACGAGAGGAGCACGTTCGGCGGTGAGACGTCGCGGTGGACCAGGCCGAGCTGGCCGTAGTCGTGCGCATAGGCGAGCCCGCGGCAGATCTCGCGCACGAGATAGAGCGCGACGTCGAGCGGGAAGCGCATCTTGCGCAGCGCGCAGCGGTTCCAGACCTCGCGGAGGTTCTTGCCCTCGACGAACTCCATCGCGATGTAGAGCTCGGGCCCCCCGACCTCACCGGCATCGAAGACCGTGACGAGGTTCGCGTGCTGGAGCCGGACGACGACCTTGGCCTCGTCCAGGAATCGAGCGGTTCTGCTGCGATCGCCCTTCTCCTGCAGCACCTTCTTGATGACGCAGAGCTTCTCGAAGCCAGAGGCTCCGCCGGCAGCAAGAAAGATCTCCCCCATTCCGCCGCGCGCAAGGGGCCGGAGGAGCACGTACTTGCCGAACTCCCTCGGGAAGTCGGCGGACATGAGATCGCAGGATGATAGCAGGCTTCCGCGCCCCGGCGGCCGATGGTTGACGATTGCCGGTCGATGGATCGATTGTCGGGGCGTGGGCGGGTGGTGGAGCGGGCGCGCAGGCGATCGGCAGGGGTCGAAGCCACCGGACGCGAGCGTCAGCAGGGGCCGGTCGTACGTCGGCTCGTCACCTCGTCTTCCCGGCGTCCCGCCGAAACGGGAGCGCGAACCCAGGACGTCGCCCGACGTCCGAGACGGTCGTCGAGATCGACGACGAGGCCGAGAAAATGGTGAGCACCGTGTCTGAATTTTCGTTGACGACGTATTTTTCCACTCTATTCTATGGCCTCATTCTGACCGGTGGTTCTCGGGGTTGGCAGGTGCAGGATTGGTCGGAGCGGGCCCTGTGAGCACGAGAGACAGCGAAATCATTCACGACTGGAACTCAGTCGAGAAGCGGGCGCCGCTGGCCTCGCGGCCCATGCAGTTTTTCGACGAGACGCTTCGCGACGGAATTCAGTCGCCCTCGGTCGTGGATCCCAAGATCGAGGACAAGCTGCGGCTCGTCGAGATCACGAGCGATCTCGGAATCCACGCGCTCGACATCGGCCTGCCCGGCGCTGGCAAGCGCGCGTTCGACGACTGCATGCAGATCGCGCGCTTCATCCGCGATGCCCGCCTGCCCATCAAGCCGGGCTGCGCCGCGCGGACCGTCGTCGCGGACATCCAGCCGATCGCGGACATCTCGGAGCAGCTCGGCGCACCGCTCGAGGTGCTCGCCTTCATCGGTAGCTCGCCCATCCGGCTCTACGCCGAGGACTGGACGCTCGAGGTCATGCTCAAGCGGTCGGCGGAGGCGATCGACTTCGGCGTCAAGCATGGCCTGCCCGTCACGTACGTCACCGAGGACACGACGCGGTCGCGGCCGGACATGCTCGACAAGCTGTTCAGAAACGCCATCGATCACGGCGCGACGCGCCTTTGCCTCTGCGACACGGTCGGCCACGCGACGCCCGACGGCATCCGCAACCTCCTGCGCTTCACGCGCAACCTCGTCGAGGCGATGGGCGTCGAGGATCGCGTGCAGATCGACTGGCACGGCCACAACGATCGCGGCCTCGGCGTGACGAACGCGATCTACGCGCTCGAATACGGCGCCGATCGCGTCCACGGGACGTGCCTCGGCGTGGGCGAGCGCGTGGGCAACGCGGCGCTCGACCAGATCCTCATGAACCTCAAGCTCCTCGGCGAGCTGCCGAACCAGGACCTGTCGAAGCTCCTGCTCTGGTGCAAGCTCACCTCGCGCGCCTGCCACGTGCCGATCCCGTACAACTACCCGCTCGCGGGGGACGACGCGTTCCGCACGGCGACCGGTGTGCACGCCGCGGCGATCATCAAGGCCGAGAAGAAGGGCGACGCCTGGCTGGCCGACCGGATCTACTCCGGCGTGCCCGCGGGCCTGTTCGGCAAGGAGCAGGAGATCGAGGTCGGGCACATGAGCGGCGAATCGAACGTCGTCTACTGGCTGGCCAAGCGCCACGTCGAGCCCGAGTCGGAGCTCGTCAAGCGGATCCTCGGCGTCGCGAAGTCCTCGGACCGCGTCCTGACCGAGGAGGAGATCCGCCAGATCATCAAGGAGCACCGCGCGCAGGCCTGACCGGCGCGGACCACGACCCCATTGCATGGAGAAACCAGGATGCAGCCCGGTACGCAGTTCAACGGAGTGAAGGTCTTCTCGGCCACGATGGCGCAGGATCGCGACCAGCTCGGGGAGAAGGTCACCGCGTGGCTGCGCGCGAACCCGCAGAACAAGATCGTGGACACGGTCGTCACGCAGTCCAGCGACGAGGCCTTCCACTGCGTCGCGATCACCGTCTTCTACCTCGAAGAGAAGTGATCGTGCCCGCCGCGTGCGGCGGCCCGCGACCCGTCACTGCGTCGCGAAGTAGTAGTAGAGGAACACCGTGACGAGCAGCGTCACGAGCGACACCACCGAGAGCGTCAGCTGACTCCACCGCGGCGCCCGCCGCGAATAGAAGCGCCCCTGAGAGCGCCTGCGAATCTGACCCTCCACGGAGGCCGTGAAGTCGACCGGCGCCGGGGCGCGCAGCGAGGACATCGCTCCGAGCGCCACCCGGAACGCGTCGTACTCCGCCTTGAGCGCCGGCCGCTCCGCGAGGAGCGCTTCGAGCGCGCGTCGGGTCGCCTCGTCGAGCTCGCCGTCGTGATAGGGCGAGAACAGCTCGCGCGCCTCGGCCTCGGTCATCGGATGTCTCCGCGTGTCATCCCTTCGTCCTTCGCTCGATGAAGTCCTTGATCTGCATGCGCGCGCGGTGCAAGCGCGACTTGACGGTGCCCTCGGGCAGTCCCGTGACCTCGCCGATCTCCTGGTAGGAGAGCTCGTCGACGTCGCGCAGCACGACGACGAGGCGAGACTCCTCCTCGAGCGTCGCGAGCGCGCTCTCGACGAGGCGCGCGAGCTCGCGGCCCTCGAGCGTCTCGAGGGGGCCCGGCTCCCGCGCGGGGACGGGCACGCCCGCGGCCTGCGCGCGCGCGTGCGCGCCCTGGTCGAGCGCATCCGTGACCGCGTCCGCATCCGCCGCCGTGCCGTCGGCGCCTCCCTGACGGACGGCCAGGTACTTGATCCGGTTCTTGCAGTGATTGACGGCGATCCGATAGATCCAGGTCGACAGCTTGGAGTCCCCGCGGAACTGGCCGATCTGCTTGAACACGGTGACGAAGACCTCCTGCGCCAGGTCCTCCGCCTCGCCACGATCGCCGATCATCCGCGCCATCAGCGAGAAGACGCGGTCCTGATACTCGCGCACGATCTCGCTGAAGGCGGCCTCGTCGTGATCCCGGAGCCGCTCGAGGAGGAAGCGCTCGCGCAGGCTCATCCGGAGGTCACTGGCCGAGGAAGAGGCGCAGCCCGACGTTGAAGAGCGTCTCGTGGTCGCCGGAGCCGCTCACCTGCTGGCGGAGCCCCGCGTCGAGCGCGCCGCCTCGGCCGACGATCGAGAGGCCCACGGTCGCGAACTGCAGGGGCAGCGGCGTCCGTCCGGCGGCGTAGCGCGCGCCGCGGTCGTTGAGGTAGCCCGCCCGCAGCGCGAACGATTGCAGGAAGAGCTCGCCCCCGAACGCGTACTTCGGCACGACCTGATCGGCGCCGCCGGCGTCCTGGAAGGACGAGAAGTCGAAGCGCACATCGAAGTCGAGCACCAGCACGTCGAGCGCGAACAGCGCCGCGCCGAAGCCGAGCCCCACGGGCATCTCGCGTGTCTTGAGATCGAGGAGGTTCGTGCCTGCGACCGCGAGGTTGACCAGGCTCCCGAGGCGCAGCGTGGCGCCGGCGTCCATGGTGAACCCCGAGCCCGAGTCGAGCGCAGGCTGGCCCGCCGGCTTGGACTCGTAGTTGGCGTACTTCCCTGTCGCCCCGAGGTGCAGGAACTCGGCGAGCGGCAGGGCGAGCGCGAGGCCAAGGGTGTAGCCGCTGCGATCCACCTTGTCGTCGGAGGGCAACGTGCCAGGCAGGAAGCTCCCCGCCTTCGGCGACGCGGAGAGATAGTTGAAGAACACGCCTGCGCCGATGCGGCTCGTCATCGTGTCCACGACCGAGCCATCGAAGCTGTTTGCGCCGTCGCTGCCGCGGTAGCCGTAGGCGCCCTCGACGACGTAGCCGCGGACGAGCGTCATGCCCGACGGGTTGAGGTGCACGCCGGCGGAGCCGACCGCCGCGGCGCTCAGCGCGTTGGCCATGCCGAGGGCGCGCGTGCCCACGATGTCGTCGGCACCTGCACGGGGCGCGCGGCCGAGGACCGCGAGCGAGGCGAGGAGGACGAGCGCGGAGCGGAGCATGGCGCGTAGCATATAGGAGGACGCCGACAGGCCGAGTGTTGCACTCGTACGCGCCGGGGCCGGACGGTATTCCGTCCGCGCGGACGGTATTCCGTCCAGGGAGAGACGGCATTCCGTCCAGCGCCGCGAGCGGGGACCAGCGTCTGCACACTTGCGCGTGGCCCCGCGCTTGCTCTGCCCTCGGGCATGGCGACTCCCCGACGACTCCCGATCCCGAGAACCTTCGACGAAGCCGACGACGCCGAACTGCTCGCGTCCGGCCTCGGCGAGGACGGCCCGACGCTCGGTGCGCTCCGCATCGCGAGGCGCGTGCTCGCGCGGTTCCCCTCGCTCGAGGCCATCCGCAGAGCGCCGGTCGAGGTGCTCGCGAGCGAGGCCGAGGTCCCGCTCAGCCGGGCCGCGCGCGTGGTCGCCGCGCTCGAGCTCGGGCGTCGCGGCATCGTCCGCCCGTACGAGCCGGGCGAGCGGCTCGACTCACCGCTGCGCGCGGCGGAGCGCTTCCGGGAGCGCCTGTGGGACGCCAAGCACGAGCACTTCTACGCGATCGTGCTCGACGCGAGGCTCGGCGTGATCGGAGAGGCGCTCGTGGCCCAGGGTGGGCTGTCCGAGGTCCACGTGCGCCCGCGCGAGGCGTTCCGACCCGTGCTCGACCGGAACGGCTGCGCGGTGCTCTTCGTGCACAACCACCCGACGGGAGATCCGGAGCCCTCGGCGGAGGACGTCGCGCTCACGGCCCGGCTCGTCCTCGCCGGCGAGATCCTCGGCATCCGCGTGGTCGATCACGTCGTCGTCGCGCGCGGCGGGTTCGTCTCGCTGCGCGAGCGAGGCCAGGTAGAGGGCCGCGGCGTCGAGGCCGGTGAGGTGGTGGCAGCCGAGATCAGCGCGCGCGCGCGCGCGCCACGCGGCCGGCGCGCGAGGCACCGGTGCGGTGTGCAGTCCGCTTGACGGCGCGGACCTTGGCGGGCTTTGGCTTGGCCGCGTGGGCCTCCTCCGCGCGCTGACCGGGCCGGACGATCCAGGTGATGCCCTTGGGCTCGGCGACGAGACCGTCGTCCCGCCTCGCGAGTCGCTCCGGGGCCTTGTGGGAGACCTCCTTCTGCGGCGGGAGGCGCTTGGGCTTGGCCTCGGCGACAGCCCCGAGGGCGAGGAGCCCTGCGAGGCCGGCGAGCAGGCTGATGACGAGAGGTCCCCTCCTCATGAGCTACCTCCACGATCATGCAGCGTGCATGCCGTCACGATCCAGATTTCCACACGACGGGATTCTCGATGGTTGAGCGGCGTCCGTCCCCCAGGGTGGGTGCTCGGTCCGCGCCCATCGGCCCCAGCCGGGACGTCCACCCCCGGCGATGCGCGCCCACACCGGCGTACTTCCGCGAGGTCGGCCTTGCGCGAAGCCAGCCTTCGCGTAAACCACTTGACGCCGGGGACGATCTCCGATGTATTCGCACGCTGTCGGCGGCGGGTAGCCCGGCAGGGGTGAACACAGTTCCCGGAGAGATGACCGAGTGGTTGAAGGTACCTGCCTCGAAAGCAGGCGTAGGGGCAACCCTACCGTGGGTTCGAATCCCACTCTCTCCTCCGCAACATGAAAGTCGGAGAGTTGACCGAGTGGTTGAAGGTGCACGATTGGAAATCGTGTGTATCGAAAGATACCGCGGGTTCGAATCCCGCACTCTCCTCCAAGTAGAATGATGATCCCGCGCGGTGGCGCGGGTGACAGTCTTATGGCTCTGGGTGACGCAATGCTCTTGAACCCCGCCAGGCCCGGAAGGGAGCAACGGTAGAGAGCGGAGCGGGTGCCCGGAGCCACTTTTTTTTCGCGAGAGCGCCACGGACTGAAGGAGGCGGCGGACCCGGCCTCACCTGGGTCGAAGCACCAAGGCCGCTTCCGTCCGTGGAGCGGATCCAGCCGGAAGGGAGCGCGATGTCGTACCTGGTCCTGGCGCGGAAGTACCGGCCGCAGACCCTCGAGGAGGTGTTCGGCCAGGAGCACGTGACGCGCACCCTCGCGAGCGCGATCGCCCGCGGGCGCGTGCACCACGCCTTCCTGCTGTGCGGCGCGCGAGGCGTCGGCAAGACCACGACCGCGCGCATCCTCGCCAAGGCGGTCTGTTGCGAGAAGGGGCCCACGCCCACGCCGTGTGACGCGTGCCCGGCGTGCGACGAGATCCGCCGCGGGCAGGCCATCGACGTGGTCGAGCTCGACGCGGCGTCGAACCGCGGCATCGACGAGATCCGCGTGCTGCGCGAGAGCATCGTGTACGCGCCCGCGCGTTTGCGGCGCAAGGTCGTCATCCTCGACGAGGCGCACATGCTGACGAAGGAGGCGTTCAACGCGCTCCTCAAGACGCTCGAGGAGCCGCCCGCGCACGCGCTCTTCATCTTTGCCACGACCGACCCGCAGAAGATGCCCGTCACGATCCTCTCGCGCTGCCAGCGCTACGACTTCCGGCTCGTGCCGGCGGCGCTCATCGCGGCGCACCTCGGGGAGATCGCGCGCAAGGAGGGGCTCGAGGTCGAGCCCGCCGCGCTGCCGGTGGTCGCGCGCGCTGCGCAGGGCAGCGTGCGTGACGCCCTGTCGCTCTTCGACCAGGTGATCGCCTACGCGGGCGCGGGCGTCATCACGCGCGCCTCGGCGGTGGAGGTGCTCGGCGTCGCGGACCGCGCCGCGCTCCTGACGCTCGCCGGGGCGGTGCTCCAGCGCGACGTCGCGGCGGCGCTCGGCGTGATCGAGGAGCAGGTCTCGCGAGGCGCCGACGTGCCGACCCTCTCGCGCGCCATCACAGGCATCTGGCGCGATCTGTGCGTGGTGGAGGCCTGCAAGGATCCGGCGGGCCTGGTCGACGCGACCGCGGAGGAGCTCGAGGAGCTCGCCGGGCTCGTGCGGGGCGTGGCACCGGGCCTGCTGCGCCAGGGCTTCGAGATCCTCACCCGCGCCGTCGACGAGATCGCGCGCGCACCCCTTCCGCGCTTCTCGCTCGAGCTCGCCGTGATAGCGCTCTGCCAGGCGGAGCCGCTCCTGCCGCTCGGCGATCTCCTCGAGCGCCTGTCGTCGCTCGAGGGACGGCTCGGCGGCGGCGGGGCCGCGTCCGGGCCGCGGGGCCCCGGATCCTCGGTGCCGCCCGCACGCGGCCGCCCGGGCGCCGCCGTGGCCACCGCGGCGCCTCCAGCGCTCGCCGCGCCGGCCGTCCCTGCGACGCCGTCTGCAGCGCGTCCGCCGGAGCCCGTGGCCGCAGCGCCCGTGTCGCCGCCAGCGAGGCCGGCGCCGGTCGTGGCCCCGGTCGCGCCCCCCGCCGCGGCGGCGCCGGTCGCCGCGCCGTCCCCGTCGGCCCAAGGCGAGGGTGGCTTCACCGCGTTCGTGCAGACGCTGGTGGCGGATCATCCGCTCGAGTTCGCGCTCCTCGCCGATGCTCGGCTGGTGAGCGTGGCCGACGGCTGCGTGACCCTCGCCGTGCCCGGCGGGTTCGAGCGGCAGCAGCTCGAGTCCCAGGCCGACCTGGTGGGCAAGCTCTTCGCGCGCTGGCTGGGCAAGCCGCAGCGCCTCGTCATCACGGCCGCCGATGCGGCGCCGGCCGGACGTTCGCTCGCCGACGAGGAGGCCGCGAAGGTCCGCGCGCAGCACGACAAGATCCGCGAGGAGGAGCGCACGCACCCGAGCATCAACCACGCGGAGCAGGTCTTCGGCGCCGTGAGGCGTGACGTCAAGGTGCTCGAATAGACCGAGCCCTACCTCGACCCGGCGGGGTGCTCACCAAGGAGAGACCATGGATTTCTCGCAGATCATGCAGGCCGCGCAGAAGATGCAGGAGACGATGGGCAAGCTCCAGGACGAGCTCGCCCGCCAGACCGTGGAGGGCCAGGCGGGAGGAGGCATGGTCAAGGTCGTCGCGACCGGGGCGCGCGAGGTCCAGCGCATCACGATCGATCCCGCGGTCGTGGATCCCAAGGATCTGTCCATGCTCGAGGATCTCGTGACCGCGGCCGTGAACGCCGCGTTGCGCAAGGCGGCCGAGCTGCAGCAGGGCGAGATGGCCAAGCTCACGGCGGGCCTGCCGATCCCACCGGGCATGTTCTGATGGCGGAGGCGCCGCGCGCCAGGGATCCCATCGCGCGCCTCGTGCACGCCCTGGCCAAGCTGCCCGGCATCGGGGAGAAGTCGGCCACGCGGCTCGCCTTCCACGTCCTGCGCGAGGATGCCGCGCTCGCCAACGAGCTCGCGAGCGCGCTCGTCGACGTCAAGGCACGGGTCCGCCTCTGCTCGGTGTGCTGCGCGCTGACGGAGCACGATCCGTGCGGCGTCTGCTCCGATCCGTCACGCACGGACGCGATCGTCTGCGTGGTGGCGACGCCCCAGGACCAGCTCGCGATCGAGCGCGCGGGCGGCTTCCGTGGCCGGTTCCATACGCTGCACGGCCTCATCGCGCCCCTCGACGGCGTGGGCCCTGACGACCTGCACATCACCGAGCTCGTCGCGCGAGCCCGGCCCGACGTGGAGTTCGTCATCGCGACGAGCCCGAACACGGAGGGCGAGGCGACGGCGATCTACCTGGCTCGCCTGCTCAAGCCGCTCGGCGCGAAGGTCTCGCGGATCGCCACGGGGGTCCCCATCGGCGGCGAGCTGGAGTACGCTGATCGGGTGACGCTGTCCCGCGCGATCGAGGGACGACGCGAGCTCTAGCGCGCAACTCGGCAGCAGAAACGCCACGAAACGTCGCCGCACCGTCGGCGAGGTTTCCCGGATTGCGCTTGAACGCAACTGGACGGTTTGTTATCCCTTTACTCCTCTAGAGGAGCCTCGATGCCCGACGTGATGTATCCAGAGGAGCAGCAGCAGATCAGCGTGGTCTGCGGGCGGCTCTACAAGGACTCGAACGCCAAGGCGGTCCTGCTCATCGGCAAGGACGGCCAGCCGATCGCCGACTCCGGCGACACGGCGAGCTTGGACATCACCTCGCTCTCGTCGCTCATGGCCGGCAACGTGGCGGCCACCGGCGCCGTGTCGAAGCTGCTCGCGGAGAAGGAGTTCACGAGCCAGTTCCACGAGGGCGAGAAGACGAACGTGCACATCTCGCTGGTCAAGCAGCGCGCGATCCTCGCGGTGCTGTTCGACGAGCGATCGTCGCTCGGGCTCGTCCGACTCCGTGTTCGCAAGGCCTCGGAGGAGCTCGGCAAGATCTTCGACGCGGTCAACGCGAAGGCTCAGAAGGGCAATGCGCCGGTGATCTTCAACGAGATCACCGACGACGACATCGACAAGCTGTTCGGTGATTGATCCGGCAGGGGCCTTTGCGCCCCCACGTTTCGTCGCCGCACCGCGAAGGATGAGGGATTCGCGCCCGTGAGCTTCATCAACTACTCGTCCCGCGAGATCAACTGCAAGATCGTCTACTACGGTCCGGGTCTCTGCGGAAAGACCACGAACCTCCAGTACATCTACGCGAAGACCAGCCCCGAGGCGAAGGGCAAGATGATCTCGCTCGCCACGGAGACCGAGCGAACCCTCTTCTTCGACTTCCTGCCGCTGTCGCTCGGCGAGATCCGAGGGTTCCGCACGCGCTTCCACCTCTACACGGTGCCCGGGCAGGTGTTCTACGACGCCAGCCGCAAGCTGATCCTGAAGGGTGTCGACGGTGTCGTGTTCGTGGCCGACTCGCAGATGGATCGCATGGAGGCCAACATCGAGAGCCTCGACAACCTGCGCTCCAACCTGATCGAGCAGGGCTACAACCTCGACAAGCTCCCGTACGTGGTCCAGTACAACAAGCGGGATCTGCCCAGCGTGGTTCCGGTCGAGGAGCTGCGCGAGGTATTGAACCCGACCAAAGTGACCGAGTACGAGGCCGTCGCCACGACCGGCGTCGGCGTGTTCGACACGCTCAAGGCCGTCGCGAAGCTCGTGCTGACGGAGCTGCGCCGCGGCGCGGCCGGCGGCGGAGGCGGGTAGCGCTTTCCGCCCGCTGCAGCGGCTGAACGGGCCCTCGGCAGTGCGGCCTGCGCAGTCGGAAGTGGCGCTCCGGCGACGGGGATGCGAAGATCGCAGGCCGGGCCAGCCCGGGGGATGCGACGACGATGACCGCCGGACCTGTACTGCGCCAGGACCTCCTGGCCAGCATGAGCGAAGAGAACGGTGCGGGTTGGGTTGAAGTCTCCGACCCCGCGAGTGGCAAGGCCCTGCGCCTTGCCGAGGATGACTTCGTGGTCCTGTGTGGCCTCGACGGGAGCGACCTCTCCGACCTCGCCTCGCGCGCCCGCGAGCGCCTTGGTCTCAAGACCACGGTCGAGGACCTCAAGAGCCTGTCGGCGAGGGTGGCCGCGCTCGGATTCCTGGAGGCGGGCCCGGCGACCGCGGCCGTGGCGGCCCCGGCCGCTGCCCCCCCTGCACCGGCGCCCGCCAGGCCCGCACCTGCCCCGGCGGCTTCGCCGATCGTGGCACCGCCGGTCGCAGCGCCCGTCGTGGCACCGCCGGTCGTGGTACCGCCGCCGGCGGCTGCACCCGTCGCCGCGGCGCCTCCCCCGGCGGTCGCCCCGCTCGTCGTTCCGGCTGCACCGCCGGTCGCGGCCGCGCCGGTAGCCATTCCTGCGCCGGCCCAGCCGAGCAGTGGACGTCGCCCGCCGCCAGACCTTCGGGGCGGCGTTCCGAAGGTCGACGGGCCCACGCTGGAGGTCGACGTCGAGGCTCCCCTACCCACGCCCGTCACGCGCCAGCCGGTCCCGTACCAGCCTCCCGTTCCGGCGGCCCCGGCGCGCCCGCCCGCGGCGACCATGCTGGGCGTGGGTGTGCCGGCCGCACCGAAGCCCGCCCCCGCGGCACCGGCAACGACTCCGCCCGCGGCCGCGCGTGCCCCCTCCTTCGACCTGCCGATCGCGGAGGACGTGCCGCCCATCCAGGCACCGCGCGCAGCCGCTCCGACGCCTGCTCCGGCGGCGGCGGCGCGCCCCGCGCCTGCTCCGGCGGCGCCCAAGCCCGTGTCTTCGCCCAAGGCCCCCGCGGCGGCGCGTCCGGCGGCGGCCACGAGCCCGCCCGGCGCGGCAGGCAAGGTGCCCGCGGCGGCGGGCCGTCCTTCCACGTCGACAGGCAAGCCGATTCCGGCTCCGATCGCGGCGGCTCCCGCTCCGGTCGTGCAGAAGCCCGAGAAGAAGGAGACTCGCTGGCTGCTCATCGGCATCCTGGCGGCCGTGGGTCTCCTTGGCGGAGGCGCTGCATACTGGTTTCTCTGGCGAGCCCCCGCGAAGGGGCCGGCCGAGGCGACGGGGATCACGATCGCCAGAGCCCAGGTCGGCGAGATCGACAACGTGCTGCCGGGCGAGGGCACGCTCGCGGACATGCCGCCTGCGGTGCTGTCGTTCCAGGCGGCCGGCAAGATCGCCGAGCTCGTGCCTCCTGGACAGAAGGTCAAGGCGGGCGATCAGATCGCCGCCCTCGACGAGTTCTCCAAGCTGAGGGCGGCCCTCGACGAGGTCCGTGGGCGCTTGAACCACTACCAGAACGAGCTCATCAAGGCGGAGCGCACCAAGGACGACGAGCGCCTGGAGCTTGCGAAGAGCAAGATCGAGGAGAAGAAGAAGATGATCGTCTCCTTCGAGAAGAAGCTCGGCGAGTCGGTGCTGATCGCACAGATGTCAGGCACCGTCGAGAACGTGGCGAAGGTGGGGGCGATGGTGAAGGCCGGCCAGCCGGTGGCCAAGCTCGTCTCGGGCGGCGTCCACGCGGATCTCTCCGCGGCGCAGCCTGCGGCGGCCGTGCGCCAGGCCGGCGTGGAGGAGGGCAAGGAGATCCGACTCGTCGGCGGGCCCGCGCCCTATCGGGCGAAGGTGGAGAAGGTCGAGGAGGTCGACGGATCGACGCGGATCATCGCCGGGCTGATCGAGCCGCCGGACTCGGCCAAGGCCGGGATCAAGGTGCACGCGAGCAAGGCTGGCGCCGTCGTCGGCGCACGGGTTCCCGCCACCGCGGTGTTCGAGCGGGGCGGCGGCAGCGCGGTGATGACGGTCCGCAACGACGGCATCGCGAAGGGCAAGCCCGTCAAGGTCATCGATCGCATGGGCAAGGAGGTGCTGGTCGACGGGCTCGGCGACGGTGAGAAGTTCGTCGTGTTCGGGGGCGCCGCGTTGCGGGACGGCACCCGCGTGTCCGAGGGCCCCGCGCGCTGATCTCGACGCAAGGAGGCGACATGGCCGGAGTCGACGACGAGGACAACCTGGATGCCTTCGAATCGGTCGAGCGGCGCGGCCAGCCCCGTGGTGCCTTCCACGGTCTGACGATCACGCTTCCACAAGGCCCCGCGCTCCCCATCACCGAGGCGAGCCAGCTCGCCTTCTTCGCGGAGATGGCCAACCCGGACTCGGTGACCCTGGGGCTCGAGACCGCCGCGGAGCTCCGGTATCGCCAGCGGATGATCCGCGTGACGATCCGCATCGTCCGCAAGGAACACGAACCTCGTCGTGGCGCGGTCTTGCAGGTCGTGGACACCGATCCGGCGGTGCGCGAGGCGCTGCGCGAGCTCCTCTCCGTCGAGTAGCCGGGTCCCTCCGATCGAGTACCGCACCCACGGAGCGGGTGCCACTCCCCCAGGCAGATCACGCCTAACCATCTGATTCTCTGGTGCATCTTCCGGGCATGAGGCGTGCAGCCATCCCCTGACAGGCCAAGCCAGGGGACGAAACCATGAACCGCTCGTCGAACACACTGCTCCGAGGATTCGCGCTGTTGTCGGTCGTGCTGCTCGCGCCGCTCGGGTGCGGCGGAGAGAGCACGCTGGGTGCGGGGGGTGGGACCGGAGGCTCCGGTGCGTCCACGGGTGGGGCCGGGAGTTCCGGCACCAGCGGGACGACCACCACGACGAGCTCCAACTGCCTGTGCGATCCGGATCACCCGGAGACCTGCATGGACACGTGCACGTACTGGACGTGCCGCACGGTGCCGACCCAGTTCGGCAACAAGGTGCACTGTGACGCGCACCAGCCCGACGGCGGGGCGCACGGACCGGGCAGCTACATGTGCCCCGAGTTCTCGACCCCGGGCTCGCACCCGGAGTGCCCCGGAACCGACGCGCCCGGTCAGGGCGGCTGGAACTGCCTCGCGAACAGCACGATGCTGAGCTGCGACCGCGCCGGCGACGGCGGCACGGCCGGCTCGTCGGGCGGCACGGCTGGCGACGGCGGCGGCATGGCCGGCTGGGTGTGCACGGACGGCGAGTTCCGCACCTGCCGCAACGACAACCCGAACTTCCCCGGCGGCGGGATGTGGGATTGCCGTGACGTCGTCCAGCCGGACGGCACCGTCAAGACCACCTGCACGGGCATGGGCGATGGCTCGGGCATGGGGCAGAACGGCTTCAACTGCACGACCGTCGGCGAGTTCCAGGTCTGCACGGGCGGTCCGCAGTACCCGGACGGCGGGGGCAGCGGGCAGTGGATGTGCCGCTTCGACGGCGACACCCGCGTCTGCACCTCCACGGCGCCTCCCGGCGGCGGGATGTCCGGCTCGGGCGGCGGCGGAACGGCCGGCTCGGGCGGCGGCACCGGCGGCACCGGTGGCAACCCGCTCATCTGCGTCCCCGGCCAGCAGCGCTGGTGTGACGGCGCGACCTACTGCTCGTGGGGCAAGCAGACCTGCACCCCTGATGGGCGCTGGGGCGACTGCATCGAGGGCAACCCGAACACCGGCCGCACCTCGGGCCCCGCGGGCGCCTGCGCTTGCTACTACCCCTTCGCGTTCAACTCGGAGTGCTGCGAGACGCCGGACTGCATCGTCCGGAGCGAGCAGCCTCTCCCCTGCCCGGGCACCAACCAGCCCCTCTGCGCGCCGTGCGGTGACGACAGCCAGTGCGGCAGCGGCATCTGCGCCCGCGCGCTGCGCCAGGTTCCGGATCCGCAGCGCGGCAGCGGGCTCTTCCCGACGCTCGAGCAGTTCTGCTCGAAGACGTGCGACACCGCGAACGACTGCGGCGGCGGCTACAACTGCGTCCGCCCGAACGGGTCTCCCGTCAAGATCTGCGTCCCCTCCGACGGTAGCTGCTTCCACTAGTCGCCGGCTGCAGCCGCCGTCCCTCGGGGCGGCGGCGCGCCGAAACTCGCGCCCCTCGGCCCGGGCGGTAGAATCGCCCCGGGGATCAGCGTGGAGTGACGCCGGCCGCAGCGCGATTGCGGCGAGCCGGGCACGCTGGGGAAAACAGGAGACCGCACATGAACCGCCTCGTATCCGTCCTTGCCTTCGCAGGTTCCATGCACGCGGGCGTCGCGCTCGCTGGCTACTGCACGACGCCGGTCCCGAACGCCGCCGGCATGAGCATCGACGCCGCGTGGGGCATGAACAACATCCACTACGCGGTCAACCCGACCCCCCCGATGGATCTCGACGCGGCGCGCGTCAAGACGGCCATCAAGGCGGCGTTCGACGCCTGGGACGCGGTGGACTGCACGGACCTCACGTTCACCGCCGACCCGGACGTGATGACCACCGTGTATCCGCAGACCGGCATGTTCATCCACATCCAGTTCGCGCTGTCGTCGGCCACGTGGTCGCCGAGCCAGCAGCCGAAGGATCGCGTCGCGGCGCGCTACTTCTCGTACGACACGAACGGCAAGATCACCTCGGCGAACATCATGCTCAATGCCCTGCCCGCCGCCGAAGGCGCGCCGGGCTATGCGTGGAGCGACACCGGGGCGATGGGCGCGTTCGACATCCAGTCGGTCGTCACCGCGCAGATCGGCGGGGTGATCGGCCTCGGTCGCAACGAGATGAACATGATGTCGGTGATGTACCCGTCGTACGCGACGGGCAGCACCTCGAAGCGCACGCTCGCCGACGACGACAAGAACGCGCTCCGCCACCTGTACCCGATGATGGGCGGCGCCTGCATGGACCCGGGCCCGCCGGATCCGATGTGCGCCACGATGGGCACGGGCGGCATGGGTGGCGCGGGCTCTGCCGGCACCGGCGGCGCGGCAGGCTCTGCAGGCAGCGCGGGCAGCGCCGGCTCCGCGGGTGGCGCGGGCTCCGCAGGTGGCGCGGGCTCGGCCGGCGGCGCGGGCTCCGCGGGTGGTGCGGGCTCGTCGGGCGGCGGCGCGGGCTCGTCGGGTGGCGCGGGCAGCGCGGGTACCGGGGGCGCGGCCGGCTCGGCCGGAGCGCCCGCGACGGGCGGCAAGGACTCGGGTTGCGCGACGTCGCCGGGCGGTGCACCGGCAGGGATCGCATTCCTCGTCCTCGGCGCGCTCCTCTCGCTCCGTCGTCGCCGCCGCTAGACGTCAGTCCGCTGGCCCCGCTCCGTCGCCGCAACCCTGATACTCTGCCTTCGTGCGTCCGGCTCTGATCGCGCTCCTCTGGGCGACGGTGGCGTCGGGTTGTCAGGGCAAGCTGGCCGTCGACGCCGGTCCCGATCAGATGCAGGCAGGCTTCGGAAAGCGCGTCACGCTCGACGGCTCGAAGAGCCTGGTGCCGCGCGGCGCGCGCATCCGCTGGACGCAGGTCGAGGGGCCGCCCGTCTCGATCGAGGGCGCGGACGGCTTGCAGCCGCGCCTCGTCACGCCGCCCTTGCCGCGCGAGCCCTCCGAGATCCCGGGCGTGCTCGGGATCTCCCACGCGGACAGTCCGACGCTGCGCTTCCGCCTCGAGCTCGAGGACGGGGCGCGCCGTGCGAGCGCCGAGACCGCCGTGCGCGCGGCGCCCATCGGACCCGGCACCGGCGGCGCCGCGATCGGCGCGGATGTCTACCTCAACGGCGGGCCGTCCAAGGAGGGCTGGGCCTGGACGCTCACGCGGCCGGACCAGTCGAAGGCCGTGCTCATCGACGCCGACACGCGCACGCCGCACTTCCGTCCGGACCTCAAGGGCGCCTTCGTCGTCAGTGAGGCCAAGGCCGGCATCAGCTTCGATCTCTGGGCGGGCCGCTACGACATCGTCCCCACCGACTGCGGGCGGCCCGACTGCCACCCGCGCGAGGAGGAGCGGTGGAAGAAGACGCGGCACGCCAAGGTCGGCAAGGACGCGTCGCGCCACGTGCCGGCCTGCGTGCCTTGCCACGCGGTCGCAGTCGACCCGGCCGTCGCGAGCGGCGGTTTCGACGAGGCCTGCCCAGGCGCCGTCTGCCCCGAGGCGATGTGGCCGCTCGAGAGCGTGTCGTGCCTGGCCTGCCACGGCCCTGGGTTCCGCACGCAGGCGAACTACGCCGAGGGCATGTGCGCGCAGTGCCACGATCTGCCGCCGCGCTACACCAAGGTGGCGGAGTGGCGGCGGGCCAGGATGTCGCGCCTGACGCCGTCCCTGCCACCGGAGAAGCAGGCGATGACCGCGGGCTGTCCGGACTGCCACTCGTCGCAGGGCTTCGTGCGCTGGCAGAACGGCAAGGGCGGCAAGCGGCTCGGCCTGACCTTCGCGCAGCCGGTGGCGTGTCCGACCTGTCACGACCCACACGGCAGCGACCACCCGCGGCAGCTCCGGGTCTTCGACCGGCTCATCACGCGAAGCGGCCTGCAGGTGGAGAAGGCCGGGGTGGGCGCGCTCTGCATGAGCTGCCACAACGCCGGCCAGGGCGAGGCGAGCGCGGCCGCGTCGCTCGCACCGCCGCACGCGCCGCAAGCGGACCTCGTCCTCGGCGGGCCGCACCCGGCCGACTGCACGGCGTGCCACATGGCGGGGCGCGCCGATGCCCTGGGCGGCGGCCACACGTTCCGGGTGATCTCGGAGAAGGGCGAGGAGCGCATCGCTTCGTGCCTGCCGTGCCACGCCGATCTCAAGACGTTCGACTGGAAGAGCACACGAGAGAAGGTGCGCGCCGGGCTCGCGCGCGCGGCCCTGGCGCTCGGCAAGCGCGCGAAGAAGGAGGACGCTCGCGCCGTCGGGATCGGCGTCGTGGGCGCGCGCGTCGTGCTCGTGGACGCGGCCGGCGCCGAGGTCGGCAAGCCCTCGCGGGACACATTCGCCAGGGCGTATAGGTATCTCCTCGTGCTGCGGGATCGCTCTGTCGGGCTGCACAACCCGAAGCGCGCGCTGACCCTCCTGGCGGAGGTGGGGGACTAGCCAAAAGGCGGTAGGATGCCGCCACCCATGCGGACCCTCGTCGCCTCGCTCCTCGTCCTCGTGCCGACCCTGGCTCACGCGCAGGCGTCCGACCCGCGATTCGAGTCGCGCACGCGCGGGGTGCACGTGCCGGGGGGCGTTGTCGCCGGCGACGCAGACGCGACCGCGGTGGAGCTCAACCCTGGGGGGCTCGCGCACGTGCGCGGCCTCGACCTGCGCCTGGTCGCCGTGCAGATGGACCAGGCGACGGGCGTGCGCGCGGGCGCGGGCCTCGGCCTCTTCTCCGCCGGGCGGCTCGGGCCGCTCGCGATGGGCCTTGGCCTGCAGTGGCTGGATCCGCCGCGGTCCGAGGCGCTCGACCCGGCGGCGACGGGCGCGCTCGTGGACGCCTTCAAGCTCTCGCTGGGGTTCGGCCTCGGCGGCAAGCACGGTGGGATCGGCCTTGCGTGGCATCACCTGGCGACGGATCGCGCGCCGGGCCTCGACTCGCTCGACTCCTTCGACGTCGGCGCATCCGTGCGTCCGAGCGCATACCTCGCGCTCGGTGTCGTCGCGCGTGACCTCAACCAGCCGCGCATCGCGGCCGACGCCCCGCGGTGCCTGGGCTGTCCCATCGACCAGACGCGCAGCTACGACGTCGAGCTCGCGCTGCGGCCACTCGGCGACGCGCGCGTCGAGCTCGGCGCCGGGGTGCGCATGACCGAGCGCACGGAGCCACACTTCTACGCGGACCCGCACTTTCGCCTGCGCGCGCGCCTCTTCCGGGGAGTTCACGTGCGCGGGGACCTCGCGACGCTGCGCCGGCAGTGGGAGACGGACGCGGCGGGCGCGCCGCTCGGAGAGACCACCGACGTGCGCGCGACGGCGGGTCTCGAGATCGATCTCGCGCATGCGGGCGTCGGCTTCGCGACGCTGTTCGGCTCGAAGCCCCCGCGCGGCGCCGGCGGCGACGGCCTGCACGGCTACGCGGTCACCGCGCACGCCTCCTTCGAGGAGGAGCCGTCCATCGTCATGACGCCCTACGTGGCCAAGCTCGAGCTCGGCGCCGTGAGCGGCGCGCGCTTCTCGAACGTGCTCGCGGACATCGAGGCGCTGACCCGCAAGCCCGAGGTCCAGGGCATCTGGATCGAGCTCAGCGGCTTTTCGGCCGGTTTCGGGCGCATCGAGGAGCTGCGCCAGGCGCTCGCGCGCGTCCGCGCCAGCGGCCGCAAGGTGTTCGTCTACTTCGAGGAGATCGGCGTCGGGGGCTACTACCTCGCGAGCGTGGCCGATCGCATCGTGGCGCACCCGACGGCGACCCTGCGGCTGCTGGGCATCGGCACCACCGCCCTCTACTTCAAGGGCGTCCTCGACCAGCTCGGCGTGCGCGCCGACTTCGTCAAGATCGACGAGTACAAGAGCGCGCCGGAGCAGTTCATGCGTGAAGGGCCGAGCGACAAGGCGCGTGAGCAGCGCGACGCGATCCTCGACTACGTGTCGGCCAGGGTCGTCGAGCGCATCGGGCAGGCGCGCAAGCTCGAGCCCGAGCGCGCCCAGAAGCTCATCCTCGGCGCGCCGCTCGTCGCGCGCGCGGCGAAGGCGGCGGGCCTCGTCGACGAGGTGCGCTACCCGGACGAGCTCGACCAGGTGATCGAGAGCGCCTTCGGGCGCAAGGTGGCGATGGGCGGCCTCGGCGACGGCCCGATCAAGACCGCGTGGCACGAGCCGCGCGTGGCGATCGTCCACGTCGAGGGCGACATCGTCGACGGCGACCAGGACGAGGGGCTGCTCGGGGGACGTCTCGCCGTCGGCGACGTGATCGCGGAGGCGATCAAGCAGGCGCGCGAGGACTCGAGCGTGCGCGCGATCGTGCTGCGCGTCGACAGCCCCGGCGGCAGCGTGCTGGCCTCGGACAAGATCGCGCGGGAGGTCGAGAAGACCCGGGGCAGAAAGCCAATCATCGGCTCGATGGGCGACGTCGCCGCCTCGGGCGGCTACTACGTCAGCGCGCCGGTCGACCGCATCTACGCCGAGGACCTGACGGTCACGGGGTCGATCGGCATCTTCTCGGGCAAGTTCGACGCGAGCGGCCTCCTCGCGCGGGCCGGGGTCACGTGGGACACGTCCAAGCGGGGCGCCCACGCGGACGCCGAAGGGCCGTACCGGCCGTGGACCGACGAGGAGCGGCAGGTGCTCCGGCAGACGCTCGGGCACATGTACGACGCGTTCCTCGACATCGTCGCGAGGAACCGCAAGATGACCAAGGAGCAGGTCAACGCCATCGGTCGGGGCCACGTGTGGACGGGGCAGGCGGCCAAGGAGCGCGGGCTGGTCGACGAGATCGGCTCGCTGACGGACGCCCTCGGCGAGGCCAAGCGGCGCGCCGGACTCGCCGCGGACGAGCGGGTCGAGGTGGTGCACCTGCCGCGGCGCAAGCTGTCGCTCGGCAAGCTCCTGCGCCAGAACCTGGGCGTCTCGGAGTCGCCGCTGGCGCCGCTCCTGCGGCTGCCTGCGGTGCGGGCGCTCGTGGCGGCGCTGCCCGCGTCGATCCTGATCGGTGGCGACGGCGTGTACGCGCGCATGGAGTGGACGCCCGCGGAGGTGAAGTGATGGAGCCGGTGGTCTCGCAGGGAATGACGAGCGCGCACTTCATCTACATCCCGAGCATCCTGCTCGCCGGGCTCGCGCTCGGCTGGATCCTCGGCGGGCGCGCGGCGCGGGACGCGTTCGCCGTCGAGCTCCGCCGGATGCAGGAGAAGCTCGACAAGGCGCGCGGCAAGGGCGGCGGCGAGGGCGGATGATCCGCGTTCGGCGGGACCCGCGCCCCCGTGATCTGCGGGTCTTCGGGCTCGCGCTCGCGCTCGTCGCGGGCCTCGGGGCGCGCTGGCTCCTGCGGCGCGACCTCGGCCCCTTCGCGTGGGCCGCGCTCGGCGCGGGCGGGCTCGGGCTCCTGGCCGCGGCGCTCCGGCCACGGGCGCTGCGCCCCGTGTTCGTCGCGCTGTCGATCGCCACGTACCCCGTGGGGCTCGTGGTCTCGACGGTGCTGCTCGGGGTGATCTACTTCGTGCTGCTCGGCCCCGTCGCGCTCGTCCTTCGGGCCCTCGGCCGGGACAAGCTCGGCCTGCGCTTCGACCGGAGCGCGGCGACGTACTTCCAGCCGCGCCCGGCCGCGCCCCCGCGCGAGCGGTACTTCCGGCAGTTCTGATCGAGGCCGCGCGGTGACGTATGCTGCGGCCGATGTCGGACGCCCTCGGACCGGATGACCTCCTCGCGGCCGCGCGGGGCAAGCGCGCGTCGTTCCTGGGCGAGCTCTGGGCCTTCGCGCGGACCCACAAGCGCTACTGGCTCGTGCCGATGCTCCTCGTCCTCGTCGCGCTCGCGGCCCTCGTCTTCGTCGGCGGCAGCGGCGTGGCGCCGTTCGTGTACACGCTGTTCTGACGATGGCCGAGCTCGGGCTGGGCACGATGAACTTCGGCCGCGCCAGCTGGGGCTGCGACGCCGCCGAGGCGAGCCGCA
This sequence comes from uncultured Myxococcales bacterium, assembly GCA_964593795.1. Taxonomy (GTDB): domain Bacteria; phylum Myxococcota_A; class Polyangia; order JAHFDS01; family JAHFDS01; genus JAHFDS01. The sequence continues at coordinate 8,773 of CAZQJC010000277.1, read as the reverse complement.
TCGTGGCGCGCTTCCTCGACGCCGGCGGGACGCACGTCGACACGGCCGACGTCTACGGCGACGGGGCGAGCGAGGAGATCCTCGGCCGCGCGCTCGAGGGGCGTCGCGACGCGGTGTGCCTCTGCACCAAGGCGGGCTGGCCGACGGGCGGCCCGGCCGATCGCGGCACCGGTGCTCCGTACCTCGCGCGCGCGCTCGACGCGTCGCTCGCGCGCCTGCGCACGGATCACGTCGAGGTGTTCTACGCGCACGTGTGGGATCGCGGGACGCCGCTCGCCGAGACCGCGGCCGCGCTCTCGGCGCTCGTGCGGGCGGGCAAGGCGCGAGCGATCGGCGTGTGCAACCACACCGGCTGGCAGCTCGCGGAGCTCGCGTCGGCGCTGCGCGACGCCGGGGGCACGCTGGGCGTCCTGCAGACCATGCACGCGCTCTCGGCGCGCGAGGTCGAGTGGGACTCGCTCGTGGTGGCGGGTCGCGCGGGCCTGCGCGTCGTCGCCTGGGGCGCGCTGGCGAGCGGCCTGCTCACCGGGAAGTACCGCGCGGCCGGCGACGCGGCGGGCGCTCGCCTCGAGGTCGATGCGAAGACGCCGCGGGTGCTCCGCGCGCGTGTGTGGACGCCGCGGACCCTCGCCCTCGTCGAGCAGCTCGCGGGCGAGGCGCGCGGGCTCGGCTGGAGCCCGGCCGCCGTCGCCACTTCGTGGTCGCTCGGGCACGACGGGCTCGACGTGGTGCTCGCGGGACCGCGCACCGTCGCACAGCTGGACGATCAACTCGCGGCCCGAGCGCTGGCGCTCCCCGCCGAGGTCCGCGCCCGCCTCGACGAGGCGAGCGCTCCCGCGGTGCCGTTTCCGCATGAAGAGGCGGATGCGGTGGCGACCGTGCTGCGCGGCTGAGACTCATCCACCTTCCCCCGGCGGCGGCGGGGGTGGGTGGGGCTCATATCACGCGGGTCTGACCGGTCAGTCGTCGTGCAGGTCGATGTACGCTGCGCCGCGGCCGGCGACGCGGCCGTCGACCGCGCGCGCTGGCCTGTCGGCGCGGCCCTCTCGCGAGGGCACGCGGAGCGGGACGATGCCGTGCGCGACGCTGTCGCCGCTCTGCGCCGCGGCGAGCACCCCAGCGTTCCACTCGTCGTCCCACGCGTAGTTGAAGGCGTTACAGCCCACACAGCGCCGCTCGAGGCCCTCGAGCACGATGTCCCGCGCGAGCTCGCTCTCGAGCGCCTCCACGAGAGAGCCCGAGCGCAGGTTCCGCCCCTGGTGCCAGCACGGGTAGAACCCGTGCTCGGAGAAGCCCAGGAACTTCTGCGGGATCTTGCAGCCGTCGAGGGGCCGGTAGCGCTTCTCCTTGTCCGCGTAGACGTCGAAGTGCTCGAGCAGCAGGTCGCGCTGCGAGAAGTACGTATTCGTCTTTTCGCATGCGTCGCCGATGCGTCGGAGTTGCTCCCGCGCCGAGGTCTGCTGCTCGGGCGACATGCGCAGGTGCGCGATGTCGGGCGTGAGCTCGCAGTGCGCGAAGTTGCAGTACGCGTAGCGCACGCCGCCGAGCTCCTGGAAGTGCGCGAACACGTCGTAGAGCTGGTGCGCGTTGTCGCGCTGCATGACCGTGCTCGTTCCCCACGTGATGCGCCGGTCCGCCGCCAGCCAGCGGATGGTCTTCTCGGTGCGCAGGAACGTCCCCGGCCGCTGGCGGATGTGATCGTGCACGTCGAAGAGGCCGTCCACGCTCACGGTGACGCAGTCGAGCTTCGCGAGCAGGTCGAGGTCGCTCTCCTTGACGAGGGTCCCGTTCGTCACCATCTGGACCTTCACGCCGAGCGACACCGCGTGCGCGAGGATGCGGCGGATGGCGGGGTGGACGAACGGCTCGCCGCCGGAGAACGACAGGAACTCGAAGCCGAGCGCCGCCGCCTCCGAGAGCACGCGCGCGACGAGGTCCTCGTCGATGAAGAGCGCCTCCGAGGGCCGCCGGCACATCTGGCAGGTGAGGTTGCAGTACTCGGAGAGCGCGATGTCCATGCGCACGTAGGAGACGAACCGGTGGGTCTTGCCGCAGCCGGGGCAGCTCGTGCGCTCGAGCGCCTCGTGCCCCGACATGCGATGCCGGACCAGGGCGCTGCAGTCGCAACTGCGGGTCTTCTCCTGCGTGACGCTGCTCATCCCACGGCCTCGAGCCGAGGCGCGCCCGTCACCGGCGCGTCCACGCCCTTTCCGCCGGCCTGGGAGAACGCCTCGACGTCCGAGCACGCGGCGAGACACCCCGGGCACTTCTCGTCGAGCGCGAGCTCGTTGAGCTTCTTCTGCACCGGCCCGTGCCAGAGGTCCGCGAGCCTGTCCTTGTAGACGTTGCCGATGGCCTCCTCGCGCATGAAGAAGCACGGGTAGACCTCGCCCGTGTAGTTCACGAGCAGGAACTTCGACGGCAAGTAGCAGCCGCCCTTCGGGATCGGCCGCGTGCCTTCGAGCAGGTACTCGGGGATGACGTCGAAGAGCGAGTCCGTGTAGACGCGCACGCCGCGGGCGGCCGCGAGCTCGCGCACGGCCCCGAGGCGCTCGACGAGCTCGGCGCGCTGGTTCTTCTTGAGGCGGAACCGCACGAGGTCCTTGTTCGGGCCCGAGATCTCCATCTGGAACGGCTGGTAGCTCACCTCGGTCACGCCGAGCTCCGCCGCGAGCTCGACGAGGTGCCCGAGGTGGCCGAGGGTCTCGCGCAGGATCACGCCCGACAGGCCCACCCAGATGCCGCGACGGCGCGCCTCGCGCACGAGCGCCACGCACTTGTCGAACACGCCCTCGCCGCGCAGGTCGTCCTGCACCGCCTTCGGTCCGTCGATGGAGACGTGGAGCTTGACGCTCCGCAGCTTCTCGAGGCGATCGAGATGCGCCGCGGTGATCATCGTGCCGTTCGTGACGATCTCCTGGGACGTGTAGCCGAGCGCGTCCGCCGCCTCGACGAGCTCGACGAAGTCCTTGCGCATGAAGGACTCGGCGCCGCACGGGATGAACGTGCGCGCACCGAGCGCGCGGGCGTCGGCGAGGAGCTGCAGCGCCAGCTCGCGCGGCACGCCGTGCTCCTTGATCTCCCAGACCGAGCACATCCGGCACTGGAGGTTGCAGTAGACCGTGAGCTCGACGGCCAGCTCCTCGAGCGGCCGCTCGAGCGCGTGGCGTCTGCGGTCCGCGGGCAGCACCGGGAGCATCGTCATTCGCCCTCCACGCGGTGCGTGGAGGGTCTCGTCGCGACCTGTCTCTCGCGGCGACACTCGGCCAGCACGGCCTCGACGTCGTTCTCGTAACCGTTCTTGATCCACCGGCCCGTCGCGGGATCGCGCAGGTACCACCGGAGATCTTGCCGGATGAGGCGCTCGACCACCGGGTCACCCGCGTGCTTGTCGAGGAAGTAGACGGCGTTGCGCACGTAGCTGTCGTAGCTCGGGGGCAGCTCGCGCACCTCGCAGCGGAACGGGTCGCGCGGCGCGGGATCCTCGAGGTGGAGCGCGCGGCCCCCCGCGGCCACGGTGAAGGATGCGCCTAGCCGCATGAGTCGGTAGGAGAAGTCGAGGTCCTCCATGCCCCAGCCGACGAAGGCCTCGTCGAAGTGGAAACCGTCGGGCAGCCGCGACGCGGACAGGTTGCACGAGTAGCCGTAGAACCACGGGGCGGGATCGGCGCCGAGCCGCTCGCCCTCCGGGCCGAGAACGCCCGTCCGATCGTCGGGCTCGCCGGCGATCACGTCCTGCCAGCGCGGCGTGCCGACGAGGTGCTCGAACGTTCGATGGCGGAAGCCGAGCGCGATCGACGGGCGGTTCGCGGCCGTGGCGGCGTGCGCGGCGACGTGGGCCTCGAGGAAGCCCGGCGGCACCACGAGGTCGTCGTCGACGAAGACGACCACCTCGCCGGTCGCGCGCCGGAGGCCGAGGTTTCGCGCCTGGCCCGCGCGGAAGCCCAGGTCGGGCTGGTGCAAGTACACGAGCGGCAGCTTGCCGGCGAACTCGCGCGCGACGGCGGAGGTCTCGTCGGGCGAGCCGTCGTCGCACACCAGCACCTCGGCCAGGATGTGGGCGGGCTGGTCGCGCAGGCACGCCAGCAGGCGCGCGAGCTTGGCGGAGCGGTTGTAGGTCGGGATGACGACGCTGGCTTTCACGATGTGCCCCGGCCGCGAGGCCGAGCTCCCCCGAGCGGCGATTTGGGCACGCCCCCCGGAGCGGTGTCAACGCACGTGGTCAGGGCCACGTGATAGGACCCACCCACCCCCGAGGCGGCGGGGGGCATCACGGCTCACCTGGCCGCACGCGTGGCGCGGGCCGGTCTCGCCCGGCCCAGGCCCGCACCCGGTCCGTCGCCTCTTCCAGGCTCGCGCCACCCACCACGAGCACGTCCTCGAGGGCGACCTCGTCCGCGATCGCCTGGTCGAGGAGCGGCCCTAGCCCGTCGAGATTCGGCGGCCCCGCCACGATCGCGTACGACAGGCCCCCGCGGCCTCGCGCGCGCTCCTCGAGCAGGAACGCGCGCCCCGCCTCGGCGAGGGGGAACGTGCCGGCGCCACCGGTCATCGCGTCGTAGGTCACGCGATCCACGCCGAAGCGCTTGAGGACCACGTGCGTGAGCCGGCCGCGGAGGGCCGCCTGTCGCGTGGGCTCGCCGAGGGGTACGCCGTTCGAGTGACACGTGGCGTGGCGAACGCCCAGGCGGCGCGCGTGCTCGAGCAGCGCCACGACGTCCGGGTGCTCGAGCGGCTCGCCGCCGAGCAGGTGGATGGAGCGCGCGCCCACGCGCGCGGCGTGCGCGGCCCGATCGAGGAGCTCGTGCAAGGGCGTGCCGCCGGGCTGGCAGCGGTTGAGCTCGCGGTGGAACGCGCACTGGTTCCTGCACCGGCCGCCCATCTCGATGCCCACGGTGTCGGGCCGCCCGACGAGCTCGTCGATGTCGGCGAGCGCCCGATCGCAGAACGCCTGCAGCGCGGCGTCCCCGGCGTGGCGCCGGCGCAGCACCTCGACGTTGCGCAGGTAGCCCGCGAAGGCGGCGCGCTCGGGCCGTGGATCGCGAAACGGGTTGCGCGGCCTGGCCTCGTCGGGATCGTGCAGGTGGAAGCCGAGCGCGAAGCGCGAGAAGAGGAGCGTCGCGCCCGCGCGGAAGAGGCGCAGGCCGAGGTCCACGTCCTCGAGCCCCCAGCCCACGAAGTCGGCTGCGAACCCGCCGATCTCGCCGAGGAGCGCGCGCGGGAGCGAGAGGTTCCCGGTGTAGGAGAGGCGCCACGGCTCCTCGAGCCAGTCGAGGTTGTCGAGGCAGGCGCGCAGCGTCGGCTCCCGCGAGCGATCGGGGTGGATCGGCAGCGCGTCCTCGAGCGTGCCCGGTGCGAGTGGCGCCACGTCGGCGACGCGATGCGCACAGCCGTGATCGTGCAAGTTGTAGCCGGACAGGTAGCCGAAGACCACGGCGAGCGGTGTGCGCTCGTGGGGCCAGGCGACATGCCAGAGGAAGTCGCGATCGACGGCGACGTCCGCGTCGAGGAACTGCACGATCGGGAAGCGGGCTCGCTCGGCGCCGAGCTGGCGGGCCTGGCCGGCGCGGAAGCTCGTGCCCTCGGGCAGGCGCAGCACCGCGACGCCGGGTCCACGAGCGGACTCATTCGCCTTCGCACATGTGTCCGCGAGCGCGCGCCCGCCGTCCTCGCTGCCGTCGTCGACCACGACGAGCTCGTGGCGATCGGGGGGGTAGGACTGCAGGCACAGGCGGCGCACCACCTCCGCGAGCACCGGCAGCCGATCGCGCGCGGGTACCACGACGCTGATGCCGGGCGGACCCGCGTCCTCCACGAGCGGGCGCGGCACGAGAGGATCGACGCGTGGGACGGCGAAGCGGTCGCCGCTCCACGCGCCGTCGGAGACGGTGAAGGCGGCGAGGTAGCCCGCCGCGCGCGCGGCCTCCGCGAGCGCCGGCGTGTGCTCGCCGAACGGATACGCGAGGAGGCGGCAGTCCGTGCCGAGGGCGCGCTCGATCGCCTCGCGGCTCCGCGTGCACTCGTCCGCGAGGCGCGCCGCGTGCCGTGCCGCGTCCTCGTCGTAGAGGCGGTGGCGGGCGCGCGGGTGCGTCGCGAGGTGCGATCCGAGGAGCCAGCCGGCGTCGCGCAGCGCGCGCAGGGCGTCCCACGTCAGGAACTCGGGCGAGGTTCCGACGAAGTCGGTGGGGACGAACAGCGTGGGTCGGACGCCCGCGGCGGCGAGGATCGGCACCGCCAGGGGGACCGACGCGTGCGCGTCGTCGAAGGAGAGCGTGAAGGCGTCGGGCCCGGGAGGCTCGCCCGCGTAGGCGTCGAGGCTGGCGGCGGTGCGTGCGCTCGCCTCGCCTGCAAGGAGCCCCGCGAGGTCCGACGGCGAGATGGCGCCCCGGCGACGCTCGCCAGGACGCGCGACATAGTGCAGGCAGAGGTTCCGCGCGGACCGCACGCCGCAAGGATACGGGGAACGCCGCACCCCGGGGAGCGGGACCGTGGACCACGGGGAAGGGGAGCTAACCCCTGGAAACCAGGTTGCGGTGGCTGGCCCGATCCTTGATCTCCGTCAAGTCATGCGCCCGCTCCTCGTCGGCCTGCTGCTCGTCGGATTCGCGGGCTGCTTCTCGGGGGAGCTGGTCTCGACCTCGCCGGACGCCAGCGGCCGGGTTGCGTTCGACGGCGGCGCACGCGGGCCCGATGGCGCCGCGGGCGGCGCGGCCGGCATGGGCGGCGGCAAGGGCGACGACCCGGTGCCGCCTCCCACGATGTGCCCGTACAGCGGTCCGCCGGTGGTGAACCCGGCGACGCTCTCTGGCTGCTTGCCCGGCGCGCACTGTCAGGCCGACTCGGTGGTGCCCGCGCCCATGCAGTCGCACCTGCAGCGCTGCGCCGACGGATCGTCGTTCTGCGTGCCGGACGAGTACATCCGGACCGGCGGGCAGTTCATCCCGCCGAGCTGCCGCATCGACGGCGGAGAGGGCCGCTGCCTCTCCCTCGCGTTCCGGGAGTCGCGCGACGCGCCGCAGGCGTCCTGCGAGGCGGACCACGCCTGCGTGCCCTGCTTCCGGAACGGTCAGCCCACCGGGATCTGCACGTTCGCGTGCGATCAGCCGGCGACGGGCGGGGCCGGCGCGGGCGGCGCCGGAGGTGCTGGCGCGGGCGGCGCGGGCGGCGCGGGTGGTACGGGTGGCGCGGGTGGTGCGGGCGGCGCGGGTGGCGCGGGTGGTGCGGGTGAGCTCGCTCGCTGCTGCAGCGGCCGCGGCTCGTGCGTGCCGGCGACCGGCGTGCTCGGTGGCCGTCCCGATCTCCTCGGCCGCGACATCTGCAGCCAGGATCTGCTCTGCGAGCCTGACGCCTTCAGGACGGCCGCGGGCCCGCAGCGGTGCATCGTCGGTCAGGGCGCGCTCGACGGGCAGATCCCCGACACCTCAGGGGCCTGCGTCCCGAGCTGCGTCCCGCTCGTCGGTGGCGTGTCGAGCGTGCTCTCGGGCCTGGGTATCGACCCGCAGGGAAGCTGTGCGCTCGCCGAGGTCTGCGTGCCTTGCACGAACCCGCTCGATGGCCAGCCCACCGGCGCCTGCCGGCCGTAGCCACCTTGGCGCGCAACCGCCGACGCACCCCTGTGCGAAATCCCGCAGCCACGGACGCGCTCCGATCGCGCAAGCTGCTGGAACCCGGCGCCCGGCGCCCTGGCACGCGCGTCGCAATTTGGTCGGACCATGACCCCCTTCGCAGCCCCGCAGACGCCGGACCGCCCGGCCGCTTGGCGCCGCAACCACGAGTGGCTCTGCCTCGCTCGCCTCGTGCCGAACACGCTGACGTTCGGCAACCTCGCGCTCGGGACGGCGGCGCTCGGCGCGGCGCTCGGTGGGCACCCGCCGATCGTGGCGCTCACGCTGCTCGTGGGCGCACTCGCGTGCGACCTGCTCGACGGCCGCGCGGCGCGGGCGTTCGGCTCTGCGAACGCCTTCGGCGTCGAGCTCGACTCGCTGGCCGATGTCGTGTCCTTCGGGCTCGCGCCCGCCGCGGTGCTGTGGTCGTGGAAGCTCGAGGAGGCCGGCACCCTGGGCCTTCTCGGCGTCGGTGCGCTCGTCCTCGCGGCCGCGACGCGCCTCGCGCGCTTCAACGCCACCGCGCTGGCGAGTGCCGTCGCCGGCCCGCCCGCGACGCGCTCGGTGGGCTTGCCCGTCACGATTCCGGCGGCGATCGCGCTCGGCGCGGCGACGGCGGACCTCGAGGTCTCGTCCCGCGCGGTCGCGTTCGGTGCGATCGCGCTCGGCGCCCTCATGGTGAGCCGCCTCGGCTACCGGACGTTCAAGCGTCGCCCGGTCGTCGTGATCGTGCTGCCCGCGCTGGCCGCGATGGGCCTCGGCGTCCTCGCGCTCGGTGAGCTCGCGTCTGGCCTGGGCCTCGGCCTCTTCGCGCTCGGCGTCGCCTACGCGCTCTCCGCGCCGCTCGGTGCGCTGCGCCCCCCCGGTGCTCGCGCCTGACTGGCGGCTGCTACGAAGGTCTGAACGCGGAGCGATGTGGAGATCGGCGGATCGACGCGGGTTCGAGCTTTGAGCGCCGAGCAGGTTCGGCGACAGCGGACGCTGAGCCGCGAGCGCAGCGAGCGCGTGCCGCCCGCAGGCCGTGCGGTGGACGGCACGGGGACCCGCGCAGGCCAGAGGCCGGAGCGGGAGAGACACAGCTCAGCGACGAGTCGCTCGAGGTGTGCATCGAAGCACCGGAGCTCTCGCGAATCGATGCGGGTTCGGACTAGCTGGACGTCCGCGCGAAC
>CAZQJC010000276.1:0-43797 GCA_964593795.1 uncultured Myxococcales bacterium | reverse complement strand
TTCGGGTCTCTGACCCGGATCCGGAGCCTGAAGCCCGAGGCCTGAAGCCCGAAGCCTTCAGCGACGGCGCTCGTCCACGGATCAGCGGGCCTGCGCAAGCCCGCATTCTCCAACGCAGTTCAACCCGTTCGGTGCTCTAGGTGCTGGTCTTGCGCCCGCTCCGCGTGCGCGAGTGCTGCCCCCACCTGGCGTGCACAGCGCTCACGTGTCTTTATGCCGGACCACTTCTGACGGGCAGCACTAGCCGCAACGCATGGAGCGCGCGACCTCGTGAAGGTGGACGTGCCCCGCTCGACGCTTCGGTCGGGAGCTCGACCTTTTGGTCGAGTATCGTTGGGGCCGAGCGCGTAGGTATCGAGAAGGTGGTCCGAGCTTCCGGCACGGCTGATGCTATGCAACCATCGTGTGGTGAGGTCCGCTGGCCTTGCGATCGTGACGGCTGCCGCGGCGTTTTCGCTGCTGGCGCGCAGCGCGCACGCCGATTCGAAGCCGGTGACGCCCCCCGCCCAGAAGGCGGAGCCCGCTCGAAAGGGGGAGCCGGCGCAGAAGGCCGCCGCTCCCGCGCAGGGCAGGACGCCAGTGGACCCGGCAGCGACCCGGAGCGCGCCGCCGAGATCGACGAGCCGCGACGTCCCGCCGGCGCGGAGCGGGCTCGCCGACGAGCCCCAGCGCCGGACGGAGCGGCCGGGCGACCGGAGAGACTCGCGACCCTTCGTCGATCGCGACGGGGACGGGCTCAACGACGGCGCCGAGGGGCGCTTCCGCTTCCGCGGCCGCGATCGCGGGCGGCCGGGCGGTACCCCGGGCGGCCCTCCGGGCGGCCCCCCGCGCGGTCGGGACGGCGGTCGCGAGGGCGGCCGCGAGCGTCCAGGCGGTCGACGCGGCGGCTGATCCTGGCGTGCGCCGCGGCGCTCGGGCTCTGGCTCGCGCCTCGTTTCGCCCACGCGCAGCTCCTCCTCGGCGCCGACGTGGAAGGGCGCTACGTCAGCAACGCGTACCTCGACCGCAGCGAGGAAGGAGACGCCCTCGTCAGCCCCGAGCTGCTCACGGGCTACGAGCTCGGCGCGTGGGAGGCGGGCTACCGGGGCCGGCTCGACTGGTGGTTCTCGCACGCCGACCTGCGCGCCCACACGCACCTCGCGTACGTGGACGTCGCCAGCGAGAGCGGCGAGGACGAGCCGCGGCGCGATCACCGGCTCCGGCTCGAGGTCTCGTCGCTGCACAACGACACCGCCCTCGAGTCCCTCGATCACGTGACCCCGATCCTGCGCGCGCAGAGCCGCATGGATCTCGATCCCGCGCTCACGCTCGACCTCGATGCCGAGGCCGGCTACCGCTGGTTCTTCCGCAACGAGAGCGAATCGCAGGTCAACGGGGCGGTCTCCGCCGAGCCGGGGCTGCACCTCGAAAGCAGGACGACGCTGCTCCTGCGCCTCGGCTACGCCGTTCGCTACTACGTGGGCCAGGTCGCGGCGCGGGTGCCGATGATGCGCCCGCTGCCCGGCTCCCCGGTCGAGACGGAGGCCGATGGCCAGCTCGCGCATCAGGCCGATGTCCGCCTGCGCGTGGGCCAGGGCCTGCTGCCGAAGCTGGGGCTGCGCTTCGAGCACGTCGCGCGCTGGGTGTGGCCGGCGCGCTCCACGGCGCCCCAGGAGCAGGGCGTCCTGCCGGCGTTCCTGACCGAGGACTTCCGCTTCCACCGGGAGCGGCCGGCCCTGAGCCTTGGCTGGAGCGCGACCGAGGCCCTGTCGGCCTGGGTCGAGGCGGCCTACGAGCACCGGCGCTACGTCGGGTTCGTGGCGCTCGCGAGCGACGGCACCCCGCTGCCCTCGGGCGTGGATCGAGTCGACGATCGCGTGGGCGGGTCGCTCTCGGTGCGCTGGCGGTGGGGCGATGCGCGGCTCGGCGGCGATCTCTCGGCCCGCTACCGGTACGAGCACATCGACTCCAACGCGCCGCTCTATCGATCGCAGGTGCACGAGGTCGGCCTCGCGGCCGGCGCGTCGTACTGAGGCGCCGGACGACCAGGCGGTCGAGCGTGGTCGACCAAAGCGTCGAGAGCGGCCGCGAAGACGCCTGGATTTCGCGCGTCCTCTCGGTCTTTTTCGGTGGCACGGCGATCGCAATACAGGGATTCGAACCCCGAAGGAGGTCGATTCCCATGAGAATTCAGAATGTCCTGATCGGAACCATCCTGGCGGCGACGATGGGCTGTGGATCGCAGAGCGATGTCACCGCCGACGAGTTCGCCGCAGTCCAGGTCGAGGAGCTGACCGGCGATCACCCGCAGTGCGGCATGCGCACCGACGTCGCGACGGAAGCCGACACGAACGGCGACGGCACGGTCGACGACGCCGAGCGCGCGGCCTTCCGCGAGGCGCGGCGCGCGGCCGCGCTGGCCGAGTTCGACGCGAACGGCGACGGCAAGCTCGATCGCACCGAGCGCGACGCGATGGAGACGGCGCGACGCACCAAGCGCTTCAACGCGCTCGATGCCAACGCCGACGGCGTGCTGACGCTGGACGAGGCCCCCGAGGGCTGCAGGCTCGCCGAGCACTTCGCGGAGATCGACGCGGACTCGAACGGCCAGGTCACGCTCGACGAGTACCTCGCGGCGCGCTGCCGTGACCACCACCCGCGCGAGGCAGGCTGCGAGGGTGCCGCGGGCGCGGGCGGAGCGGCCGACGGCGCGGGCGGCGCGGGCGGCGCGGCGATGCCCGGCCGCTGCCACGGTCCGCGCGGCGGGCGCGGAGGCGGCGATCGCGATCACCACGGCGGCCCGCGCGGCGGCGGCGCCGGCGGTGACACCGGCGCGGCCGGCAGCGGCGACCCTGGTGCCGCGGGTGCCGGCGGCACCGGCTGACCGCGGCCCACGAACCTTGCTCCTCGACGGCCTCATCCAGGCTCGATAGCCTCAGCCCCATGAAGACCAAGACCAGGCTGCGCGCCGGCATCACGGGCGACAGCAAGACCATCGTGGGAGGCTGATCATGAAGACGAAGACGAACCTCAAGGCCGGCAAGCGCTCCGAGGTCAAGGACTCGCACGACTGAGGGAGCTGGGGGAGGGAGCGCCCTCCCCCACGCCCCCCCCGGACGGCTCAGCCGCCGCCCGCGCCGCCCGCGCCGCCCGCTCCCGCGCCGCCCGCGCCCGCGCCTCCCGCGCCCGCGCCGCCGGTGCCGCGACTGGGCAGGCCGGGATCGCCCGTCTCGCCCTGCGGACCCTGCGGCCCGGCGGGCCCTGGATCGCCCGGAGGCGGGCTTCCTCCTCCACCGCGGCGATCGATGTTGTCCCCGCAGGCGGCGATCCCGAGCACGCAGCAGGCGAGCAGCCATCGACGGAGCATCATGCGGGCATGGTCACACATCGCGGTGGCGTCCGCGACCCCGCATGACGATGTCGAACGGGGCCCATCTCGGGCCGGGTTTGGCGCACAGTCGAGGCGCCATGCCGACGACCAAGCGCCTGGAGGTCTACCTGCACCTCGAGCGAGCGATGCTCGCGATCGATCGCCTCGACGAGACGACGTCCGATCGCCTCCGCGAGCTGATGGATAGCGTCTGGAACGAGCTGACCGACGAGGACCTCGCCTGGCTGAACCAGCGCGCGAGCGCCAAGCCCAAGCGCTGACGGGCGCGCTGCAGGCGCCGGCGTCGAGGCGAGGCGAGCGGGGGTGAAGCGAGCGGCGCCGGCGGACCGGCGCCGCGAGGGGAGAGCTACGGCAGGAGACACTCCGTCTTGCACATGCCGGATCGACCCGTTCAGGGCCCGGCGATGGGCACCGCCATCACGGCCACGCCAAACGCTGCGGGCGGTGCCTGTACGAGCGCCATCGTCGCGGGATCGGAGACGTGCACGGCGCTGCCGTTCTGGAAGACGAGGTTCCAGCGGCCGTCGTTGCTCTGCCGGGGATCGTCGGTGGACGGCGCGTTGATCGTGATGCCCTGGAAGATGATGCCCGCCTGCGCGTCGCTCTGATTGCCGACCTGATCGACCAGGATCTGCGCGCGGCTGTTGCCACCGAGAGTGACGGACTCGACCCGCACGGCGCGCGTCCCGGCGAACAACCCGATCCCGTCGCCGCGATCGACGAGCCGGTTCATGATGAGTGTCGGCAGCGGGCGGGTGCCGAGCACTTGCCCACCCTGGAAGATGATGTTCGACGCCTCGCGCGCCCCGAACCCGAGGAGCGCGTTGCCACGGAGCACCGTGCTGGCACCGCTGATCCGGGTCTCCGGCATCGCGGCATCGATGTGCTGAAACCAGGCACCACGGTCACCGTTGTCGGTGGCGCTCAGGTCCTCGAACGTCCCGGTCGAGGAGTCGACGACCAGGCCGGCGCTCGCGTTCCTGGCGACCGACAGGCGGGTCGAGACGAGCTGCGCACGGTCCGTCGCCACGACGCCGTAGCCGGGAAAGCGGTCGGCAGCGCGGCTCCCCTGCACCGAGACGTCCGTCAGCTGCAGCCTCCCACCGCTCGCCCAGAGCCCGAAGCCCGTCGCCTCGTCGATGGTCACCTGCTCGAGGCTCGAGGCGCCAGGGCAGGCCGCACCACACATCATGGCGATGCCGTAGCTCCCCGACGATCGCACGGTGACGTTGCGCCCTTGAAAGATGATGTCCTGCGCGACCAGGCCGCGCGCTCGCGTGCCCGTGACCTCGAGACCGTCCGCCCTGGCGGCGCCGATCGCGCGTAGCGACACGCCATCGGCGCCTCCCTGCACCTTGACGTCACGAAGCGCGAGCTCGTCGAGCGACGCCAGCTCGACCGCGGCGCTCGGGCCGTCGCTCGGACCTACAATCGTGAGTTGCGAGAGCAGCAGCGTGCCGGCGACCGCGCCCGAGACCGTCGGGGCGCCGGTCCTGCCCTGGAAGATGATGTCCGAGGCGCTGGTCGCGCCGAGCACCGCGAGCCGGCCACCCTGGAAGATGATGGGCTCCAGGTAGGTGCCCTTGCCGACGACGATGCAGGTCGTCGTGCGATCGGGCTGCCCCCCCGGGAGGGCGGAGAGGCCGCCCGCAGGTGCCCCGCACGAGCCGTCGCCGCTCGCGCCACTCGCGACGTAGCGCCAGCGGTCACAGGTGAATCCGTCCGGCAGAGCCGGGCGGACGCAAGCCGCCCCTCCCGGCGACGAGCCGTCGCCGCAAGCGGTCTGAGCCAGCGCCAGGAGCACGCCGAGGAACAGAGAGCGACGCGTCAGCATCGAAGAATCGCCGTCACCACACGGGCCCGCCGGTAGCTTACTACGCCGCCCTCCGACGCAGCGGTATGATTGGGCTTCATGCCCTCGTCGGCTCGGTGCCACGCATGTGGCTGGGACAGCGCTCCGACGGGCGCGCGATTCTGTCCCCAGTGCGGCCAGGGCCTCGGACCTGCCCTGCCAGCCGAGCACGACGACACCATCCGCTGCACCACGTGTCAGGCCGCACTGCACGCCGACCACGTGGTCTGCACCTCGTGCGGGACCTGGCTCCGCCGGGAATCGACGCGACCGCCGATCCCCGAGGCGCCAAGGCCCCTCGACATCATGCCCTCGGACACGGTCCGCATCGCCACGGTCCTGTTCGCGGACGTCATCGGCTTCACCGGGCTCTCCGAACAGCTCGATCCCGAGGCGGTGCGCGAGGTCATGGAGGCCTGCTTCCGCCCTCTCGAAGGCGAGATCGCACGCCTCGGCGGCGTCGTCGACAAGTACATCGGAGATTGTGTGATGGCGGTGTTCGGCGCCCCGACCTCTCACGGCAACGATGCCGAGCGCGCGTGCCTCGCGGGGCTCGCGATGCAGCGGGAGGTCGCGGCGTTCCAGCACCCGAGCCTGCGGAACCTGGGCATCCACCTCCAGATGCGCATCGGCATCAACACGGGCCGCCTCGTCGCGGGGGGCTTCGGCGGCGAGCGCACGCGCTCGTACACGGTGCTCGGTGACACCGTCAACGTGGCGTCGAGGCTCGAGCACGCGGCCCCGGTGGGCGGCGTGCTCGTCAGCCACTCGACGTACCAGCACGTCGCCGGCCTGTTCGACGTCACGCCGCGGCCGCCCATGGAGATCCGCGGGCGCCGCGAGCCCATGCGCGTCTTCGAGCTCGGTCCCCGGCGCGCCCATGGCTACCACCGCGCTCCGCGCAGCGTGGCCGGCCTCGACACCCGCTGCGTCGGTCGCGAGCCTGAGCTCGCGCGGCTCGCGGAGCTCGTGCAGGAGGTCCTAGAGGACAGCGTCGCGCGGGTCGTGACGATCGTCGGAGCGCCCGGTGTCGGCAAGAGTCGCCTCCGCTACGAGCTCGAGGAGCACATCGAGTCCTTGGCGCCGGTGGGCTTCCTCGACTTCAAGACCCGCTCGAGCCCGCTGTCGAGGGCCGAGCCGCTGCACGCGCTGCTCGAGCTCCTGCGCAGCCGGCTCGGCCTGTACGAGGAGCTCGGCGCCGATCCCCGTGAGGTCCTGCGCGCGCGCGTCACGGAGCTGCGCGGCGTGATGGCGACCCTGCGCGCCCGGGGGGCCGGATCGCGCCGCAGCGCGGCACCTCCGGACGCCGGAGCGCGGAGGCAGACCTCGACCGAGGGGCGCCTGGCAGAGCTGCTCGGATTCGAGCGCACCACGAGCGAGGTGCAGGAGATGTTCGGTCCCGGCGAGCGTGGAGGCGTGCACCTCGGGCGCATCGCGAAGACCTTCGGCGACCTCGTCGGTACGCTGCTCGAGCAGGTCCCCGTGGCGGTCTGGCTCGAGGACATCCACTGGGCCGACGATGCCTCCCTGGACGTGCTGGAGCAGGTTCTCGCCGCGCAGGCGGACCGCCCGCTGCTCGTGGTCGCCACCGCGCGTCCGGAGCTGCTCACCCGGCGGCCACGCTGGGGTGCGGACCTCGACACGCACTTGCGCGTCGAGCTACGCCCCCTGTCGCGTCGGCATGCCGAACAGGTCGCGCGCGAGCTGCTCCGCCGCGTCGACGACCCGCCCGAGCACCTGATCGCGCAGATGGTAGGCCGCTCGGACGGCAACCCGTACTTCATGGAGGAGGTGCTGCGGCTGATGCTCGACCAGGGCATCCTGGAGCCCAGCACGGCTGCCGATCAGCCGTGGCAGCTGCGACGCGATCGCGTGAGCGAGTTCGCGGTCCCCGAGACGGTGCAGGGGATCATCCAGGCCCGCTTCGATGCGTTCTCCACGGCGGAGCGGGCTCTGCTCGAGCGCGCAGCGGTGGTGGGCCGGACGTTCTGGGCGGGCGCCCTCGAGACGATGGGCAGCCCCGCGCCGCTAGGGCCCGTGCTCGAGCGCCTGATCACCCACGGGGTCATCCGGCGTCACCCGACGACGTCGGTGCCCGGGCAAGACGAGTACCGATTCGCGCACGCGCTCCTGCCCGAGGTGATCAGTGACACCCTCACCGAGCGGATGCGCGCCACGCACCACGCCGCGATCGCCGTCTGGCTCGAGCAGCAGCCGGGGCTCGTCGACGCCAGCCCCGCGCTGGTCGCGCGCCACCTCGAGCTCGGGGGCCAGATCCGCGCGGCCGTGGCCCGCTACCTCGTGTCGGGGCAGCGCGCGCTCGAGCGCGGCTGCAACACCGACGCCGCGGAGCTGTTCGAGCGTGCGCTCCGGCTGCTCGAGCCGCGCACGGTGCCGGGCCGCGAACGGCGGGTCGCGACGGCGCACGAGCGGGTCGACGTCTGCATGGGCCTCGCCGAGACCCGGCGGCGCACGGGCGACCTGGAGGGCGCGGCCCGCGCGCTCGAGCGCGGAGCCTCCATGCTGCCGGCAGGGGAGCGACGGCGAGACGAGGCAGACGCGAGCCAGCTCGCGCACCTGGCCGCCAGCGTCGAGCTCCGCCGCGGCCAACTCGCCCGGCTCGGGGGACACGCCGGCGAGGCGATCATCGCCTTCGAGGCAGCGCTCCGACACCTCGGCGATCATGCCAGCGTGCTACGGGCGGTCCTCCTGACCGAGCTCGCCATGAGCTACACCCTCGATGGTCGCCCGCAGCACACCCTCACGCTGGCGAGGAGCGCGCTGCGTGCCCTGGCCGCGGCCGCGGCGGACGATCCGCGCGGTCTCGCGTATGCGCGATTCCGCGTGCAGAGCGCGATCGCCCACGTGGGATTCCGGCTCGGACGTGGCGGCTGGACACGGTTCTGGTGCGAGCGCGCCCTCGCCGCCGCCGAGCGCACGGGCGACCTCGGCACCATCGGCACCGCGGCCAACAACCTCGCCTCGAGCCACTACCTGAGCGGTGAGCTCGCGCAGGCGCGGACGTGGTACCAGCGCTCGCTCGAGATCCGGGAGCAGCTCGGTGACCTCGCCGACTGTGCGATCAGCCTGTCGAACCTCGCGGAGCTCGCGCTGCGATCGGACGAGCTCGCGGAGGCAACGCGCCTGAGCGAGCGGGCCGTCGCGATCGCCGAGCGCATCCGAGCCACTGCGATCCTCCCCGACGCGCTGCGGAACCAGGCGGAGATCGCGCTCGCTCAGGGGCGAACGGCTGCCGCCGGGACGGCCGCGGAGCGTGCGCTCGAGATCGCGAGGGAGACGGGTCAGACCGTGTTCGAGGGCGCGATCGCGCGGATCATCCTGCGGGTGCGGCTGCGCGACGTTCGAGCTCCCGGGCGCGGAACCCAGGAGCGCCTCGCGGACTGGGACCGCATCGACGAGCTGCTCGGGCTCGCCGTGCGCGATGCCGCGCGGGCAGAGGCCGCGCGCTTGCTCGAGGAGGTCCAGGGACTGGCCGAAGGAGACCCCGATCGCGACAGCGAGACCGTCGGGATCCTCCGCGCACGGGTCGAGGCGAGCCTCGACGAGCTACGCGGTCAGGCCGACGACGCGACCTGACCGCGGCCGCAGGGCCACGCAGGTCAGCGGGCGGACGCTCGGCGGGCGCCGCCCGGCGCCATCCGCGCGCCTGGCCTGGCCTCGTTCTCGGGCACCGGGACCGGCAGGCTGACGCTCTGCCGATCGACGAGGTTCTCGGAGAAGAGGAGACCCTCGACCACGGGCGGTCGCTGCGACCCTATTGTCTCCTCCGGGATCGCGACGCCGATGTGGTTGCCTCGGACCCGGCTCGCCGTGACGATGCCCGTCGCCTCGCTGAAGACGACGCCGACGGAGTGCTCACCGACGAGGGAGTGGACGAGCTCGAGGTTCCCGCCGGTGCTGGCGACGATGCCGTAGCCGAAGAGCCCGTCGCTGCGCTCGACCTCGGTGCGCAGGACGGCGCTGTCGGAGATGCGCAGGGCACCCCCGAACGGGCCAACCTGCGCCCCGGCGGTCAGGTGGTCGGCGACCGTGACACCACGCAGCTCCGCCGTGGCGCCCTGCCAGACCATGATCCCCCGCCCGGAGGCGCTCCCGGGCCCCGGTCGCGTTCCGGCGACCACACCACCGGTGATGTCGAGCAACGTGCCAGGACCGTTCGCATAGAGCGCGGTGTCGCGGTGCCCCAGGACCGCAGTGTCACGCAGCCGGGCCACCGCGCCGTCCCAGAGCCCGACGGCGCGGCCTCGTGCTCCGTCGCCCGGGCGCGGGCGCGTCCCGGAGAGCACGCTCGAGCGGATGTCGACCACCGTGCCCGCGCTCTCCGCCAGCATGGCGAGGTCGCGGCTCCCGGTCACCCACGAGCGATCGAGCGTCACGCGGGCGCCCTGGAACGCCTGGACGCCCCACCCACCCTGGTCGGCCCTGAACGAGCGCGTGTCATCGATCGAGCAGCCCTCGAGCGACACGGTGGTGTCGGCGTCTCGCGCGAACACGCTGCTCCTGCGGTTGCCGACGAGCGACGTCCCGCGAAGCATCGCCGTCGCGCCCCCGGTCACGGACAGCCCCGACGTGACGGGGAAGGTCAGCGCGCCGGCTGCAGGGCGCGGGTACGTGCGCGTGCGCGCGATCGTGCTGTTCTCGAGCACCAGCAGCGATCCGGCGCCGTCGACCTCGGCGCCCATCTCGCGGTTGCCGAGGAACGCGCTCTCCCGGAGCGTGGCTCGGGCGCCCTGGCTGACCTCGAGGCCGGGGGCGATCGGGAGGGGCGCGCCCTGCAGCGGCGGCTCGGGCCTCGTCCCCGCGACGAGGACCCCCGTGCCGTCGAGCGCCGTGCCTGCACCGCGCACCGAGACACCCACCTGACGGTTTGCGAGGAAGGACACCCGGGTCAGTCTGGCGGAGGCGCCGGCGGCGACCTGGAGCCCGTCGCCGGTCACGTACCAGGACTGGCGCGTCGTCGACTGCACCTGCTGGACGGGGCGCCCGTCCGAGACCTCGACGTCCTCGAGCGTGAGCGTGGTCCCCTCGTCACCGGCGTAGATGCCGGTGCCACGCGCGCGCACGATCGCGACGTTGCTGGCCGTGACCATGGCCCGGTCGGCGACCGCCAGCCCGGCCGACGATCCGAAGAGCGCGCCCACCTGGCCGCCCCCGCCCGCGAGCACCGTGCGTTCGAGAGCGAGGTGCGTACCGTATCCGCTCGCGCTCGCACCGGTCCCGACGCCGACCAGCGCGCTGTCGACCAGCGCGACGTCCGCACCCGCCAGGGCGAGCACGCCGGTGCCTTCGAGCGGCCTCACCGCCTTGATGCTCGACGAGATCACCATGCGGTCGCCGCGCACGACGGTGCCCCTGCCCGAGGCGCGGAGCTGGTCTCCGCTGCTCGAAAGCAGCGCGCTCTGCGACAGCGTCGCCATCGCCCCGTCGCTCACCTCGACCCCGTGGCCCGTCGCTCCGACGATGCTGCGGTTCAGACCGAGGGACGCCGCGGAGCCGTGGACCCGCACGGGGCCGCGCACGAACAGGGCCTCCGCGCGTACGCGACCGCCACTGACGTCGAGGCCGGCCGGAAGGGTCAAGCTCGACACCACGAGGTCGCCGCCCGAGACCACGAGGGGCTCCGGCGCCAGCGCGACGGAGTAGGGGCAAGCGCCCACGATGGACAGCGAGCGGGCGATGGCGGGGCCGGGTGCGTAGTAGCCCGGAGCGAGCAGGAGCGTGGCCCCGTCGGGAGCCGCGGCGACCGCCTCGGCGAGCGTCCGCTTCGGGGCGGCGCGGGTGCCGTCACCGCCCGCCGGGGCGCGAGCGTCGACGTAGACGACGGGGCCCGCCGGCGCCGCAGGGAACGTCGTCAGGCAGGGGCCGAGGGGCTGGCAGGCAGCCTCGCCGAGCACCGGCAGGATGTGATCGACGAATTCGCAGTCGGGCGCGTCGAGGCAGCCGGCCTCGACCCCTGCACGGCACCCGGTCGTCGCCGCGCGCGATGGCGGGAGCACGAGCGCGTGGCCCCAGCTGTCCGGCTCGCTCCCCACGAGCGGACGCGCCGGGCCCACGCCCACGCACGACGCGCTGCCGAGGCGCGCGCTCGTGCCGGCGGGACAGACCGGCGCCGTGCCGCACGGATCCGGCTGTCCCGGCGCCACGTCGTCGCGGAGGTCTTCGGGATCGCATCCGGTCGCCGGCGTGGGCAACGCGAGCGCGCTGCCCCAGGCATCACGTCGACCCGGCGTCGACGCAGGCGCCGAGGGGCCCACCGGGACACAGGTGGACTGACCGAGCTCGGGACGCGTCCCGGCCTCGCAGGCCGGCGCCGGGGAGCACGGATCCTCGCGGTCGTCGCGCCCGTCGTCCACGGCAGAAGTTGGATCGCAGTCGAGGAGCACCGCGCGCGCGGGCGGAAGGACCGCGGCGCAACCGCCCCGCGTCTCGGCCGTGAATCCCGCGCCGCACGCGCGGACGCCGGCCGAGCAGGCTCCGTCACCATCACCGCAGGTGCGCGACGCGTCGCTCCGCACACCCCCGTCGACCACGGGCGGCGCGCCATCGCCGGCGCCAGACCGCGACACGCTCTCGCATCCGCACGACACCACGGGGCCGATCACGAGGACGGCTCGCACGAGCAGCAAGCAGGCGCGCAGGGCCGAGCGAATGACCGATGTTACCCTGGCCCCTGCACGCGCCGCGTGCGAAGATGGAACGC
This sequence comes from uncultured Myxococcales bacterium, assembly GCA_964593795.1. Lineage (GTDB taxonomy): Bacteria > Myxococcota_A > Polyangia > JAHFDS01 > JAHFDS01 > JAHFDS01. Next base: position 31,854 of record CAZQJC010000276.1, on the reverse strand, counting down.
GTGCGAGGGGTGGCCTGGATGATCGCGGCCCTCTTCGGCTGCGGTGGTGGCGCGGCGGCGCCACCCGATGCAGCCCCGGCCGAGGCCCCGGCCGACGCTGCGCGGTCGCCCGACGCCTCGCCACCGCGCCTCGATGCGGCCACTCGCGATGCGCCTGCGCCGCCCGCGGACGCGGCCCCCTTCGTCCCCGATGGACCGCCGGTCTCCGGCGCCACCGTGGAGCTCACCGGCACCGTCCGTGATCTCTACCTGCAGGCGCCAGTGCACGACGCCACCGTGGGGATCCTCGGCTACTCGAGCCAGACGCATGCCGACGACCTCGGGCGCTTCCGCCTGCAGGTGCCCGAGAACGCCCCCTTCTACCTCTACGGCTACGCACCTGGCTACCTGCGTTCGAACCTGCCCCGGTACACCGCGACAGCGCCCCTCGACGTCGACTCGGTGGGGCCCTTCCTGCTCGTGCCCGAGGACTTCTTCCGGACGAGCAGCATGCGGTTCGGCACGCTCGCTCCGGGCCGTGGCTTCATCATCGCGCAGGTCCGCGGCGTCGCCGGCTCGAGGTGCGCCGCCCGCAGGGATGGCTTCGTCGTGTCGGCCACCAACGCGCCCGGCGTCCGCGTGCTCTATGGCGACGCGACCGGCCTGCCGGATCCCTCGCTTTCGCAGACCCAGTCGGCCGGGATCGCGATCCTCGTGGACGTCCCACCGGGAGAGGTGACGGTCCTGGCGATCGACCCGATGGGGACCTGCACGAGCACCGAGCAGTCCACCGCAACGACGCGCGTGGAGGCCGGGGTCGTGAGCTTCGCGCGCGTCCTCGTACGCTAGTCTCGATCGTTCAGCCCGCCTGGAAGCCCGCACGAGGACGCGGGCCAGGCGCGCGGGATCGCGACGCGCTGGCCGCGCACGCGGTCGAAGCCCTCGTACACGACGCCCCTCCCGCCCTCGCCCACTCGACGCACGATGGCGTATCGCGACGTGCCGGGGATGCGCGCCGGCGCTGTGGACACCGCGCCCATCGTGGCGCCGCGCGCGCGGGATCGGCGACGCCCTGCGCCCGCATCGACGCGTCGGGTCGCGGCGGCGAGTCGTCCCACGTATGATCGAGGCGTGCGACCGCTCGCGCTCCTCGGGATCCTGGGTCTCCTCGGTGCGCGGCCGGCGACGGCCGGCGAGCCGTCGCAGATCCTCCGGTACGGCACGATCGCGCCCGAGGGCTCGCCCTGGGCCGAGGACATCCGCAAGATCGGCGCGGAGATCGCCAAGCAATCGCACGGCTCGCTGCAGCTCCGCGCCTTCGCCGGCGCGGTCGCGGGCGACGAGGGGCAGCTCGCCGGCAAGCTCGCGAGCGGCCAGCTCGAGATCGCGGGGCTGAGCGGCGGCGCGCTGTTCGGCCTGCTGCCCGAGGCGGCGGTGCTCGAGCTGCCCTTCCTCTTCCGCAGCCACGAGGAGGCCGAGCGCACCGCGCAGGCCGTGCTGCCGTTCCTCCGCGAGTGCGCGAGCAAGCGCGGCCTGTGGCTCATCGGCGTCGGGCAGATCGGCTTCCGTCACCTCGGGACGCGCGCGCCGGTGCAGACGATGGCGGACCTGCGCAAGGTCACCTTGCGCTCCCAGCCGACGCCCGCGCACGCGGCGTTCTGGGACGCGCTCGGCGTGCGCCACAAGCCGATCGGCGTGCCCGACGTCGTGCGCGCGCTCGAGGCCGGCGAGGTCGACGCGGTGGACGGCGCCTACACCTGGGTCTTCGCGAGCGCCTGGCACCTGCAGCTCAAGCACTTCACGGAGACCGCGCACATCTTCCAGCCCGGGGTCGTCCTCGCGGGCAAGAAGGGCGCGGCGATGGTGCCCCGCGCCGTGCGCACCGCGGTGGAGCAGCGCATCGACTCGGCGCTCATCCAGCAGAACGCGCGCCACGTGCGCGAGGTCGAGGCGGCGCTCGCGGGGTCGCTCGCGAGCTTCGGCGTCGCCGTGCACCCGATGCCCCCCGCGCTCGGCGAGGAGATGCAGCGCCTCTCGCGCCCCGTGATCGAGGCCTTCCGCAAGGGCGCCACGCCCACCGAGCGAAAGCTCCTCGGGCTCGTCGAGGCGGAGCTGGCGAAGCTGCGCAAGGGGAAGTAGGGGAAGAGGAGGCGGGAGGCGGGAGGCGGGAGGGCGAGAGCGCGGAGCGGAGCCAAACAGGAACGCATGGTTTGTGAGACACAAGCGATGCAAGGAGGGCCCGAGCACCGCGCCGAGCGTAGTTTTTGGTACGTGAGCACGGAGCGCAGGGCCCGACGCGGCAGCGCGCCGTGGATCGCAAGCCAGGCGTTCCTGTTTACATGCAGGTCGGGAGGTCGTGGACCGCGCCGTCCACGGTGGCCTGGCCGCAGGCGGGGCCGAACTCGACCTTCTTGACCTTCGTCTCGGCGCCCTTGGTGGCGGAGAGCTCGATGCTGCCCCCGATCGGGTGGCAGCAGCTCTTCACGCGGCGCACGTCCGTGTGCTTGGTCGTCACCGTCATGCCGCGCAGGTTCAGCTCCGCGGTGAAGGTGCCGCTCCGGACGAGCGCGGGCTCGCTGCCGCTGCGATCGAGCGTGGTCGTGCCGGCGCCCGTCAGGTGCTGATCGAGGCGCACCGTGCCGTCGGCCTCCGTCAGCTTGCGCGTGTGGTCGAGCGTCCACTCGCGCTTCGGCTCGGCCGCGCCGGGGCCGCGCACGGACTTGACCGTCGCAGTGCCGGCGACCGCGGCGGAGCCGAGCGCGCGGACGCCGACCTCGAGGTCGCGCACCGTGGCCGCGTGCGTGACGTCCACGCTCAGGCCCGCGGCGTCGCACGTCGCGCCGGCGCTGAGCGCCTTGGTCGTCGTCACGGTGATGCCGCCGTCGATGCGGATGCCGAGCGGGAGCTCGCAGCCGTCGAACGTCACGGCCACCTTGCTCAAGTACTGCCCGTTCCGCCCGATGAGCGCGCAGCCCGCGTCGGCGGTCTCGCGCGTGACGGTCGCGCTCGCGCCGCACACGAACGCGCCGGCGCGCGTCAGGCCGCGCAGCCAGCGGCCGAGGTGCACGCGCACGCGGCGAGGCGCCGGCCCGGGGCGGCGGTCATCGAAGCGCGCCTCCTTGTCGGTCGCGCCGAGCGTGAGGTCGGCGAACGTCGCGTCCTCGTCGGCGACGTCGGCGAGCGCCTCGGTCTCGTCGACCGCCAGCTCGCTCTCCGTGGCGAGCTCCTCCTGCTCGCTTCCGACCGGGTCGTCGACCGTTCGGTCCGCACCGCAGCCGAGCGAGCAGGTGAGCAACAGAGCCGAGATTCCGGAAGTGAGCTGGCGCTTCATCGTCATCCTCCTGTGGTGGCGTTCTGGGAGGTGAGACGAGGCCGCCCACCGGAATGTTCCCCGGCGTCTTCCCCGGCGCGAACCCGGCGATTGCCGTAGGCTTTCTGCATGAAGCTCGTCATCGTCCTCGTGGTCCTCGGGTTCCTCGGGCTCGGGGCTGCGGCGTTTTTCGGCGTGGGGCCGCTCGCCTCGGCCGAGGCGCGGACGTGCAGCCGGCTCGCCGGGCTCTGTGGCGGGAGCCGCGAGACCACCATGCGCCGCTGTCGCGACGTGTTCGAGGAGATCCACAAGGTGGCCGGCGCCGCGGCGGTGGAGAAGACGGCCACGTGCCTGTCGAGCGTGCAGACCTGCGCGGCGGGCGCGGGCTGCGTCGTGGGGGGCGTCGGCGGCAGCGTGCTCGGCGAGCTCACGCGCGGCCTCCAGGAATCGCTCCGCTGAGCCTGGCCGTGGGCGTGGCGTCGCGCGGGGCCTTCGTCGGCCGCACGAGGATCCTGGGCGAGCTCGGCGTCTTCGTCGCCGACGCCGCCGCGGGCCGCGGGGGGCTCGTCCTCGTGGCCGGGGAGCCGGGCATCGGCAAGACGAGCCTCCTCGGCGAGCTGGTCACGCGATGCCCCGACACCCACGCCGTTTGGGCCTCCTGCTGGGAGGGTGACGGAGCCCCGGCCCTCTGGCCGTGGATCCAGCTCGTGCGCGGGGTGGCGCGCGCGTGCCCCGCGACGCCGCGCGAGGCGATCCTCGGCCGGCTCGTCCCGGAGCTCGGCGCGACGACGCCGGCGCCGGCGCAACTCGACGAGCAGGCCCGGTTCCAGCTCTTCGACGCGGTCGCGACGTTCCTCAAGGCCGCGGCGGCCGAGGGGCCACTCCTGCTCGTCCTCGACGACCTGCACTGGGCCGATACGTCCTCGCTGCTGCTGCTCGGCTTCTTGATCGCCGAGCTGCGCGCCTCGCGCCTCGCGATCCTCGGGACGTACCGGGACCTCGAGGTGCCCGCCGGTCACGCGCTGCACCGGATCCTGTCGGCGCGCAGCGGGGTCATCCACCTCGGCGGCCTCGAGCCGCCCGAGGTCGCGGAGCTCGTGCGCGGTCTCCTGCCCGAGCCGTCGCCGATCCCCGCCGAGGCGATCCATCGCACGACAGGCGGCAACCCGTTCTTCGTGCGCGAGATGCTGCGCTCGCCCGACCTCACGACCGTGCCCGACAGCGTCGGAGAGGTCATCCGGCGCCGCGCCGAGCGCCTCTCGCCGCCGGGCCGCGCCCTGCTCCATGCCGCCGCCGTCGTCGGCCAGCAGTGCGCGCTCGAGGTGCTCGCGCGCCTCGCGGACCCACAGGCGCTCGCGGAGGCGCTGACCGCGCGACTGCTCGAGGAGGCCCCGGCGTCCGTTGGGCACGTCCGGTTCCCGCACGCGCTGGTGCGCGAGGTGCTGTACCGCGACCTGCGACCCGAGCAGCGGATGGAGCTGCACCGCCGCGCCGGCGAGGCCCTCGAGGCGCTGGCCGCGGAGCCCGCCGAGCTCGCGCACCACTTCGCAAGGGCCGCGCCGCTCGGCACCGCGGAGCGGGCGATCGACTACGCGCAGAAGGCGGGCGATCGGGCGCTCGCGATGCTCGCGTACGACGAGGCGGCGGCGCACTTCGAGCGTGCGCTCGCCCTGCTCCCGGCCACGGAGATCCGCCGCCGTGCGGAGCTCCACCACGCCCTCGGCCGCGCCCGCCACGCCGCCGGGCACACGGCCGAGTCGCACGCCGCCTTCGAGCGCGTGGCGGAGCTCTCGCCGCCGCCGGAGCTGCTCGCGGCCACCGCGCTCGCGTTCGCCGTCGAGTTCACCGCCGGCATCGTCGATCACACCGAGGTCCGCTTGCTCGAGCAGGCGCTCGTAGCGCTGCCGGACACCGACCATCCGCTCCGCGCGCGGGTGCTCGCGCGGCTCGGCAAGGCGCTGCTCTTCTCGCCCGCGACGACCAGGCGCGCGGCGCTCTCCGAGGCGGCGGCGGCGATGGCGCGGCGGCTCGGCGATCCGGCCACGCTCGCGGCGGTGCTCTACGATCGCCACGTCGCGATCTGGGGCGGCCCGAACGCCGAGGAGCGCCTCGCGATCGCCAGCGAGGTCGTCGAGCTCGCCAGACGGAGCGGCGACGAGGAGCTCGCGCTCCAGGGGCGCGCCTTGCGGATGGGCAACCTGCTCGAGCTCGGCGAGACGGCCGCGCTGCAGGCCGAGCTCGACGCGTACGACGCCATCACGACGCGCCTGCGCCTGCCGCACTATCTCTGGCACGTGCCGCTCCTGCGCGCGACGCTGGCGAGCTTCTCATGCCGCTTCGACGCGGCCGAGGCCCTCGGGAAGCAGGGACTCGAGCTCGGCACGCGCGCTCAGCACCAGGGCGCCACGGTCTTCTACTCGGCCGTGATCCTCACGACACGCTTTGCGCAGGGCCGCTTCGCGGAGCAGGAGCCCCTGCTCCGCCGCGGCGCCGAGACGTGGCCGGCCCTCGTCGCGTTTCGTTGCGGACTCTCGTTCGCGCTCGCCGAGGCCGGCCGCGACGCGGAGGCCCGGCAGGAGCTCGAGCGCCTCACCGCGGATCGCCTGGTCAGCGTCCCACGCGACTTCACGTGGGTCGCGAACCTCGTCCTGCTCTCGCTCACCGCGAGCGCGCTCGGCGACCGGACCGCGGCGGCGACGCTGTACGAGCTGCTCCTTCCGTACCGCGCGTACTGTGTGCGGCTCACGCGGATAGGCATCAGCGGCCTCGGCGCCGTGGCGCACTACCTCGGCCTGCTGGCCGCGACGATGGACCGCCTCGACGAGGCGGCCGAGCACCTCGAGCGGGCGATCGAGACGAACCTCCGCATCGGCGCGCCGGCCTTCGTGGCGAACAGCCGCTTCCACTACGGCCGCGTCGTCCTCGCCCTCGGCCAGGGCGAGCTCGCCCGGGAGGAGACCCAGCGCGCGGAGGTCGCGGCGGCCACGCTCGGCTTCGAGCTCGTGCTGCGCCGCCTGGGCGAGCGGGGGGACGCGGCCGCGCGCGCTGGTCACGCGGCGGCGGCCACGGGCGAGGGCACTTTCCGCAAGGACGGCGAGTACTGGACCGTGGGCCTCCGCGGGACGATCTGCCGGCTCAAGGACAGCGTCGGCCTCGGCTACCTCGCGCGGCTCCTGGCGGAGCCCGACCGCGAGCTGCACGTGCTCGCACTCTCGGGCGCGGAGACCGGTGCGAGCGAGGGCACGCCGGTGCTCGACGCGCGAGCCAAGGGGGCGATCCGCCAGCGGCTCGAGGACCTCGACGACGCGGTGCGCGAGGCCGAGGCGCGCGGGGACCTCGACCGGGCGGCCCGGGCGCAGGAGGAGATCGAGGCGCTCGGCGAGCAGCTCTCGCAGGCGGTGGGCCTCGGCGGCCGCGACCGGCGAGTCGGCTCGGAGCTCGAGCGGGCGCGCGTGCGGGTCACCAAGGCGATCAAGGCCGCCATCCGGCGCATCGCCGAGCACGATCGCGCACTGGCCGACCACCTCGAGCACAGCGTAAGGACTGGTTTCTACTGCAGCTATGCGCCGGACCCCTCGGCGCGCCTCGCCTGGCGCACCTGAAGGTCACGATGTGACGCGCGAGGTCACGCCCCTCGGGCATGACCACACAGTACGATTACGTGATCGTGGGCGCGGGTTCCGCCGGCTGCGTCCTCGCGGCGCGCCTCTCCGAGGATCCGAGCTGCCGGGTGCTGCTCCTCGAGGCGGGGGGCCCCGACCGCGCAAGGGAGATCCGCATCCCCGCGGCGTTCACCAAGCTCTTCAAGGGCCGCCACGACTGGAGCTTCACCACCGCGCCGGAGGCGAAGATGGCAGGCCGCGCCATGTACTGGCCGCGCGCGAAGGTGCTCGGCGGCTGTTCGTCCATGAACGCGCAGATGTACGTGCGCGGCAACCCCGCCGACTACAACCTGTGGGAGGACCTCGGCAACCCCGGCTGGGGCTTTTCCGGCGTACTGCCGTACTTCCTGCGCGCCGAGGGCTACGCGCGGCCCGTCCCGGGGCTGCACGGCGCCGAGGGTCCACTCCTCGTCGAGGAGCTGCGCGACCCGAGCTGCACCACGGCGGCGTTCCTCGAGGCCGCAACGCAGGCCGGCCTGACGAGGCTAGACGACGTCAACGGTCCGAGCCAGGAGGGCGCCGCGTACACGCGCGTCAATCAGCACCGGGGCCGGCGCTGGAGCGCGGTGGACGCGTACCTCCGGCCCGCGATGCGCCGCAAGAACCTCACCGTCGTGACCGGCGTCCACGCGACGCGCATCGTGCTCGAGCGCCGGCGCGCGACCGCGATCGAATACCTGCGCGAGGGCGCGCCCGAGCGGGCTTCGGCGGGCGAGCTCCTCGTGTGCGGTGGCGCCGTGAGCTCTCCGCAGCTCCTCCTGCTCTCGGGGATCGGCCCTGCGGGCGAGCTGCGCGCGCACGGCGTCGAGGTCGCCCACGACCTGCCTGGGGTGGGCAAGCACCTCCAGGATCACCTCGCGTTCCCGGTGATCACCGCCTGCCCCGAGCCGATCACGCTCGTCGGCGCGGAAACGCTCGGGAACCTGGCGCGCTTCCTCTTCCTCAGGAAGGGGATGCTCACGTCGAACCTCGGCGAGGCCTGCGCGTTCGTGCGCACCCGGCCGGATCTCGCGGCGCCCGACGTCGAGCTCATCTTCGCGCCGGTGCCCTTCGTCGGCCACGGGCTCACGCCGCAGAAGGACCACGCGCTCACGATCGGCGTCGTGTTGCTCCAGCCGAGGAGCCAGGGCGCGGTGCAGCTCGCCTCGCGCGATCCGCTCGCCGCGCCGATGATCCGGCCGAACTACCTCTCCGACATCGGCGACGAGGACCTCCGGACGATGGTTCGCGGCGTCGAGCTGGCTCGGCGCATCTTCGGCGCGCCCGCGCTCGCGCGTTTCGCCGGCGCCGAGATGGTGCCGGGCGCGGGGGGAACGCTGGAGCAGACGATCCGCGAGCGCGCCGAGACGCTCTACCACCCCGTCGGCACGTGCCGGATGGGCACCGATGACCTCGCGGTCGTCGATCCCGAGCTGCGCGTGCGGGGCGTCGAGGGCCTGCGCGTCGTCGATGCGTCGGTGATGCCGATGATCATCCGCGGCCACACCCACGCCCCCGCGGTGATGATCGCCGAGAAGGCCGCCGACCTCATGCTCGGGCGCGCGGCGGCGCGACCGGCGAGACGCGAGCGCGCGGCGTGAGCGCGTCCTAGCCGAGGATCGCCGCGATCGGAGTGTCGGGGCGGGCGGCGGCGAGCGCGTCGGCCCAGCGTGTGCCATGCGGGCCGCCGTGGCGCGCGGCGGCGGCTGCGCGGAGCTTGTCGAAGGCCAGGCCGGTCGCGCCGGGGAGCGAGAGCGCGCCGGCCTCCACGTCGCGCGCGGCCTCGAGCCTGCGGCCGCCGACGAGCTCCACCTCGATCGCACCCGGAATGGGCAGCGCGAGCGCCGAGAGGTCGTGGGCCCCGAGGTCGTAGTCGCGGCGGCGGCCCGCGGCGAGGGCGGCCAGGACGCGTGGGGCGCGGGCGAGCGAGCGGAGGAGGCTGCCGGCGCCGAGGCCTCTGGCCTGCGGGAACTCGGCGCGCGCGCGGCCCAGGGCGCGGCCGAGCTCGAGGGTCGAGACGGTGCCGAGCAGACCGGGCAGATCGAGCGCCCCGTCGAGCGCGACGAAGAGCTTCCGATCGAGCGCGGGGTCGTGCGCTACCTCGATCTTGGCGGCGAGGGCGCGCACCTCGGCCTCGTTGGCGGCGAGGTCGGCGGTCGTGAGATCGTCGGGGCGCAGCCGGCCCCGGAGGAGCACGAGCGCGACCGAGGCTGCGATCGAGAAGTTCACCTCGTTGGCCGACAGCGGGCCGCGCGGGCGGAGGCGCTCGGTGGAGTCGACCGCGTCGGCGAGGAACGTCACGGCGCAGCGCACGCGCGAGACGTCCGCCGCGCGGAGCCGCGGCAGGGAGGCCGCGGCGTCGAGCAGCGCCTGGTAGTACCAGCAAGCGGCGTGCTCCTTGACCTGCAGCGTGTCGGAGAGCCACGCGCGGCCGAGCCCGCCGAGCGCGCGGGGGAGCGGCGCGAAGGCGAAGCGGCGAAAGAAGCCGTGCGGGTGATCGAGGAGGTCGAGCGCGCCGGTGAAGCCCTCGGCGGCGAGCTCGGCGGCCATGACGCCCATCGCGGTGCCGTGCGCGGCGACGAGGACCTTGGCCTCGAGGTCGCCGAGGAAGCTCGGCCACAGGGCGGAGGGCGGCTGCGCGAGGGCGATGGCGAGCGCGTGCGCGAGGGCGCGGCCGTCGAGCCCGAGCAGCCTGCCCGCCGCCACGGCGGCGCCCGCGCAGTGCAGGTGCGGGATCATCTGGCCGTTCTGCGGGCCGAGGAAGGTCGCCAGGCCGAGGCGTCCTGCGATCTCGTTGCCCGCGACCTGCGCGACGACCGCGTCGCCGAAGGTACGGCCTAGCTCCTCGCCGAGCACGAGCGGCACGGTCACCGTCGAGTGGCCGGGATGTCCGAGCAGGAGGATCTCGTCGTAGTCGAAGGTACAGGAGGCGCTCGCGTTGGCGCGGACCGCTGCCGGGCGCGACGTACGCGCGCCGGTGGCGAGGAGGCGCGAGGCGCCCTGGCCGCCGTGCCGCACCGCCGCGGCGATCACCTTGCGCGCCGCGGGATCGTGCAGCCCCGCGAGCGTCGCCCCGAGCACGCTCGCCTGCTGCGCCCGCGCCTTCTCCACCACGCGCCCCGGGACATCCGCCAACCCCACCCCCGCCGCCCACCGCGCGAATCGCTCGAGCGTGGTCGTCACTCAGGCCCCGCCGGGAGTCGTGTCTGATATTCGCCAAACCGCATAGATGAGGTGAAACGTTCCGCCGAGGCTGGATCTGTCGGCCGGCGCTCCACCCTGGCCGGGGTCGCGGGGCGGCCCGACCACGTCGAGTCGTGGACGGCATGCCGTCCAGACGTCCGGCATGCCGTCCACCTCGGACGGTATTCCGCCCGCGAGCGGTCGCCACGACCGCCAAGGGCTCGATCGCTCGTCGATTGGGCTGCGGCACCCTCATTGCTTTCCTGCGCGCCCGTCATGTCCCTGCCCCGCATGGTCCTGCCTGGAACGACGTACCTCGTCACCCGACGATGCTCGGAGCGCCGCTTCCTATTGCAGCCGTGCGAGCGCACCAACGCGATCTTCCTCTACTGCCTGGCCATCGCAGCCGAGCGCACTGAGGTACTCGTTCACGCATTCTGCGTACTCTCCAACCATTATCACCTCGTGGTCACGGATCCGAACGCGCGCCTGCCTGAGTGTATGCAACTGCTGAACACCCTGGTCGCACGCACCATCAACGCCAGCCTCGGCCGCTGGGAGAACCTCTTCGAGGGCGGCGGCGCCACCTACTCCGCCGTCCGCCTCGAGTCCCCAGAGACGATGCTCGACAAGCTCGTCTACACGCTCGCCAATCCGGTGTCGTCGGGGCTCGTTCGTCATGCGCACACGTGGCCCGGGCTCTGGTCCCGTCCGCGCGACCTCATGGCCGAGCCCATCGCAGCCGTTCGCCCCCGCGAGCTCTTCCGAACCGAGGGCGACGGCGGCGCGATGCCACGCGTCGCCCACCTGCCCCTCACCCGACTGCCTGGCTTCGACCACCTCTCCGACGCTGCATTCCGCCAGCTCGTCGAGGGTGAACTCAAGGCGCGCGAAGACGAGATCGCTGAGCGAGCGAGCGCCGAAGGCCGCCCCTTCCTGGGCGTCAAGGCCGTGCGCGCCCAGCACTGGCGGGACTCCCCGGCGACCCTGGAGCCACGTCGCAAGAGAGATCCGCACATCGCCGAACGCGATCCCGCACGCCGCATCCTGGCACTCGCACGCCTCGTCGACTTCCGTGTTCACTACCGCGGCGCCTGGCGCCGCTTCGCATCCGGTGTCCGCGACACCGTCTTCCCTGCCGGCACCTACGCCCTCCGTGTGCGCCTCAACGTCGCCTGTATCGACACAGGCTGAGCCCACCAGACCCTCATGCCCTTGCCGCGCCGGAGCCGACCTCCGCCGCACACTCCTGCCCTGCGCGCGAAGCTCCCCGGAAAGCGGGCCTCTGAGCCGGCAATCGGCCTGGCGAACCGCTCGGACGCCATGTACTCACTGCCCCTGGTGCGCCCGATAGGGTGCCTCCGATACGGATAGCCGAGTCGGCGCGCCATGAGTCCCGGTCAGGCGCGTACAATGGGCCCACAATGCCGAGTGCCACCCTCGCGGACCGGCTGCTGATCGCGGTCGACAGCAGGCTGCCGCGGCGGCCCCTGTCGAAGGTACCCGCGGGCTCCCACCTCAAGGCGGTCCAGGGGACGATCGGGCTGCCGATCGTCGGACACACCGGCGCGGTCATCGCCGCGATGGCGGGTGAGCCGATGGTGGTGATGCGCCACCGCTACGACACCTACGGCCCGGTGTCTTGGGCGCACATGTTCGGGCACCGCATGATCTTCGTGCTGGGACCCGACGCGTGCGAGTCCGTGCTGCAGAACCGCGACCGGGCGTTCGCGAACGGTCCTGGCTGGGCCTACTGGATTGGCCCGTTCTTTCCCCGCGGCCTGATGCTGCTCGACTTCGACGAGCACCTGCACCACCGACGCATCATGCAGCAAGCCTTCACGCACGACCGGCTGCTCGGCTACCTCGATGCCATGAACCCCGCCATCGCACGCGGCGTCGGCGGGTGGCGCCCGGGCAAGCGCTTCCCGGTGCTCGCGTCGATGAAGCAGCTCACCCTCGACCTGGCCACCGAGGTCTTCATGGGAGAGCGCCTTGGGCGGGAAGCGGCGGCGCTCAATCGCGCGTTCGTCGACACGGTGCGCGCCGGGCTCGCGTTCGTGCGCTTCGACGTGCCGGGTGGCAAGTGGTCGCGCGGGCTCCGCGGCCGGCGCGTACTCGAGCAGTTCTTCGCGAGCCGCCTGCGAGAGAAGCGAGCCTCGAGCGGCACGGACCTCTTCAGCGTCCTCTGTCGCGCGCGCAGCGAGGACGGTGACTCGTTCACCGACGCGGACATCGTCAATCACATGATCTTCCTGCTGATGGCGGCGCACGACACGACGACCATCACCATGACCTCCATGTGCTACTACCTGGCCAAGCACCCAGAGTGGCAGCGCCGCGCGCGCGACGAGTCGGTCGCGCTTGGCACCGCCCAGGCCAGCTTCGCGGATCTCGAGCGGCTCACCACGCTCGATCTCGTGATGAAAGAAGCGATGCGCCTCGTGGCCCCGGTCCCGTACCTCGGTCGGATGGCGATCAAGGACACGGAGGTGTGCGGACACTTCGTTCCCGCCCGGACGATGGCCGCCGTGGTGCCGTACTTCTCGCACGGGATGCCCGAGTACTGGCCCGATCCCGATCGCTTCGATCCCGAGCGGTTCGCGCCCCATCGTCGCGAGGACAAGGTGCACCCGTATGCCTGGCAGCCGTTCGGCGGCGGCGTTCACAAGTGCATCGGGATGCACTTCGCCGGGTTGCAGGTAAAGGCGATCCTGCATCAGATGCTCCTGCGATACCGGTGGAACGTCGCCCCCCACTACGAGACGAAGTTCGACTTCACCACCCTGCCGGTGCCCAAGGACGGCCTCCCCGTGCGCCTCGAGCGCGTGGGGCGGGCCTGACTGGGGCGGGCCTGACTGGGAGTAAGGCCCGGTATGCGCCTGGGCGAATGAATCGGGTGGAAAGATCCGTCTGGGGTGTATCGGTGAATGTGGGTGAAGTAAGCTCGGTTACCGGCTAGTCGAGCGGCCATCGAACGCCTGACGCTGCGGTACGTCGTCCCCAGCATCGAGTGGCGGTGCCTGTGAGATACGAACTTCCAAGAAGATCCATGCATTCTAGATAGTTGATAGGTTGTAGAGGGCGTCCGGAACGCGTCGTTTGCCCTGGCATGGTCTCTGCTTTTGGCCCCTGACCATGCCGACGGTGCCCACGAGTCACACTCCGACCTCGCTCGACCAGCGTCTCAAGAAGCTCGGCCTCGGCCACGCCGCCGACGGCCTCCAGGCGCTCCTCGACGCGGTCCGGACCGAGCGCCTGTCCCCGCTCGACCTCCTCGATCGCCTGGTCGACCACGAGCTCCACGCACGCGAGGCCGCCAGGCTCGAGCGCGGCCGTCGCCGCGCCGGCTTCCCCTTCCTGCGCACCCTCGAGGAGTTCGACTTCGCGAACCAGACCGACCGCCGCGTGAGCTCGCTCGGCGGCTCGCTCGAGCGCAGCTTCGTCGCGCAGGGACGGTGCCTCGTCCTGTCGGGCCCCACGCAGAGCGGCAAGACCCACCTCGCGATCGCGATCGGCGATCGCCAGCTCACGCACGACGTCGACGTCCGCTTCGTCAGCGCCGCGGAGCTGCTCGCCGACCTCGCGATCGCCGAAGCGGGTGGTCGCCTCGACTGGGCCGTCGGCGTGTGGTGCGAGCCGGAGCTGCTCGTGGTGGACGGACTCGGGGCCGTCCCTGCGGACGCGCAGGCGACCCGCCGGCTCTTCGAGGTCGTGCACGCGCGGCACGCCAGGCGCCGCTCGATGGTGGTCACGACGACGCGCGCGCCCGCCGACTGGGCCGAGATGCTCGGCGAGGCAACGCTGGCAGAGGGCATCGCGCGGCGCCTGCTCGAGCGCGGTCGCCACGTCAAGCTCGAAGGCGGCAAGGCGCAGGCGGTCGTCCACGATCAGGGCATCCCGATCGGCGTCGCGCGCCCGGTGGCGCAGGTGGACTACGAGGAGCTCTTGATCACCGACGAGCCCGACTGGCTGCCGCCCCCTCCGCTGCCGCACCTGCCGACGCCGGCCCCGCTGGGCGCACCGCTCTCGCTCGTGGCCAGCCCGCCGTCCGAGGCGGTCCTGGCGCCCTCGGAGATCCCGACGATCGTGGGCCTGCCCGAGCACCTCGCGCTCAGCCCCCGTCGCCTCGCGCGGACGAGCGGCTACGTCAGCCGGTGGAGCAGCCAGACGCCCGCGTCCAGCGACCCCGGTCAGCGCCGCGTCGGCTGACGCGCTCGCGCCGTCGCAGCAAGCGTCCGCTCGCGCGGACACCGCCGCCCGGACATCCGTCCGCCCGGCCACCCACGCACGCAGGCAAACCCGCGACACCACGCGCCCGCGATCGCGGCCGCGCAGGCACGTTGCGTGAACCACCGGACGACGACGGCGAGGACCGCGCCGGCCCCTCGCTGCTCCGCGCGTCCCAGGTGGACGAGGAGCAGCTGAGCCGCTCGCACGACCTCGGCTGGCCATAGCGCGCCGGACTCGCGCTCGCATGGCACGGCCTCGTCCCCGCGGCCACCGCGCTCCTTGGGTATCTCCCGGGATGGCTCGGGCTCGGCACCGACCTGCCGGCCGGCGTGGCGCGGCAGTGGGCGCGCTGGTTCACGCACCCGCGCAACCTGCTCGCGTTCGAGCCCGAGGCCTCCGCCCGCTTCGCGGGATTCCCCAGCCCCGTGCTTCACCGACGACCGCCTGGTCCCCGAGCGCGGCGCGCGCGCCCTCGCGGAGGCCCTGCCTCGAAGCGAGGTCGTCCACCGGCGCCTCTCGCCGCGCGATCTCGGCGTGCGCGCAATCGGCCACTTCGGCTTCTTCCGACCGACGATCGGCCAGCCCCTCTGGAACGAGGCCCTGGCCTTCGTCGAGATTCCGCGAGCACCTCGCGCTGCCGCCGGCGGAGGTGTACGCGTTCTTCCGCACGCCGATGGGCTGGGCGCGCCTGTACGGCCTGTTCGGCGAGGTGCGGGCGCTGGAAGACGGATGGCGGGCCGTTCCGCTCCAGGGCTTGCCGTGGCCGCTCGTCGCCCGGATCACCGAGGACCGCCCGCTCGAGCTGGTGCGCTGGCGCGGTTGGCGCCCCCTCACCGCGCTCGCCGAGCGGCTCTTCCTCGAGCAGCGATTCCGCGGCATCTGGGCGATGGGCTTTCGCCGCCTGCACCGGCGGGCGCAGGGCGGTCACTCCGTGTAGCCGAGCTCGAGCTGCAGGCGGTCGAGCTCGACCGCGCCCTCGAGATCGAGGCGCACCTCGTTTTCGCCCGCGACGAGGAGCGCCGTCGGGATGGCGAGGGCGCGCGGCGCCCAGTGGGAGCGCTGGTTCGCGCCCGGGACGCTCTGCCAGCCGACGAGCTCGCCCACGCGCGTGCCGTTGACGAGCAGGACCGCGCGCCCCGGGCTCGCGGGATCCGAGGTGCGGATGTCGTAAAGGAGCGAGGACGCGCCGAGTCCGCGGACCTCGCCGGGCGGAAGCGTGACCCGCAGCGTCTTGGTCGCGACGGGCTGGCAGTAGAAGGTACCGAGGCCGCAGTAGAGGACCGAGCTCCACTTGTCCATCGCCTCGACGTTGGGCTGCGGCTGGCCGCCCACGGGCGTCGGGGAGAAGTGGCGGAGGTCGCGCACGTCGTGGCGCATCCAGCCGTCCTCGCGGCCCTTCGGGTAGGCGGCGGTGCGCACGAGCTGGACGGGCTCGACCCGCACGTCCTTCCACGGGATGTCTCGCACCTGACCGAGGAAGCACTCGCCCTGCGGGTGATGGTCGGCCTGGTAGGCCACGCCGAGGAGCTGCACGTGCACGAGGGACCACGGGATCCGCACCGGGAAGGTGCCGAGCGGCTCGAGGGTGCCGTCGTCGTCGAGGTCAGCCTCGGCCACGATGTGGTCCGGGTAATAGGTGAACCTGAAGCGCACGAGGCGATCGGGCTCGGACACGTCGTAGTCGATGGTCGGGCCCACGTGCTCGCCGCGGAGGCCATCGACCTGCCACGAGGCGCCCATCACGAAGCTCCAGCCGGTCGAGCACGGGATGTCGTCGCGACCGGTCGTGACGACGTTGACCGACGGCGAGGCGGGCGCGTGGCCCGAGCCCGGGTGACCGGCGAACTGCACGCTGCGGTCGGTCCCGGCGACCGGCACCGCGGTGAACTCTCCGCCGGTGACGTCGGCCGCAGGCGTGACGGCGAGCTCCCACCAGTGCCCGGTGGTGACGACGCGCGTGGTGCGGAACTCGACGATCCCGGGGCGCTCGGCGCTGATCGCCATCGGATTGCGGAGCCGGGCGCTCGCGATGGTCTCGAAGTCGAGGTGCATGATGCCGACGCCTGGGCCGCCGTCTCCGCCCGGCACGCTGCGGAGATCCTTGCCGCCGTCGCCTGGCGCCGCGAAGCCCGGGTGCACGCCGATCCAGTGGCCGCGCGAGCCGAGGACGTAGAGGTTGTTGTGGGAGGTGTCCGCGCGCACGCTCCAGGCGTCCGCGTCCCAGTGGACGGTGGTGGCGTCCGCGTCGTCACGGGTCGCCTCGTGCGCACCGCGGAAGACGAAGCGCTCCTCGAACACGCCGCCCGCGACCACGGGCCCCGGCGCGCCGGCCGCTCCTCCTGCGCCGCCGGATCCCGCACCACCAGCACCCGCATTGCCAGCACCCGCATTGCCGGAATTTCCCGAATTGCCGGCATTTCCTCCATTTCCAGCCGCATTGCCGCTCCCAGAATTGCCAGCACCCGCATCTCCGGCGCCACCTCCTCCGCCCGAGCCCGTCAGCCCGCCCGTGCCCGCCAGCCCCGCACCTCCGCCACCGGCGACCGCGCCGGCCGCGCCCGCCCCGCCCGCGCCGATGCCCGCCGGCGTCCCTCCGCAGCCGAGCCACAACAATCCCAAGCACAGGCCAGCTCTCGTCATCGCCATGGGATTCCTCCTCCGTGTGCAGTCCCTGGGTCCTGGTGATCCGATCCGTGCCACGGGCGCGCTCAAGGCGCGCCCAGGAGCCGCGGATCGAGCGGGGCTCCCTCGAGCGTCCGCAGGAAGGCCGCGAGCGCCGAGATCTCGGCCTCGGTCAGGTGCAGCGGCGCGAGGCGCTCGTCCTTGTCGCCCGCGAACGACACGACGCTCGGATCGCCGCCGCCCTTGTCGTAGGCGCGCACGACGTCCTCGAGCGTGGGCGCGTAGCCGGTGTGGAAGTAAGGCGGTGAGGCCGCCACGCCGCGCAGGCCCGGGGTCTTGAACGCGCCGAGGTCGCGCGCCTGCACCGCGAGCCCCGCGAGGCGCACGCGACCGGCCGCGGGGTCGTCGCTGTAGACCCCGGCGGCACCGAGCGGATCCGCGAGCACGGCGGGGATGCCGCCCGCACGCCCGACGTCGGTGCGCGCGACGTGCAGGCCGTCCTGCGCCACGCCGTCGTTGTGGAACGCGCGATCGGAGAGCGCCGGCCCCTCGTGGCAGCGGATGCACCCTGCCCTGCCGAGGAAGAGCGCGAGGCCGTGGCGCTCCTGCGAATCCAGCGCGGAGGCCTCGCCCGCGACGAAGCGATCGAAGCGGCTGTCGCGGCTCTCGAGGCGGCGCAGGTAGGCCGCGAGCGCCTTGCCGGCATCGACGAAGGCACGATCCACGAGCGCCTGGTCGGCCGGCGACATCTCGTCGTAGTCGAGCGCGTCCGGGTGCGCCTCGCCTGGCCGCCCCGTGGTGGGATCGCGGTCCGTATCCGGGAAGCGCGCCGGATCGGAGAGGTCGGGGAGCGGCCCGAAGATGGCCTCGTACTCGGCGCGGTGGTGGCGCGCGAGCACGCGCACGACGGCGACGCGCGAGAAGTTGTGCTCGAGCGGAGACTCGAGGGGGCCGAGCACCTGGCTCCAGAGCGCGTCCTTGCGGCCGTCCCAGAAGAACCAGCGCTGGTGCGCCACGTTGAGCAGCGAAGGGGAGTGGCGCGGCGTGAAGCCCGCGCCGAGCGAGGTCTGCGGTGGGAACGTGCGCGCGTCCGAGAAGCCGTGCTCGGGCGTGTGGCAGCGTGCGCAGCTCACGCGGCCCGAGACCCCGACCGGGCCGTTGCCGCCGTCGCCCAGGGCGGCGTTCTCGGGCGCCACGAGCGGCCCCGACAGGCGCGCATCGAAGAACAGGCGCTGGCCGAGGAGCGCGGCGTCGTCGCGCTCCTCGTAGGCGTTGGTCGGATCTCGCGGGGGCGGCGGCAGGGGCGAGAGCGTGGCGAGGACCTCCCGGTCGCGCGCCGTCAGGCAGACGCCCGCCGACCGCTCGGCCTCGCCGCAGCCCGCGGAGACGTCGGGCTCGGCGCGCGGCGCATCGTGATCGCGGGCGTCGCGCAGGGTTGCGTCCGGCATCCCCGCGTCGGGGGCGCGCGCGTCCGGGGTCGTGACGGCCGGGGTGGCCGCGGGCGGTGCGGTGCAGGCTGCGAGGAGGAGCGCGAGCGCGAACCTTTGCATGGCGACTCGCCTGTGCAGCCGAGGTGCCAGGTGCCCCCAGGGCCGGAATTCCAGCGCATTCTGGCGATGGAGAGGGCGCGCGCGCGGCGCGGGGCGGGAGCGCGCGTGGACGCGCAGCCACTCGGTGTGGCCGGGCGTCCACACGCGGCGGGGCTACCAGGGCAGGCCCCCGACTACCGACCGAGAGTCGTGCTCGGTATTCGCCCAGGCGAATGGATGGGGTGCAATCTTCCGTCATGCCTGGATCGCCGGTGCGGCGCCGGCCAGGTCGCGGAGGTGGGCTCCTCATTCTATGCTGGGCAGATGCGCGCACTCGCCACCGTCTCCCTCGTGATGCTGCTCGTGTCTCCCGCCACGGCAGCGCCCCTCTCGCCGGTGTCCATCACCGCCAGTCCCAACGGCGTGGTGGAGCTGACCGGCAAGCTCGACGGCGGCACGCCGATCGATCTCGCCTGGGCGTCGAAGTCGCAGGTGGCGTGCTTCCCGTCCATCCGCAACATGCACTTCCAGGGCAACCACGTCCTGTATGTGGTCGAGCTGCCGGCGCGCTCGGAGATGCGCATCACCGCGACGCCGGCGGATCCGTCGCTCGACCTCAGCCTCTACGCCTACTCGGTGGCGCCGGGCGACACGAAGAGCATCCCTCCCAACGTGCTCATGGCGACCTGCGAGGCCTCCTTCGGCTCGAACCGCATCGACGCACCCATGAACCCCGGCAAGCCCGAGTCCGTCGAGCTGCGCGCCATCGCCAACCCCTACCGCGTCTACATCGGCGTCGCCGGCGCCAAGGGCGTCACCCGCGGGGCGTTCAAGCTGCGCGTGGAGCTCGCGACGGCCGCGCCCCAGAAGACGGGGCGAATCACGCGCGCGTCACGCATCGTCGCCAAGCCGAACGCCACCGTCGAGGTCCAAGGCAAGATCGACGGAGGGGTGGAGATCCCCCTCGGCTGGGCCGCCGACTCGCAGGTCGCCTGCTTCCCCACGCCGCACAACGTGCACTTCGAGGGCAAGCACGTCCTCTTCGCGACCGAGCTGCCGCCCAGGTCCGAGATGACCATCGAGCTCGTTCCGGCCAGGGCCGATCTCGACCTCAACCTCTACGCCTACTCCGTGGCGCCAGGCGACACCAAGAGCATGCCGCCGGCGGTCCTCCACGCGACGTGCGAATCCAGCTACGGCTCTCGCCGCATCGACCAGCCGATGAACCCCGGTCAACCGGAGAAGGTCCAGCTCCGCGCGATCCAGCACCCCTACCGCGTCTACATCGGCGTCGCAGGGCCCAAGGGCGTCACCGCGGGCGACTTCAAGCTGGTCGTGCACCTCGCCACGGCGGCCCCGCCGAAGACCGGCAAGATCACGCACGCGACCCCGCTCGTCTCCAAGGCGAACGAGACCGTCGAGCTCGCCGGCAAGATCGACGGCGGCGTCGAGATCCCGCTCGACTGGGCCGCCGGCTCGCAGGTCGCCTGCTTCCCGACACCGCAGAACGTGCATTTCGAGGGCAAGCACGTCCTCTACACGACCGAGCTGCCGGCCAAGTCCGAGATGACGATCACCGTCGTGCCGACCAGGCCCGACCTCGATCTCAGTCTCTACGCGTATTCGGTCGCGACGGGCGACACGAGGAGCCTGCCGCCCGAGGTGCTCCACGCGACGTGCGAGGCCAGCTACGGCTCGAACCGCATGGACCAGCGCATGAACCCGGGCCAGCCCGAGAAGGTCCAGCTCCGCGCGATCCAGCACCCCTACCGCGTCTACATCGGCGTCGCCGGCGCCAAGGGCGTGACGGCCGGCGACTTCAAGCTGGTCGTCCACCTCAAGTCGGACACTCGGATCGCCAAGGGCACGCGCATCACGAGCGCGACGCCCATCGTCACCAGAGCCGGCGCGATGGTCGAGGCGCAGGGTTCGCTCGACGGAGGCACCGAGCTCGATCTGGACTGGGCCGCCAATCCGCAGGTCTCGTGCTTTCCCACCACCCAGAACGTCCACTTCGAGGGCAACCACGTGATGTTCATGACCGAGCTGCCCGAGCAGTCGATCCTGTCCATCTCGGCGATCCCCAAGGACCCCACGCTCGATCTCTCGCTCTACGCCTATTCCGTGGCCAAGGGCGACACGACGAGCCTGCCTCCGAACGTACTGCTCGCGACGTGCCGCTCGAGCTATGGCACGAACCGCATCGACCAGCCGATGAGCCCCGGCAAGACCGAGAGCGTGGAGCTCAACGCGATCACGCACCCGTACCGGGTCTACATCGGTGTGGCCGGTGCCAAGGGCGTCAAGCGCGGGGCCTTCACGCTGCAGGTCCAGCTCAAGGGTCGCTGAGCCGGGGAGTCGAGCTCGGTGCTCGGCTGGAGGCGAGGCCTTCGTCACGGGCTGCACCACACGGCTTGGCACCTGCTGGGCCCGCCCCTATGCTCGGCGCCATGGCGAACCTCCTGCGTCCGGCCACCCGCCTCCTGCTCGCGATTCCGCTGCTCGCCGCCGCGTGCGGCGGCGATGGTGGCGGGGGAGGCGCGGGAGCGGGAGGCGGAGCCGGGGCGGGAGGCGGAGCCGGAGCGGCGGGCGGCGGCGGGAGCGCATCGCCGGGGAGCTGCGCCAAGGGACGAAACGCCTGCAGCCCCGGCACGGACTTCTGCTGCGCCGATTACCCGGGGCGGTCCTTCATGGCCGCCTCCGTGCAGAGCGACTGCGCCGTCGCGGGCGGCACCTACTCGCCGATGCCCTGCAGCACGATGGACCGCGAGGGGAGCTGCACGCTCTATCCCGGCACGGTCGCGGAGAAGATCATCCGCTACTACGTGGGCTACGACGCGGCCAGCATGAGCGATCCCGCCACCAACTGCAGCGCGCTCCGCGGCATGTACCAGGACCACTGAGAGCCACTGAGCCCCTGCCGGGAGTCAGGCTCGGTATTCGCCCAGGCGAATGGATCGGGTGAAATCTTCCGCTGGGCCTGGATCGCGGTCACATCGCGCCCGCGCCGGCCTCCGCCGCGTTCGGAGGGGCCATTGATCACGATCGTCCTCGTATCGCTGCTGCTCGCCGCGCCGCCCAGTGTGGCCGCGCCGGCCTCCGTGACCGGCACCGTGGTCGCGCAGGATGGAAAGCCCGTCGCGGGGGCGACCGTCGCGCTCGTCGAGGAGGGCCAGGGCGCACTGGCGACGGTGACGCGCACCGACGCGGCGGGACGCTTCTCGATCGACACCGACCGACCCGGGCGGTACGGCGTGACCGCCACGCACGAGGCGCACGCGGCCGCGTTCCGCTGCGGCCTCGTCCTCGAGGCGAGCCGCTCGGCCAGCGTGCAGCTCGCGCTCGGGGGCCCGGGCCTGCGCGTCTCGGGCCGCGTGCTCGCGCGCGGCAACCGGCGCCTCGAAGGACAGCGCCTCGTCGTGCCGCGCCTGAGCGAGCAGCCCTGCGACGAGTTCCACGTCGCCGTCGGCATCGACGGCCGCTTCGCGGTGCGCCTGCCGGCCGGCCGCTACTCGTTCCAGCTCCTCGCGGCGAGCCACGCCGGGCCCGCGGTCGATCGCGAGATCACGCGCGACGAGGTCATCGACCTGCCCGTCGATCCGGCCGCGGAGGTCGCGCCCCCGCCCGCGGAGGTCACGCGGTGGCTGCGCGAGCACGCGATCCCCCTCCACACCGCGGCCCCCAAGGCGCCGCTCGACGACCTCGCGCCGCTCCTCCGCGTCGTCGGCGACGCGCGCGTGGTCGCGCTCGGCGAGGCCACGCACGGCTCGCGCGAGCTCTTCCAGCTCAAGCACCGCGTCCTCGAGCTCCTCGTCGAGCGAGCGGGCTTCACTGCCTTCGCGATCGAGGCCACCATGCCCGAGGGCTTCGACGTCGACGCGTACGTCCAGACCGGCAAGGGCGACCCCGGGCGGGCGCTCTCGGGGCTGTACTTCTGGACGTGGAACACCGAGGAGGTCCTCGACCTCGTGCGGTGGATGCGCGCGTACAACGCCGACCCGCGGCACGCGCGGAAGCTCCACTTCTACGGGTTCGACATGCAATCGCCGCAGCGCGCGGCGCGCGTCGTGCGCGCCTACCTCGCGCGCGTGGCCCCCGAGGAGGCGACCGCCGCCAAGGCCACCCTCGGTGCGCTGCTCGATCCGCTCGCGCTCCCGCGCGCGCCGGACGAGCTCTCCCGCGCGACCGCCGCGGTGGCGCGCCTCGCGCGCTGGCTCGACGCGAACCGGGGCGACTGCGTCGGGACGACCGGCGCCGACGCCTTCGCGCTGGCGCGGCAGCACGCGCGCGTGCTCGAGCAGTACCTCGCGATGGCGACGAGCCAGGGCAACGGCGCGCGCGATCGCGCGATGGCCGACAACGTGCGCTGGATCCTCGAGCGCGAGGGCCCCGCGGGCAAGGTGGTGGTGTGGGCGCACAACGCGCACGTCGCGACGCACGGCGACTTCGGCGTCGAGTGGATGGGGCTGCACCTGCGGAGAGCCCTCGGCAGCGCGCTGGTCGTGCTCGGCTTCGCCTTCGACCGCGGCCGGTTCCAGGCCGTGGGGGCGACGTCGGACCGCGCCCTGTCCGAGTGGACCGTCGGCCCCGCGCCCGCGCACTGGCTCGACGGCGCGCTCGCGCGCACGGGGCTGCCGCTCCTCGCGCTCGATCTGCGCGCGGTGCCGCAGGCGGGGGTGGTCGCCGACTGGTTCGCGGCGCGTCGCCCGGCGCGCAGCATCGGCGCCGTGTTCGACCCGGCGCACGCGGACGCGTACGTCACCTCGGAGGTCCCGGCGCGCGCCTACGACGGCCTCCTGTTCGTCGCGGAGACGACCGCCGCGCGACCGCGCTTCCCGCGCAAGGCGCCGAGGCCGCCGGGAGAGCCGGTGAACCTGCAGCTCGACGCCTCGCCGAGCGGCAGCGTGCCGGTCGGCTGGGACGTCCGCGACGACGCGCGGGACCACGGCTACCACGTCGTCACGCGCTCGGCGGGCTGCCGCAAGCGCCGCTGCGCCATGGTCGAGCGCTGGGACGACCAGCCGCACTACGGCGAGGCGGCGGCGGGCCTGCGGCAGCGCATCGACGCGTCCCCGTACCGGGGCAAGCGCATCCGCTTGCATGCGTGGGCCTCGCTCGAGGCCAGCGACGCGGACGCGTCTGCGCGGGTCTTCATCGCGCACGCGGGGCGCGAGCTCGTGGCCCCGGCGCGGGCGCGCGAGGCGTCCGAGGTCGTGCGCGGCGAGCCCTGGCACGAGTACACCCCCGAGCTGGACGTGCCCGCCGACGCGGTGTCGCTGTCGCTCGGCCTCGAGCTCGGCGGCAGCGGCCGCGCGTTCCTCGACGAGGTGTGGATCGAGGTGCCGAGGTCCCCGCGCCCTGCGGGTGCCGCGCCCCGCGCGCCCTGAACGAGCGGCGCTTGCTGTACCTTGGGCGCCGATGAGCGAGTCCAACGGAGCGCAGATCGACTACTGGAACGGGCGCGCGGGCGAGAAGTGGGCCGCGATGCAGGTCAGCCTGGACCGGATGCTCGCGCCGGTCACTGCCGAGCTCGCGGCGCGGGCGGGCGCGGTGTCCGGCCTGCGCGTGCTCGACCTTGGCTGCGGCACCGGCGAGACCTGCGCGATCTGGCTCGATCGCGGCGCGAAGGTCACGGGCGTCGACGTCTCCGCGCCGATGCTGGCCGTGGCGGCGCACCGGACGGGCGGCCGGGCCACGCTCGTCGAGGCGGACGCCTCCGTCTGGAGGGGCGAGCCGCCCTTCGACCTCGCCGTGTCGCGCTTCGGCGTGATGTTCTTCGACGCGCCCGGGGCGGCCTTCGCCAACATCGCCGGCAACGTGCGGCGCGGCGGGCGCCTCCTCTTCGCGTGCTGGCGCGCGCTGGCGGAGAACCAGTGGGTCACGACGCCGATGGGGGCGATCCGCGACCTGCTCCCCGAGGCGGCGCCCCCCGACCCGCACGCGCCAGGTCCGTTCGCGCTCGCCGATCGCGATCGGCTGCGGCAGATCGTGGAGGGCGCGGGCTTCACGAACGTCGAGATCGCGCCCTTCGACTTCGCCGTGTGCCTGGCGAGCGAGGGGGGCGTGCCGGCCGCCGTGCGCTTCTCGATGCAGCTCGGCCCCTCGGGCGCGGCCCTCGCGGAGGCGAGCGAGGCGACCCGCGCGGCCGCTGCGGAGCGGCTGGCCGTGGCGCTCGCCCCGTACGAGCGCGATGGGCACGTGACCGTCGGCGGCGCGATCTGGCTCGTCGAGGCGGTCCTCGCGGGCTGAGGCCTCAGCCCCCGCGCGCAAGGAGGTGCAGCATGAGGTACGCCTCGGCGGTGCGCGTGGGACCGGGCATCGCGGTCGCGCGCCGGAAGTCGGCGTGGCGCTGGCGCCGGCGGAACGACGCGCGGAGCGCCTCGGGATCGCCCTGCCCCTGGAGCTGCATCGGCGGCACGGTGAGGTGGCGGATCGCGTACGCCTGATCGATCGCCGAGCGCCCCTCGCGCTGCATGCGCTCGCGCAGGCGCACGACGTCGTCCCAGGGCAGGCCGAGCAGGAACTCCTGGAAGGCCTGGCTCTCCTCCTCGGGGACAAGGTCGCGCGAGAAGAAGTCGAGGAACGGCTCGGGGCAGTTCTCCTGCACGAGCTGGAAGTACTCGCTCGTCCCGACCAGCGTGCCGAGCGCGCTCCCGGCCCAGCATCGTGCCCCCCACGCCAGCTCCAGCACCGGGCAGAAGTCGTCGATCTCCGTGAGGACGGCCGCGTCCCAAAGGTCCACGAGCAGCCGCCCGGCGTGACGGCGCGTGGCCTGCGACAGCGAGGCGTCGTAGAGCAGCGAGCGCAGGAGCTCCTCGGCCAGGATCGTGAACACCGACTGCGCGATCTCCTCGGCGAGGCCCTGCTGGAGCTCCAGCGCACCCGCCGGCGCCGCCAGACGGAAGGCCTTGAGGAGCTGGACCTTCGCCATGAGGAAGCCGCGCGCGAGCGCGACCTTGGCCGGGAGCGCGAGGTCCCCGGCGTCCTGATCGAGGTGGCACAGGTGATCGAGCAGCGTGCCCTCGTCGCGCTGCGACCCGCCGAGGCACGCCGCCCTCCGCAACGACGGCAGCGAGCCGAGCAGCACCGCCATGCGCCCGACCTCCGCGAGCCGCTCCTCGAGCAGCCGCTTGCCACCCGGATCGCCGTGCGCGACGGCGAGCACCTGCGCGAGCAGGTCCGACTCGCGGCGATCGAGGAACTCGCTGCCTGCCGGCGATGTGGCGCTGCTCGACGTGACGGCCTCCCGCGCGAGTGCAATGGAGTCTACCGCCGGCGCGGGCAATCGCGCCATTGCGGGCTCGGGCCTGTGTGGTCGAGGCTGCAATCGCTGGATCCCACCCCACGTCGCTCGCCCGAAGAGAGGGCATTTTCCTTGCGAAACACGCGCCGGCGCTGGTGGCACGCTTCCTGCTGCGCGCCCCGGCATGCGTGGTCCGGCCCTGCTGCTCCTCTGCCTCGCCTGCGCCCAGGACCTCCCTGCCGGGAGCGAGGGCGCCGAGGTCGCCGCCACGCGCGAGCCCGGCGACGATCCGGCAAAGGCGGACCGGCCCTTCGGCGGCGGCAGGCTGCAGCTCGCCCTCGCCTTCCGGGACGGCCTCGCGCTCGAGGCCCGCCTCGACGGCGCCGAGCAGTCCGTGACCCTCTCGGCGCGCCGCGCCGACGGCCGCGCGCCCGTGCTCACGGATCGCCACGTGGCGGACCTCCGACGGCTCGTGGAGGCGCCGGGAGAGGCGCTCGCCGCGGACGAGCGCGAGGCCCTCGCCGCCCTGGCGTCACGCCTCGCCGAGGTGCCCGCCGGCACCGACCTCGTCGCGCTGTCGGAGCTGCTCGAGGCCCGCGCGCACGGCAAGCGCGGCCCGCACGCCACGCGCGCCGGCTGGGTGAGCCTGTGCGCCCAGCTCGGCAAGTCGGTCTCCACGCACGGCACGGGCCTGGCGGCGTCGAGCTCGATCATCGGCCCGCCGCCCCACAGCGAGGACTGCTTCGGCCGTTGCGGCTGGGGCTGCGACTGGCGCTGGCTCAAGAACCGCTACACGCAGGACTGCGCCGACCACGACGCTTGCTCGCGGGACCTCGGCTGGACCAGCCGCGAATGCCTGAGCTCGCTCGCCGGCACCTTCGACGACGCCCTGTTCGCTCCGAACTGCTTCT
This sequence comes from uncultured Myxococcales bacterium, assembly GCA_964593795.1. Classification (GTDB taxonomy): domain Bacteria; phylum Myxococcota_A; class Polyangia; order JAHFDS01; family JAHFDS01; genus JAHFDS01. The sequence continues at coordinate 5,203 of CAZQJC010000276.1, read as the reverse complement.
GAGTCGCTTTCATCATCAAGCCTGCAAGCCGTGCGGTGGCGAACGCGCCTGCCGAACGTAATTCGGCTTCGAGCGCGCAGATCCGCGGCTGTCGCGGGGGCCTGGCGCTTGCACTGACCTGCGGCGAAAGACGGGTGCGCAACAGAGCCGCGAATCCTGCGTCTGCTCGCGCTTGATGCCCGTCAACCTCCCGGAGGTGTTGCATGCGCGCCACAGCTCGCTGGCCCGTCCTCCTGGCCGCGTCCGCGATCGCCCTCGTCTCCGGCGCGAAGGCCGGCGCCGAGCCCGGGGACGGCGGTGCGGCGCCGGGGCCCGCCCTGCGGCGCGAGCTGATCCCCGACGGCAAGGGCCCGCCAGGGCCGGCCGCGACGCCCGAGGAGAGCGCGGAGTGCCTCGGCTGCCACAAGGACCGGGAGCTCGACATCGAGCTGCAGGACGGCAAGCTCCAGTCGATGTACGTGGACGCGGCGGCCCTCGGCGCGTCGATCCACGCCAAGCTCGGCTGCAGCGACTGCCACAGCGATCTCAAGGGCAAGACCAACGGCCACGACGAGCGGCCGTTCCGGAACCAGCGCCACCTCGCGCAGGTCTACTCCGAGCAATGCAAGCAGTGCCACTTCGCGAATTACACGCGCACGCTCGACGGCGTCCACCACGCGCTCATTGCCAAGGGCAACGAGCGGCCGGCGATGTGCGTCGATTGCCACGGCGCGCACGACGTCTCGTCGGCGTCGAAGCCGCGGTCCAAGGTCTCGCGGACCTGCGCGCGCTGCCACGAGGAGATCGCCACCCGCTACGCGAAGAGCGTCCACGGCAAGGCCCTCCTCGACGACGAGAACCCCGACGTCCCGACGTGCACCGATTGCCACCGCGCCCACGACATCGCGGACCCGCGCACCTCGGCGTGGCGCCTCAAGATGCCGCAGATGTGCGGCAACTGCCACAGCGACGGCAAGATGATGGCGAAGTACGGCCTGTCGACGAACGTGCTCGCCACGTACCTCGCCGACTTCCACGGCAGCACGGCGCTCCTCCAGCAGGGCGACAAGGACGCGCGGGCGTTCGTCGCCCTCTGCACCGACTGTCACGGCGTCCACGACATCGTCAAGGTCAAGGGGCCGCGCTCGCAGGTCATCGCGGCGAACCTCGTCAAGACCTGCCAGAAGTGCCACACCGAGGCGACCGCCGGGTTCCAGTCGGCCTGGATGTCGCATTACGAGCCGACCTGGGAGAAGGCGCCGCTCGTCTATGCGGTCAAGGCCGGCTACGCCGTGCTCATCCCCTTCATGATCACCGGTCTGCTCCTGCAGATCTTCCTCCACCTCTGGCGCGTGGTGGTGAACCGATGACGACCCATTACGTCCGCTTCACGATCTGGCGGCGGCTCGAGCACGCCGCGATGATCCTCCTCTTCACGCTGCTCGTGCTGACGGGCTTCCCGCAGCGCTTCTACGAGGCGGGGTGGGCGCACACGCTCGTCGGCCTGTTCGGCGGCGTCGGCCCGGCGCGCATGATCCACCGCCTCGCCGGCGTCCTCTTCGCGCTCCTCGTGGCGGTGCACCTCGGCTGGGCGCTGTGGCTCGTGCTGCGGCGCCGCACGAAGGTGTCGGTCCTCGTGCCGACGCGGCAGGACTTCTCCGACGCGATCCAGACGCTGCGCTATTACCTCGGCGCGAACAAGCACCACCCGCGCTTCGATCGCTTCGATTACCGGCAGAAGTTCGAGTACTGGGGCCTCGTCCTCGGCTCGCTCCTGATGGTCGCGACCGGCTTCATCCTCATCTACCCGATCGCCGTGGCGACGTGGCTGCCCGGGCAGGTCATCCCCGCCGCGAAGCTCGCCCACAGCAACGAGGGCCTCATGGCCTTCCTCGTCGTCATCGTCTGGCACCTCTACAACGCGATCCTCTCGCCCGACGTCTTCCCGATCGACACGAGCATCTTCACCGGCAAGATCAGCCGCGAGCGCATGGCGCACGAGCATCCGCTCGAGCTCGAGCGGATCGAGGCGGCCGAGCCTCCGGGCGAGCACGGTGCATGACCGCCGAGGGCCCACGCCCTGCCCTCGCTCGAACGCTCTGGCGGCGCGTGCTGTCGCTCCTCACGATGGCGATGCTGGCCCCGCTCGCGCTCACCGTCTGGGGCGGCCTTCGCACCCACGCGGAGGTCGAGGCGCGGCTGCTCGCGGAGCGGGCGCTCCTCGCGCGGCTCGTCGCCGAGCGCCTCGCGAACGTCCTCGGGACCGAGATGGAGGCGCTCGAGGCCGTGCTGCCGGCGGAGGTGGACCGGCTGCCCGAGACCGACCTCGGCGCGGTGCGCACGGCGCTCCGGCAGGTGTACGTGCGGCGCCACGTGCTCTTCGATGACGTGTTCCTCGTCGACGCGACGGGGAGCGTGCGCGCCCACGAGCCGGCGGGGCGGCCGGACCTCGACGGAAGGCCCCTGCTCGCGCACGCGCAGGCCGCGGGGCGGGCCGCCTTCTCGGACCTGCTCGGCACCGGCGGCGCCAGGCGGCTCTACGCGCTCGTGCCGCTGCGCGACCGGCACGGCGCGCTCGCCGGGGTCGTGGGCGCGAGCATCCGCCCGGACGGCAAGCGTCTGCGCGCCTTGCTCGAGGGCATCGCGCTCGGCCCGGGACAGTCGATCGACGTCGTCGACGGACGCGGGACGGTCGTCGCCTCGACGGACGCGACGCGGCTCTTCCTCGAGACGGACCACGCGCACGTGATGGCCGGGGCGATCCGCGACGGCAAGCCGGTGTCGGGAGATTGCCACGGCTGCCACGCGGGTCCCGCGCACGCCGGGCTCGCGACCGCGCCCGCGCGCGTGAGCGAGGTGCTGGCGTTCTTCCCGCTGTCGATCGTGCGCTGGGGCGTGGCGGTCAGGCAGCCGCGGGGCGCCGCGTTCGCCGCGATGGACGGCCTCGAGCTCCGCCTGCTCTCGCTCGGGACCTTGCTCGTGGTGGTGGCGCTCGGGTTCGCGTGGGCCGCGACGCTCAGCGTGACCCGGCCCTTGCAGGGCCTGACCCGCGCGGCCGAGCGCATCGCCGCGGGCGACCTCGCGCGGCCGATCCCGCCGCTCGCCGCCGACGAGATCGGCCGGCTCGGCGCCTCCTTCGAGCGCATGCGCGTCGCGCTCTCGGCGTCGCGCGCGGAGCAGGCCCTCGCGCAGGAGCGGCTCGAGGGGCGGGTCAAGGAGCGCACGGCGGAGCTCGAGCGCCAGGGTGGCGTCCTGCGCGAGCGCGAGGAGGGTCGCACGCGGGCGCTGCGCAAGGTGCTGTCGGCGCAGGAGGACGAGCGCCGGCGCATCGCGCGGGAGCTGCACGACGAGACGAGCCAGAGCCTCGCCGCGCTGGCGATGCGCCTCGAGGCGATGGCGGCGGGCGCGGGCGATCCCGCGGCGCGGGAGCAGCTCGAGGCGGCGCGCGCCCTCGCGGTGCACACGCTCGACGAGGTCCACCGCCTCATCGTCGATCTCCGCCCGTCGGTGCTCGACGACCTCGGCCTCGGCTCGGCGATCGTCTGGTACGCCGAGCGGTGCCTCGAGCCCCGCGGCGTGGAGGTGCGCTGCGAGCTCAGCGGCCTCGACGAGCGCCTGCCGCCGCGCATCGAGACGGCGGTCTTCCGGACGGCGCAGGAGGCCATGACGAACATCGCGCGCCACGCGGGCGCGGAGAGCGTCCTTGTCCAGTGCGGCGTGCGCGACGGGCGCGTGACGCTCGAGGTCGAGGACGATGGGCAGGGCTTCGACGCGGCGGCCGTCCGCCCCTCGGCGGCCGACGGGCGCGGCTTCGGCCTGCTCGGGATGCGCGAGCGCATCGAGCTCCTCGGCGGGACGTTCGACCTCGACTCGGCCCCCGGCGAGGGCACGCGCATCACGGCCACGCTGCCGATCACCGGCGGAGCAGAGCCGTGACCGCGCCCAGGATTCGCGTGCTCATCGCCGACGACCACCGGCTCCTGCGCGAGGGCGTCCGCGCGCTGCTCGCGGCGTGCCCGGACCTCGAGGTGGTCGGCGAGGCGTGCGACGGGCAGTCGGCCATCGAGCAGTGCGTCGCGCTGTGCCCGGACGTCCTGCTCGTGGACATCGCGATGCCCGGCCTCGGCGGGTACGAGGCGACGCTCGAGATCCGGCGCCAGCGCCCGACCACGCGCATCATCGTGCTCACGCAGTACGACCACGGCGAGTACGTGCGGCGCTTCCTCGCGGCCGGCGTCTCGGGCTTCGTGCTCAAGAAGGCGGCCGGCTCGGCCCTCGCGGAGGCGATCCGCGCGGTGCACGCGGGCGGCCTCGTGATCGACCCGGAGGTGGCGCGCGAGGCCCTCGCCCGCGAGGCCCCGGCGGCCGCTGGCGCAGCAGATCCCTACGAGCTCCTGACCGACCGGGAGAAGCAGGTGTTCAAGCTGGTCGCCGAGGGCAAGAGCAACAAGGACATCGCCCAGATGCTCACGGTCTCCGTCAAGACGGCGATGACCCACCGCCAGCACATGATGGAGAAGCTGCACCTGCACAACCGCACCGACCTCGTCCGCCTCGCCCTCAAGCTCGGCATCCTCCACCTCGACGAGTGATCGATCGCGGCCCGCGATCTTTCCCCGCGCCCTCGGTGATCTCCTCCCCCCGCCCTACGGACTTTGTCCCCCGGGATCGGGGCTTGCGCCCGATTCCGCGAGGGCCCGCAGAGCCCATGCTGGGATCAGACGAACGAAGCACCCTGGAGGATTTATGAAACGCTACAGCGGCGCCAACGAGGTCCCGGGCGGTTACTACTTCAACCCGCGCACGTGGAGCATCGCGGTCGTGTCCGGTGACAGGGGAATGCTCGAAGGGAACCCGAGCGACCGGCTCGTCCGGCTGCCGCTCCTGGCCGTGCTGCCGCTGGCCCTGGCGCTCAGCCTCGTGTTCGTGATGTTCCTCCCGTTCATCGGCTTCGCGCTCCTGGCGTACTCGGTGGGACGTCCGGCCGCGACGGGCGGCCTGCGCCTCGTCCGCAACCTGATGACCCGCGCCCGCGCGCGGCACCACGCGCTGCGCCACGCGTGAGTGTGGCGGGCAGCCGGACCTGCTAGAGCACCGAACGGGTTGAACTGCGTTGGAGAATGCGGGCTTGCGCAGGCCCGCTGATCCGTGGACGAGCGCCGTCGCTGAAGGCTTCGGGCTTCAGGCCTCGGGCTTCAGGCTCCGGATCCGGGTCAGAGACCCG
>CAZQJC010000275.1:0-24069 GCA_964593795.1 uncultured Myxococcales bacterium | reverse complement strand
GTCGGGAGAGGGGCGGTTGCGCGACCCGAACGCTCTGCGGGGGTGAGGCCGGGCGTGGTGTAAGGGGCCAGAAGTTCTGGGGTGCTGGACTCCCAGAAGGACATTCCATCTGCCTAGGCAGATGTGACGAATCATGAGAGCCGCGGCTACCTCGCGACGAGCGTCAGCGTCACGTCCGAGGGCAGCGGCATGCCGTAGAGGTCCGTCACCGAGGCGCGGAGCGTGAGCGTGTAGGTGGCGTCCTTCGTCAGCGGCGTCACCGGCTTGATCGCCATGACCGGCACGCCGCCGAGCGCGTCGGCCACCGCCATGTCGAACGACACCTCGAGCGGCAGGACCGCGGGCATCGCGTCCGCGAGCGGCCCGCGCAGCTCGACGGCGGCGGTGCTCACGGTGGACCGGGCGAGCAGCGTGTTCCAGCCGATCTCGATCGTGCCCTCTGCCGCGACCTCGATGGGCTCGGTGCCGTCCGGCAGGAGCGAGTCGTTGATGGTCAGCGGCGCGACGTCCCTGGTCTCGAAGGTGAAGGTGGCGTCCGCGGCCATCGGGTTTCCGCGCGTGTCCCGGATGGCCGCGCCGGACAGCGTCACGGTGATGATCGAGCCGGCCGGCAGGGTCGGGCTCGGCGCCATGACGAGCGCCGGGCCGGGCGGGCCGGTGGTCTCCGAGCCGCTCGGGTCGAAGTAGGACGCTTGCAGCGGCGCCGCGGCCGCCGGCAGCGGCATCACGGCCGCGTTCCTCGGCTGCGCGGTCACCGCGATGACGCCCGGCCGGAGGGTCGCGTGGGACTGACCGGTGCCGTCCATCGTGATCTCCTCGACCGTGTCGCCCTCCACGAGCTCGGAGAGCACGGTGCGCAGGAGCGTCGGCGGTGCGTACGGGCCCGCGGCGCCGCCCTGCGCGAGGTCGGGCAGCTTGCGCCACACGTCCGGGTCCGTGGGATCGAAGCTCGGGTCCGTCACGAGGCCGAGGTAGCTCGCGGTCCCGTCTCCGTGATAGGTGGCCTCGATGACGTAGGCGTGCACGACGCGCGGGGGGCCGGGGCGATCGGGATCGTGCTCGGGCTCGCACGCCGCGAGGGCGAGCGGCCAGAGGAGGGCGAGGGACGCCGCGCGCATCAGAAACGCCCCTGCAGGCCGAAGCGCACCGTCGTCGGGTTCTGCACGACGGTGGCCTGTTTCCAGTTCTTGTTGGGCGTCACGGGCTCGTGGTGGAAAGGATCCGTGGGGTCGATGACCTTGGCGTGGCGCAGGTCCTTGTCGCGGCCGTCGACGATCGGGTTCGTGGACTCGAACGTGTAGTTGTTGTCGACCGCGACCGTGGGCTTGAGGTCGAAGAGGTTGAGCGTGTCCGCGAACGCCTCGAGCTCGAGCCAGTCCCCGAGCTTGTGGCGGTACGACACGCGCAGGTCGGCGACGACCGCGAACTCCGTGCGGCCCGAGGTGCCGCGCGGCAGGAGGAACGCCTCGCCCTGGCCGTAGGCGGGGTGCGCGCCGGCGGCGTTGATGGGCGTGCCCGAGCGCCCCGTCGAGCTGCCGCCGAGGACCAGCTCCGAGCCCGGCGCGAGCACGAAGACCTTCGCGCCATCGACGCGGAAGCTGTGCGGGCGATCCTGCGGCAGCGCGCCGTCGCGGTTTCCGAGCAGCGAGATGAGGTCGAACAGCGACGAGATGTTGGGGTCGAGCTGGCCCGTGTCCGGCGAGAACTGCCCGGGGAAATTGCCGAAGGTGCGCGAGTACTGGTACCAGCCCTGCACGAGCCACGGGCCGAGGAGGCCCTTCGAGAAGCGCTTTCGCGCCTGGAGCTGCACGGCGGTGAACTCGCGGCGCGGCTTGGGGAAGCTCGACGCGCGGTTGAACCAGTCGATGCGCTGGCGCAGCACGCGCGCGCGCTCGGGATCGGTCGCGGCGATGCGGTCGGCGAGGCGGCCGAGCCGCGCGATCTCGTCGGCGTCGGGCTTCTCGCCGGGGTTGCCCCAGATGTACGTGCTCGCGTTGTCGAGCGAGAAGTCCTCGAGGCCATCCACGAGCGTGCGATAGAGGAACGTCGCGCCGACCGTGACGTCCTCGACCGGCGAGTACTCGGCGCCGAGGACCACCTCCTGCACGTGCGTCGAGCGCAGCCCGGGCATGATGAGCTCGAGGTCGCCGATGCGCCGGCTCGCCGCGGGGTCGCCCGAGCACTGGATCGGGTTCGGGGGCGCCTCGCCGTCCGACGCGGCGCCGCACTGCGAGGCGTTGAACGTGTCGCGCCGCAGGATCTCGCCGCCGAACACGCGCATCACGGTGCCGAGCGGCACCGCCTGGTAGAAGCGCCCGTAGTGGCCGAACACCTTGCTGCGACCCTCGCCGGTGAAGTCGTAGAGCGCGCCCACGCGCGGCGCCACGAGGAGCGGCATGTCGATCGCAGTGCCGCTGATCGCCTCGCCCGTGACGGGGTCGCGCTTGCCATCGAACTCGTCGGCCCAGCGGAGCGTCTGCCGCTCGACGCGCAGGCCGGCGTTGATCGTGAGGTTCGGGATCGGGAACCACGAGTCCTGCGCGAAGAGCGCGAGGTGCCGGCTCGCGACGCCGGCGTGCAGGCCGCCCGTGAGGAGCTGGTTCGGCAGGCACGCAGCGCTCGTCGCCGGATCGCAGCCCGCCTCGTACTTGCCGTACTCGTAGAAACCCGTGCGGCGGACCTGGAAGCTGTAGACGGGCAGCCCCGCGGAGTCCATGCCGACGAGGCGCCGGCGCACGTTGTAGTTGTAGGGGGAGGAGCCGTTGCCGCGCAGCGTGTCGAAGCGATCGAGCTCGATGTCGGCGCCGGCCTTGAGCTGGTGGTGGCCGGCCGCCTGCACGCGGCCCGTGACCGCGCCGCGCAGGTTGATGCGGTCGCCGTCCTGGCGCCCCACGGTGCCGGACTTGCCGAGGACCTGGAACGGCTGCGTGAGCGCGCAGTTCGTGATCTTCGGGTAGGGGTCCGCCGAGCCGCCGTCGACGCAGCCGGCGTGGCGGCGCTCGCCGTACGCCGAGAGGTCGTCGAGGCTGTAGAACGAGCCCGGGAAGCCGGTGAGCGCGACGGGCGCCTGGTTGCCCTCGGCGAGCGCGGCGCCGCGCGTCCGCCGCTGCGCGTGCCACGACGCCCAGCCGTCGAGCTGCAGCGCGTTGTTGTGGAACGTCGACGTCCAGTGGCCGCCGAGGTCGCTCGTAGTGTCCTTCGTGCGAAGGAGGCTCGACGACAGCGTGCCGAACGGCACCGCGTCGGAGCCGCCGAGGCCGGGCAGGTTGTTGTCCACCGCCGAGCCGATGGTGCCGAGCCACGTGATGGAGCCGCTGTGGCCCGCCATCGGGCGGAGATCCACCTTGCCCACCCACTGGTACGCGCTGTTGTCGAGGTTCACCTGATCGCGATCGGTCTCCTCGGTGGCGGCGAAGCCGCTCGTCGGGTCCGTGTCGGGGGTGCCGTCCTGATCGCGATCGACGAAGCGCTGCACGACGCGCGTCAGGCGGTCGCTCTGGCGTACCGCCGCGAAGCCGACGAACGCGAACACCTTGTCCGCGACGACCGGCCCGCCGGCGTTGGCGCCGAGGTCGAACGTGTAGCGGAGCTTGCGATCGAAGCGCAGCGGCTGCCCCTGGTTGCCGACGAGATCGCGCTTGAGCTCGAGCGGCTGCAGCGTGGAGAAGGCGGCCGCGTGCCAGGCGTTCGTGCCCGAGCGCACGACCGCGTTGACGAGGCCACCCATGCCGCGGCCGTACTCGGCGTTGTAGCCGCCGGAGATGATCTCGGCCTCCTCGAGGAAGGGCAGGAGCAGGCGCGAGCCGCCGCGGTTGAAGCCGATGTCGGTGACGTCGATGCCGTCGATGAGGATGCGATTCTCGACGCTCGTGGCGCCCGCGAAGCCGGTGCCGTACTGGTCGCGCTGCGTCGAGACGCCCGCGCCGAGCAGGTCCTGGTAGTCGCGGCCCGCGGTGGGGACGTTGTCGATGTAATCGCGCGTGACCGTGGTGGAGAAGCGCGTCGAGCCGAGGTCGATGTCGGGCGTGCGCTCCTCGACGACGATGCTCTGCTCCTCCGCGTGCGAGGCCTCGAGGCGCAGGAGCAGGCGGATGGTCTTGCCCGCACCGACGAGGACACCGTGCCGGTCCACGCGCACGTTCGCGTAGAAGGCGCTGACGGTGTAGGCGCCGGGCGCGAGCGCGGGCAGGTCGTAGCGCCCGCTGTCGTCCGACAGGTTGGCGCTCTCGACGCCGGTGCCGGCGTGGCGCGCGACGATGGTGGCGCCCGCGACGGGCGCGCCCGTGGTGCGGTCGAGGACCTGACCTTCGATCGTGCCGTCCGTCGGCCCGGCCAGCGCCAGGCTCGGCAAGCCGAGCAGCAACACCACGATGGTGGCTCGAATCCCCCTCATGCCCTCCCCCCCCGAGCGGCGCACAGCACCCTGGGGGCTCCGACGTTAGCACGCCGCTCGCCGGGCCAGGAAGGGGTACAAGCTCGTCAGAAGCCCACGAGCGCGGCGGCGGGGGGCAGAGGCAGCGGAAGCGGCCTTGAGGCTGGGCGCGGCAGGACGGGCAGCGGAGGGCGCGGGTTCGGCAGGAGCGGCGCGCGCTGCTGCCCGGCGGCCTCGCCGGCGAGCTCGGCCGCGAGGATCTGGTACGGGCGCGCGCCGGACGCACGCAGCCCGACGTAGGGGCCCTCGAGGCGAACCCGGGGCAGGGCGGCCGCGACCCTGTCGGCCAGCGCGATCGCGCGGGGTGTCAGCACGACGAGCGCCGGGTTCGGTATGGGCAGGCCCGCCGCCTGGGCGTGGAGGCCGCTCGGTGTGGCGGAGAGCTGGAGCGGGGCGACGGCGAGCTCGGCCCGGCCGCTGCGCACGACCTCCAGCGACGACAGCACGTCGGGGGTCGCGAGCCACTGGAGCTCGGCCGCCGTGCGCGCGTCGCCCTCGAGCAGGACGCGCTGCACGAGCTGCTTGTGACGCGCCGAGCGGACGCCGGCGAGGCGGACCTGTCGGTCGGCCGCCCCGCGCGCGAGGAGCTGGGGCAGCGGGCGCGCGCTGTAGAGCGCGAGCTGGGTCGTCGTGCGTTCGCCCGGGCCGCTCGTCGCCACGCCGACCACGCGCAGGCCGCGGGTTGCCACGAGGAGCGGCTCGCAGAGCGCGAGGTCCACGGAGCCGTCGCGCAGCGCCGTGGTGAAGTCGTCCTCCTTGCGATAGGCGCGCGCGACGACGGGGGTGGAGAGGGCCCCGCCGAGCTGTCGGGCGAGGCCTTCGCCGAGGTCCGAGAGCTGCTGCAGTGACAGCGGCGTGTCCGGCAGGTAGAGGGCGACCACGAGCCCGCCGTCGGCGTGCGCGGCGGTTGGCCCGAGGAGGGCGGCGAGCGCGCAGGCGAGCGCGAGGCGGCGAGTCATCGCCCGGCTCCGAGGCCGAGGAGGCGCTCCTTGCTCTCGAGCCAGCGCGGCGGCACCGCGACGCCGCGACGCCGCGCCCGCTGCAGGGCCTCGTAGGCCTTGCGCGTCTCGCCGCGCGCCTCGTGGACCAGCGCGAGGTCGAGCTCGGCCGCGGGCAGGGTCGGCGCGAGCTCCCGCATCGCGCGCTCCGCGTCGTCCAGCGCACCGAGCCGCAGGTCGGCGACGGCGGCGGCGAGCGCGAGCTCCGGCGAGGCGTCGGCTCCCTCGTCGCGTGCGAGCTTCTTGACCGCGCGGGCCGTGGCCGCGTCGTCGCTGCGGCGCAGGGCGGCCAGCGCGCGCAGCTCGGCGATGGCGCGCCCGACGCGTGCGAGCTCACGCCCGGCAGGATCGCTCGCCGATGGTCGTGCGGCGGCCGAGAGCTCCTTTTCGGCCGCGTCCGCGCCGTCGGTCGCGCGGGCGAGCTGGGCGAGCGCGGCGAGCCAGGGACCGCCGAGGCCCTCGAGCGGCTCGGGCAGGGTGCAGCCGTGCGCGGACCGCAGCGTGGCGAGCGCCGCGTCGGGCCGCTCCGCGAGGAGCTGCGAGAGCGCCAGGCTGCAGCGGAGCTGGAGCGCCTCGGGGGGGTCGGCCTGCGCGAGCGCGGCCTCGAGAGCGGCGATCGTGCTCGGGGCGCCGGCTCCGGCGATGGCGAGCCGCGCGAGGACCTGGCCGTGCTGCCGGCGCAGCGTCTTGCCGAGCGCGCCGCCGGCGGGGGCGGCCCGGATCCCTGCGGCCAGCGACGAGCGCGCGGCCTCGAGCGCGCCCGCGCGGGCGTGGGCGACCCCGAGCTCGAGCTGCGCCTCGGCGAGGGCGGCCCCGGTCGAGCGGCCGAGCGCGCGTTCGAGGAGCGGCACCGCACGCGCGGGCTGCTCGCGGACGAGGGCCACGCGGGCGGCGACGCGGAGCGCGAGCGGATGGTCCGGCGCGAGCGCCAGGGCGCGCGCGGCGACCTGCTCGGCGGCGTCGGTCTCGCCGAGCTCGAGGTGCGCGAGCGCGAGGTGGCGCAGGACGGCCGCGTCGTCCGGCCGCGCGGTGCGCGCCTCCTCGAGCGCGGCGCGGGCCTTCGGTGCCTCGCCGAGCACGAGGTGCGCCATGCCGAGGGCCGCCGCCACGCGCGGATCGCGCGGCCTCTTGCCCGGCTCACCTGCGCGCTCGAGGAGGGCTCGGGCGCGGCCGGCGTCGCCCGCGCGCAGCCAGGCCTCCCCCGCCTCGCGGGTCAGCTCGCCCCTCGCGGCCGGGGCGGCAGCCGCCGCCTGCTCGAGCCGGGTCGCCGCCTCCGCCGCGCGCCCGAGGGCCACGAGCGAAGCCGCGATGCGCCGCGAAAGCGCGACCCGCTCCTCGGGCGACCTCGCCGTCGCCTCGAGCGCGCCGAGGCTCTCGAGCGCCCCCGCGTGATCGCCGAGCGCCGCGCGGGCCTCCGCCTGGAGCGCGAGCACCTCCGGCGTCGCGCGCGGACCCGCGTGGCGGTCGAGGCGCTCGAGCGCGGGCCGGGCCCGGCCGCGGCCGAGCTCGCAGCGGGCGAGCGCGAGATCGAGCTCCGGGTGACGCGCGCGATCGGGATCGAGCTGCGCCGCCGTGCGTGCCGCCGGATCGCAGGCCCCGAGCGCGGCCTGGGCGAGCGCGAGCTCGAGCTCGGCCGCGCGCAGCCCCGGCCGCGCCTTGACCGCGCCCTCGGCGCTCCTCCGTGCCTCGGCGTGCCGGCCGAGGCGCCGGTAGACGGTCGCGAGCTGCGTCCGCGCGGCGGGGTCCTGGCTGGCCATCGCGGCCGGCCTCCGCGCGAGGAACCGCTCGATGGCCGCCGCGGCGCGCTCGAGGTCACCCGGCTCTTGCCGGGCCGCCGTGCCGGGGCTCGCGGCCCGCCCGCGCCGGGCAAGGTAGCCACCGAGGCGGAGGACGAGCGCGGGATCGTCCGAGCCCGCGAGCAGCTCCTCCGTGAGCGCGATCGCCTCGTCCGCGCGGCCGAGCTCGTCGTACAGGGCCGCGCGCTCGCGCCGCAGGCGCCGCGTGGTCGCCGCGCCCGAGAGCACGAGGCGCTCGCCCTCCTCGACCCGCGCGAACGCCCGCTCGAGCGCCGCCTTGCCCGCGCCGCTCGCCGGCCCGGCCGACGCCGCGAGCCCCCGCAGCGCGCTCACCTGGCCGAGGTAGCCGTCGAGCCGCCCGGGCTCGTAGCGCATCACCTCCTCGTAGCGCTGCGCCGCCTCCTCCCATCGCTCGCCGTCGAGCGCCGCCTGCGCGCGCTTGACGAGGTAGAGGTAGTGGTTCTCGTCGCCGAGGCGCAGGTTCCAGCCCGCGCACAGGAGCGCGCAGAGCACCAAGCACAACCGGGATCCGCGCACGTGTCCGCCCGCATCATAATCCGGCCGGCGCGAAACGCCGAGGTGCGCGGTGCCGGAGCCGCCGCGCCGAATCTGCCTGTTGTGGGCGCACCGGAGCCGCGTGCTTGATCGAGCGCCCCCCTGATTCTAAGATATTCGCGGGACCGCGCTTGTCTTCCGCCGAATCGGTCGTCCTCATCGAGCAGCACGCCAGCCCGAGGAGCTGCGCGTCGCTCCTGCGCTGCAGCCGCTACGCGGTGCGCGTGCGCTCCGTGCCGCGCAAGGGGAGCGATCCGCCGTCGATCGCGCCGGAGGCGGCGGTCAAGGTGATCAACCAGGCGGGCGTGGCGGCGACGCCGTCGGCTCCGTCGGCCGGCCCGCCGGAGGAGGTCCGCAAGGCGCTCGCGGCCGAGGCCCAGGCTCACGCGGCGCGGCACACGGTCATCGTGCACGCGCGCTCGCCCGCTCGCGCGGTCGCCGAGCTCATCGACGAGAGCGGCGGGCTCAACGTGCTCTCGCGCGACTCCCCCAGCTTCGCCAAGGACCTGCTCGTCACGATCGAGAAGCTCGTCGGTGGCGATATCTTCGGCCTCGAGAAGTACCTCTGCTTCGGCTCGCACATCGTGGAGCAGGAGCTCCGGCACACCGACGAGAAGTACGTCGCGCTCGATCTGCTGCTCGCGCACGCCAGGGGGCTCGGGCTCGGCGGGCGGGCGCAGGCGCTCGCCATGGCGGCCGACGAGCTCATCATGAACGCCTTCTTCCACGCGCCGATCCTGCCGTCCGGAGCGCGGCCGCACGCTGGCCTGGCGCGGACGACGCCGCTCGCGAGCCCGCCCGATCGCCCGGTCGTGGTGCGTTACGGCGGCGACGGCGTGTCCTTCGGCCTCTCCGTGAGCGACGGCCACGGGTCGCTGGACTCCGGGCGCATCGCGCACCTCCTGACGGGCCAGCTCCGCGAGCGCAAGCGCGTCATCGATCTCACGCGCACGAGCAATGGCCTCGGCCTCACGGCCATCGCGGAGTCGGTGTCGCACCTCGTCTTCAACATCGAGTCCGGCCGGCGCACCGAGATCATCGCGCTCGTCGAGGTCGAGGGCCCGCCGCGGATGGGACGCGGGACGGGCTCCATCAACGTGTTCTCGAGGCCGGCTGAGGCGGGTTCCGGGCCGGCGGGCAGCCAGGCGCCTGCGGGGCCGCCGCCTGCGGGGCCGGGGTCGTCGGGGCCCGGATAGGTCAGGAGGTCGCCTTGCCGTCCCAGCACGAAGTCACGATGCCGAGAGGATCCCGCCTCGCCCGCGGCGTGGTCGACGAGGAGCGTGGGATCCGCGTGACCTTCGTCGGCATCATCGACGAGCATGCCCAGCTCTCGGGGCTCGCGGCCGACCTCGCGACGCGCCTCGGCGACCGCAACCTCGCCGAGCGCTGTGGGGGCTCGCCGCGGGTGACGTTCGATCTCGCCGGCGTCGAGCGCCTGACGTCCGCGGGTGTGCGCGAGTGGATCCTGTTCATGCGGGCGCTGCCGCAGCCCGGCCAGTACGTCTGGGACCCAGGCGCGCCCGTGATGGTGCGTCAGGCGAACGCGATCCTCGGCTTCCTCGGCGGCGCGCGGGTGAGCTCGCTCCTGTATCCGCTCTTCTGCCCGTCCTGCGACCACGAGCTCGACGAGCCGATCAAGATCGGCGCGGGCGCGACGCCGGCATCCATCGCCCTGCCGGCGATCGCCTGCCCGCGCTGTCGCGCCGAGATGGAGGCCGCGGAAGAGCCGAGCCAGTACCTCGGCTTCCTCGGCGGCTGACCGTGATCGTCGACGCGGCCCGGGGGCCGGCAGGGGAGCGCAGGCCGCTCGTGGATGCGACGGTGGTGCCGGAGCCGGCGCGCGCGGACGTGCCGGCGCCCTTCCGGCGCGGCCTCGGCATCGCCGCGAAGCTGGTGATCGCGCAGCTCCTCGTCCTGGCGCTGGTCATCCCGACGCTGTCCGGTTACCTCATCTCTCGGCAGCAGGCTGCGCTCGGCGCCGAGCTCGCCGCGCGCACCGAGAACGCCAAGCACGCGATGCGCATCAAGGCGCTGGCGCTGGCCCGGAACCTCGCGCTCGTGAGCGAGAGCGCGGTCAAGGGCTACGACTTCAGCTTCCTCCGGCAGGTGGTCTCCACGACCGCTGGGGCCGATCCGGAGCTCGAGCAGGTCGCGGTGATCGACGAGCAGGGGCACGTGGTCGTGCACAGCGACCCGCGCTTCGCCGGCGAGACCGAGGTGGACCCGAAGGTGCGCGCGGCCATCGCGATCGCGCAGATCGAGGCGCGCGAGGTGGTGCGCGCGGGCAAGCCCAAGCTCGAGGTGCTGGCGCCGCTGCGCGAGGGGACGCGCCGCTTCGGCGTGCTCCACCTCGTGTTCTCGCTCGACGCGGTCGACAAGAGCCTGGCCGAGGCGCGGCAGCGCATCGACGCCCAGGCGCGCGACGCGTGGCGCAGCTCGGTGATGCTGACGGCGGCGATCGCCGCCCTCGGCGTGGTGGTCGCGGTGCTGTTCGCGCTGCAGCTCCGCCGGCCCGTGCGCACGCTGGTCCGCGCCGCCACCGACGTCGCGGCCGGCCAGGTGGACCGCCGGGTTGCCGTCGGCGCGCACGACGAGATCGGCGAGCTCGGGCACGCGTTCAACTTCCTCGCCGAGCGGATCCAGCGGCTGCTCTCGGCGGCGCGCGAGCACGCGGCGGTCGAGAACGAGCTCGAGGTCGCGCGGCGCATCCAGCGCATGCTCCTGCCGCCGACCGAGCTGCACGACTTCGGCACGCTCTCGTTCGCGGGGACGGTCCTCGCGGCGTCGCAGTGCTCGGGCGACTTCTGGTACTGGGCGCGCCTGCACGACCAGTCGCTCCTCATCGTGCTCGGCGACGTCGAGGGCCACGGCGTGCCCGCCGCGATCTTCGGCGCGACGGCCCGCGGGTACCTCGACACGCTGCCGCTCCTGCGCGAGGGCGCGGACACGAGCGCGCAGTCGGTGGCGTCGCTGCTCTCCGACCTCAACCGCGCGATCTACGGGGCAGGGCGCGGCGAGGTGTACATGACCTGCATCGCGCTCATCATCGACCCGTTGCGCGGCGAGGTGCGCTACGCGAACGCGGGCAACGTGCTGCCGTACATCTACCGCTCGCCGAACACGTTCGTGACGCTCGCGGCGCGCGGCGACCCGCTCGGCTCGGCGCCGGTCGTGCAGTACCAGGCGGACACGACGCGGATCCGGCCCGGCGACATGCTGGCCGTCTTCACCGACGGGCTCGTCGAGGCGCAGGCCGGCGGCAAGACGTTCGGCGAGCGCCGCGTCCGCAAGATCGTGCAGAAGCACGCGACCGGGACGCCCGCCGAGGTGCGCGGCGGCATCATCGCGGGCGCCGAGGAGTTCCTCGGCGGCAAGCACCCCGAGGACGACATCACCTTCGTGGCCGTCTGCTTCCGCGACGCCCCGCCGCAGGCGTAGCTCGGCCCTACCGCAGTGGCGTCGAGCTCGCGCAGCGCTCCTCGGTGCGCGCGCGCGCGCGGGCGCAGCGGGCCTTCGCGTCGGCGCAAAGGCGCGCGATCTCGGCCCTGTCCTCGTCGGTCGCGGCCTTCTCGCCGAGCTCGCAGATGTGGTCGGCCAGCTCGCAGATCCGGTGCACGATGCCGCGCGCCCCCGGACAGTCCACGGCCGTGGCCGCGGTGGCGGGGGCGTCGGCCGCGGGTGCGGGTCCGAGCGCCGCCTCGGTCCGCCCGAGCTCCTCGGTGTGAGCCCGCGCCTGCGCGAGCGCCCCCGGAGGCTCCGCCGGTGTGGCCTGCGAGGCGGGCTTGTGCGCCGCGGCGCAGCCGCACAGGAGGACGAGGACGAGGGCGCGGGTCACGGCGTTCCTTTCAGCGTCTCTTCGAGCAGGCGCTCGTCGATCGCGATCGCGTCAGCGAACGAGCGCGCGGCCTCCACCGCGCGGCCGAGGCGCTCGTGGGCCTTGCCCTGCACGATGAGCAGCGCGGCGGTGGTCGCGTCGGCGGCGCGTCCGAGCAAAAGGCCCTCCTTTACGCGCTCGAGCGCGGCGCGGGGGTTGCCCTCGGCGAGGTCGGTGGCGGCCACGCGGGCGCAGGCGTCGGCGCGCACCACGCGCGCGTCTTCGGGCGCCACCGAGCGCGGCGGCGGCAGCGCGCACACGGCCACCAGCGCCGCGCGCCCCTCGGGCCCCGGCCGCTCGTCGGCGCGCCTGGTCGAGCTCTGGACGAGCTGCCACCACTGGCGCGCGTCGTCGCGCACGCCGCCGCATCCGACGGCGAGGAAAAGGCAGAGCGCGCGCCTCATCGCCGCGCTCCGTAGCGGGCGTCGAGCGCCGCGTGCACGCGCTCACGCCAGCGCGCGAGCCGCGCCTCGTAGCGCGCCTGATCGCCGCCGCGCGCCGCGTCGAGCTGCGCCTCGAGGAGCTCGCGCCCCGGTGCCGGCAGCGCGGTGGCGCGCGTGGAGGAGAGCACGAACACGGCCACTGCGGCGGCCGCGCCGAGCGCGCCGAGGAGGCCGAAGGGCAGCCAGCGGCGACGCACGATCGTGGGACGCGCCAGGCCCGCCCGCACGCGCGCGAGGCCCTCTTCCGAGGGCGCCGCGTCCCGCGCGAAGCGCGCGAGCCCCGCCGCGCCGAGCGCGCCGTCGTCGAGCGCCGCGCGCTCCTCGCCCGAGAGCGCCTCGCCCTCCAGCGCCCGCGCGAGCGCCGCCGCGCGCGCAGCCTCCTCGGGCGTCGGTGGGGCCTCGTCGTCCCGGCTCATGCGTCCTCCCGGCCGCGCCAGGCGCGCTCGAACGCGCGCAGCGCGCGCAGCATCACGACGTCGAACGTCGGCACGGTCACCTCCAGCGCCTCGGCGCACGCGGCGCGCGGGCGCTCCTCGAAGAAGCGTAGCTCGATGGCGCGCTTGTAGCGCGGGTGCAGGCCCGCCAGCACCGCTCGCACGCGCTCGGCGAGCGCGGCCTCCTCGCCCGGGCCGAGCACCTCCGGCGCCTCCTCGCCCTCGGCCGCCAGGAGCGACGAGAACGCGAGCAGCGCGCGGCCCTCGCGCGCGCGGCGGCGGTGCACGTCGAGCGCCTGCCTGACGGCGATCGTGGCGACCCAGTGCCAGACGGAGCGCCCGCGGTCCTCGTAGGCGGAGACGCCCGTCAGCACGCGCTCGAACGTCACGGCGAGCGCCTCCTCGGCGAGCGCCCGGTCGCCGAGCCGCGGCAGGAGCACGCGCGTGTAGAGCGGCCGCGCGAACGCGTCGTAGAGCTCGCCGAGGGCCGCGCGATCGCCCGCGCGCACGCGGCCGAGCAGCGCACGCTCGCGCTCGAGCCAGGCAGGGGCATCGAAGGCATCGTCCATCGGATAACGCGCGTCGGGGCCGGACCTTACACCGGCGCCGTCAACCCTCGGGCACCAGGAAGCGCGCGATGATGGTCTTGAGACCGGCGTCCGGGAAGTCCACGACGAGCTTCGCGCCCTCGCCGGCGCCGCTGCCGCCGCGCACGACGCCCACCCCGAACAGGCGGTGGCGCACGCGCTGGCCCTCCCAGAAGGGGCACTCGTCGTCGCCGCGCTGGTCGAGCTCGTCGTACTCGACCCGCGGGCCCGCGGTGGCCGCGTCCTCGTCCAGGTACGCACGGCGGGGTGCGCGCTCGGCCGGGCGCGGGGCCGGCTCCCGCCGCACGATGCCGAGGCGCTCGGGCGGCACGTCCGCGAGGAAGCGCGACGGCGGGTTCGCGAGCTGGCGTCCGTGCAGGAGCCGCTCGGCCGCGCGCGTCAGGAAGAGGCGCTCTCGCGCCCGCGTGATGGCCACGTAGGCCAGACGCCGCTCCTCGGCCAGCGCCTCGTCGTCGCCGAGGCTCCCCTCCCACGGGAACACGCCCTCCTCGAGGCCGACCAGGAACACGATCGGGAACTCGAGCCCCTTGGCGCCGTGCACGGTCATGAGCGTCACGCGCTCGGTGCCGGCCTGCCCGTCGTCGTCGGAGGAGAGCGCCACGCGCCCGAGGTACTCGGCGAGGCTCACCTCGCCGCCCGCCTCCTTCTCGTAGGCGCGCATGTCTCCGATGAGCTCCGCGAGGTTGTCGGTGCGCGCCTCGCCGTCGTCCGCCCGCGCCGCCAGCCACTCGAGGTAACCGGTCCTGGCGAGCACGGCCTCGGCGAGGTCGGCCGGTCCCATCGTCGCCGAGAGCGCGCGCAGCTCGTCGTAGAGCGCGAGGAACGCGCCCAGCTTCCTCGCGGCCGCGCCCGTCAGCGCGCCGTCCGCCGCCCGCCGCAGGGCCTCGAGCACGCTCGTCCCGCCCGAGCGCGCGAGCGCGATCACCTTCTCGAGCGTGGTGTCGCCGATGCCGCGCGCCGGCACGTTGACCACGCGCAGGAGCGACACCTCGTCGGCGGGGTTGCCGAGGATGCGCAGGTACCCGAGCAGATCCTTGACCTCGGCGCGCTCGAAGAAGCGCGTGCCGCCCACGATGCGGTAGTCGAGGTTGCGCGCGCGGAGCGCCTCCTCGAGGGCGCGCGACTGCGCGTGAACGCGGTAGAAGACCGCGAAGTCGGCGGGTGAGAAGCCCTGCTCGTGGATCTGCTGCGCGATCGCGCTCGCGACGAAGGCGGCCTCGTCGCGCTCACCCCGCGCCTCGTAGAGCACGATCGGCTCGCCCTCCTCGTTCTCGGAGAAGAGCGTCTTCTTGCGGCGGTACGGGTTGCGCGCGATGACGGCGTTCGCGGCCGCGAGGATCGTCCGCGTCGAGCGGTAGTTCTGCTCGAGCTTGACCACGTGCGCGTCGGGCCAGTCGCGCTCGAAGTCGACGAGGTTCGCCACGTCCGCGCCGCGCCAGCGGTAGATGGACTGGTCGTCGTCGCCGACCACGCAGAGGTTCCGCGTCTCGGACGCGAGCGCGCGCACGAGCT
The DNA here is from genome assembly GCA_964593795.1 of uncultured Myxococcales bacterium. Classification (GTDB taxonomy): domain Bacteria; phylum Myxococcota_A; class Polyangia; order JAHFDS01; family JAHFDS01; genus JAHFDS01. Next base: position 9,417 of record CAZQJC010000275.1, on the reverse strand, counting down.
CGTACTGGACGGGCGAGCTGTCCTGGAACTCGTCGACGAGCACGTGGTCGAAGCGCTCGCGCAGCCGTCGCCCCACCGCGTCGTCGCCGCGCACCAGATCGAGCGCCTTGACGAGCAGGCCCGAGAAGTCCAGCGCGCCCGCCTCGGCGAGCCGCTTCTCGTAGGCCGCGTACGCGCGCGCCACGACCGTGTCGATCCAGTCGTCCTCGGGATATGCGTCCGGGCGGATGTATCGGTTCTTGGCGAGGTCGATGCGGCTCCGGAGCTGGCCGAGCGGCACCGAGCGGCCCTCCATGCCGAGCTCGCCGAGGACGCGCACGAGGAGCTTCTTCTGGTCGTCGTCGTCGTAGAGCACGAACTCGCGCGGCAGGCCCACGTGCGCCGCGTGCTGGCGGAGGATGCGCATCGCGGCCGCGTGGAACGTCGAGATCCACATCCCGCCGAGGTCGCCGCCCGAGAGCGCCGCGGCGCGTGCCCGCATCTCGCCGGCGGCCTTGTTGGTGAACGTGACGGCGAGCAGGCGCGCCGGGTGGGCGCCCCGGGCCGCGAGGTGCGCGAGGCGGTGCGTGATGACGCGCGTCTTGCCGCTGCCCGCGCCGGCCAGCACGACGAGCGGGCCGCGCTCGTGCAGCACCGCCTCGCGCTGCGCTGGGTTGAGGCCCGTCGGCTCCATCGCGCGAAGGCTACACGCAGCCGCCGCCATTTGCAGCCGGCCCCATTTGCCGCGCTACAATCGCGAAAATGGCCGAGCTCGTCGAGATCACGCCGCACGTCTACCGGCTCGATCTGCTGAACGCCACCGCGACCAACATCTACTACGTGCGCGACGACGAGGGCTGGACGCTCGTCGACCCCGGGCCCGTCGGCACCGCGCCGACCATCCTCTCGCTCGACCGCACGGGCGAGCTGCGCCTGTCGCGCATCGTGGTCACGCACGCGCACCCGGCGCACGCGGGCTCGCTCTCGCGCGTCGTGCGCGGCACGGGTGTCGTCGCCTTCGCCCACCCCGACGACATGCCCTACCTCGACGGCCGGCAGCCGCCGCTCCTGCCGCGCGGCCGCCGGGGCCAGTGGATCGAGGCCCTGTCGAAGGTCGTCGACCTGTGCCCGCCGGTCTTCAAGCTCGAGGCCATCGAGGAGGGCGTCCCGATCGCGGGCCTCGTGCCGTATCTGATCCCCGGCCACTCGCCGGGCCACGTGGTGCTCCTGCACAAGGCGGATCGCGCGCTCCTGTGCGGCGATGTCCTGCAGACCGAGGGCGAGGCGCTCTGCTTCTGCGCCGACGACCTCTCCGAGGACCCGGCCGCGGCGCGCGCGAGCGCCCAGCGCCTGCGCGAGCTGCAGTTCGACCACTTGCTCCCGGGGCACGGCCCCCCGATCGTGGGTCGCGCGTCGGATCGCGTGCGCCTCTTCCTGTCCGAGCAGCGCTAGGCGCGCCTTCACGATTCGTCACATCTCGGAGGAAGAGAACGCCAGGGCCGCCAGGCACGCCAGCCGGACATCGCCTGGCTGTCGCGGCGAGTAGCCGGCGGCCGTGCAGGGAACGAGGCTGGCCGTGCGCAGCGGCAGCCCCAAGCCGGGCTGGCGGCCCTGGCGGCCCTGGCGTTCTCCTCTCCGCGGCCCGCCGGAGACATATCCGTTCATGCGGATGTGTAGAATCATGAGAGGCAGCGCTGGGCGCGCCCTCACGGGCGCGGCGGGGCGTGGCTCTGCTGCGCGATCCACGCGTCGATCGCCCGCTCGGGCACGACGTCGGGAAAGATGAAGTCGCTCGCGTGCAGGCCCGCCTGGCAGGCCGGCGGCTCCCGCCCGCGAAACGTCCGCGACGCCAGCGCGGCGCCCGCGCGCGCGGCGTGAAGCGTCACCTCGGCATCGACGCGTCGCCTCACCACGACCTCCTTCACGGCATCCACCACCCGAGCGCCCCCACGCACAGCGCAGCGGCCACCCACGTCGCCGGCCGGTCCGCCTTGCGCACGCGGATCGCGCGCCAGTGCACCGCGATCACCAAGAGCCCCAGCAGCGGCAAGGCCGGCACCGGGCGCGCGAGCAGCAGGGCCCCCGCGCCCGCCGCCAGCAGGCCCACCGCGATCGCCGCGAACGTGCGCCCCACCGAGAGCCCGTGTCGCCGCGCCGCCGCGAGGTAGAGCGCGGCGAACACCACATCGCCGGCACCGAGCATCGCCGCCGGTCCGCTCGTGGCGACGACCGGCGCGCTCAGGGCGGCCAGACGCAGGAGCGCCGGGTCGACGGTCGTGACGAGCGCGTGGCTCGGTCCGGCCGCGGATCCCACGCTCCACAGATCGGCCGCCGCGGCGACGAAGGCCACGGCCGCCAGGTGTCCGACGTCGCTCACGACCCGGCCGATCGCCGCGCCGAGCCAGCCCCCTATCCAGAGGACCGCGATCGACGCGACGAGGCCCGCGAGCTCCGGCTCGCCGCGCCGCCCGAGCGCGTACGCAGCCGCGAGGCCGGCGATCGCCGCGAGAGGCACGCTGCGCAGGGCGGGCAGCCGCGCGAGCCGCAGCATCGTCGCGCCGACCACCGCCAGGTAGCCGAGCGCGAAGCCCGCGCGCGGCGTCGGCTCGACGAGCGGCACGAGGACGCCCACCGCCGCGAGCGGTCCGAGCGGCGCCATCGCCCAGACCACCCGGCGCAGCGTTCCTGTCATGCCCGCCTTCGATGCAGCGCGCGTGCCCGCAACGGAGGCCGCCGCCCGGGCGCCGACCACGCCCCCACTGGGCAAGCTCTTACCCACCTGGGCAGCGCGCGCTACTCGATCGACGTCTCCTCGCGGATGTCGTGCTCGTGGATCTTGTTGAAGAGCGTCTTGTAGGAGACGCCGAGGAGGCGCGCCGCCTCGGCCTTGTTGCCGCGCGCCTTGCGCAGCGCGGCGACCACCGCGCGCCGCTCCGCCTCGGCCACCGCCTGGCGCAGCGTCGTCACGGGCGCCTCCGCACCCTCGGGCTCCGGCCGCGGGCTCGAGGCCGCCGCCGCCGCGGGCTCGAGGCTCGCCACGTCCCAGCGCCCGAGCACGACCGAGCGCTCGACGAAGTTCTCGAGCTCGCGCACGTTGCCGGGCCAGCCGTGACGCGTGATCTGCTCCAGCGCCGCACCCTCCGGCCTGCGCAGCGCGACGCGGTGCTTGCGCGTGAACCGCTCGAGGAAGTGATCGACCAGGCCCGGGACGTCCTCCGGGCGCGCGCGCAGCGGCGGCAGGCGGATCGGCACCACCGCGAGCCGGTACAGGAGATCGCTGCGGAAGCGGCCGTCCGTCGCCATCTGCCCGAGGTCGCGGTGCGTCGCCGCCACGACGCGCACGTCCACCGGGATCGGCTGCCGCCCGCCGAGGCGCACGATCTGTCGCTCCTGCAGCACGCGCAGGAGGCGGGACTGCGCCTCGAGCGGCATGTCGCCGATCTCGTCGAGGAAGAGCGTCCCGCCGTGCGCCGCCTCGACGAGGCCCTTTCGCTGGGCGTGCGCGCCCGTGAACGCGCCGCGCTCGAAGCCGAACAGCTCGGACTCGAGCAGCGTCGGCGCGATGGCCGAGCAGTCGATGGCCTGGAACGGCCCGTCGAGGCGCGGCGAGGCGTCGTGGATCGCGCGCGCGACGAGCTGCTTGCCCGTCCCCGACTCGCCGGTGATGAGCACCGTGCTGTCGAGCGCGGCGACCCGCCCGAGGAGCTCCATCACCCCGCGCAGCCCGCCGCCCGCGCCGACGAGCTCGCGGCCGAGGCTCGCCGCGTCGATCTCCCCGGCCCGCAGCTCGACCTCCACGAGGCGTCCCCCGTGGGCGAGCGCCCCGTCCACGGCCGCGCGGAAGCGGTCGTTGTCGAACGGCTTGACGAGGAAGTCGCTCGCCCCGGCGCGCATGGCCGCCACCGCGCGCTCGACGGTGCCGAAGGCCGTCAGCAGGATGGCCGGCGTGGTCACGCCGCGCGCGCGCAGCGCCTCGAGGAGCTCGAGACCGTCGCCGTCGGGCAACCGGAGGTCGAGGAGCAGGAGATCCGGCAGCTCCCGCTCGAGCGCCGCGCGCGCCTCGGCGATCGTGCCCACCGCGCGAAGGCGCAGCCGCGAGCGCGCGAGCAGATCGCCCACGAGCTCGCGCACGTTTCGCTCGTCCTCGACGAGCAGCACGCTGGGGCGCGCCCCGGGCTCCTCGTCGCTCATGCCTTCTCCTGCCCGGCCAGCGCCAGCACCTCGGCGGCGTGCGCCTCGCCGGCGGCCGGCTCGGGCAGCATCACCTCGGCGATCGTGCCGCGCTCGGCCCCGGCGCGCAGCGCGAGGCGCCCGCCGCAGGCCTCGATGGCGGATCGCGCGATCGCGAGCCCGAGGCCGCTCCCGCCGACCTTGGTCGAGTAGAACGCGGTGAACACGCGATCCCGGTCGGCCTCGGCGATGCCGGGGCCGTCGTCTGCCACCGTGATCACGACGGCGCTGCTCGTGCGCCGCGCCGCGACCTCGATCCGCCCGCCGGGCGAGGCCTCCGCCGCGTTCTTGAGGAGGTTGAAGAGCGCGCTCTCGAGCTGCACCGGATCCGCGCGCACGCGCCCGAGCGGCGCCTCGATGCGGCGCTCGATGCGGCGGACGCCGGGCTCAACCTCGGCCAGGGCGAGCACGCGTCCGAGCACCGGCTCGAGCTCGACGGCCGCGCCCGGCGGCCGCGTCGCCGCCTGCGCGCGCGAGAGCGTCAGGAGCTCGCGCACCCGCCCGTCGATGCGCTCGGCCTCCTCCTGGATGATGCCGAGGCCCTTCTCCAGCACCGCGCGCTCCCCCGCCGGGAGCGTCCGCGCGTGCTCGAGCAGGAGCTGCGCGTAGCCGCGGATCGGCGCCAGCGGGTTCTTGATCTCGTGCGCCACCGTCGCCGCGAGCTCGCCCGCGATGGCCAGCCGCTCGGCCTGCTCGAGCCTCCTGCGCAGCGCCTCGATCTCCCCGCGCGCCAGGAGGAGCGCCCCTTCCGAGCGCGCCTGCCGCGGGAACACGAGGCGCAGCAGCCCCCGGGCGAGCGGCTCCTTCGCGCCCACGAACAGGGCGGCGGCCACGAGCGAGCCGGCGACCGTCACGCCCACCGTCACGAGCTCGACCCGCTCGCCGAGGAGCGCGAAGGCGCCCGCCGTGACGGCCGCGACCACGGCCGAGAAGACCGCGTAGGTGACGGCGTGCGCGACGAGCGAGAGGGCCTCGACCTTGCGATGGCCGATGTAGAGGAGCGTCCAGATCTCCGCGAGGAGCACGAGGAACACGTGTGGATCGATCGAGGTCCGCAGGCCCAGCACCGCCGCCCCGGCCGAGGCCAGGAACACGAGCAGCGTCGCGGCCGCACCGAGCAGACACGCGCGGGCGAGCGCCGCGTCGGGGTTGCCCGCACGGAGCTGGCTCCACCGGGCGACCACGACCACGAACGCGAGGCCGATCCCGAGCGCCCGGCCGAGCACCAGCCAGCGCAGGGACCCGAGCGGCTCCGCGATCGACATATGTGTGGATGCGAATATCATCGCGGCCACGACCGCGCCGGCGCCGAGGAGCAGCCGGGACTCGCGCCTCGGCAGCGCCGCGAGCGCATCGACGGCGAAGCCCGCGACCGCGAGCGCCCCGCCGATCGCGGCCAGGCGGCTCATCGCGCCCTCGCTGCCCGGCTCGAACACCGACAGGAACCAGCCGAGCGCCCACAGCCCCACGCCTGCCGGCCCCGCCGCGAAGGCCAGGCGCGTGCGATCGCGCAGCCCCTGCGTCAGCGCGGCGCCCGCGACGAGCAGGTTGAAGAGCGCGACGAGGAGCGGCACCACCGCCATCGCCGCCAGCCACCGGGTCCCCACGGGCTCGATTACAGCACCTCGCGACCGCCCCGGCATGCCAGAACCGGGCCCACATGTCGGAGACCCGCCTGGCCCGGGTCTTGGAACGACCGAGGCCATGGTCCGCCTCGCACCGGCCTCGATGCTCGTCCTCGTCGCGCTCGCCGCCACGCTCGGCGCGCTCGAGTGGCGGCGGCTGGCCCGCCGTCACGCGCGGCTGCGCCTCGACGACGTCCTCCGCCGCGCGCCCCACCTGTACGCCGCCCTGCCCGTCGCGGCCCTGCTGCTGGGTGTCCAGGCGCTCGTCGGCCTCCACCCCGACCTCGCCTCCTCGATGCCGGTGTGGCTCGAGTACCGCTACACCTCGATCCTGTGGGGCGTCATCGCCGCTCTGTTCGCGCTCCTCGGCGGCCTCGCGACCCAGGGCGCCCTCGCCACGCGCCACCCGCGCCGCGGAGGGGTCCTCGTCGCGAGCGCGCTGCTCGTCGGCGCGATCGAGATCATCCAGCGCCAGTACACGCGCGTCCCGGACCTCGGCGAGCGCGTCGTGGACGGCGTCGTCCTGCAGACGAGCGGCGTCTCGTGCGCCGCCGCGTCCGCGGCGAACCTGCTCCGGCAGCACGGCCTGCCCGCGAGCGAGCGCGAGATGGCGGCGCTCCTCGGCACGACGAACCTCGGCACCTCGGGTGCGCAGCTCATCCACGGCCTCCGCGGCGTCGGCTTCGCCTGCACGCGCGTCGACGCGGCCTCGGGCGATCCCGCGACGCCGGCGATCCTGTTCGTGGACGCGCCGGGCAGCGGCCGCGAGTCGCACGCGGTCCTCGCCGCGCGCCTCGACGCCGCGGGCGCCACGCTGCTCGACCCGCTCTCGGGGCGCGTCGAGCTGTCCCGCCGGGCGCTGACGGCGATCTGGCACGGGAGCGGCCTTCGTTGCGAGCGTCGGCTACACTGAAGGAGATGCGGCTCGTCGCCACCGCCGCCGTCGTCTCGCTCGCGCTGGGTGGGCTCGCCGCCGCCCACCGAGGCCCCCCGGCCCGCGCACAGCCGAAGCCTCCGCCCGCGGCGCTGTGTCTCGGTGCCTACGCCGACGATCTCGGCCTGCAGTCGGCCCTGTCGCGGAAGCTCGAGCAGAGCGCGCGCTACACGTACTGCGTGCGCTCGACCGCGGTCTACCAGTGCCTGTCCTACGACCGCGAGGGCAACGTCAAGAAGCGCCGCGAGACCATCGTGGCGCACGGCACCGCGTTCGGCCTGCGCAGCGTGCCGGGCTACACCTACCTCGTCACGAACGAGCACGTCTCCGAGTGGCCGCTCGTGACGGAGACCGCGAGCGACGACGTGCCGGCGGGCTGCAAGCGCATGAGCTCGACCATCACGATCGTCGACGACGACAAGGACGCCTACGACGCGGACGACATCCACCTGCAGCGCGTGGTCGTCGATCCGGAGCTCGACGTGACGGTGCTGCGCGCGCCGGCGAAGCTGCCGATCCTCCCGTTCAAGCTGGGCCAGAGCTCGGCCCTCGTGCCGGGCAACGCCGTGCAGGTCCGCGGCTTCCCGCTCGGGGCGTTCGCGGCGCTCAACCTCGGCAAGGTCACGAACACGCGCGATCACGACACCGAGAAGCGCTGGGACCACGACGACTTCGTCATCGACGCGCTGCTCTCGCAGGGCAACAGCGGCAGCCCGGTGCTCGCGGTCAACTGCAAGACCCGCGAGCTCGAGCTCGTCGGCATCTACCACGCCGGCTACAAGCTCGCGAGCGCGCTCAACGTGGTCGTGCACATCGACGACATGCGCGACCTCCTCACCACGTTCAAGCCCCGGAAGAAGCGCCAGGACGGCCCGCGCGAGCTGTCGCGAGCCGAGCGCGCGCAGCTCGTGGCGCAGGTCGCCTCACGCGAGACGGTGACGCAGATGCCGTACGGGGGCCTCGTCATGTCGGTGCGCCCCGGGCACGAGGGCGCGCTCGTCTACGAGGTCTTCGACCGCGAGTACCCGCTCGCCGACCGGCGCCTCGCGATCTTCGAGGACCTGCCGAGCGATCGCGGCGGCCGCGTGGGTCGCATCTGGTGGGGCGGCCAGCACGGCATCGAGGCGTACGCGTTCGCGGACCTCGAGCGGCCCGATCAGGTGCTCGTCGAGCGCGCGGTCGCGTCGCTGCGCCAGAACGTCATGCGCGTCCTGCAGCACCGCGCGATGGAGAAGGTCGCCGGCAGCTCGCGCCTCGGCTACGAGCGCCTGCGCGCCTTCGAGCGCCAGACCGCGCGCACCGAGGCCATCCGCAAGGACCTCGTGCGCGGCCTCGTGGACGCGGCCTCGCGCTACTCGCCGGACGAGCCGTCCGAGGCCGATCCGCTCGCGCAGACCTTCGAGCCGCCGCACCGCGCGCAGCCGGCGGCCGAGCCGAAGCGCGTGGCCGACCCGAAGAAGGCGCTCGAGCCCGCGCGCGCCACGAAGCCGCCGCCGGAGCCTGCCAAGACGCGGCCCGCCCCGGCGGGCAACCCCGACGTCCGCCCCGCGAGCGAGAAGGCGCGTCCGCCGCGCTGAGATCAGAGCGAAACAGGGACGCATGGCTCGTGGGACACAAGGGCTGTGGATCGCAAGCCAGGCGTCCCTGTTTACTTGGGCTGCGGCAGCGGCGTCCGGTCCGCGGTGCAGCGGAGCGCGCCTGCACCGTCGCGGTCGCAGAGCCAGCGCATGGGCTTGTCGACCGACGGCGGCGAGAGCATGTTCTTCTGGTAGCGCGCGCCGACGACGACGACGTGCTTGCCGTCGGGCGACGTGGCGACGTCGTTGATCCAGGTGACGCCGCCGCAGCCGCCGAGGCCGACGACGAGGAGCCCCACGCCGAGGGGCCGCATCACTTGCTCTCCAGCGGGATGGTCTGGCAGTCCTCGACCTTGCCCTCGCCCGTCACGCGGCAATCGACCAGGTAGTCGTTCTTCTCGGGGTCGTGGTGACGCTGACCGAACGTGACGTGACCGGGGCCGCGCGCCACCGCGACGGAGTAATGCGGGGGCGTGCAGGCCGAAGCGAGCAGGGTCGCACCCAGGATCCAGCGCATGGAGCCTCCTTTGGCAGGGAATCGTACCTCTTGACCGCGCCGCATTGCAGTCGCATGGTCCGCCCATGGCCAAGACGACCTGCCCCGTGACCCGTACCGAGTTCCGCGAGAAGGCCAAGGCCCTCGAGCTCTCCATCGGCGGCCGCACCCTGACCGCGATGGTCAAGGAGTTCTCGACCGGCTCGTTCGGCTGGTACATCAACGACAAGGTGGCCGTCGAGATCGACGGCAAGACCGTGATGGTGCAGGTCGGCTGCAACATGACCATCGTCGGCAGCAAGGAAGCCACCGAGTAGTACATCCTGCCGGAAGTTCGTTCCGGGTTGCCGATCGTCGCAGCGTCCGTGCCTCCCCGCCGCATGCCGGAGCCGGAGTGCTTGCGTTCGCTCGCGCTCCGCGCTCGCAGTGCCGGTCGGGGCATCGATCCGCAACCGGTTCCACCAGGGCGGCACCGGAACGAACTTGCGGCAAGCGGCACTAGATGACCGGCCGTGATTCGGGATCACGACCGGCCATTTAGGCGTTTTCTTGCGGGGGAACGGTGTTCCCCCGCGT
>CAZQJC010000274.1:0-9703 GCA_964593795.1 uncultured Myxococcales bacterium | reverse complement strand
AGACACGCGGCGACCCAGCGGAGCAAGCGCGGTGCCGGCGCGACGTGACCACCGATCGCGGACTTGCAGCATGAACGGAGGCGGGCGGACGGAATACCGGTCCGCGGCGGACGGCGGGCCGTCCGGCGGACGGATTACCGGTCGCGGAGCGGATTGCGGGACGCGGGAGAGATGCGGATGCGCGCATGGGATCTCCTCGCACCACGCCCTGACCCTCCCGACTCGATGCGAACGCGGAGATCAGGTGGGCGTTCCGCCGCCCCCCGATGTTTCGCCACCGCCGGGCGTGCCGGCCCCTCCGCCCGTCACGCCCCCGCCAGGCGCACTGCCGCCACCTGCGGCCGGGGGAGCGCCGCCGGGCCCCCGTCCACCACCACCGCCGGGCCCGCGTCCACCACCGCCGCCGGGCCCGCGTCCACCGGGTCCACCGCCGGGCCCGCGTCCACCGGGTCCACCGCCCGGACCCCGTCCACCGGGTCCACCACCGGGACCACCACCGCCGGGCCCACGTCCACCGGGACCGCCACCAGGGCCGCCGCCGCCAGGGCGGCCACCGGGTCGTCCACCGGGCCGTCCACCGGGCCGTCCGCCGCGCGGGCCACCACGACCCGGCTCACCGGGCGCACGCTGGAGCGTCCAGCCGGCGCCGGCTGACGGCACCTCGCCGCGCGGAGGCTCGCGCTCGCGCATCGGGTCGCCACCGAAGCCACGACCGCCACCGCCACGCCCTCCGCGATCCCCACCGCCGCGGCCTCCGCGGTCCCCGCCGCGATCACCGCCACGGCCACGCTTGCCGCGCGGCTCGGGGCGCGGGAGGAAGTCGACGACGTAATAGAAGTCGCCCTCCTTGCGCGCGTTCGTGGGCGGGTCCTCGCCGCTGAGCACGCGCACGAGGCGGATCTGGTCGGCCTTGCCGCCGTAGAGCCCGAGCGCGTCGACCAGGCGCGCGAGCCGGTCGCCCGTGATGCCGAGCGCCGCGCCGATCGCCTCCGCGTCCGCGGCACCCGCGGCGGGCGAGCTCGGGGCCGCGCTGGCCGCCGCCTCCGCGCCCGCATCGCCCTCGCCACCGTCCGCGTCGTCCGCGCCACCGTCGTCCGCGCCGTCGGCGGAGCGCTCGCCCTCGGGCACCGCTTCACCGCTCGCCTCGCCGCTCACGTCGGCCGCCGCCTCCACGTCGGCCGCCGCCTCTGCCTCGGCCGCCGGCGCCTCGGCCGCCACGGGGGCCTCGTCGTCGTGCGCACGCGGCGCTTCTGCGGGCGCCGCGGCCCGCCGCGCGCGCTGCACCTCGGCCGCCTGACGGAGGATGCTGCCGGAGAACTCGGTGATCGTCTTCATGGGGGCACGAACTTGCACGTGCAACACCCGCTGCGTCACGGTCTTTTTGCGAAAAGTTGAGCCGGACCTACGCGAAGACGGCGCGCTCGACCGCCGCGCTCTCGGCGTCGCGCGTGGTGTCCGCGGTCATGAAGTCGCGGAAGCGGTGGTCCTTGCGCGTGAGCTTGCAGTACGCGTTGAAGAGCGCGTTCAGGTCGCGCAGCAGGACTGGCCCTGGCGCGAGCAGGTCGAAGCCCGCGCGCTCGGACAGGCGCACCACCTTGCGCAGCACCGAGCCGCCGAAGTCGAACGCGTCCACGCCGAGCTCGGCGAGGTCCTCCTCGAGCAGCCCGATGAGCGGCAGCGTCGGCAGCGCCATCGCCAGGCGCCGGAAGCGCTGCACGGGGCTCCGCCGCTGCCACCGCGTGAGCGGGAACTCGCGAAGGTAGTTCTCCGGCAGCGCCGTGTGGCGCGACTCGTCGAGGTGGAAGAGCCGCAGGATCTCGAGCCCCGGCAGCTCGGCCAGGAGGCCGAAGATCGACAGCGCGATCGTCTCGACGACGACGTTCATGCCGAAGAACTTCTGCAGGCCCCTGGCGCCGAGGATGCCCTCGAGCAGCACGTACTCCCACGCGCTCTGGCGCGGCACGGGCACGCCGAACGCCTCGACGAGCTCGCGCATGACGACGAAGTGCTTGGCCTCCTCGAGCACCTGCGCCGTCACCGCCGCCTTGGCGCCCGTGCTCTTGACCTCGCCGAGCAGCGACGCCGACACGAGCCACGCGTAGGCCTCGCCGTGCCCGATGGCCGACAGGATCGCCACGATGGCCTGCTTCTGCCGCGGCGTGTACGTGCGATCGAGCAGCGCCCTGAAGTCCGCGCTCCGCATGCGCTCGCGCGCCGCGCGCTCCTCGGTCGAGAGCGCCCGCAGCGCCATGGCGGCGAGCTGACGCTCCGCCTCCGTCTGATCGCGGAAGCTCGACCACGGCGCCGCGGCCTCCGCCTTCCACAGCAGGCGCAGGCTCTTGTCGTAGTGCTTCTTGCGGAGCGCGTCGCGCGCGCCGCCGACGAACTCGTAGTGCTCGTCGTCGTACTTGGCGCGCCGGCCGCCGAGGTGCGCGCGCTCGAGCCAGCGATCGCGCGTACGCACGAGTCGGTTGAGGACACGCTCGACGCCGCGGTTCATCGCGACGGCGCGGGGGTTCACGGGCAGCGTGGCGATCTGCATGCGCTCCGTTCCTTGGCCGGACGACCAACACCACGGTAGACCGCGCCGCGGCCCCGCGAGCTGACGCCCGTCAAGTTCAGCCCGTCGAATTGCCGCCTGGCCACCATCACGACACGCCAGTAGTCGCGCCGGCTACCCCGCGCGGCACGACGTTGCCTGGGCGGCTACACGCGCGCCGCCAGGCCCGCGATTTCCGCTGCGCCGCGGCTGGCGCGCCCCTTGCGATGGGGCCCGCCAACAGCTCGTCACCTCGACGGGCGAGGAGGATCCATGTCCCGTCTGCGTTCATTGTCTGCCCTGCTCCTCGCGAGCGGTCTCGGTGCCGGTTGTGGCGCCGAGCCCGCGACCGAGTCTCCCGACACCGACGTCGCCGCCACGGCCGCCGACACCGCCCCGCTCACCGGCGCGCCGCAGCTCCGCTTCGGCTCCGCGGCCGAGGCCAGCCTGTCCACCGCCCGCCGCGCCCTCTTCACCACGCTCGCCGGTGAGTCGACCGTGGCCCCCGATCTCTCCTACGACGTCGCCTCGAAGGCCCTGCTGTCGATCTCGCTGTCGTGGTCGGGCGGCCGCGCCACCGCGCGCGACAACGCCCTCGCGTTCGTCTCGCGCTTCCAGGCGCTCCTCGACCCGAACGTCGCCTCTTCCGAGTACCGCGTCGGCACCTCGGGCCAGCCGTGCGACTCGGTGGTCGTGCTCGATCGCTTCGTCGGTGGGCTCTCGGTCATCGGCAGCCGCCTCACGCTGCACTTCGACGACACCGGCCGCCTCGTGTGGGTCACGAACGGCGTCGCGCCAGTGCGCGGGACCATCGTCGGCGTCGATCCGACGCGGATCCCCGGCACCACCACGCTGCAGAAGCTCATGGGCCAGGTCCCGTCCAAGGTCGCCAAGCGCATCCCCGTGATGGTGCCGATGCCCGACGGCACGGGCGTCTACAAGGCCGACCTCGTCACGTGGGTCGATGGCCGCGCGCTCGGCGCGATCGCGATCGGCGACGTCGCCACGAGCCGCACGCTCGACGCGGCGGGAGAGGGCACCGGCCGCACGGGCGGCACGCCCCCGCGCGCGCTCGGCGGCGTCAACACCGACGTCCCGTCGGAGGTCAGCTACCGCAGCCTCGGAGGCGCCCGCGTCTCGTTCCTCGCCGGCGAGCGCAACCCGCTCGAGTCCGCGTACCGCTTCCTCGAGGAGCACGCGACGCTCTTCCACACCGGCTCCGCGCGCTGCCAGTACGTGCCGACGCGCCTCGACGAGAACCCCACGCTGCCCGGCGTCTTCACCGCGCGGCTCGCGCAGCGCCACGGCCGCCTGCCCGTCTTCGGCGCCGAGATCGTCGTCGGCCTCGAGGGCACGGACACCGTGATGAGCACGATGGCGCGCGCGCGCGGTGACATCCAGGTGCCGGTCACCCCGGCGCTCTCCGCGGCCACCGCCGCGAGCAAGGTCGACGCGGGCCTGCGCGCCGCGACCCCGGTCGATCCCTCGTGGAAGGGCGCGATCGACGAGGCGCTCTCCGCGCCCGTCAAGACCCGCCTCGGCGTGATGCCGCAGTTCCTCAGCCACGACCTGCAGCAGAAGCGCGACCGCCTCGCGTGGCAGGTGACGCGCGGCTCGTTCACCGCGCTCGTCGACGCGCAGACCGGCGACGTCCTGCACACGACGAGCGGCCGCCACCAGGCGACCGTGGTCAAGGACGCGCGCGGCGCGGGCGTCCTCGGCTGGTTCGGCTACGTGACGGCGGAGATCGACGGCATCGCGCAACCCGGCGCGCCCGTGCCTCCGTCGCTGGAGGTCTCGCCGGGCCGCTCGGGCGGCCGCATGAGCACCGCGATGGGGCGCCTCGCGGCGCTGGCCGCGCGCAATGGATTTTCCGGCCTCGGTCGCAATGGCGGCGACTTCACCGCGAGCGCCAATGTCGTCTTCGAGACCGGCGGCTGTCCCAATGCCTTCTTCGACTCGATCCTGACGAACAACGCCTTCATCTGCCCGGGCATGGCGTCGGCCGACATCGTCGGTCACGAGCTGACCCATGGCATCATCGCGAGGTCGTCGGGCCTGGCCTACGCCGACCAGTCCGGCGCGATCAACGAGGCGTACGCGGACCTCTTCGGCAACCTCGTCGACGGAAACGCCGGCTGGGGCATCGGCGAGTCGAGCGTGCGCCCGCTGCGCAACATGCTGACGCCGGCGTCGTTCGGCCAGCCCGCGCACATGTCCGGCTACGTGCCGCGCGCGCCCGCCTGCGGCCCGTGGCCGTGGGACTGCGATAGTGGCGGCGTCCACACGAACAGCGGCATCATCAACCGCGCGCACGCGACGCTCGCCGACGGCCTGCCCGGCTTCTTCGCCGGCCTCGGCCGCGAGCGCCTCGAGCGCCTCGCGTTCTTCACCATGACCTCGCGCCTGCCGTCGAACGCGACGATGCCGCAGGTGGCCCGCGCGACGCGCGACGTGTGCGAGATGTTCGTCGCCCGCGGCGTGACGACCCTGCCGAGCGCGCTCGGGTTCTCCGCCGCGCACTGCGACGCGGTCTCGAACGCCTTCGTGCAGGTGGGCCTCGCCCCCGCCCTCGAGACCGGCTGGCAGGAGCCCGTCCTCGGCTTCGAGGGCACGGACACGTTCCACGTCTCCGCCGGCGGCATCCCCGACCTCACGCCGGGCCTCTGCCCGGTCACGAACATCCTCCTCGAGCACCGCATCCCGATCCTCGGCACGAGCCTCTACGGCGACTACGCGCCCGCCACGGCGCTCGGCCCCTCGACGTCGATCCTCGACTTCGTCGAGCGCGTCGGCTTCGACTTCACCGGCGTCGCGAGCACGCCCGCAGGTCCCCTGCCGCTCGGCACGCCCGTGGAGGCGCACCGCGTGCGCTGGTCGAGCGTCTACGGCCACCGCCCCACCTACAACACGACCGTCCAGTTCCCGGCGACGTGCGTGCCGCCGCCGTTCCAGACCGGCACCAGCGCGACCTTCACGATCGGCTTCGACACCGGGAGCTGGTCGGGCTCGACGACCGCCACGCTCGGCGTCGTCCGCCCCGCCGCTCTCGATCCGCGCTGCGCCCTGACCGGCGCGGCCCTCGAGCTCCTCGGCGGCGACGGCCGCGTGATCGCGGGCCCGTCGTCGAGCCCCTCGCACACGGTGACGCACTGGATCCTCTTCATCCCCGCCACGTTCACCGCGCGCGCGAGCATGCTGACGGCGCCCACCGCCGCCAACTTCACGTCGAGCGCCGCCCTCTCGTGGGACCTCGGCCGCACCGTGAGCACGCGCCTCCGCTACGACTTCGCCGCCCCCGTGGGCGTCGTGTGTAATCCGCGCTGATCGCCTCCTCTCGGGCGTAGAGTGTCGCCGTGTCCGCCGGCGGCTCGCTCAAGGTCATCCTCGGCTCCCTCGCCTGCAACCTCGGGATCGCCTGCGCCAAGGGCGTGGCGGCGTTCCTGACCGGCTCGGGCGCGCTCGTCGCCGAGGCCATCCACTCCGCCGCCGACTGCATGAACCAGGTGCTGCTCCTCGTCGGGGCACGCCAGGCGGCCCGTCCACCGTCGGACGCCCACCCGCTCGGCCACGGACGCGCCGCGTACTTCTGGTCGTTCCTCGTGGCGCTCATGATCTTCTTCGGCGGCGGCGTCTTCTCGATCCGCGAGGGCGTCGAGAAGGTCATGCATCCGGACCCGGTCGAGCACGTGTGGGTGGGCTTCGCCGTCCTCGCGGTGTCCCTGCTGATGGAGGGGCTCGCGCTCTGGCAATGCGTGATCGCGCTCCACGAGCGCCGCGGCACGACCGGGTTCTGGGGCTACCTGCGCCGGACGACCGACGCCGACCTCGTCGTCCTCTTCGCCGAGAACGCCGCGGCAGTGGTGGGCCTCGGCATCGCGTTCCTCGCGCTCGCGCTGACGTCGCTCACCGGCGACGCGCGCTGGGACGGCATCGGCAGCATCCTCATCGGTGCCCTCCTCACGATCATCGCCATTTTCCTGGCGCGCGAGGTCGCGTCGCTGCTCATGGGCGAGCGCGCCGACCCCTCGATCGAGGCCGCGCTGCGCGAGGAGGCCGCCGCCGACCCGCAGGTGGGCACCGTCCTGCGCGTGCTCACGGTGCAGCAGGGCCCCGGCCAGGTGATGGTCGCGGCCAAGCTCACGGTTCCGCCCACGCTCTCCGCCGGCGAGCTGGCCCTCGCGTTCAACCGCCTCGAGGCGCGCATGCGCACGCGCTGCCCCGACGTGAAGTGGCAGTTCCTCGAGCCGGACGTCGAGGACTGAGCATCCCCCCGCACCTCGCGTGCGCGTGCGCGTGCTCGTGCTCGTCCGGGTCCGCCTCCGAGTCCGTCTCCGCCTCCGCCCCCGGAATCATCGCCCCCTCCTTCGCCGCAGCCGCAAGCACACGAGGCCGAGCACCCCCAGCCCCCAGGCCGGCGCAAGCTCTCCGCCCGGCGCGGCCGAGCACCCCTTGCTGGGGAGCGGGATCGGGGGCGGAGGACCGCTGCTCGGCGGCGGCTCGGAGCCCGAGGGCGGCGTGACGGCCGAGGGAGGCGGGGTGTGCGCGCTGGCGAAGAGCACCGACCCGGTGGCGAAGGAGCTCTCGAGCTCGGTCGCCGCGACGGCGGCCGGAGCCACGGCGCTCCCCGAGGCGTCCTGCGCGATCGTCGGAGCGGTCGCCGGATCGGCCTCCGCCGGCAGCGTGATCGCCGAGGGTGCGCTGGGCGGCTCGCGGCCTCGAGAGGACGACACCAGGCGAGATCCTACACGCGTGTCTCGGCCAGCTCGCCAGGTGGCGGCCCAGCGCAGGCCTTGCCCGGTCGCGCAATCGCTGCTCGCGCAACGTCCGCCGACACCCGCGCAATCGCGGGAACTTCTCGCTGGAACGGGGCTTGCTCAGGGCAGCGGAGCATGAGAACCAACACGCTGGTCCACGCCATCCTCGCCTCCGCCCTCGCGCTCACCGGCTGCGGCGCCACCGAGGACGAACCCCTCGGCACCGAGAGCCTCGAGCTCTGCCCCGTGGGCGAGATCTGCGCGCCCCCGACGCCGAGGGACCCGCCGCCGCCCCCGCCCACCGTGGGCGAGATCGCCGCGCGCTACACCAACTTCGACCTCAACGGCGACGGCATCCGCGAGATCAACTGGCTCCGCGTGGCGTCGTGGGAGCCCGCGCGCTGCTCCGGCGCGAGCCCGAACGGCATGGTGATCGTGCTCGTCGACCCGCGCCTCTACGTCGACAAGGCCGGCCGCTGGATCGAGATGGCCTCGCGCATCGTGCGCTACCGCGACGACCTCGTCGCCGACGGCTACTGCCCGCGCTTCGTCGAGGCCGACGTCTACAAGGGCGCCGTGCACCAGGACGGCCGCACGCTGCTCGCGCTGCGCCGCTTCCTCAAGGACGTGCGCGCGTCGTACCTGTCGCTCCGCGGCGTGGTGCTCGTCGGCTCGTTCCCCGAGGCCGCGCTCATCCGCCGGCCGCTCGTGCGCCTCGACAACCGCGACGTCGAGCTCCAGCACGGCGGCAAGAAGACCGGCGTCAACATCCTCGACATGCACCCCGAGCGCATCAACGCGCGCGGAGAGATCGTGCTCGGCGACCTCGACGGCAAGTGGGAGACCCTGTACCGGCAGGCGCCCGAGGACCTGCCGTGGTTGACGCTCATGCCGCAGACGAGCGCGAGCTGGCCCGTCTCCGGACAGACCCTGACCACGACCGTGTTCTCGAGCCAGGTCGCCCGCTGGGAGGACTTCTTCTACATCAACGACGCGCAGGTCACGAAGCTGTCGGAGACCGCCACGACGATCAGCGTCCGCATCGACAGCTCGGCGCAGGCGAACGCCGAGCTCACCACGAGCGACAAGGCGCAGCCGAACCCGATCGCGCGCCCCGAGCTCACCGTCTCGCGCATCAACGCCAAGGGCATCGCGCTCTCGCCGTCGGTGCCGCGCGCCGACCGTGACGGGCGCCTGCCGCTCGCCGCCGACGGCAAGCCGCAGCCGCTCATCTACGACTCGGACGTGACGCTGAGCCTCGACTACGACTTCGCCGTCGAGCAGCGCATCCTCATGGACTACTTCGACCGCAACCACGCCTTTCGCACCGGGTCGAACCGCGGCAAGGCCTACCGCACGTCCGCCGTCCGCGCGCGCAACAGCGACCTCGAGACGCCCTCGGCGTTCAACTCGTTCCTGCGCGCGATGGACTCGACGCTCGGCACGGGCTACGGCAAGGACGACGCGAGCCTCTACGACTACGCGTCCTTCCTCAAGCAGCCGGCCATCGTGCGCGGCATCGCGGCGCACTCGAGCTCGACCACCTCGCAGTTCGGCGAGCCCTTCGGCCAGGACCTCGACCAGATGATCGGCGGCCGCCCGTGGGCGTGGAAGAAGCAGGTCGTCAATGGCTACACGTGGCTCATCCCCACCTGGGAAGCCTTCGGCGCCGGCCCGGATCACCACGAGCAGCCGGGGCGCAACGCCGACTACGGCTTCTACCGCACGCTGTTCGAGAACCACGCGCTCGACGCAGGCGGCCAGGCGTTCTACGTGCACGGCGGCTGCGACGTCACGCTGCCGTGGGGCTCGGCGGACCGCTCGTTCGACGACGACGGCTACTCGCGCAAGAACAACGCGGAGATGACGCTCTTCTTCGCCAATGGCCTGGCGATCATCGGTCGCGGAAAGGTCTTCAACGACCTGCCCGACGGCTACCCCGAGGGCGTGAACGCCGCAGACCGCTTCGGCTACGGCTGGCGCCAGATGTTCGTCCACGACGCGGCCGACGACTCCCTCGACCCCGGCACGACCGCCGCGAAGACCCGCACACTCAACACCAAGAAGGCCTACTACTGGGGCCTCCTCGGCGACTTCACGCTGCGCATGAAGTACTGAGCGCTCGGGCCACAGGCCACCGCGAGGCGGAAACTAGGAACCAGGAAACTCCACTCTCGCTGTGGCCCTGTTCCTGCCCCTAGTGCCTCGATCGATGCGTGGTGATTCGGGCGGGTGTGTTCGAGCCGAGCGCAGCGAGGCGCAAGGACGTAGCGAGCGCAGCGAGCGAAGACGCAGGTTAGGGGGCCCGACCGGGCTTTGCCCGGGCGGGGGAAGGGCAGCGTGCCCGCCGCGCAGACCTCCAGGCAAGGGGTCTGCGACGGCACGATGTGAGCACGGCACGAAGCAG
>CAZQJC010000273.1:0-34789 GCA_964593795.1 uncultured Myxococcales bacterium | reverse complement strand
GTGGTGCAGGCGGCACTCGCGAGCGCGGAGCGCGAGCCAACGAGACACCTGGTGCTGCCCGTCCGGGATTCCCCAGGCTTCCAGCTGGTCCGACGAGCGGCCCTAGGTGCTGGTCTTGCGCACGCTCCGCGTGCGCGAGTGCTGCCCTCGCCCGGCGTGCACAGAGCTCACGTGTCTGAATGCCGGTCCACTTCTGACGGGCAGCACTAGGTCGACATGGCCATGCTCACCCCTCCCCCGATCTCGGTCGAGCAAGCCCGCCTCGCGGCGCTCCACGCGACGGGGCTCGACATGTCGGCGGATCCGGCCTTCGACGACCTGACGAGGCTCGCCACGCAAATTTGTGGATGGCCGCATGCGTGCATCCTGCTCGTCGACCGCGAGCGCACGTGGTGCAAGGCCCAGGTGGGCCCTCGGCCGCCCGACCTGCCGCGCCATGATCCTTTCGCCGAACTGCTCGTCCGGCAGTCGGGGATCTTCGAGTGTCCGGACGCGCGCAACGACCCGGCGCTGGCCGGCAGCGCGCTCCTGCCGCACACCGGGATCGGCGCGTGCGCCGGAGCGGCGCTCGTGGATCCCGAGGGCCACGTGCTCGGCGCCCTGTGTCTCCTGTCGCCGGAGCCCTGCGTCCTGTCCCCGGCGGCGCGGCTGGCGCTCGGGACCCTCGCCCGGCAGGTCGGCACCGAGATCGATCTCTGGCGGCGGACCGCCGAGCTCTCCAAGCTGGCCATCGTCGCTGCGACGATCTCGAACGGCGTCGTGATCCTGCGGCCCGAGGGCGACATCGAGTGGGTGAACGAGGGCCGCTCCCGCCTGCTCGGCCGGGACACCCGCTCGATGATCGGGCGCTACCCGGAGCCGGCGCTCATCGGCGACGAGACGGATCGCCACGCGCTCGGCCGGCTCGAGGAGCACCTGCGCACCGGCGAGCCCTGCGTCGAGGAGCTCGCCGTCCGCATGCGGGCGGGTGAGCCGCTCTGGCTGTCGGTGAGCACCACGCCGGTGCGCGCCGCTGACGGGTCGCTGCAGTCCACCGTCGTCATCGAGACCGACATCACGGCCCTCAAGCACGCCGAGCACCAGAAGGACGAGTTCGTCGCCATGGTGGCGCACGAGCTCCGCACGCCGCTGACGGCCATCAGCGCCTCGATCGACCTGCTCGCGGCGGGCTCGCTCGGGTCCATCCCGCCCACGGCGCAGCGTGCCTTCGCGATCGCGCAGCGCTCGACGCACCGGATGGCGAGCCTGCTCGACGATCTCCTCGACCTCGAGCGCATCCGCGCGGGTAAGCTCAAGCTCTCCCCCGCCACGCACCTGGCCTCGGACCTCGCGAAGGCCGCCGTCGCCGAGATGACGCCGCGCGCGCAGGCCTCGGGCGTCGAGCTCCGCCTCGACCTCGTCGCGGACGGAGCGGTGCAGGCGGACCGCAACCGGACCCTGCAGGTCCTCTCGAACCTCCTCGCGAACGCCGTCCGCTTCAGCGAGACCGGAGGCCTCGTGGTCGTGCGCGTCGAGCAGCCCGGCACGCCGGGGCGGCTGCGCTTCGCGATCCGCGATCACGGGGAGGGCATCCCGGCAGAGCAGCTCCCTCGGCTGTTCGGCCACTTCCAGCAGTTACCCGGCGCCGCCGGCCACGGCAAGGGCACGGGCCTCGGCCTCGCGATCTCGAAGCTGCTCGTCGAGCTGCAGGCGGGTGAGATCGGCGTCACGAGCGACCCTGGCGCCGGCTCCACCTTCTGGTTCGAGCTCCCGCTCGACGGGCCTGTCAGACCGGAGCGCGCCGGGCAAACCGTGAGATGAGCTCACCCATGCGGCCGAGCGGCAGGATGCGATCCACGCAGCCCGTGCCGATCGCCTCCTCGGGCATCCCGAAGATCACCGCGGTCTCGTGCGACTCGGCCGCCGTCGCGCCGCCCGACGCCCGCACGGCCCGCACGCCCTCGCCGCCGTCGCCGCCCATGCCCGTCAGCACCACCGCGAGCAGGTCCGGGCCGACCACCTCGGCCGCGCTCTTGAAGAGCCGGTCGATCGACGGCGTGTAACGGTCCCTGGTGGTGGGTGCGACGACCCGCACCTTGAGGCGCTCGCCGGCGCGCTCGAGCTCGAGCGACGCGTCCCCCGGGCACACCAGCACGAGGCCCGGACGCAGGAGGTCGCCGTCCCCGGCCTCGCGCACGTCGAGCGCGCTCGCGCGATCGAGCCGCTCCGCGAAGGTCCGCGTGAAGCGCGGCGGCATGTGCTGCACGATGACGACGGCGGCCCCGAGATCGGCGTCGAGCGCGCCGACGAGCTGCTGCAGCGCCGGCGGCCCGCCCGTCGAGGCGCCGATCGCGACGACGCGCAGCTCCCCGGCCTGCTGCGCCGGCTCCGGCCGCCTCTCGATCGGCAGGGGGCGGCGCCCGCGCTCGAGCGCGCCGACGACGCGCAGCTTGCGCAGTCGCTCGAGGCGATCGCGCAGCTCCCCCGCGAAGGCTCGCCGCGCCAGCGGATCGGCGCTCGGGGGCTTGGCCACCACGTCGAGCGCGCCGAGCTCGAGCGCCTTCCACTGCGTCTCGCGCGTGGCGTGCCCGGTGACGACCAGGACCGGCGTGGGCCGGCGGTTCATCAGGATGCGCAGGAACGTGAAGCCGTCCATGCGCGGCATCTCGAGGTCGAGCGTGACCAGATCGGGGGCGTGCTCGAAGACCGCCTTGAGCGCCTCGTCGCCGTCCTGGGCGCGCGCCACGACCCGCGCCGCACCGTCGTCCTCGAGCAGGAGCGCGAGCTCCTCGCGGCCCTTGGCCGAGTCGTCCACCACCAGGATGCGCAGCGGCGCCCGCGACACCGGCGACGCTGCCTACCGCCCCGGCGTCCCGATGGGCTTGCGGTAGACCATGTCGTGCTCGAGGTGGACGATCTCGAACGCCGTCGTCAGGTTGAGCAGCGACTCCGAGTGCCCGAGCAGCAGGTAGCCGCCCTTGACGAGCTTGCGATAGAAGTTCGTGACCACCTTCTTGCGCGACGCGAGATCGAAGTAGATGAGCACGTTGCGGCACAGGATCACGTCCACCTCGCCGACGATCGCGAGCTGCGACTCGTCCATGAGGTTGACCATGCCGAACGAGGCGAACGTCTTGACCTCGTCCTTGATCTGCCACTTGCCCTCGACCTCGCGGAAGTAGCGGCGCACGTACTTCTGGTCGGTCTGCCGGAACGAGGCGCGCCCGTAGAGGCCCTTTCGCGCCACGTGCAGGACCCGCTTCGAGATGTCGTTGCCGAAGACGCGCACGTCCCAGCCCTCGAACAGGCCCACCTCGAGCAGGATCATGATGACCGAGTAGACCTCCTCGCCCGTCGAGCAGCCGGCGCTCCAGATCGTCAGGTGCCGGCCGCGGCGCTTGGCCTCGGCCACCTCGGGGAGGATCTCGTACTTGAGCGCGTCGAGCTGGTAGTCCTCGCGGAAGAAGTAGGTCTCGTTCGTCGTGATGCGCTCGATGACCTCGTCGAGCTCCTCGCGCCGCCGCGGATCGTACCGGAGGTACGCGTAGTACTCGGTGAAGTCGGGCAGCCGCAGGGCCTGCAGGCGAGGCGCGACGCGCCGGTGCAGGATGAACTTCGCGTCGTCCTGGTAGTAGATGCCGCAGTAGTCGTAGATGAGGTCGCGCAGGAGCCGGAACTCCTCGACCGACATGGGCACGGAGATCTCGTCGCGCAGCATGTCAGCGCGGATTCGGGCGTCCACCCGGTGGGCGGGAGCCTCCGCGCTCGATGCGCCCGAGCGCCCGCGCGATGGCGTCCTTGACGAGCCCGTCCTGCTCGTTGCGGTTGCGCTCGCGCAGCGCTCGCTGCACGCGCGCCCCGCCCGCAGAGACGAGCGCCTCCACCGCCACCTTCCGCACATCCCAGCGGGTGTGCTGGAGGCCCTCGATCAGCGCCGACACCGCCGCGTCCGAGTGGTACTGCCCGAGGCCGCGCAGCGACGCCTTGACGATCTCCGGGTCCGCGTGGCCGACGAGCTCGAGCAGCACCTCCTCCACTTCCTTCGATTCGCCGCGCGTGACACGGACGAGCGCCTCGATCGCGTGCGCCTGCAACCCCGCGCCCTCGGGGCGCGACGTCGCCGTACGCGAGAGATCGACCAGGCGCCCCACCGACCGCAGGTGGCCCGTGCTCCCGAGCGCGCGGATGGCGGCGATGGCCACCGTGTGCTGCTCGTCGAACGTGGCCGCCACGAGCGCGTCCACGACGGTCAGCGCGCGTGCGTCGCGCGCCCCGGGCAGGCTCGCCAGGGCCCGCACCGCCGCCGCCCGCACCGCCGGCGACTCATCCGCGATCGCGAATGTGAGCGCCTCGACGACCTCGCTGCCGCCCGCGATCGCGGGCAGCGCCTCGGCCGCCGCCTGGCGCACCTCGGGGTCGTCCGAGCGCATCGCGCCGAGCAGCAGGGACTCGTCCCCGGGGCGCCCGATCGCGCCGATGACCCGGCACAGCGACGGGGCCGTCGAGCCGACGAGGCCGCGCGCCTGCACCAGCATGCGCACCTCGTCGTAGTACCGCGCGCCGAGCCGCCCGAGCGCCTCGGCCGCCGCCGATTGCAGCTCGCGGTCCTCCCGCTCGATGGTGCGCAGGAGCGGCGCGAGCTCCTCCTTGCCCCCGAGCTCGCCGAGCGCAGCAGCGGCGGCAGCAGCGGTCTCCCCCTCGTCCTCCTCGAGCGCATCGACGAGCAGCGCCGCGATGCGCGGATCCGCCGCCGCCGCGCCGAGCTTCGGGAACAGGCTGTAGACGACGCCGCGCAGGGACGGATCGACGTCGCGCACGAGGCGGCAGAGACCGGCCACCGCCGCAGGTCCGTACGCCACGATCGCCGCCGCCGCGTGGTCGTGGACCTCCTCGTCGATGAGCGCGTCCACGAGCGCCGGCAAGGCCTCCTCGGTGCGCGTGGCGCCGAGCAGCGTCGCCGAGCCGCGCCGCACGCGCCGGTCCTCGGCGCCGAGCGCCTGCCGCAGCCCGCCCACCACGTCCGCGCCGGCACGCCGCAGCGACTCGTCGACCCGCCGGCGTCCCTCGTCCTCGAGCGTCCCCCTCATCTTCCAGATCGCGACGATGCACGCCTCGCGCACCGCGCGCGATCGGTCGGTCAGGCCGTCGAGCAGGTACGGCAGCGCCTCCACGTCTCCGGAGAAGCCGAGCGCCTCGTGCGCGGCCCGCCGCAGGATCGGATCCGACAGCAGCGGCCGCAGCTTGGCCAGCGGCACCGCGATCCCGAGCCGGCTGCCCGCCTCGAGCGCGGCCAGGCGCGTCAGTAGATCGGGGCGCTCGAGCGCGCGCGCGAGCGCGTCGATCACCTCCTGCGGCGGGTCGGACGCGCACGATCCGAGCGCCTCCGCCGCGGCCGCGCGGACGTTCTCGTCGGGATCGGCGAGCGCCTCGCACAGCGTCGGCAGCGCGGCGGTCTCGCCGATCGCGCCGAGCGCGTCGACGATCATCTTCTTGTGCTCGCCGCCCGCCTCGTACGCCGTCACGAGCGGCCCCACCGCCGGGCGTCCGACCCGCGTCAGCGCCTCGACGGCCGCGTTGCGCAGCCCGACGTTGCCCGTCTCAGACAGCGACGCGATGAGCGCGGGGACCACGCCGTCCGGATCCGGCCAGGCCGCGATCCGCTCGACCGCCTGCTTGCGCACGCGCCACGACGAGTCCCCGAGCGCGCTGCAGAGCAGCGTCACCCCGCCGAAGTACCACCCCGGGGGCAACTGCTCGAGCGCGCCGCGACGCACCTCGTCGTCCGGGTCCTCCAGCGCGCGCCGGAGCCGCTCGATGATCGCGTCCGGGCTCGGCAGCTCCCCGGTGTCGCGCTCGGTCCTGTCCGTCACCTACACCCTCCTGCGCCCCGCCAGGAACTGCTCGAGCGCCTCTCCGATCCAGTCGCGCTGGCCACGGGCGCCCTCGGGCACGCGCAGCGCGAAGAGCGCCCTGCCCTCGTCGAGATCCCGCCGGACGCGCGGGCTCATGACCCCGGTGCGCTGGAGCTCGGAGATGCCGTCGCCGTTGTAGAGCAGGACGTCCGCGACGATGAGCCACGCGAGCCGTTGCGCCCGGAACTCCACGTCCTGGCTGCTCTCGCCGCCGCCGAAGGAGAGCCGCTCGTCCGCGCGCTCGTCCGCGCCCTGGGGGCCGGGCCTGGCGGCGCTCGCCGCGGGGCGCGTCGGGCGGTCGCTCCCCTGCTGCGCGGGCCGAGGCAAGAGCGCCTCGATCTTCTGCGGCAGGCCGTCCTCGATGTGGTGCTGCTCGATGTAGTCGTCGGCCCCGTACAGGGAAGCCGGCCGCCTCTTGTAGCCGGTCTGGCTGTACACCGACGCCACCAGGATCGTGCGCGTCGGCAGGTTGAGCTTGCGGATCTCGTCGATGATCTCGAAGCCCGCGCGACCCGGCAGCGCCACGTCCACCACCAGGAGCGCCGGTGGCACGGGCTCGCGCAGGAGGCGCATCACCTCGTCTCCGTCGTCGGTCGTGATGGCCGCAAAGCCGCTCTGTTCGACGGCGGCGCGCATCGACTCCAGGATCGACGCGCTCTCGTGCGCACAGACGACGTGCACGTCCGGACCGCTCATGGTGAGCCCGCCGGCGGACCCGCCGCGCCACCCTCGCCCGCCTCCGCCGCCGCCCCCAGGCTGATCTTCTCCGCCGTGGTCAGGATGCGGTCGATGTTGAGGATCATGATCAGACGGCCCCCCGTCGAGCATACGCCCGCGAAGTAGGGCTCGGCATTCCCGCCGCCGAGGCCGGAGAACTCCGGTGGCGGCTTGATCTCCGAGCGTCGGATGCGAATCAGGCTGACACGGTCCACGGCCAGGCCCACCACGCGCATGGGGGCCCCGGGCACCGGCATCGAGACCACGACGTAGCGCGTCGTGCGCCCGTCCTCTGGCGGCGGCACGTCGAACCGCTTGCGCATGTCGATGATGGGCAGGATGGTCCCGCGCAGCGAGACGACCCCGTCGACGAACGGCGGCGCCTTGGGCACGCGCACGAGGCGCAGCGGGCTCGACCGCTGCCCCGGGTTCAGGATCTCGCGGATCCGCATGATGTCGATCGCGTACTCCTCGACGCCGACGTGGAACGCCGCGAGCTGGATCTCTTCGTCGACTTTCGCCACTCGCTAGCGCCCTCCGGAGCGCGATCCGTGCACGTCGAAGCGCAGCACGGCGTCCAGGTTCACGAGGATCACGATCGCGGTGCCGACCTCGCCCCGCGCGGCGCCGGGCGGCCGGCCGATGCCGGCGCGGAAGTCGGCCTGCGCGGAGTTGATCACGGCCGGCGTCGCCTCGATGTCCTCGGCGCGCAGCGGCACGACGTTGCGCACCTCGTCCACGAGCAGGCCGAACAGCTCGCCGTCGTCCGCCGACACGACGAGGATGCGGGCCCGCTTGTCGAGCGCCGCCGCCGGCAGCCGCAGGCGCTTTCTCAGATCGACGATCGGCAGGATCGTCCCGCGCAGCGAGAGCACACCGGGCACGAACGAAGGCGCCCGCGGGACGGCCGTGATCACCCGCAGGCGGATGATCTCCCGGATGCGCAGGATGTCGACCGCGTACTCCTCGCTGCCGAGCATGAAGGTCAGGACGCGCAGCTCGAAGCCGGGTCCGCGCGAGCTGTCCCGCGGCACGCCCTCCGCGAGCGGCATCGCGCCCGCGACGATCGCCTCCCACGACAGCGGCGCGCGACCGCCGCGACCGGTCTCGCCCGTCACGCAGCCACCTCGGCCGTCAGGGCCTCTTCCACCAGCGCCGCCACGTCGAGCACGAGCACCGTCTGCTGCCCGCCGAGCTCGGTAGCGCCCGCGATGCCCGCGACGTCCCGGAGCGCGCGCCCGAGCGGCTTGATCACGATGTCCTGCTGGCCGATGAGGTCGTCGACGATGAGCCCGATGCGGTGCTGCGCCATGCCGACCACGACCACGAACAGCTTGTCCACGGCGGCGCGACGCCCGACCTGGTCGAGGCGGAACACGTCGGAGAGCCGCACGAGCGGCAGCGTCTGCCCACGCAGCGTGATCACGTCGCGCTGCTCGATCGTGCGCACCTCCGCCGGATCGATGATGATGCTCTCGAGCACGGAGTTGAGCGGCAGCGCGTACGTCTGCCCCGTCACGCGCACGATCAGCGCCTGGATGATCGCGAGGGTGATCGGCAGCGTGATGGAGAGCTTCGTGCCGTGCCCGCGCTCGCTCGAGACGTCGATGATCCCCGAGAGCTTCGAGATGTTCGTCTTGACGACGTCCATGCCGACGCCGCGCCCGGAGATCTCGTCGGCCTTCTCCTTGGTCGACACGCCGGGCAGGAAGATGAGGTTGTAGATCTCGCGGCGATCGAGCTCCGCCGCCTGCTGGTCCGACAGCGCGCCGCGCGCGACCGCCGCCTTGACGAGCCGCTCCTGGTCGAGGCCCTGGCCGTCGTCCGCGATGTCGATGACGACGTGGTTTCCCTTCTGGTAGGCGCTCACCGCGATCGTGCCCGCCTCGGGCTTGCCGGCCGTGGTGCGCCGGTCCGGCATCTCGATGCCGTGGTCGATCGAGTTCCGGATGACGTGCATGAGCGGATCCGACAGCTCCTCGACGATCAGCTTGTCGAGCTCGGTCTCCGCGCCGCTGATGACGAAGCGGATCTCCTTGCCGGCGTCGCGCGAGATCTTGCGCACGACCCGCTGCAGCTTGTCGAAGACCTGGCCGAGCGGGACCATGCGCACCTCGAGGATGCCGGCCTGCAGCTCGTCGAGCTTGCGCTCGAACGCGCGGGACTCACGGAAGAGCGACGTCGCGAGGTCGCTCATGCCCTGCATCTCGCGGATGCGGTCCACGATGTGCTGGATGCCCGCGCGCGCGACGGCGAGCTCTCCGACGACGTTCATCAGGTGATCGAGCTTGCGGATGTCGACGCGCACGGTCTGCGCGACCGACCGCAGGGTGCCGCCCTCCTCGCCGACGCTGCCGCTCTCGGGCGGACCGGGCGCCGTGGTCTTGCGGCGCGGCGGCGCGGGTGGCGCCGGCGGCACCGTCGCCTTCTCCGACGCGAACAGCCCCGGCGGCACGCCCATCGGCGCGCGCGGCGGCGCGGGGGACTGCCCACGCGCCGGATCCGGCGGCGGGAACGCTGCGCGCGGCGAGGCGACGGCGCGCGGGACCTCGTGGACCGCCACGTCGAGCCCGACCAGCGCGGCCTCGACCTCGCGCGGCAGCGCGCTCGCCCCGAGCACCACGTCGAGGTCGATGCGGTTCTCCGCGCCGCCCTCGGCCGACGGCAGGTACGTGATGACCTCGCCCACCGGCTTGAGCCGGGCCTTGAGGTCCTCGAGCCCCTTGTCGATGACCATGAGGTCGAACGACGCGTGGATCCGGTACAGCGACCGCCCCGCCTTGACGTTCTCGCGGAGGCGATGCTCCTCGTACTCCGTGAGCACGGAGAGGATCGCCGGGTCGAGCTGGAAGTCGGACAGCGCCGTCTTGCCCTCGTCGGGACGTTTGCGCGCCACGCGATCGAGGCGCAGGACGAGGTCCTCGACCTCCGAACCGCCCGCGTCCTTCGAGCCGCCCTCGCGCCCGAGCTCGGCGATGAGCCGCTGGTAGAGATCGACCGCCTCGAACAGCAGGTCGAGGACCTCGGGGCCGAGCGGCACCTTCCCGAGGCGCAGCGAGTCGAGCAGGCTCTCGAGGTTCTGGGACAGGTGCACGACGCGCTGCACGCCGAACAGCGCGGACAGGCCCTTGAGCGTGTGCACCTGCCGGAAGGCGTCGTTGATGATGTCGGGATCGTCGCGACCGGACTGCTGGTGCACCTGGACCAGATCGCGGTTGAGCGCGTCGATCAGCTCCTGGGCTTCAGAGAGGAACTCCTGGAGCCTGTCGTTCGACATCCCGCGGGCGCCTATCCGTCCGCCGACCTGGGCGCGTCGAGCCGGCTGCCGAGGTAGCGCCGGCAGAGCTCGATGAGGCTCTCCGGCTGGAAGGGTTTGACGAGGTACTCGTTCGCGCCGAGGCGGAGGCCCTTGTCGCGATCGACCTCGCGCCCCTCCGTGGAGATGATGAAGAGCGGCGTGCGCTGGTACTGCGGCGACTTCTTCACGAACTGGATGAGCTCGAGCCCGTTGATGTCGGGCATGTTGATGTCCGTGATGATGAGGTCGAAGTGGCCGCGCGGCAGCAGCTTGAGCGCCTCGAAGCCGCTCGTCGCCTCGGTCACGTCGAAGCCGCCGTGGGACTCCAGCGTCGCGGCCACGAAGGACCGCATCGTGGAGGAGTCCTCGACGACGAGCACACGAATGGCCACGTTCGCAGTGTAACACGGCGCGGCCCTTGGAGAAATTTCACTGACCGTGCAGGCTTTTCCACAGGGTCAAGGCGCGGTGATGCGGCGCTGGCGAACGACCTCGCCCATCTCCTTCTGGGCGGCGGGCGGCTCGACGAGGAACAGGTCGACGTCGAGGGCGTTCCCCTCGTCGAGGAGGATCTCGATGGCGCGGCGCGTCGAGACCGCGGGGCTCCGGGCCAGGAGCCCCATCGCGAAGCGGCGGAGCCCGAGGCGCTGCGCGCGATCCAGCCCGTCGCGCACCGCCTGCCGGAACGACGCCTCGTCGTGCGCCGCGCGCTCGCCCGCGCCGAGCAGCAGCGCCATCCGGAACGGCAGCCCGTGCCCCGGAGGGAACAGCATCGCCTCGCCGGGACGCCCCGCGATCGCCCCCGACTGCATCCAGCGTGACACGCGACCGCAGGTGCGCCAGTCGAGGAGGCCCGCGACCCCGCGCGGCGGACGCTCGTCCGCGAACACCCAGCCGACCAGGCCATCCAGGCTCGAGGCGTCCCAGCGCGCGAGCTCCGGAGCCAGGAAGGCGACCCTCACTTCGTGCTCAGCACCCGGTCCAGGATGCCGTTGACGAACGCGCCGCTCTCGCGCGTGGAGTACGCCTTGGCGATCTCGACGGCCTCGTTGATGGCGACCTTGGGCGGGATGTCGTCGCAGCAGAGGATCTCGAACGCCGAGAGGCGCAGGAGGTTCCGGTCCACGCGCGCCATGCGCTCGAGGCGCCAGTTCTGCGACGCGGCCGTCAGGCGCTCGTCGATCTCCTCGCGGCGCGCGAAGAACCCGCGCACGATGCGCTCGACGAAGACGCGCCCCTCGCCCGTCGCCACCGGCTCGTCGTCCGCGCCGTCCTCCTCGCCCTCGCTGCGCGAGCCGGCGAGGTGGTCGAAGAACAGCGCGAGCCCCTGCTCCACCGTCAGCTCGGGGTGATGCTCGAGGAAGCACAGCGCCTGCAGGGCGCCCTCGCGTGCGCGACGGCGGAGGCCCACGTCAGGTCTTCCGCTTCGGGCGAGGCGCGCTCGACTGGCCCGGCCCTGGGATCGTGCGCAGCGCGTGCACCGTCTCGACGGCCGCCATCGCGGCGTCGAAGCCCTTGTTGCCGGCCTTGGTGCCCGCGCGCTCGAGCGCCTGCTCGATGCTGTCGGTCGTCAGCACGCCGAAGACCACGGCCACGCCGCGCGGCGCGACCTCGAGGGCCACCGCGCCCACACCCTTGGCGGCCTCGCCCGCGACGTAGTCGAAGTGCGGCGTCGCCCCGCGGATGACGCACCCGAGCGCGATCACCGCGTCGTAGCGCTCGGACAGCGCCGCACGCCGCACCAGCGCCGGCACCTCGAACGCGCCCGGCGTGCGCACCACGTCGATGTCCTCGGCGCCGACGCCGAGGCGCTCGAGCCCCTCGGTGGCGCCGGTCACGAGCTCCTTGACGATGAGCTCGTTGAAGCGCGCCGCCACGACGCACACGCGAAAACCCGCACCATTGAGCGTCGCGCTCATCGAGCTCCTCCACGGTCGGCCGCGCCCCCGATGGCCGCACCCTCGGCGACCTGCTCGCCGGCGCGCGCGCGCTCCGACAGGAAGGTCACGTTGTGCTTGGTCGGCGCGATGGCGAGCGGGACGCGGCCCTCGACCTCGATGCCGAAGCCGGAGAGGCCGACGATCTTCTTCGGGTTGTTGGTGAGCAGCCGGATGCGATCGAGGCCGAGCTGGCGCAACGCCTGCGCGCCGAGGCCGAAGTCTCGGAGCTGCTCGGCGGACACGCCCGTCGCCGGGGCGCGGTGCGCCACGTGGCGCTCGATGTCTGCGAGCATCGACACGCGCCCCGCCGGGAACACGTAGAGCAGCACGCCGCGCCCCTCGGCCGCGATGATGTCGATCGCACGCCTGAGCTGCGGGCCGCAGTCGCACGCGCGCGAGCCGAACACGTCGCCCGGGATGCACGCGCTCTGCACGCGCACGAGCGGCGCGTCGCCGGGCGCCGTGATGTCGCCGAGCACGAGGCCGAGGTACTCGGTGCGCTCGACCGTGCTCCGGAACGCGACGCCGCGGCACTCGAGGTCGGGCCCACCCAGCATCGCGAGGCTCACCTTGCCGTCGAAGGTGCGATCGACCAGCGACTCGCGCTGCATGCGGTACTCGATGAGGTCGGCGATCGAAAGGATGTGCAGGCCATGCTCGGCGGCGAACTTCTCGAGCTCCGGCATGCGCGCCATCGAGCCGTCGTCGTTCATGATCTCGCAGATCACCGCGGCGGGCTCGAGGCCCGAGAGCGTCGCCAGATCGATCGAGCCCTCGGTGTGGCCCGAGCGCACGAGGACGCCGCCGCGCCGCGCCCGCAGCGGGAACACGTGCCCCGGCGAGACCACGTCGCCGAGGCGCGCGTCCTTCCGCGCGGCCACGCGGATCGTGTGCGCGCGATCCGCCGCCGAGATCCCGGTCGACACCCCCTGTCGCGCCTCGATCGACACGGTGAACGCGGTCGAGCGCGGCGAGCGGTTGTCGCTCGTCATCATGTCGAGCCCGAGCCGCTCGACCTTCTCCTCGCTGAGCGCGAGGCAGATGAGACCGCCCGCGTGCTTGCGCATGAAGTTGACCGCCTCGGGCGTCACGCAATCGGCGGCGAGCACGAGGTCGCCCTCGTTCTCCCGGTCCTCGTCGTCGACGAGGATGACCATGCGCCCCGCGCGGATCTCGTGCAGCGCGTGCTCCACCTTCTCCGCGCGCGCCCGTGACATTCGGCTCTGCATCATGGTGAGTATACCCGTGGCCGCCAGGCCTCCATCATCCGCTCCACGTACTTCGCGATCGGGTCCACCTCGAGGTTGACCCCCGCGCCCACGGGCTTGCCCGAGAGCGTCGTCATCTCCTGCGTGTGCGGGATGATCGAGACCGAGAACCCGCCGGCCGTCACCGCGTTCACGGTCAGGCTGATGCCGTCCACCGCGATCGAGCCCTTCTCGATCACGTAGCGCATGAGCTCCGGGCCCATCGCGATCTCGATGTCGACCGCCTCCCCCGCGTCCTTCCGGCCGCTCACGCGCCCGACCGCGTCGACGTGCCCCGACACCATGTGCCCGCCGAGCCGATCGCCGAGCGCCAGCGGACGCTCGAGGTTGACCCGGTCGCCCACCCGCAGCGCGCCCAGCGTGGTGCGGGAGAGGGTCTCGTGCCCGAGCGTCGCCGTCACGCGGCCGCCGCCCATCGACGTCACCGTCAGGCACACGCCGTCCACCGCGAGGCTCGCGCCGATCTCGCCCGGATCGAGCGGACACTCGAGCGTGAGCACGACCGCCTGGTCGGCCGGCTTGACCTCCGCGACGGTGCCGATCGCCTCGACGAGCCCGGTGAACACGGCCGTCGTTTAGCAGGCCCGGAGCCCGCAAGCCAGCGTCATTCCCCTTCGAGCGCGCCTTCCACGAGGACGTCGTCCCCCAGGCGGCGCACGCGCACGCCCGAGAGCGCCAGCGCCTCACCCATGCGGCCGACCGGGAGCGCCCCCACGGCCGGCACGCCGCCCGCGCCGACGAGCTTCGGGGCCACGAAGAACGCCGCGCGATCCACGCGATTCGCGGCCAGGAACGCCGCCGCGACCTGTCCGCCGCCCTCGACCAGCAGGCTCAGGATCCCGCGCCGCGCGAGCTCCTCCAGCACCTCGACCGGCTCGGGCCTCACCCCCTTGCAGCGCACCACCTCTGCCCCTCGGGCACGGAGCGCGCGCTCCCGCGAAGGCGATGCATTCGCCGAGGCAAATATGATCACTCCGGGTCCCGGCGCGAGCAGCCGCGCGACCACGGGCGTCCGGAGCTTGCCGTCGAGCACCACGCGCACGGGATCTCGCCCGCCCCGCACCCCGCGCACGTCGAGCGTGGGGTCGTCCGCGAGCACGGTGCCGACGCCGACCAGGATCGCGTCGTGCGCGTCCCGCATGCGGTGCACCACGGCGCGCGACCTCTCTCCCGTCACCCAGCGCGCGTCGCCGCCCGGCGCCGCGATGCGCCCGTCGAGGGTCACCGCGAGCTTGAGCGTCACGAGCGGGCGGCCGCGCTCCACGACGCTCAGCCACGGCGCGTTGAGCGCGCGCGCCTCCGCCTCGCAGATCCCCACCTCCACCGCGATCCCGGCGGCGCGAAGGGCCCTGATCCCCCGGCCGTCGACGAGCGGGAACGGATCGCGCATCGCGATGACCACGCGCGAAAAGCCCGCGCGCAGGACGGCCTCCGTGCAGGGTGGCGTGCGGCCGTGGTGCGAGCACGGCTCGAGCGACACATAG
Source organism: uncultured Myxococcales bacterium (assembly GCA_964593795.1). GTDB lineage: Bacteria > Myxococcota_A > Polyangia > JAHFDS01 > JAHFDS01 > JAHFDS01. Next base: position 20,191 of record CAZQJC010000273.1, on the reverse strand, counting down.
AGCGTCGCGCCCCGCGGCGGCCGCCTCCCGAGCGCAGCGAGCGCGCAGATCTCCGCGTGGGGCTGCCCCGCGCGCGCGTGGTGCCCCCGCGCGAGCACGCGCCCGCCGGCCACCACCAGGGCGCCCACCATCGGGTTCGGCCGTTGACGTCCACGCGCCCGCGCGGCTTCGCGCAGGCACAGGCGCATCAAGCGCTCGTCAGCGTCCGGCCTCGCGCCCACGCAGCAGCTCCGACAGGGCGCCCATGAACTCGGAGATGTCGCGGAACGACCGGTACACCGACGCGAACCGCACGTAGGCGACCTCGTCGACCTTGCGCAGGCGCGACATGACGGCCTCGCCGATCTTGGCCGCCGGAATCTCGCGCTCCGCCGAGTCCTGCAGGTCGCGCTCGACCTCGTCGGCGAGCCGCTCGATATCCTGGATCGACACCGGCCGCTTCTCGCACGCCCGCCGCAGGCCGGAGATGATCTTCTCGCGCTGCCAGGGCTCGCGCCGGCCGTCCTTCTTGATCACCTGCGGCAGCACGTCCGCCACGCGCTCGTACGTCGTGAAGCGCCGCGTGCACCCGGCGCACTCGCGCCGACGACGGATCTCGCCGCCGTCCTTGGACTCGCGCGAGTCGATGACCTTGTCGTCCTGCTGCGTCTGGCAGAAGGGGCAACGCATGGCTCAGAGGGCGCTGACGCGGATCTTGGCCTGCAGCTTCTTGCCGTCGCGCACGAACTGGACGACCACTTCCTGGCCGGGCTGCACGGTGTCGAGCGCGTTGTAGAGCTCGTCGTAGTTGCGCGTGCGCTTGCCCTCGACGGCCACGAGCACGTCGCCGAGGATCAGCCGTCCTCGCGCGTCCTCGCTCGTCCCCCGCAGGCCCGCCTGGGCCGCGCCCGTGTTGGGCTCGACGCTGCGGACGATGACGCCCTGCACGCCGAGGCGCTGCGACACCCAGTCGGCGTAGATACGCACGCCGAGCGACGGCGTGCTCGCGTGGCCGGTCGCGATGACCTGTGGCACGATGCGGCGGATGAAGCTCACCGGCACGGCGAAGCCGATGCCCGAGCTCGACCCCGACGGGCTGTAGATGGCCGTGTTCATGCCGATGAGCCGGCCGCGCGAGTCGAGCAGCGGGCCGCCCGAGTTGCCCGGGTTGATGGCCGCGTCGGTCTGGATCATGTCGCGGATGGTGACGTTGCCGACGCCCTTGAGCTCGCGTCCGAGCGCCGAGACGACGCCGGTCGTGAGCGTGCGATCGAGGCCGAAGGGGCTCCCGATCGCGATCACCTTCTGACCGACCTGCAGGCCGCGGAGCTGGCCCACCTCGATGGGCTTGAGCCGCGTCTTGCTCGGATCCACCTCGATCTTGAGGACGGCGATGTCCTTCTTGGGCTCCGCGCCGAGCAGGCGCGCCTCGTACTGAGACTGGTCGTCGAGCACCACGGAGAAGGCGTTTCCGCCCTGCACCACGTGGTAGTTCGTGACGATGTGGCCCTCGCGACTCCACACGAAGCCGGAGCCCGATCCGCGCTGCACCTCGGTGAGGTCGGCGGAGAAGAAGTCGCGCTGGAACGCCTTGTTGATGACGTGCACCACCGACGGCGAGACGTCCTTGAAGATGCGGATCGTGTTGCGCTCGTCGTTGGTCAGCCAGTCGTTCGGATCGGGCTCGTGGACCGGCGGCGCGGCCTCCGCGCGCTCGAGCAGGGGGACGCCCGGCTGCGCACCCGCGATCAGCAACGCCAGCGTCGCGCCAGCGCCGAGCGCCACGCCCAGGATGAGCCTTCGCATGACGCAATGTCATAGCATGACCGGCGGGGGCCGTTCGCCTCGACAGGATTCGGATCTAGACTCTTGCCGATGACCACACACTTGCCGGTCACGAACCAGCCGGCCGCGGGCCAGCAGGACCCGGAGCGGCTGCCCACCGACCTCGAGGGCGAGATCCAGCGCCTCAAGAAGGAGCGCAACGCGATCGTGCTCGCGCACTACTACCAGGAGTCCGAGATCCAGGACCTGGCGGACGTGGTCGGGGATTCGCTGCAGCTCGCGCGCGCGGCGCAGAAGGTCGATCGCGACGTGATCGTGTTCTGCGGCGTGCACTTCATGGCCGAGACGGCCAAGATCCTGAACCCCACGCGCAAGGTCGTGGTGCCCGACCTGACCGCCGGCTGCTCGCTGGCCGACGGCTGCCCCGCCTCCGAGTTCCGCCGGTTCCTCGACCAGCACCCGGGGCACACGGTCGTCAGCTACATCAACTGCTCGGCCGAGGTGAAGGCCATGAGCGACGTCATCTGCACGTCGTCGAACGCCGCCAAGATCGTGCAGCAGATCGGGAACAGGCCCATCGTCTTCGCGCCGGACCGCCACCTCGCGCGCTTCGTCTCCAAGCAGACCGGGCGCGACCTCGTCGCGTGGCCGGGGACCTGCATGGTGCACGAGCAGTTCTCGGCCAAGGCGCTCGTGCAGCTGAAGCTCGAGCATGGCGGACCCGACGGCTCGCGCGTGGAGGTGCTCGCGCACCCCGAGTGCGACGAGAGCGTGCTCGCGCTGTCGGACTACATCGGCTCGACGACCGGCATCATCGAGCGCGCCGCGAAGTCGCCGGCGCCCGTCCTCATCATCGCGACCGAGCCGGGCGTCATCCACCAGATCCAGAAGCGCGTGCCGGACAAGCAGATCATCGCCGCACCGGGCATGGACGAGAGCTGCGCGTGCAACACGTGCCCGCACATGCGCAAGAACACGCTCGAGAAGCTCTACCTCTGCCTGCGCGATCTGACGCCCGAGCTCACGCTCGACGAGGGCCTGCGGCTGCGGGCGCTCGCGCCCATCGAGCGCATGCTGCAGATGAGCTGATGTCGCCACGGGCCGTCGTCCTGGGGCTCTGGGGCCTCGTCGCCATCACGAGCTGCCAGCGCGACGTGGCCGCGGTGCTGTCGCTGACCGTGCGCGGCCCGGACGGGGTGCCGCTGACGACGAAGCAGATCGTCGTCGGGCTCGACATCGGCGCCAACAGCAAGCAGCTCACCTTCTCGCACGCCGAGGCGCGCGAGCTGCCCCTGCGCGCGGACGTGACCTTCCCCGAGGGTCGCCTCGGCGCCGGCTCCGTCGCCGTGTCGCTGGTGGACGAGGCGAGCGGACGCCCCTACTCGGCCTGCATGCCCGTCACCGTCACGGAGGGAATGAACCCGGTGGCCGTACGCGTCTCCGCGGGCAGGTGCTCGAGTGGCGGTGGCGGTGCGGGTGCTGGCGGTGCGGGTGCTGGCGGTGCGGGTGCTGGCGGTGCGGGTGCTGGCGGTGCCGGGAGCGGCGGTGCGGGCATGGGGGGCGCAGGTGCGGGCGGTGCAGGTGCGGGCGGTGCAGGTGCGGGCGGTGCAGGTGCGGGCAGTGCAGGTGCGGGCGGTGCAGGTGCGGGCGGTGCAGGTGCGGGCGGCGCAGGTGCGGGCAGCGCAGGTGCGGGCGGTGCGGGGACCGGTGGTGCGGGGACCGGCGGTGCGGGGACCGGTGGCGCCACCTGGGGCGGCAGCATCTCGGTCACGATCAACGCCGGGGCGAGGCGGCTGCTCAGCGTGACCAACACCCGGTACAACGGGACCCAGGGCCGCACGTTCATCGTCGGCTCCAGCAGCGACGGCAACGTCACGCTCACTCTGGCCTACCCGGGCTTCGCGACGCCGCTCAACCTGTGCGGTGACCAGAGCCGCCTCGTGCTCATCCAGTACAGCGGCCCCGAGGGCGGGTATCTCGGTGGCATCCTCCAGTCCAACAACTGTGGTGACTGCCAGATCGCGATCACCCAGAGCGGCCCCGTCGGCGCCCACATCGTCGGCACCTTCTCGGGCACCGTCCAGGAGAACAACGGCATGGGCACCTGCAACGCCAACACCGCGACCATCACCGGCTCCTTCGACGCCATCCGCGAAGCGGACCAGTAGCTGACGCGGATCCTTCGACGAGCGACATCGAGGGGGACTCCCGGGCGAGCTCGCGCCCTCGCGAGCGCCGCCGCCGGAAGGCAAGGACAGGCGCGGTGGCGGAGCTTCGACGACACCGGCCCACCGCGGTCGCGGCCTCCAGCCCCAGCCAGCGCTGCCGCCGGAGCGATGAGAGGCGCCGCCGCAAGGTGGTCCGCGCCGTGCCCCTGCAACCGCTGCCGGTCGACTTCGTGGGCCGCCCACCTGCCTGCGTCCGTCGCGGTCGAGTTTCGCGAACGGTCGTGGTCGTAACCGGCGCGGAACACACCGATCACGCGCTGCAGGGCTGACCTGTCAGGGATGTCCCCGGTCTGTACCAACGTGGGAATGTGCGGGATCCACGCTTGACGAAGCCGCATCGGATATATATGCTAATTCAAGAATGCCACGTCGCGCTCGTCGTCCGGTGCAGCTCGAGCTGCCGCGGCACGCCGGGTGGGGTGGTCGCCGCAAGGGGGCGGGCCGCAAGCCCAGCGGCGAGAAGGCCCTCGTCACCCATGCCGGGCGCCCTGCCCTCGCGCCGCGCTTCCCGGTGCACGTGACGCTGCGCGTGCTTCCGCACGTGTGGAACCTGCGCAGCAAGCGCGGCTACCGCGTCGTCCGCCGCGCGCTGGCCGCGGGGGGCGATCGCTTCGGCATGCGCCTCTGCGAATTCTCCGTGCAGGGCAACCACCTGCACTTCGTGGTCGAGGCCGAGGACGCGCGCGCGCTGTCGCGGGGCATGCAGGGGCTGTCTATTCGCCTAGCGAAGGGGCTGAACCGGATGATGTCGCGAGGTGGCAAGGTGCTCACCGACCGCTTCCACGCCCGCATCCTGCGCACGCCTACCGAGGTCAGCCGAGTGCTCGCGTACGTGCGGGGCAACCACGACGTGCACCGCGCGCGGCGGGGAGCGCGGCCCACGAACGCAGCGGACGTCTTCTCGTCGGCAGTGGCCGCGGTGCGTGAGGCCCTGCCGGCGCCGCGTACCTACCTGCTGGATCAGGCTCGCCGGGCGCTCGACGGGCCCGACGGCACGCGCCCCGCAAGGCGCAAGGGGCTGAAGGTGCCTATCAGTTCTTCTCGAGCCTCCGCTTGAGCGTGCCCGACTTGCGGATGGCCTCCTCGAGCTGCGTAACCGACACCCGCGTGGGATCGTAGGTCACCTCGTTGACCTCCTCGAAGCCGCGGAAGCCGCTCCAGACCTTCTCGACGCCGGGCAGGGATTCCACCGCCGCGCGACCCACGTCGTAGCAGTGCACCGAGAATGCGGCGACCGTCCGCTCCGCGCGCTTTCGGCCGTCGCTTCCCCCCTGTCCGTCGCTTCCCCCCTGTCCGCCCAGGGAGCGAGGCGCCCGCGGCGCCTCCGAGCGCGACGCGCAAGACGCGAGCAGGAGACCGATCAGGATGTGCCTCATGCGAGAGGTACGCTCCCACCGGGCGATCCGTTACCGGAGCCCTACCATTCGTGAATCGGACTTCCTTCCAGGGAGAGAAAGCGGAGGAGTCGAGCCGGACCCCGTCGGCTGACTTCACCCCACCTTGTGGAACTTCTCGTAGAGGTCGGCGAAGACGCCGCGGGGGTCGAGGCGGGCCTTTGCGCTGCGGTAGTGGTCCTGGTCGTAGATCTGCCAGAAGCGCTCGCGCGTGTAGTGGTTGCGTGAGATGAGCGTCTTGACGCCGCCGAGCTCGAAGGTCTTGTCCTCGAGCACCGCGGACCAGTCCACCGCGGGATCGTCGTTGCGCTTTCCGTAGACGGCGCAGTCGATGTAGAAGCCGCCGCCCTTGTCGTAGTGGTCGGGGCGCACCCACGGGTATGGCTCGGGGATCTTGTAGGGCACGACCCAGAGCGGCCAGAAGCCGTAGTCGCGCTCGTACCAGCGGTAGAAGTCGACGCAGCGGCGCTCGGGCACGAAGACGTCGACCACCACGTCGGGCCGCTTCTTGAGGCCGAGGAGCGGCGACAGCACGCCCGACCACTTGATGAGGTTCGTCGAGCCGAGCACCCACTTGCCGAGCGCGAAGCGCACCGGCTTCCACTCGAGCGGCGGCATCGTCTTCGTCAGCCAGTGGCACTCGGTGTCGTAGCGGAAGCAGTAGTCGAACGTGCTGAGGTAGTCCTCGGTGCGGGTGCGCGTGCTCTTGTAGAAGATGTCGAGCCAGCGGTAGCTCGAGACCCACGGCGCCGACTGGACGAACCGGCCGAGGCACATCACCCACTCCCGCGGACCGTGCACGATGCCGTCGACGAAGTCGTAGTCCGCCGCCGCGCAGCGCTCCATCATCGCGGCGTGGAACGCGCCCGCGTCCTCGAAGCGCCGGTACTCCATGCGCACGAACGGCGCGGCGGGCACGAGGCGGAAGCGCAGGCGCGTCAGGATCCCGAGCGTCCCGTAGGAGCCGTGGATCATGCCGAAGAGGAGCGGCTCGACCTCGCGCGAGCAGCGCACGACCTCGCCCGCGCCGCTCACGATCTCGTAGTCGAGGCAGCCGTCGTGGAAGCCCCCGTAGCGGTACGACATCGACTCGACCGAGCAGCCCGCGACCGCGCCGCCGATGGTGATGCCCTCGAGCTCCGGCACGACCACCGGGAGGAGGCCGTGCTGCAGCGTCGCGCGCACGAGCGCCGCGAAGGTCACGCCCGGCTCTGCGGTGCACGTGCGGCCGACCGGGTCGATCTCCAGGATCTGGTCGAGCGCGGAGACGTCCACCGGCCGGCTCTTGAAGCGCGCGTCACCGGGCAGCGGCACCACGTGATGCACGCCACCCTTCCAGATGTGCACCGGCCCACCCCGGCCGACGAGGTCCCGCACGGTGGCCGCGACGGCCGCGACCTTGCGATCATGCTCGGGAAAGTTGCGGGGCGCCGGTGTCGGCGCGGCGACCGGGGCGGTGCTGGACATTACAGAGTATTACCAGGTTGTCGGACCAATTTCGCCAGCCACGAGCACCTGGGATACCATCCCGCCCCATGCAACGAACCTGGACCGTCGGAGTGATGGTGGTCGCGCTCGGACTCGGGTGCGGCGATGACAAGGGCAGCGGCGGCTCGGCCGGAGCGGCGGGCAGCGCGGGAAGCGCAGGCTCGGCGGGAAGCGCAGGCTCGGCGGGAAGCGCAGGCTCGGCGGGCGGCGCGGGCTCGGCCGGTTCGGCCGGCTCGGCGGGCAGCGCGGGCTCCGCCGGGCGTGCCGGCTCGGGCGGCGGCGCGGGGTCGGCAGGCTCGGCGGGCGGCGCGGGGTCAGCGGGCAGCGCGGGCTCGGCCGGCTCCGCGGGCGCCGGCGGGATGGGCGCGGGGATCTTCCCGCCGGACTCCGTCTGGTACCAGGACGTCTCGAGCGCCGCGCTCGACGCCGAGTCGCCGCAGGTCATCGCGGAGCTCCAGCGCGCCGGCTTCGGCCTCGGCCGCATCCAGATCGACTTCTCGATCGAGGTCCTGCACGCCGACGCCGCGACCCCGATGCGCGACTTCATGCCGACGGGCGACTTCTACACGCCCGACTGCGACCAGGTGCCCATGCCTGTCCCCGCCGGCGGCTCCATCGAGGGCGAGACCGGCTACGCGTGCACCGGCGACGGCGACTGCCACCTGCTCGTCATCCACGACACGATGCACAAGCTCTACGAGATGTGGCGCGCCAACATCACAGGCAGCACCTTCGCCGGTGGCTGCGCCGTGGTCTGGGATCTCACGCGCACGTACCCGGCGAACGGCCGCGGCGACCAGTGCACGAGCGCGGACGCCGCCGGCTACCCGATCACCCCGCTCCTGTTCAACGCCGACGAGGTCGCGGCGGGCCACATCGACCACGCGATCCGCTTCATCCTGCCGAACGCACGCATTCGCGATGGCGTCTACGTCCACCCTGCGACCCACTCGACCTCGGCCGCCACCGCGGGCCCGAACGGCGTGCCCTACGGCGCGCGCCTGCGCCTGCGCCCCGACTTCCCGCTCGCGTCGCTGCCCAACGAGGGCGCCCGTACCGTGGCCCGCGCGCTCCAGAAGTACGGCATGTTCCTGTCCGACGGCGGCAACGTGGCGCTGACGGCGCAGTCCGATCGCTTCACGACCGCCAAGTGGGACACGCTCCTCGGCCCGCGCGACCTCGCGATGATCCAGCCCATGGACTTCCAGATGGTCGACGGCGGCGCGCGCATCCCCTACACCGGCAACTGCGCCCGCAACCCCTGACACGCCCCATCCGGGCGCTTTTCTTGCGCCCCCTGCCCTCCCACGAAACGATGGTCGCGTGGGCAGCCCGGGGGGGATTCCTTGAAGCTCGATGTCTCGGTGAGCGCGGCGCTCGGCGTCGCCTTCGTGTTGCTCGCGACCGCGAACACCTACCTGATGTTCAAGCTGTGGTCTTACCCGTTCGACAAGGCCACCAGGACGAGCGCTGCACCGCGCTCGCTCATGCTGGTCCACCGCGCGACGGGCTACGTCTATGCGGGCATCTACGTGGTGCTCATGACGCAGATGGTGCCGCGCCTGTTCTCCTATCAGGTCGAGTTCCCGGCCCGGACGGTCGCGCACATCATGCTGGGCATCACGATCGGCGTGGTCCTGATCCTCAAGATCTCGATCATGCGGTGGTACCGCCACTTCGAGGAGTGGATGCCGTACCTCGGCGTCTCGCTCTTGCTCTTCACCTGGTTGCTCGCGGGCCTGTCGCTGCCGTTTTCGTACAAGGAGCAGATGCTGGCGTCGCGCGCGGCGCGCGGCGGTGACCTCTACGGCGAGGCCAACGCCAGGCGCATCCGAGAGCTCTTGCCGTCGGCCAACTTCCCCAAGGAGGCCACGCTCGACGTGCTGGCGTCTCCGAAGTCGCTGCGGCAAGGGCGCGAGGTGCTGCTCCGCGAGTGCGTGGTGTGTCACGACCTCAAGACCATCCTCATGCGCCCGCGCACGCCGGCCGACTGGTGGCGCACCGTGCAGCGCATGAGCGACAAGCCGGTGCTCGACGAGGAGATCACGCCCAAGCAGCAGTGGGCCGTCACCGCGTACCTCATCGCGATCTCGCCCGAGCTGCAGCAGCAGGCCAAGCGCCAGCGCGAGCGGCAGAACGAGCTGAAGAAGGCGCGCGACGTCGCCACGGGCGAGATCAAGGCGCCGCCCGACTTCGACCCCCACAAGGCCAAGAAGGTGTTCGACCAGGCCTGCAGCCAGTGCCACGACACGAGCGACGTCGACGACGAACCGCCCAGGAGCGACAAGGACATCAAGGAGCTGATGGCCCGCATGGTCGACAACGGCCTCGAGCTGTCGCCCCCGGAGACCGTGATCGTCGAGGTCTACATGCTCAAGAAGTACGTCTTGAAGCAGTAGCGACGGCGCGTGGCGCCTGCTAGCGTCCGGGCGTGGCCGAGCAGCGCCGGACCCTGTGCAACCGCGACTGCCCCGACGTGTGCGAGATCGTGGCGACGGTCGAGGACGGGCGCGTGGTGCGGATCCAGGGCGCCAAGGACCACCCGTACACGCGGGGGTTCCTGTGCCACCGCACGAGCCGCTTCCTCGAGACGCAGTACTCGCCCGACCGGCTGACGACGCCGCTCGTGCGGCGCGGCGCTGCGCTCGAGCCCGCGAGCTGGGACGAGGCGCTCGATCTGGTCGCGCGCGAGCTCCTGCGCATCCGCGCCGAGTCGGGGCCCGCGGCGATCTTCCACTACCGGAGCGGCGGCTCGCTGGGGCTGCTCAAGCACCTGTCGGACTACTTCTTCGAGCGCTTCGGGCCGGTCACCATCAAGCGCGGCGACATCTGCTCGGGCGCGGGCGATCACGCACAGCTCCTCGACTTCGGCGTCGAGGACGCGAACGACCTCGAGGACCTCGACGCGAGCCGCACCATCGTGCTCTGGGGCAAGAACGCGGTGGTGTCGAGCCCGCACCTCCTGCCGATCCTGCGGCGGCAGCGCGATCGCGGCGCGGAGCTGATCCTCGTGGATCCCGTGCGTCACCGCACGGCAGAGCTCTGCGACCGCGTGCTGCAGCCGCGGCCGGGCGGCGACTTCGCCCTCGCGATGGGCGTGATCCGTACGCTCTTCGCACGCGGCTGGACCGCGCCTGACGTGCGCGAGTTCTGCGATCACGTGGACGACCTCGAGCGCCTCGCCACGTCGCGCTCGCTCGAGGCCTGGTGCGCCGAGGCCGACGTGCCCGTGGAGGCGGCCGAGCACCTCGCGCGCCGCTTCGGTCCCGACAAGCCCGCGGCCATCCTCGTGGGCTGGGGCATGGGGCGGCGGCTGCACGGCGGGGCCACCGTGCGGGCGCTCGATGCGCTCTCGGCCGTGAGCGGCAACCTCGACATCTCCGGCGGCGGGGCGTCGTTCTACTTCAAGCGCCGCGGCGCCTTCGACGTGTCCTTCATCCGCGGCGAGGCCGCCGCGCCACGCACCGTCTGCGAGCCGCGCTTCGGCCCCGAGGTGCTGGCGATGAAGGACCCGCCCATCCGCGCCGTGTGGATCACCGCGGGCAACCCCGTCGCGATGCTGCCCGAGTCGGACACCACCGTGCGCGCGCTCGCGTCGCGCGAGCTGGTCGTGGTGGTCGACAGCGTCCTCACCGACACGGCGCGCCTCGCCCACGTCGTCCTGCCGACGACCACGCTGCTCGAGGCCGACGACTTGCTCGGCGCGTACGGGCACCACCACATCGGCGTCGCGCGCCCGGTCGTGCCGCCACCGCCGGGCGTGCGCAGCGACCTCGAGATCATGCAGGCCATGTCCGCGCGCGTGGGCCTCGGTGACGTCATGGCCGGTGATGCCCGCGCGTGGAAGCAGCGGCTCGTCGCTCCGACGCTGGGCCCACACGGCGTCACGCTCGAGGCTCTCGAGCGCGCGCCGCTGCGCAGCCCCGTCGCCCCGCGGATCGTGTTCGCGGACAGGCGGTTCGCGACGCCGAGCGGCAAGGTGAACCTCCTTTGCGAGGCGCCGCCCTCACCGGCTGCGCCGCCGCCCGACCGGCCGCTCTGGTTGATGGCCCTGTCGACGGAGAAGGCGCAGTCCTCGCAGTGGGCGCGGCCCGAGACCGGCCCTGCCGTCGTGACCGTTCACCCGGACTCCGCGGCAGGCGTGTCCGACGGTGGCCTCGCGCGGCTCGAGTCGGCGCACGGGCACCTCGTGGTCAGGGTCGCGCACGACGCGACCCAGCGGCGCGACGTGCTGCTCATGCCCAAGGGCGGCCACCTGCGCGACGGCCGCTGCGCGAACGCCCTCATCTCCGCGCGCACCACCGACATCGGCGAGGGCGGCGCGCTCTACGACGAGCCCGTTCGGCTCCTCCGAGCCTGACCAAGGATCCCATGAACCGTCGATGCTCCGCGGCGCTCACCCTCGTCCTCGTCCTCGGTGCGTGCAAGGACGAGCAACCCGAGCCCAAGGGGCCGCTCGGCAGCGGCAAGAGCGTCAGTGCCACGGTGACCTCCGCGATGGGCGGCACGCTCGAGCTCGAGGGCGCGGTGCTCGACGTCCCGCCCGGCGCCCTACCGGCGGGAATGAGCAGCGTCGAGATCACGCTGACGTCGACCAAGCTCTCACCCCCGGGGCTCCCGACCTGGGCGAGCCCGGTCTATCGCCTCGAGCCCGAGGGCTTCCGCTTCGGCAAGCCGGTCACGCTCACCGTGCCCATCCCTGGCCAGACCGCGGGCGTCGAGCTCCTCTGGACGCGGCTCGGCAACACCGCCCTCTACGAGAACGTCGGCGGCAAGTTCGCCGACAAGAAGCTATCTGGATCGAACACCCACTTCAGCCTGGCGACGGCGCGGGCCGGCGGCTGCAACATCGGCACCGACCCATCCGGGAGCCAGGGCTCGAGCCTGACCGTCCCGGCAGCAACCCCGGCACCCGCCGCGGCCGAGCCGATCTGCTGCCAGACCGATGGGCTCCTGTGCGGGCCGTCGCTCACCTGCTGCGCGGGCCTCAAGTGCATAGGCGGGACCTGCGCCGCCGGCTGACGCCGCGCGTCCTGGCCACTCCGTCAGCCACCCGCTGCGGACAGCAGCCCCGACCACCCGACCGGCCACCGACCCCGCAACTGCCGAGAATGACCCACATGTGGGCATGGCCCGGGGGTTGCTCTTCCCGGGGCCATGCCGACCCTCAAGTCGCTCCAGTCCCTCTCGATCCTCGGTGCCCTGTCGCTGTTCGGGCTCGCGCAGGCCGGTTGCGGAGGCGAGGACGTCTCGCCAGACGACGAGCGCGCGGACGAGGAGGTCGTGCCCGAGGGCAAGCAGGACAACTTCTACTCGACGTCGGCCAAGGAGTACTGGGCCTCGGCGACCTCGACGGTCACCATCGAGGCGGCGCTGGCCGACAAGCCCGAGGCCGAGCGGAAGAAGCGCGCGCAGGAGCTGGTGCAGCTCAAGGACATCGCCATCAGCTGGTTCCTCAACCAGTACCTCATCGACAAGGAAGACCACGACGCCAACAACGGCTACGGCGGCTTCAACGCGCTGACGCGCTTCGCCTCCGAGGAGAACGGCACGATCGAGGCGGTCGACAAGACCACCTTCCGCTTCACGTTCAAGGTGCAGATCGCGGGCGCGCGCACGCTCATCGGCAAGCTCCCGGGCACGTCCGCCGAGGGTGGCAAGCGCGTCCCGCTCAAGATCGGCAAGGTCCCGAACGAGGACCTCGCCCGGCTCGAGTTCAACCACGAGTGGTACCGCGATTCACCGTGGACCGACTTCGACCCGTCGAAGCTCGCGCCGGAGCAGCTCGAGACGCTGGACCTGCTCGTCGCGCCGCAGGCCGCGACCAAGGACGCGTACCTCGCGTACGACCGCCTCTTCGCCGACGGCGAGCTCACGATCGCCGCGCACTTCGGCTGGGACTACCACAACCGCTACGACATCATCGGCTCGCGCAACCTCTACAACTGGGCCGTCAGGAGCGGCTTCGCGTCGCCGGTGGCCTCGTACGACAAGCTCCTGCGCACGAGCGCCCCGCTCACGAAGACCGTGACCTCGAACGGCAAGGACGTGGTGGTCAAGCTCTGGATCTTCCACCCGGGTGACGCGTCGAAGAGCATCCCCGGCCCCGATCCCGACACGGACGAGGGCGGCAAGGTCCTCGAGAACGACATGCGCGAGAGCTTCGCCAAGCGCGAGGTCGTGATCTTCGAGGGGCACTCGGGCCCGCTCTACGGCTTCGCGCTCTCGAACTGGAAGAAGACCGAGGAAGGCGACCTCGACGACAGCAAGATCCCGGGCATGGAGATGCTGCGAGGGCACCAGATCGTGCTCGCGAACGGCTGCGACACCTACGCCCTCGGCCAGGCCTTCTGGCAGAACCCGGCCAAGGCCGACAAGAAGGACCTCAACGTCATCACCTCGACGAGCTTCTCGAACGCCGGCACCGAGGCCTCCGCGGAGAGGCTCATCGTCGCGCTCACCAACCAGACGCGCGGCAAGGTGGTGCCGGTCAAGGTCTCCGAGCTGACGGCCGGTTTCGACGACGACCAGGGCTACGGCTTCCACACGATGTACGGCGTGCACGGCGTGGACGCGAACCCGAAGCGCGACCCGATGGCGGACGTGTCGAAGCTCGGCCGCGCCTGCACGAGCGACGCCGCCTGCGGCGCCGATGGCAACCGCTGCACCCGCGTCTCGACCACGCGCCGCATCTGCACGTACACCTGCATCGACGACACCGGCTGCACCGGCGGCGCCTCCTGCCGCAGCATCGCGCAAGCCGGTCGCATCACGACCAAGCAGTGTGTCCCGCCTGCACGCTGAGGATCCGACCCACGTGGACGTGGACGTGAACGTGGACGTGGACGAGTAAGTTCCCCCCGCCCCATCGCGTACCATGGACCCGTGCGGCACCTGTACTGGCTCCTCCTCCTCGCCGCCTGCGGCGACGGCACCTCCGCCCGCGCCGTAGACGCCGCCCCCCTCATCGACGCCCGCCGCGCCGACGCCCCACGCACCGACGCGCCCACCACCGATGCGCCCATGCGCATGGATGCCCCGCGCCCCTCCGACGCCCTCCGCACCGACGCCCTCCGCTCCGACGCCCTCCGCTCCGACGGCCCACCCCTCGGCGCCTGCACCGCGTCCGGCGTCCCCGGCGTGTGCATCGACGTCGCCGCGTGCGACGGCGGGCGCGTGGCGACCCCGGGCCTGTGCCCCGGACCGGCGGCGATCCAGTGCTGCCACGCCCCTGCGGGCGACGGAGGCGCGGGCATGTGCGACAGAACGGTGATGCCGACGCCGAACGCCGCGGTGACCGAGCCCGCGGGCCTCGGCGGCTGCCCGGCCGGCATGACGCGCGTGACGACGTTCTGCATCGACCGCTGGGAGGCGTTCCTCGAGGAGGTGCGTGCGGACGGCACGTTCGCGCCGTGGTCGCCGTTCCACAACCCCGGCTCGCGCACGATGCGCGCGCGCAGCGCCGGGGGCGCGATCCCGCAGGGCTACATCAACGGCCGGCAGGCGGGCGCCGCGTGCACGCAGGCCGGCAAGCGCCTGTGCACGGACGCCGAGTGGCTGCGCGCGTGCCGCGGCCCGCAGTCGCTCACGTACCCCTACGGCAACACGCGCATGACGGGCGTCTGCAACGACCACCGCGCGGTGCACCCGGCGGTCGAGCTCTTCCCGAACGACCCGAACCCGTTCTCGCGCATCGGGGACGCGTGCATCAACCAGCTCCACGACTCCGTCGATCGCACGGGCGCGCGCACCGGCTGTGTCAGCGCCGAGGGCGTCCTCGACCTGATGGGCAACCTGCACGAGTGGACGGCCGATCCCGCCGGCACCTTCCGCGGCGGCTTCTACGTGGACACGGTCATCAACGGCAACGGCTGCCTGTACGCCACCACCGCGCACGACACCGGCCACTGGGACTACTCCACCGGTTTCCGCTGCTGCGCCGACGCGCCGTGAGCGCGCCCGAGTACCGGAAGAAGAAGTACCCGGGCGGCGACAAGGAGCGCATCAAGCGCGTGCAGTCCACGAAGTACAGGTACCTCGCGATGTACGCGCGGATCGCCAAGGTCGAGGCGAGCGGCGACGACGGCACCATGGCCGTCGAGTTCACCTACAAGGCCGACGGCGGCGCCGGCCGCGAGAAGAAGGACACCGACGGCTTCAAGCTGCGCCGGGTCGCGGGGCGCTGGCTGTTCGCGAGCCAGTAGACTCGCGAGCCTCGAGCGAAATTTGCCCCGGCCGCCGGCCGCCGGGTACGTTGGCGGGGTGAGGGGCCTCTGGCTGGGGGTGGCGGCCTTGCCGCTTTGGTGTGGAATCGCGCGCGCGGACGAGGATCCGCCGCCGGACCAGGCGACGAAGCCGCAGCTCAGCGCGGGCTTCGGCGTCCGGACGTCGTTCCGCGCGCAGCAGCACGCGGCACCCGGCGGCGGCACCTCCAAGGACCCGGAGCTGGAGAGCGGCCGCGTCTACCTGGCGGGCAAGCTGGATCGGCACCTGTCCGCGACGCTCAACCTGGACTTCACGAGCCTCGCCGACTCGACCGGGCAGGACCACCAGCCGGTGCGCGTCCTCGACGCGATCGCGGAGCTCAGGGTCGCCGACGAGCTCCACGTGTGGGTGGGGCGGCTCCTGCCGCCGTCCGACCGCGCGAACCTCAACGGTCCGTACTTCCAGCTCGCCTGGGACTCTCCATTCGCGTCCGCGTATCCGTCGATCTTCGCCGGACGCGACAACGGGCTCGCGCTCTGGGGCGACGTGGCCAGGGGGGTCTTCAAGTACGAGGTCGGGGCGTTCCAGGGCAAGCGCGGCGCCCCGAACGACCACGACAACCTGCTCTACGCGGGCCGGCTGCAGCTCGACCTCCTCGATGCCGAGCCCGGCTACTACACGCAGGACACGTACC
Organism: uncultured Myxococcales bacterium; assembly: GCA_964593795.1. Lineage (GTDB taxonomy): Bacteria > Myxococcota_A > Polyangia > JAHFDS01 > JAHFDS01 > JAHFDS01. Next base: position 4,418 of record CAZQJC010000273.1, on the reverse strand, counting down.
ACGGCACCAGGGACGTGCTGGCGGTCGGATTCGCGATCCAGGGGCAGAAGGACGGCGCGGGCGTCGCGGGGCAGCCCCGCTCGTTCGTCGGCTTCTCGGTGGACGCGCTGTTCGACTACCGCCTGCCTGCGGACCTCGTGCTGACGGTCGAGGCCACGCTCTACCACTACGACTCGGCCCGCAGCGCGGCCGACCCGAGGACGACGCCCGACGGGACGGGCGTCCTCGCGCAGGGAGCGCTCCTGCTGCCGACCCTCGGCTGGGGGCGACTGCAGCCGCTCGTGCGCTACCAGGATCTGTCCAGGCAGTCGCGGTGGGACGCCGGCCTCAACTACGTCCTCAAGGGGCACCTCGCGCGCGTTTCCGCGCACTACTACCACCTCGACGATGAGGCCGCGGCGAGGAGCGCGCACGGCTGCATCGTGGGAGCGCAGATCCAGGTGATGTGACGCCCCGGAGCGCGCCCGCCACGGACATGCGGGGTCCAGCCCGCGGCCCGGGGCCGCGCTCCCCGGGGACGTCGAACGCGCCCCTCGCCTCGCGCGAGATTTTCCAGTGATCCAGGTGAGGTGAAGCGCGGCACGCCACGTGCTGAATGCCCGGGCGTGCGCAACCGGGCCAGGCTCCTCCCCTCCCTGTTCGTCCTCCTGACCTCGTGTGGCGGCGACGCGGTCGCCCCCGGTGGGGAGGCCCCCGGCGAGGGCGCGCTCGAGGGCGACCAGGGCCTCGAGGCGCTCCTGGCCGAGGACGCGGCCGGTGACGGCAAGGACGACCTCGCCTCGGGACGCATCTGGCGGACCACGACCACCGGGTGCGGGGCCACGATCGCCGAGGACTTCTCGACCGGGAAGTTCACCGTCCACCGCTTCGCCTTCACGGCCAGCGCCGGCCGCCTCGAGGCCAGCCTGACGGCGACGGGCGGGACCTGGTCACCCGAGGTGGTCCTCGCCCCTGCCGGGGGCGCGGCGGCGCGCGGCGCCGAGAGCGGCGACGATCGGCTCGCCTCGATCGAGCTCGCGGAGCGCACGCAGGTCTACATCTACGTGACGGACACGCCGAACCTGGATCGCGCGGGCACGACGCCGATCACGCGGAGCGCGACGTACCGGCTGTCGCTGCGCTGTCCGCCGCCCGAGCCGCCGCCTCCGCCGCCGCCCGGGACGGGCGAGGTGCACGCTGGTCTAACCCTGGGGGCGCTGCAGATCCCGCGCGTGGGTCTTCAGAACCCGACCCTCCGCCGCGCCCTCGGCGTCTCGACCGAGCCCTACGGCGACGTCGTCACGATCGAAGGGAAGCGCTACGTCCGCGGCCGCTCGTCGTGGTTCGGCGGTCCGCGCGACACGGGCGTCACCGCGTCCGAGACCGGCGCGATCACCGGCGAGCGCCTGCGCAGCCTCAACTCGCCGCTCGCGCCCGACGCCGGCACGCTGGCCGCCCGGGCGAAGGACTACTACTTCGTCGCGATGCGCTTCGATTACACGCCCGGCATCGCGGCCTGGCGCGACGCGCGCATCCTCGTGCGCAACCCCAGGACCGGGGCGAGCGTCGTGGTCCGCGCCGTCGACTGGGGCCCGAACACGCGCACCGGCCGCACGGTGGACCTCTCGCCCCAGGCGCTCGCCGATCTCCGCGCCACCACCGACGACCTCCTCGACGTCGCCTTCGCCGCCCCCGGCACGCCCCTCGGCGTCGTTCGCTGATCGCGGCTCACCGCAGCGCGCCGAGGACCTGGAAGATCCCGCCGAGGACCTGGAGCGCCGGCGGGCCGAGCGTGACGTGGAGCCCCGCGACGAGGTGCGATCCGCGCAGCTCGACCACGCCGCGCGTGTGCACGTAGCTGCCCCACAGCAGGTGCGCCCCGAGGGCGAGCTCGTTGCCCGGCGTCCAGACCTCCGCGCCGCCGCCCGTGAGCAGGAGCAGCGTCGGGAACCGCGTCGAGGCGCTGCGGGCGCTGTCCTCGCGATAGTCGAGCGGCGAGTCCTCGAGCGTGCCCGCGCCGACGTCGAGCATCCAGAACGGCCGAAACGGGCCCGTCCGCAGCGGCGAGAACGCCACGCCGCCGAGCAGCCCCAGCGACCCGTGAGAGCGCGTCTCGGTGGACCACTGCGCGTATTGCACCACCATCTGCGGGGCGAGGCCGATCTCCGTCTCGTAGCCGAGCGTCCACAGGAAGCTGCCGCCAGGGCTGTGCGCGAGGTCCCGCGTCGCGGGGAAGACGGTGCTGCCGAAAAGGCCCATCTGGAGGCTGCGCGGCGGGGGATCCGCCGAGGCGTCCGTACCGAGGCCGAGGAGCACGAGGAACACCGAGGCCGCACGCTTCATCGCGACGAATCGTACCAGCCGGCGTGGCGCCGGCCGCCACGTAGCTCGCTCAGTCCCCCAGCGGCTCGGGGGAGGTGACGCCGGGCTTGCCGAGGAAGTGCTGATTGGGCGTCAGGTCGACGTGGAAGTGGTTGCGGTGCGCGGCGTTGTAATCCGGGGTCAGGATGATGTTGAAGACGCGCTGGTCGAACATCCAGTGCGCGAGCATGTAGAGGTACTGCCCCGCCGCCGTCACCGGGCTGGCATTGCCCATCTCGTAATGGTCATTGACGGTCCAGATCTCGCCCGCGCCGCTCTTGAAGCCCGCGAGATCGATCGCCAGGCCATGACCGTGCATGGACAGGTTCGATGACCCCGCGATGAGGCGGCAGTTGTAGGTCCCGTAATGGATGATCTCGGTCATCCCCTGTCGCGCCAGCTCCGCCGCCAGATCGTCCACCGCCAGCGCGAGCTTGCACGCCATCGTCAATGGCGTCGGGCTGGTGTTCGAGATGTAGCGGACCGGCAGGCCGCGCAGCGTCGGGGCGATGCGCACCGGATCCTCGACCGTGCAGTCGATGTCCGGACGACCGTCGGGGTGATCGACGGGGATCGACAGGCGCTCGTAGGCGATGCCGCGCGCGTCGAGCTGGGCGTAGCAGCCCTCGGACGGGGGCGCCATGCCGGGCTGGCACACCTGCCGCTCCGCGCCGCCGGACAGGCGCGGCGTGGTCACGCAGTGATACCCGCTGCGACAGAGCGGTGCTGCAGCCGCGCAGCCGCCGAGGCAGACGCCCCCCGTGGGCGGCAGACCCTCGCCGCGCAGGCCCGCCGCGACAGGATCCACGCACAGCGTGATCGGAAAGCCCTCGCGATCGGGGCAAAGCGTGGTGCATGCCTGCGTGCAGACGCCCCCGGGCAGCTCCGGCCCGGTCACGCACAGCGGATCCGGGAACTCGCAGTCGGCAGCCGTCCGGCACGGCCCGCCGATCCAGGAGCCGAACGCCGGCTCGACGCCCATTCCACCGGCTCCACCGGCTCCGCCGGCCCCACCCACTCCAGCGGCGCCGCCCGCGCCCCCGAGGCCGCCCGCACCACCGGTGGCGCTTGCGCCCGCACCCGCCGCGCCTGCGCCCGCACCCGCCGCGCCTGTGCCCGCCCCGCCGCCACCTGCGCCCGCTCCGCTCGCGCCGCCGGCACCGGCCGCCCCGCCGCCACCAGCACCTGCGCCCGCCACCCCCCCGCCTTCACTCCCGCAGGCACCGGCCGCGACGAGACACCCCACGAGGATTGCGTGCTTCACCCCACGAACATACCAGCCTGATCCACGGGCCGCGTATTCTCCGCGATCGAGCGCACACGCGCTCGAAGGAGGATTCAGCCATGCCAGTTGACTCGCGGGCGCCAGGCAACGTGCAGGAGCAGCTCTTCACCGCGATCGACGCGGGCGACGCCGCGGCCGCGCAGGCGGCGCTCGCGGCAGGCGCCGATCCCGGGGCACGCGACGGCATGGACCGGCCGGCCCTGATGCTGGCCGCGCAGGACGGTCACCTCGAGATCGTGCGGGCGCTGCTCGATCGCGGCGCGGACCCGAACGCGAGCCTCGTGGTGGACTTCGGGCTGGGCTGCCCCGTGCACAACACCGCGCTCATGCGGGCGCGCGAAGGCAAGCACAAGGCGGTCGTCAAGCTCCTCCAATCGCGCGGCGCGCTCGAGGCCGACAAGCTCCCCCCCATCAAGCCGCCACCGCCCAGGGACAAGGCCGAGGCCACGCTTCGCATGATCGACGTGATCTGGGGAGACGATCCTGCGGAGCTCGTGCAGCTCCTCGATCTCGGCGTGGACGCGGCGGGCTCGTTCCCGCAGACCGGCGAGTCGTTCCTCGCGGCCGCCGAGCGCATGGGCAAGCGCGAGCTCGTCGCCATCCTCCGCAAACGTGGCGCGCGCTGACCGAAGCCGCCCGGTTCGGGCTAGCGCCAATGCCGGTCACTTTGCGCGAAGCTTGGGGCGCTTGCGCGCGTAATTGCTCATCTTGAGCTTCACGGCTCGGGGGTACGAACGGTCGGAGCGGCGGGGTGGCAGGACGTAGGTGCGGAGCTGGTCGCGAAGGTTGCGCA
>CAZQJC010000272.1:0-36904 GCA_964593795.1 uncultured Myxococcales bacterium | reverse complement strand
GAGATACCTAGTGCTGCCCGTGACCCAGCAGAATCCAGCGGGGCCGACGAGCGGCACTAGGTGTTTGTCTTGCGCCCGCTCCGCGGGCGCGAGTGCTGCTTTCTCCTGGCAAGCCGAGGAGCGCGTCATGCTCGAATGCCGTATAACTCTTGACGGGCAGCACTAGCCCTCGCTCTTGCCACGCCGCGACGCTCGCATCGTCGTCTCGGGGATCCACTTCGAGGCGAAGCACGGCTGGACCGCGGCCGAGCGGAAGGTCTTCCGCAGCTTCTCGGTGGACGTCCAGATCGAGAAGAACGTCGCGCGCGCGGCCGACTCCGATGCGCTGCGTGACACGATCGACTACCGGGGCCTTTGCGAGCTGGTCGTCGAGATCGGCACCTCGAGCACCTACAAGCTGCTCGAGACCCTCTGCGCACGCATCGTGGACGCCATCGCGGGCCAGGTGCCGGGTGCCCGGATCACCGTCGAGGTCCGAAAGCTCCACCCGCCGTGCGCCGGCCATCCGGCGTATTCGTCGGTCCAGATGAGCTCCGACGAGTAGCCCAACCAGATCTACGGTTTACAGGTCAAGAATAGCGGAAATGCTTGACCGGGCGGCGCCTGCCGCCTAGCTTTGGCGCATGGTTCCCGAGGATCTTCGCAACTTCGCGGATGCGCGTGACATCGACGAGTTCGTCGCGGGTCTGCGCCGCTTCGAGCAGGGCGAGCTCTCCGCGGAGGAGTTCCGGAAGTTCAGGCTCGCGCGCGGGACCTACGGGCAGCGTCAGTCGGACGTCCACATGATCCGCGTGAAGATCCCGCAGGGGATCCTGCAATCGGTGCAGCTCGAGCGCATCGCCGACGTCTGCGAGCGCTTCTCGCGCGGCTTCGGCCATGTCACGACGCGTCAGAACATCCAGATCCACTTCATCCAGATGACCGACGTGCCGGAGGTCCAGCGCCTCCTCGCCGAGGTGGGCCTCACGACGCGCGAGGCCTGTGGCAACACGGTCCGCAACGTGACGGGCTGCCCGCTCGCGGGGACCTGCAAGGACGAGCCGTTCGACGTGACGCCGTACGGCGAGGCCACGACGCGCACCTTCCTGCGGCACGCCGCGTTCGGAGACCTGCCGCGCAAGTTCAAGATCGGCTTCTCCGGCTGCGCGCACGACTGCGCCCAGGGCGCGATCAACGACGTCGGCTGCATCGCGCGGGTCGAGGGCGGCGTGCAGGGCTTCCGTGTGATCGTCGCTGGTGGCCTGTCCACGTCGCCCGAGAACGCGCACGTCCTCTTTCCGTTCCTGCCGGCGGACCAGCTCCTCGGCGTGATCGAGGCGGCGCTGCTCGTGTTCGACCGGAACGGCAACCGCAAGAACAAGGCGCGCGCGCGCCTCAAGTACGTCGTGCGCAAGCTCGGCTGGGACGGCTTCCGCGCCGAGTTCGACAAGGCCTGGGCCGAGGTCGCGGCGGCGGGCCGCAAGGTGCAGCCGATCGTGGCGGACAGGCCGCAGAGCCGGCTCGTGGCCGCGCCGCAGGCGGCAGCGGCCGGTGCCCCGCCGAGGGGCCTGCTCCAGTTCCGCGCGTCGAACGTGCTCGCGCAGAAGCAGGCGGGCTACGCGAGCGTGATCGTTCGGCTCGTGCGCGGTGACGCCACCGCGGCGGAGTGGCGCGCGATCGCGGCCGCGGCGCGCAAGCACGGCGACGGTACGGTGCGCCTGTCGAACGATCAGAACGCGATCCTGCGCTTCGTGCCCGACGCGAGCGTGCGCGTGCTCTACGAGGACCTCGAGGCGGCGGGCCTCGGCAAGGACGGCGCGCGGACCATCGCGGACGTGACGAGCTGCCCGGGCGCGGACACCTGCAACCTGGCCGTCACGCAGTCGCGCGAGCTGGCCACCGCGCTCACGGCGGCGCTCGAGGCCCCGAACGGGCACGCCGAGGCGGTGCGCGCGGCGTCGTCGCTCGACATCAAGATCAGCGGGTGCCCGAACTCGTGCGGGCAGCACCACGTCGCCGCGATCGGCTTTCACGGCACGATGAAGCGCGTCGGTGACCGCACGGTGCCCGAGTACCAGCTCCATCTCGGCGGCGGCATCGGCGCGGACGGCGCGGAGTTCGGCCGGCAGATCGTCAAGGTCCCCGCGCGCCGCACGGCGGACGCGCTCCTGCGACTGCTCGATCTCTACCTGCGCGAGCGCACCTCGGGCGAGCCCGCCCTCGCGTTCTTCCGCCGCGTCGACGAGGCCGTGGTCAAGGCGGCGGTCCTCGACCTCACGGCGATCGACGAGCAGTCCGCGCGCCCCGACGACTTCATCGACCTCGGCGAGCAGGCCGGCTTCAAGGTCGCCATCGGCGAAGGCGAGTGCGCCACCTGAGCCCGCAATAACAGGCCTGCTCGACGCCCTTGACTGGTAGTCCGCTTCACTCGAGGAAGCCGGGCGCGAGCATGCGGCGCAGGCGTGATGGGCTGCGGGCGCCGGCCTCCGCTAGCCACGACTCGGCGTCGGGTGAACCGAGGTAGTGACGCGCGACCGCCGCGTGGAGCGCCATGTCGGCCTCGTCGAAGCCGCTCACGGCCTGCGACAGCCGCCGGCGAGCGTCCGTGCGTCGGCCGCGCAGGGAGGCCACCTGCGCCAGGATGAGCTCACCGAGGGGCGTCGCCCACGGCATCTTCTCGCGCAGGAGCTGCCGCGCGTCCGCCTCGGCCTCGTCCAGGCAGCGCGCGCGCGTCGCCCCCTCGGCCTTGTAAAGGGAGAGGGCGCTCCGCGCCCGCAGGTCGTGCATGAAGATCCGGACCACCTGCGCCTTGAGCAAGAGCGAGCGGCGAAGGGCCGGCCACTCCTCGTCGATCCGCGCGAGGCTGACGCCGCCGCGGCCCTCGTAGAGATCGATCTGGCCCTCCGCGAGGAGGCGCCAGAAGTGCTGCAGGTGGAACCCTGCCCGTGACCAGTGCGCCGTGGCGGCCGCAGACTCGGCGCGCGCGCGCGGCACGTCGTCCATCACCAGCCAGGCTGCGTTCGAGATCCCGCTCTGGACGCTGACGGCCAGGAAGCGATCGCCGCGCTCCGCGGCCTCGCGTGCGAGGTTGGGGACCAGCTCGGCGAGCTCCCGGAGCCGGCCGAGGTGATAGAGCGCCCACAGGATCGAGTTGTGCGCGGTCGTCAGCTCCCAGCTGACGCCCCTGCAGCCGGAGCGGAGCAGGCCCTCGGCGCGCTGCCATCGCGCGAGCGCGAGCTGCCACCGCCCGCCGAGCGAGGCGACGATGGCGGGGGCGCACTCGGCGAGCGCACTCACGTGCGGAGCTCCGAGCCGCGCGGCCAGCTCCTGCAACATCGCGATGAGCGCCCGCGCGCGCGGTCCCTCCGGACCGCCGGCCGCACCCGCGAACGAGACCTCGAGCATGAGCGCCTGCGCCACGCGATGCGGCTCGCCCGCGTCGAGCGCCGCGAGGAAGTGCCGCGCCTGGAAGTCGGCGCCTCGGATGGTGTCGACGTACCCGAGGCACGCGGCCGCGGTGAAGAACGCGTCGACTCGCATGACGGAGCCAGGGGGGACCTCGGGCAGCGGACGCTCGACGTAGCGGAGCCCGCGCAGCGCGATCCGCGCGCGGCCGACGGCGAGCGCGGCGAACGCGCGCCGTGGGGTGGCGGGGAGTCTCTCTCCCACCGCGCGGAGCACGCCCTCGAGTACGCCGAGGCCCTCGTCGATGTGACCTGCGCGAAGGAACTGCTCGGCGGCACGCCTGCGGAGATCGAGGATCTCCCCGGCGGAGGCGACCTCGGCGGCCTCGAGGTAGGCCCTCGCTGCCTCCGCGCCGCGCCCCGCGTCCGCGAGCGCCTCGGCGCGGCCTCTTCTCAGGCTCGGGAGCTGCGACGCGCCCGCCGGCGCGAGCTCGATGGCCATCGTGAACAGCCTCGCCGCTAGCTCGAACGCGAGCGCCTCGGCCGCGTGCTCGGCGGCGCGCACCGCATGCCCGAAGGCGCGTGCGGCGTGGCCCGCGCCCCGCCAGTGGACCGCGAGCGCCTCCGCCTCGGCAGGGGCGCCGCGCTCGAGCGCAAGGGCCAGTCGTTCGTGGTGAGCGCGCCGGCGCTCGTCGTCGATGGATGCGAGCATCGCCACGCGGACCCGGTCGTGATAGGGCTCGAGCGCCTCCGCGTCCCGCGATCGGCTCGAGCGCAGCAGGTGCTCGGCCCGCAGGTGCGCGGAGTGCCGGTCGAGCTCGAGGGGGCCGAGCCCGGCCGCGTGCGCGACCACCGGGTGCGCGATCGGGGCGCTCGCCAGGGCGAGCAGCTCGAGGAGCTCGCGCGCCGCCGGCTCGAGCTCCGCGACGCGCGCGCGGAGGATGTCCTCGAGCCGCAGCCGGTCGCGTTCCATCGCGCCGCCGTGGCGCGCCAGCTCGAGCAGGAACAGCGGGTGCCCTGCCGCCTCCTCCGCGAGCCGCTGCGGCGCTCTCCCCGGAGAGGCCCCCGGGGCAGCCGCGGCCTCCGCCAGGCGGACGGACTCGTCCTGCGTGAGCGGCCCGAGCTCCAGGGTCTCCAGCGCGGGCACGGCCTCGCCGAGCTCCGAGAGGGCGAGGTCCGAGCGCGGGCCTGTGCCTCCACCGCCCCCGATCGGCCGGGCCGTGGCGAGGAAGAGCAGGGGCGGCGCCTCGCCCCGCAGGACGTCCGCCAGCGCGGCGATGCTGTCGGCGTCCGCCCACTGCAGGTCATCGATCACGACGACGACGGGCTGTCGTCGCGCGAGCCACGCGAACAGCGCGCGCAAGCCCTGGAATACGCGCCTGCGCAGCTCGAGCGCGGAGCTGACGCGCGGGACACTCTCCATCGCCTGGGCGAGCGCGGGACAGGCGCGGAGCACCGGGAACGCCTGCGCGACGAAGCCGGCCTCCGGGGGGACGTCCGCGGCGTCGCGGCCGTGCTCGCGCCGCAGCGCCTGGGCCACCGCGTCCACCACGCCGTCGATCGCCTTGTAGGGCACGGCCTCGCGCTCGTAGCAGCGGCCGTGCAGGAACAGCACGTCGCGGCGGCGGCGCCCCAGCGTCCGGAGCAGCTCGCGCACGAGCGAGGTCTTGCCGATCCCCGACTCGCCCCGGATCGTGAGCGCGCGCCCGCGGCCGGCGCAGACGTCATCGAACGCAGCGGTCAGGCGATCGAGCTCACGCAGCCGCCCGACGAAGAGGCCTGGCGACGACGACACCGCAGCGGCAGGGGCGGCGCTCGCCCGTTCCCCGCGGAGGATCCGCATGACGGCGGCACCATCGGGTCGCCGCGTCGGGTCGCGCTCGAGGAGGCTCGTGCAAAGCTCGCAGAGGTCGCCTGGCAGATCGGGCGCGAGGAGCCGCGGGGCGACGGGCGACTTCTCGAGCTTGGCGCTCACGATGTCCGCGCTCGCCCCGTCGAACGGCAGGCGGCCCGTGAGCGCCTCGTAGATGACGACGCCGAGCGCGTACCAGTCGACCTCGGGGCCGAACCGTCCCCCTTCGATCTGTTCGGGTGACATGTACGGCAGGGTCCCGACCATCGCGTGATCGAGATCGAACGCCTCGCTGACCAGGCCGAAGTCGAGCAGGACGACTCGCCCGCGCGCGGTGACGAGCACGTTCGAGGGCTTGAGGTCGCGGTGGATCTTGCCGGCCTCGTGGAGCGCTCGGAGGGCCGCCCCGAGCTGGACCAGCGCGGCCCGCAGGCGCTCGAGGTCGAGGGGCCCGAGGTCCGGCCTCGCCGCGGCGGCGGCGGCGGGATCTGAGACGCGCAGGGTCTCGTCCGCGGCGCCTGGAGGCGGCCTCCGCTGCGTCGCGTCGTCGGAACCCGGGGCCGCGGGTTCAGCCGAAGGTACGACCGATCGCGGGCGCACCCACGACAGGAAGTTGGTGCCGTCGACCAGCTCCATCGTGAAGAACCAGTGATCGCCCATCGACTGGAGGTCGCTGAGGCGCACCAGGTTGGGGTGGTAGATCCCCTGGACGGCCCGGAACTCGTTCTTGAACCGCGCGAGGCTGTCGGCGTCGAGGTGCGGCAGCAGCTTGAGCGCCACGCGCGTGCCGCGCTCCTCGTCCATCGCCTCGTAGACCACCCCCATCCCGCCGGCGCCGAGACAGGTGAGGAGCTTCAGGCGGTCCGTGCCGGTGAAGGTGGGCGCACCCAACGAGGGTTCGAGGCTAGCACGCCGCCCCTGACGCGAGCCCCGCGCCGCGGCGGTGATCGACTTGTGCAAGAGCGACTTGCACAGTCCGTGCGGCTCGTTGTGCAAACGCGGCCGCGGGGCGCCGAATTGCGAAGAAACTCGTGTGATAGCAATGCCTTGCTCGCCTCGGCGGCGGTGGCACGCACGCTGCTATGGAGGTCTGTCAACGGATGACGCCGACGAGCTCGGAAGGGCGATCGGCACCCAACTTCAACGAGGAGACGACGATGACGCGTGCACACTGGATGGTCCTGGTCGGGCTGATGATGGCGGGCTGCGGCGGCGAGATGACGGGGGACGAGCAGAGCGCCTCGGAGCTCGCCGAGGACGACACCGTGGCGGAGGGCAAGGCCGATGGTGTCGGCCCCGTGCACGGTGCCTTTCTGCTCCACGTGGTCGACAAGAAGGGCCGCCCGGTCGACATCCAGAACCTCTCGGGCACGGTGGACCTCGGTGGCGCCGGGGCCGATCTCGACTTCAAGGAGGCCACGCAGGCGGCGCCCGGCATCATCGTGGAGGCGCACAGGACCGGAGGCGCCCCCAACAAGGCCAAGAACATCAAGTTCGAGTGCGTGAACCCGAAGGCCACCATCGACCTGACGGGGCAGGAGTTCTACTACACCATCGTTCCGCGCCTCGAGGGCTTCCTCAGCGTGAAGCTGCCCGGGACTCCGACCAGCATCGTCAAGGGGGTGCTCAAGCGGATCAAGCTGGGCCTCAAGATCCTCAGCACCGAGTTCCAGCTCTTCTTCGCGGGCGCTGACGTCGTGGTGGACTGCGCGGCCGGCACGTTCACGCCCCCGACCTCGTGGGGCGAGTCTGCGAGCAGCACGGGGGGCTCCACGGGCATGGTCCCCCCGCTCGGCGGTGGCTCGCTGCCCCCGCTCGGCGGCGGAACGGGCACGGTGCCCCCGCTCGGCGGCGGGACCTCCTCCTGCGCGGCGACCCGCTACTCGTGCAACCCGCGTGAGACCGCGGTCGCCTGCGCGACGCGCAACCGCACGGAGTGCCCGCGCGCCTCGATCACCAGCACCGGCAAGCTCGCCTGCTGCTTCTGAGCCTCGCCCCGCCTCCGCCTCCTCGCCTCCGCCTCCTCGCCTCTCCCTCCTCCGTTCCCCCCGACCGCGTTCTCACTCACTCCTTCGACGGTGGCATCCGCGGACGCTGGATGCCGTACTCCTCCAGACGGTTGATGAGGGTCCGGCGCGAGATGCCGAGGCTCTTGGCGGCGCGCGTCTGGTTGCCCGCGTGGCGCTCGAGCGCTTCGAGGATGAGCTCGCGCTCCGAGAGCTCCCCGGTCGTGTCGGCCTTCGCCGGATCCAGCGCCGCGCGTGACAGCGTCGGTGGGGCTGCGGGTGGCTGACTCTTGCGCCCGGGCGCGAACACCGCCTGCATCTTCTCCATCGGCAGGTGCTCGGCGGTGATGCTCCCGCCGGTGACGAGCAACGTCGCACGCTCGATGACGTTGCGCAGCTCGCGGATGTTGCCGGGCCAGCGGTAGCCCTGGAGGACCGCGAGCGCGTCGGGCGAGATCGAGGGAGGCGCCGTGAGGCGACCGGCGAGGCGCCAGTACTGCGCCACGAAGGCGCGAGCGAGCGAGGCGATCTCGGCCGTGCGCTCGCGCAGCGGCGGGACGACCAGCGAGAAGCCGTTCAGGCGGTAGAACAGGTCCGAGCGAAAGGCGCCCCGGCCGATCTCGGACTCGAGCTCGCGGTTGGTCGCCGCGACGAACCGGACGTCGATCGACTTCGGCCGCAAGCCTCCGACGCGCGTCACCTCGCGCGTCTCGATCACGCGAAGCAGCTTTGCCTGGATGCCGAGCGGGAGCTCACCGACCTCGTCGAAGAAGACCGTGCCGCCCTCGGCGGTCTCGAGCAGTCCTGCCTTGCTGGCCACGGCTCCCGTGAAGGCACCGCGCTCGTGCCCGAAGATCTCGCTCTCGAGCAGGGTCTCCGAGAGTGCGGCGCAGTTCAGGCGCAGGAGCGGCTGCCGGGCGCGCGGCGAGCGGCGGTGGAGGGCCTCGGCGACCACGTCCTTGCCGACCCCGGTCTCGCCCAGGATGAGCACGTTGATCATCCCGGGCGCGACGCGATCCACGAGCTCGTAGAGCCGGACCATGGCGTGGTCTTCGACGACCACCGAGGGCGCCCCGCTCTTCTCCTCGGGGACGCTGCCCCGGATCGCCCTGGAGACGCGGGCGATCAGCGTGTCTGCCGTTCGACCATCGCGCGGATGGCACGCGATGCCGGTGCGGGCGACGAGCCCGCGCTCCTTGGCCGAGGCGACGAGGCGCGCCATCACCGCCTCGGCGTGGCTCGCGTCGCCGAACACGAGCATCTCGTGCTCTCCCGGGGCATAGGTCGCGAGCACGTCCGACGCGCCGAGCACCTCACCGAGGACCTCGAGCAGGGCGTCGCCCGCGCCCTCTTCCACGAACGCGCGCACCACCGCGAACGGCGCCGAGGACTCCTCGGCCCGGGCGCACTCCTCCTCGAGCCGTGCCTCGAAGTAGCCGTGGCTCCAGACGCGTCGAGCGCGGCTGCTGCCGAGAACACGCTGCACCATGAGGACGGTGCTCCCGAGGTGGACCGGCTCGCCGATCGCGAGGGTGGCTCGCCGTCCCGCCTCGAGCTTGACGGGGCCGAGCCGCGTCCCGTTGGCGCTGGCGAGATCCTCGACCTCGAGTGCCGGTCCGACGTGGATCGCCAGGTGCTTGCGCGAGATGAGCGGATCAGGCACCTGGATGTCGGCCTCCGCTGCGCGGCCGATCGTGGTGGTCCCCTGACGAGGCAGGGCGTGTGTGGAGAAGGCCTCCTTGCCGATGACGAGGAGCTGCAGCGTGGTCGGCTCGGAGCCCTCTGCCTCTGCTGCCCTGGTCTGCGTCGCGTCCACGATCCCGCGGGAGGACACTTCGGCCAGGCTAGCCCTTCGGCCGAGCGCAGTCCACCGCCGGCTGCGCCCGGCGGTCCGGGCGCGCTCATCGTCGCCGCCTCACTGGCCAGTCGTGGCTTCTACCGCGACGTCCACCTCGTCCCCTCGAGCACCACGCGCGTGCTGCCCGTCGCGTGCGGGTGGCCCGGCGGATATGGCAGCGCCTCGCCGGTGCCCTGGGCGTACTCGGGATCCCACGGCCAGAGCAGGTGGATGCTCGCGCCCACCATCAGGCTGCGCGGGAGGATCGGATGGATGTGCGGCCCGCGCCGCGCGGCCTCGGCCAGCACCTCGTCCACGGAGCCGTGGGCGGAGAGCTCCTCGAGGACGCGGATGGTCGGCGGCGGCAGCGGCAGCTCCCCTCGGAGCTGCGCGGCGAGCGCGTCGGCTGGCGCGATCCAGCGCTCGTCGGTGGTCTCGTGGCGATCGTGCTTCGCGGTCTGCCCTTCGGGCATGCGCGCGACGAAGAAGTGCGCGGAGAAGCGCCGCGGCTCGAACGACGGGGTGATCCAGTGCGACCAGCGCCCGAGCGACGCGGGATCGACCGTGACGCCTGCCTCCTCGGCGAGCTCGCGCGCGGCGGCCGCGTGGGCCGCGGCGAGGTCGTCACCACCAGCGCGGTCCGCCGCGTCCACCTTGCCGCCGGGGAAGACGTACGTGTTGGCCATGAAGCCGCTCTTGCCGTGCCTTCGCACGAGGAACACCTCGAGCGGGTCGCGGAGCAGGATCACGGTGGCGGCGAGGATCGGGTCGGCCATGACGCGAGCCTGCCACGGGCGCGCCGGAGGGGGTACTCTGAAGCCAATGGACCTCCAGCACTGGATCGGCCGCAAGGTGACGATCGGCACCACCGCTGGCCATTACGTCAGCGGCCGGGTCGTCGCCATCGAGGGCACCGAGATCGTGGTCGCCGTGGGCGAGAGCACCGTGCGTCTGCTCGCCGCCGAAGTGGACCGCGTGCAACCCGCTCCACCCGAGCAGGTGGAGTTCGTGAAGTAGGCGCGTGCTGGGCGCGGTCGCTCCGGCCCTCCTCGCGGTCGCGCTCCTCGGCTGTCAGGCGCGCGCGCGCGTCGTCCCCGTCCCCGATGCGCCGGTCGTGCCGGTGCCGCACGGGTCGGACGCGGAGCCCCCGCCGCTCGATGCCCCGCGCGTCGACGCGGCGGTCATCGACGCCTCGTGCGGGAAGGTGCGGTTCGTGCTCGACCGGCCGCGCGCGCCGGACGTCATGCTGGTGGTCGATCGCTCGGGCTCGATGAACGATCCGCTCGGGCCTTCGTCGCGCCTGACCAAGTGGAACGTCGTGCGGACCGCGCTCGAGCTCGCCGTGGGCGCGCTCGGTGACCGCCTCCAGCTCGGGCTGCAGCTCCTGCCCGCGGGCGGGACGTGCGCCACGGGCACGCACGCCGTGGCTCCCGGCGCGCTCGATCTCGCGGGCCTGCGCTTCCGCCTCGACGAGCGGCCCGCCGGGCCGACGCCGGTGCGGGACGCGCTGGACGCGGCGCGCCTCTACCTGCGCTCGCTCGAGGACGGGCGCGAGCAGGTGATCGTGCTCGTCACCGACGGCGAGCCGGGCTGCGGGCGTGATCCGGCGCTCGACACGACGACGCCCCCGCGCTGCGCGTGCCCGGGGGGGCTCGTCACGCACGGGGGCGAGTGCTGCATCGACGGCCGCGGCCCCGGGACGGCCGCCCCCCTGTGCATGACCTGCCTCGCGAGCGACCCGACGATGCCCGATCGCGCAGGCGCTGCGGCCGCCGCCACGCGCCTCGTCGCCGACGGCCTGCGCCTCTACGTGATCGGCGTGGCGGTCACCGACGCCGCCGAGTCGGTCCTCGGGGAGATCGCGGCGGCCGGCGGCACGACGCGCGTCCTGCGGGCGGACTCCGCGGAGGCCGTCCTCGGGGCGCTCTCGGGCATCGCGGCGCGTGAGGCTGCGTGCACGTTCGAGCTCCCGAGCCCGCCCCCGGCGCCCGAGCGCGTGCTCGTGACGATCGACGGCCAGGTCATCCCCCGCGCGGACGACGAGGGCTTCTCGATCGCGCCGGACGGCCGCTCGCTGACGCTCCACGGCGGCGCCTGCGCCCTCGTGCGCGTGCCGGTCCGCGTCGAGGTGGCCGTCTCGTACGGCTGCGCCGACGTCCCCTGACGACGCACTGCGACAAATTCGCGCCCCTCGGCGGCGCCGTTGACACGGCCCTGCCGGCGGCTACGCTCCCGCCGATGCCGCAGAAAGCAGCGTTCCAGAGCCTCCTTCGGGTCCTTGCGCCGTGCGTGCTCGCGCTCGGGTGCGCGCACAGCGCGACCGGCCTGCCGCTCGACGAGAAGCGTCAGGCCGTCGACGGCCCCCAGGCGCTCGAGCACATCAAGGTCCTGTCCTCGCCGGCCTTCGAGGGCCGCGGCGTCGACACCGAGGGCATCGATCGCGCCGCGCGCTACATCGCGGACCACTTCAAGCGGCTCGGCCTGCAGCCGGGGGGCGACGACGGCACGTACTTCCAGAAGTTCGAGCGGGTGGTCAAGCGCTCGCCCGGCAAGAACACGCAGCTCGCCGCGCTCGGCAAGACGCTCGCGGTCGGCGACGACCTCGCGATCCTGCCGTGGTCGGGCTCGGGCAAGGCCGACGCCGACCTCGTCTTCGCGGGCTACGGCATCACCGACGAGAAGAACGCCTGGGACGACTACGCGGGCCTCGACGTCAAGGGCCGCATCGTCGTGGTGCTGCGCTACGCGCCCGGCGTCAACACCGCGGGGGGCGACCCGATCATCAAGCTCGAGGCGCGCGCGCTCGACCTCGCGTCCAAGGTGAAGAACGCCGCCAAGCACGGCGCGGCGGGCCTCCTGCTCGTCAACCCGCCGGGCGGCGACGACGACCTCGTCAGCCCCCGCATCGAGGAGGGCGCCATCCCCGCCCTGCAGGTCCGGCGGACGTTCGCCGCGGAGCTCCTGCGCACGGGCGGCCTCGACCTCGACGCGCTGGCCAAGCAGATCATCGAGGCCAAGAAGCCCGCGGGGCGTGCGCTCGCGCAGCCGGTGCGGGTCTCCATGCAGTGCGATCAGCAGGTCGACAAGCGCATGCTGCAGAACGTCATCGCGCGCCTGCCGGGCACGGATCCCGCGCTCAAGGACCAGTTCGTCGTCATCGGCGGGCACTACGACCACCACGGCTTCGCGCAGAGCGGCTTCGGCGCGATGGGCAAGCGCGGCGAGCTGCACCCGGGCGCCGACGACAACGCGTCCGGCACGAGCGCCGTCCTCGAGCTCGCCGAGGCGTTCGCGCTGCGCGAGCAGGCGCCGCGCCGCACGGTGATCTTCATGGCGTTCACGGGCGAGGAGCGGGGCCTGTGGGGCTCGGCGCACTACGTCTCGCACCCGATCTACCCGCTGGATCGCACGGTGCTGATGCTCAACCTCGACATGGTGGGCCGCATGAAGGGCTCGCACTCCGAGGTCGACGGCTCGAAGCACGACGTCCTCGACGTGGGCGGGGTCGGCACGTCGCCTGGCCTCAAGGCGCTCGTCGAGCACGCCAACAGCGAGAAGATCTCGATCGTCTGGGATCCGAGCGGCGAGGCGCCGAGCGACAACACCAGCTTCTTCGAGAAGAACGTGCCGGTGCTGTTCTTCTTCTCGGGGATGCACAAGGACTATCACCGGCCGAGCGACACCTGGGACAAGATCGATGTCGATGGCCTGGGCAAGAACGCGCGCCTCGCGTGGCGCGTGGCCACGGCCGTCACGGACACCGACACGCCGATGCCGTTCACGCGGCCGAAGGAGCACCCGGTCTTCGGCAAGCTCAAGAACAAGGGCGGCGGCAGCGAAAAGCCCATGCCGCGCCTGGGCCTCATGCCCGAGTACGGCGACCGCACCGACGGCATGTCGGTGACGTCCGTGATCACGGGCGGCGCCGCGGAGAAGGCCGGCATGCTGTCCGGCGACCTCATCGTCGAGCTCGGCGGCCACCCGGTCAGGAGCGTCCACGACTACATGGACGCGCTCGGCAAGTTCAAGGGTGGGGAGGAGATCGACATCGCCGTGATGCGGAAGGGCCAGCGCCTCGTCCTCAAGGCCAAGCTCGCCCCGCCGCGTCGCCGCGGCTCCTGATTTGCGATCGGACGCCTCGGAAGGCGTCCGCAGGCGGCGCGCGCCGCCCCGCCCCCGCCCGGGCACGTCATGTGTTGCGCGCCTTCGGCGCGACCGGTCGGGCCCCCCACCCTGCGTCTTCGCTCGCTGCGCGAGGGACGCCCTTGCGGCTCGCTGCGCTCGCCTCGAAGACGGATTGGATCAGTCGACCCAGTCGGCGACGAAGACCTGGGAGTCCTTGCCCGCGCGGTTCGACGTCCAGACGAGGCGCTTGCCGTCGCGCGAGAACGACGGCAGGCCGTCGAAGCCGGGCGCGAACGTGACGCGCTCCAGGTTCCCGCCGTCGTCGTTCATGAGCCAGAGGTCGAACTCGCCGGGGTGGCGGCCCTTCCAGTTCGACGCGAAGATGATGCGCTTGCCGTCGGGATGGAAGATGGGCGCCCAGCTCACGGCGCCGAGGTTCGTGAGCTGCCGCTCGCCGCGCCCGTCGCTGCCGACCACGTAGATCTCCGCCGCCCGCCCGCGCACGTCACGGAAGCCGCGGAACACGATGCGCTTGCCGTCGGGCGAGAAGAACGGGCCGCCGTCGTAGCCGGTCGCCCAGGTGATGCGCCGCGCGTTCTTTCCGTCCCGGTCCTGCACCCAGATCTCGAGGTCGCCCGAGCGCTCGGACGTGAACACCATCTGCTTCTCGTCCCAGGACCACGAGGCCTCGGCGTCGTAGCCGGGGGCGTCGGTCAGCCGCTGCTCCGCGCTCTTCGGCCCGACCCAGACCACGTCCATCATCGGGTCGAAGTCCCAGAGGTAGCGCGCGCCGCGCGGCGCGGGCGGCGGCGGCTCGTCCTTGCCGGGCGAGAAGGCCTTCGGGTCGAGGTGCGTGGACGCGAACGTCACGCCATCCCCGAGGAACCAGCCGCACGTCGTCTTGCCGCGCCCGCTCGAGATGCGCTTCTGGCCCGAGCCGTCCGCGGCCATCACGTACATCTGGTAGTAGGGCGAGTCGCCGCGGATCGACTGGAAGACGATCTGCTTGCCGTCGGGCGAGAAGTACGGCTCGCCGTTCTTGCCCGTGGTGGTGAGCTGGCGGACGTTGCGCAGGTGCCGGGCCTCCTCGGGCGGCGGCGTCGAGGGCGGCGGCGGTGCGGCGGCGGGAGCGGCCAGGAGCGCGAGCAGGAGATCGACGATCACGCGGCGATATTACGGCGCGGCCGGGCGGCCGCGGCGGTCATCTTCGCTTGCGACCGGCAGGGCTCGCGCCCGTGCCCGGCGCGGGGCCCTGCTCGAACTCGATCGCGAGGTGGAACGCGGTGCCCTCCTTGACCGGGAACCTCGCGAGCTGGGCGAACTGAAGCTGCTCGATCTTCTTCGTGGGGCTCGTCCAGGTGATGAACTGCTTGTCGATCTTCTCGCGACGCTTGATCTTGCCGTACTTGCGCTCGCACAGCTTCCACAGGGTCTCGTAGAAGCCGGGCGCGTCCGTGAGCGCCGGCTCGAAGATGATGGTGGCGCTGCCGAGGTGGGCCGGCTTCATGGTCCGGCGGTCGTTCTGGAACTTGAACTTCAGGCGCGCGATGCCGGCCTTGCCCTCGATCGGCACCTCGACGATGCCGCTGTCGGCCACGGTGTCCGCGCCTGGGAAGTACTTCGCGACCTGCTGGGGCGTCATCTGGCCGCGCAGGTGCTTGAACAGGATGGGGTTCCAGCCGTCCTTCTTCGTGCCGATGCTCTTGAGGAGGTCGGCCTCGGAGGGCGCCTGCGCCGATGCGAGGGACGGCAGCAGCGCCACCGCGATCGCGAGGCCGATCGTGCGGAGTGGCTTCATCGCGTAGGAACGTCGTCCGGGACGCGCGGCCCGTCAAGGGTGAAGGTCCGGCCCTGGACAGCAGCGCGCCTCGTGCGACACTGTGCGCGCTGCGGTCGGGGAGGGTGGCGAGGCTTTCCTTCATGAGGCTTTGCCCTCGTGAGCGCGGGCGCCGCACGCGGTGACAGGTTCTCGTTGGCGCGGTGTTTCATCCAAGGAGGCACGTGATCCCTTCGCCCACCACCGGACCCAGGCGGTGCCCCTTCGGGGCGCTCGTCCTCGCCGGGCTGTCGTTCCTCTCGCCAGTCCCCGCGCTCGCGCAGCGGCCGTCGGCCGCTCCGCCGTCGCCGGCCCTCGCCGGCGCCAGCGTCAAGGCGCCGCGCGGCACGCTCAGGGACGCGAGGACAGGCGCGCCCCTCGGGGGCGTCATCGTGTTCATCGCGGAGACCGGCGACTCGGTCCCGAGCGGTGACGACGGCGTCTTCGTCCTGCCGGAGCTGCCCGCGGGCCGCTACACGCTCGGCATCCTCGACGAGGCCTTCAAGAAGCTCGAGCGGCAGATCGTGGTGTCCGAGGACAAGGGCGTCGCGCCGCTGTCGCTGCGGCTCGAGCCGTCGGGCAAGCAGTCCACGGAGCAGGTCGTGGAGGTCGCCGAGCAGCTCGAGCGACCGAGCGCCGGAGCGACCGTCGTGCAGCGCGAGGAGATCACGCGCGTCCCGGGGTCGCGCGGCGACCTCCTCACGGCCGTCAAGTCCCTGCCGGGCATCGCCAACAACGGCGCCTTCGGGCCGCAGGCGGGCGGCGTCGTCATCCGCGGCAGCTCGCCGTTCGACTCCAAGGTCCTCGTCGACGGCTTCGAGGTGCCGATCCTCTATCACTTCGGCGGCATCCAGTCGGTCCTGCCGTCGGAGCTCATCGACGACCTCGTCTACACGCCTGGCGGCTTCACCGTCGACCAGGGCCGCGCGACCGGCGGCACCATCGCCGCGACCTCGCGCCGCGCGACGCGCAAGGAGTGGAAGGGCTTCGGCGAGATCTCCTTCATCAACGCGGCCGCGCTCGCGCAGGGGCCGGTGGGCGAGAAGACCGCGGTCCTCGTGGCCGCGCGCCGCTCGTTCATCGACGCGATCCTCCCGGCCGTCCTGCCCAAGGACGCGAACCTCTCGTTCACCACGCTGCCGCGCTACTACGACTACCAGACGCGCGTCGACCACACGCTCGACGATCGCAACGTGCTCTCGCTGTTCCTGTTCGGCTCGGACGACGCGTTCGAGCTCGCGACCGACGAGGTGCGCCCGAACGACCCCGCGCTCACGGGCCGCTTCTCGAACACGACGCGCTTCACCCGCGGCATCGCGTCGTGGGCGTACGGGCACAAGGGCCTGTCGAACCGCCTGTCGCTCTCGGGGCTGACGTCGAGCTTCTCGTTCGAGATCGGCGCGGATCGCTACGTCCGGTTCTCCACCGACGCGGGCACGCTGCGCGACGAGCTCCGCCACGTCGTCGACGACACGCTCACGCTCATCGGCGGCGCCGAGGCGACGTACGCGCGCATCGACATCGCGGCCAAGGCGCCGCGGCCGCCGCGCGAGGGCGAGGCGCGCTTCCCGAACTTCACCCTCGACCCGCTCGTCCTGCGCAAGGAGGCCTTCAACGTCGGCCTCTTCGCCGGCTGGGCGGCGGTCGAGGTGCAGCCGCGGCCGTGGATCAAGGTCACGCCCGGCGTGCGCGTGGACCACTTCTCGCGCCAGGACGGCGTGCCCGTGCAGCCGCGCCTGCAGAGCAAGCTCACGCTCGACGAGGGCACCTACCTGCGGGCGGCGGGGGGCCTTTACGCCAAGCCGCCCGACCAGGACGAGAACCTGCAGACGGGCCTGCAGCCCGAGAAGGCCCTGCAGTCGTCGGTCGGCGTGGAGCGCCTGCTCGCGCCGGGCCTGACGCTCCAGGTGACGGGCTTTTACAACCACAAGTACGATCTCATCGTCTACAGGACGGGCGGGCGCCTCGACGCCACCGGCGACGCCATCTACGCGAACCAGGGCGTCGGACGCACCTACGGCGGCGAGCTCTTCGCGCAGGTGCGCCGGAGCGACTTCTTCGGCTGGGCGTCCTACACGGTCGCGCGCTCGGAGCGGCGCGACCTGCCCGGGCAGGCGTATCGCCTCTTCGACTTCGACCAGACGCACAACGTGATCGCGCTCGGGTCCTGGAAGTTCGGCAGCGACAAGCAGTGGCAGATCGGCGGGCGCTTCCAGCTCACGACGGGCAAGCCCTACACGCCCGTCACGGGGTCGGTCTTCAAGAGCGACCAGAACGTGTACCTGCCCGAGTTCGGGCCGACCAACAGCCAGCGCGTGAACACGCAGCACCAGCTCGACCTGCGCATCGATCACGTCAGCACGTTCAAGCGCTGGAAGCTCTCGACGTACCTCGACGTGCAGAACGTCTACGCGAACGCCGCCGAGCTCAGCTACCAGTACAACTTCGACTACACCAAGCGGGAGGCCTTCAAGAACATCCCGATCCTGCCGGCCTTCGGCGTGCGGGGGGAATTCTGATGCTTCGGGGCGGATCCGTCGTCGTCGCCGCGCTCTTGGCGCTCGGCTGCGACACCTTCAAGTCGCCGTCGGAGCTCGGCGCGCCGCAGGTGATCGCGGTGCGGGCCGAGCCCGCGCAGCTCGCGCCGTTGGGGCGCGCGAAGATCGACCTCCTCGTCGCGGGCATGGACGAGACGCCGCGCGTGGTCGCGCCCGACAGCCTCGTCATCTCGCCGGACGTGGCGCGCCTCGCGGCGCCCGACGGCGGCGCGCCCATCGGCATGGACGCCCAGGCGGCGCTCGCGCAGCTCATCGAGCACACGGCCGACGGGTGGTTCGTGGTGGCGCCCAGCGAGGAGCAGCTCGCGCTCGTGCGTCAGCTCGCGGGCCTCGCGGCGGACGCGCCGGTGCCCGTCCCCGTGCGCGCCACGGTCGCGATCGACGGCCTCGACAAGCGCGCCGACAAGATCGTGCTGCTCGGCCAGGAGGTCGCGAACCCGACGATCACGAGCCTGTCCCTCGACGGCGCCGAGATCCCGATGGAGGGCGCGACCGTGACGGGGGGCAAGGACGTCCAGGTGCGCGCCGAGGCGTCGGGCGGCGTGGGTACGCTGGGGTTCTCCTGGTTCTCGTCGATCGGC
Organism: uncultured Myxococcales bacterium; assembly: GCA_964593795.1. Lineage (GTDB taxonomy): Bacteria > Myxococcota_A > Polyangia > JAHFDS01 > JAHFDS01 > JAHFDS01. The sequence continues at coordinate 18,746 of CAZQJC010000272.1, read as the reverse complement.
GAGGTCGACCTCTTCCGCAGCCAGCAGTCGAAGCTCAAGGTGAAGAAGGAGGCCAAGGCCGGCCTCGTGCTGGTGGTCGTGCGCGACACGCAGGGCGGCGTCGCGTGGAAGCAGGGGACGGTGACGGTCGCGCCGTGACGTGAACGTCGACCGTCAGGCCCCGAAGCTCAGAGGAGCGTGCGCCAGGCGTAGGTGTCGGCGGCGCTCTTGGCGCAGACCTCCACCTCGTCCTGCACGCCCGTGCCTCCCGGCGTGACCCAGAGCGTGCCACGCAGAGCCGCGCTGCAGGTGGGCTTGCCTCCCCTGGCATTGAGCCGCACGCCGCCATTGACCTCCAGCGCGGCCGCGGGCGCGTTCGTTCCGACGCCGAGGCTCCCGCTGACGGCGACAGAGCCCTGGACATCCAGCTTGGCCGCGGGCGACGTCGTCCCGATGCCGACGTTGCCGGCGACGGTGAAGCTGCTGCTCGGGATCCCGACGCGGTAGGCGCCGCCGCCGCCCGGGTGGAGGTAGAGGTTCCCGTCGCACGCGTCCCAGATGTGCGAGCCGGCGAGCATGATGCTGGAGGTGGTCGCGTTGCAGCCCGTCCCGGCGTTCGTGCCGATGGCCGCCGCGTTTCCGCCGAATCGTGCGTTCCCGTTGACGTCGAGCGTCGCCTGGGGGGACACGGTGCCGATGCCCACGGCGCCGGCGGTGTAGACCGCGCTCGAGCCCGACAGGGAGAACGGAGACGCGCCCGGGACACCGGCCGGTCCGGCGGGGCCTCGCTCGCCGGTCGGTCCCGCGGGGCCGCGACCGCCCGGGGCGCCCGGGGCGCCGTCGGCGCCGCGCTCACCGGGGGCGCCAGCTGGGCCGGCGGGGCCCGCCGGTCCGACCGCGCCCTGAGGCCCCATTGCGCCTGCGGGGCCGGTCGCTCCCTGAGCGCCATTGCACACGTAGCTCGTCTCGGCCCCGGAGACCAGCTTGACGCCGCCCGTGGTGCAGTTGCCACCCGCAGGCTCCGAGGATGCCGTCACGGATTCACCCGGGGCGCCGGGCTCGCCTGCGAGCCCCTGCGGTCCCGTTGCCCCCGGAGCTCCTGGTGCACCAGAGAGACCATTGCACACGTAAATGACGTTCTCACCCGAAACGAGCTTCACGCCGCCGGCCGCGCAGTTGGATCCGGGGAGCTCGGAGGAGCCAATGACCGAATCTCCCGCCGGTCCCGCCGGTCCGGCTGGTCCCATTGGTCCTGCGGGACCCGCTGCGCCGATCGGCCCCATTGCGCCGTCCGGCCCGGCCGCACCGTTGCAGACGTAATGGACCTGATCCTGCACCGAGAGGCGAATCCCGCCCGTCGCGCAGTTCTCTCCGGCGGGCTCGGATGCACCAGTGACGGACTCACCCGGAGCCCCGTTCGCTCCGGGTGGGCCGATACGCCCATCGGTACCCTGGAGCCCCGCTGGACCTGCGGGGCCCGCCGGACCGGTGGCGCCCATCGGGCCAGCGGGTCCAGCCGGCCCGGCCTTCCCGGTGAATGGCACGCCGTTCTGGTAGACCTGGCCCGAGAGGTTGATGTTGCCGTTGACGTCCAGCGCCTGCGCGGGCCGCTCGACGCCGATCCCGGCCCGGCCCGAGTCATCGATGAACAGGCCGGAGCCGGAGGAGACGCTCAGGCGGAAGCCCGACGGGTACGCCGAGCCTCGATCCGCGGCGAGCACGTCATTGCGGTCGAGGCCGATCCCGACCGTGCTGCCACCGTCGCCGGTCACGAGATTCAGGATGCGATTTGCCGCGATCCTGATGTTGCCCACGACATCCAGCTTGTCGACCGGGTTTCGCGTGCCGATGCCGACCCGCCCCATGAAGTAGATGCGGTTCCACCAGTCGTCGAATTCCTGCGCCTCCGCCGCGGGAAGCCATCCGATGCCCACTGTGCCGAATGCCGCGGCCATTGTGAGCTGTCGCGCTCGGTGCCACCGCGTCATCGTCGGTCGAGCTCGTTTGCAGTCGTACATCGCCGCTCCCTTCTCCGCTGCGCGATCACCTCGCAGCGGACATTGATCCCCCCCCCGCGCGCCGAGCCATTTCAGTGCGCGGGGAGTCGGAGCATCCTCGGATACGAATTCGGATCTGTCTAGTGAGGGAATTTGCACGAAATGTGAGTGATTCCAAATGGAACGCGATTTGGCGGTGCGCAGATGATGCACACCGTGTCTCGGATCTGTAATTGGGGATTCGTTTCTGCGTTCCCGTGATCAGCACGAACCGCCTGCGCCCGCACGTTCGAGGATGAAAGCCGGGGCGCCACGATCGATCGGGGATGCGCCAAGTCTGCTCGGGAGGTGAGTCGGCCTTGCTCACCGTGCCTCACCGTCGGCGCCCCCGCTGTTTCAGCGCGCCCTGACGCCGTCCATGATGAGCGAGGTGATCTGCGCGGGGATCTGCGTCAGGTCCCCGAGGTCCTTGCCTGACAGGTACGCGTAGAGCATCTGCTCGCCGGCGCCGACCACCGCCAGGGACGACACGCGCGCGTTGAAGGGGCGGAGCAGGCCGCGCTCGCGGGCGCGGCCGGTCAGCGTCTCGGCGCGGGCCTCGAGCGCGTCGGCCATCCGGCGTACGGGCACGCGGGCACCCTGGGCGGGGCCGCGGCGCTCGATGAGGTAGAGGTGCAGGACGTCGCGGTGCATGAGCACGAGGCCCCCGAGCTCGAGGCCCAGGCGCTCGTAGGCGACCGAGAGCGCCGCGCGGCCCTCCGCCGCGTCGATGTTCGCCTGGCAACGCGAGAGCGCGTCGTCCACGCCCGAGGCGAGCGGCAGGAAGAGCGCATCGACGAGCGCGGTCTTGTCGGCGAAGTAGCGGTAGAAGCTGCCCTTGGCCACGCCGGCTCGCGCCGTGATCTCGTCGATGGTGACGGCCTCGAGCCCCCGCTCGAGGAAGAGGCGCAGCGCCGCCTGCGCGATGACGCGCGTGCGCTCCTGGCGGTTCTGGTCGCGCACGCCACCCTTGGGCCCCGGCCTGCGGGACGGGACCTGCGTGGGCGCGACGGCCTCGAGGCGCGGCAGTGGACGCTTCTTCCTTGACACCCGTCGCTCCATCAATATGATGACTGCATGGTCACAAATTCTCGGTGGGAGGACAAGCGCGGTTGCGCCGCGCCCGCCGGGACCCCTGCAGGAGGCGTCCGATGATCGGCATCCCCGTCGCGCTCATGACGTTCAACGCGGCCGAGTGGGTCACGCACAAGTACCTCCTGCATGGCCTCGGCAAGGACAAGAAGAGCTTCTTCGCGTACCACTTTCACGAGCATCACAAGGAATCGAGGAAGAGCGGCGGCCACGACGAGAACTACCACAGGCCGCTCCTCGGCTGGCACGCGCAGGGCAAGGAGGCGTTCGGCCTCGCGGTGATGGGCCTTCTGCACCTGCCGCTCCTGCCGGTCGCGCCGTTCTACACCGGCACGGTGTGGTACTCGCTCGTCAAGTACTACCGGGTGCACAAGCGGTCGCACCTCGATCCCGAGTGGGCGCGCGAGCACCTGCCCTGGCACTACGACCACCACATGGGTCCCGACCAGGAGAAGAACTGGTGCGTGACGCGCCCGTGGTTCGACAACCTCATGGGTACGCGCGAGCCGTACGTCGGCACCGAGCGCGAGGCGCGCGATCGCGCCCGAAACGCCGCGCGCGCCGAGGCGGCGACCGCGCGCGCCAGGGCGGCTGCCGCTCCCGCGGCCCCGGCGACCGCCCAGGCGGCCTGAGATCACCGCCTCCGGCCCTGGGCGATCCAGGTCTCGACGAGCTGGATCTCCGCGGGGGTCAGCGCCGGGAAGCCGAGTGGCATCGCGGGGGCGCCGGGGGGCTCGCCGGCCTCCTCGCGCCAGCGATCGACGAGGCGCGCCAGGAGCTCGGGGGTGCCGTCGGGGCGCGGTCGGAACACGCTCTGGCGCTCGCCACTTTCGTCGAGCGCGCCGGACAGCACGCCCTCGTGGCTCGACAGATCGAGGCCGCGGGCCGGGTAGCCGAAGCCGCCGGAGAACCCGGGGCCGCCGTCGCCGCGCGCCAGGTCGGGCTCGGCGTGGCAGTGCCAGCACGTGCGTCGGAAGACCTTCGCGCTCACCTCGGCGAACCGCACGCGCCGGCGCAGGATCGGGAGGCGCCGCGGAGGAGGGCGCGGCGAGGCCGCCTCGAGGGGCGTGCGGAGCACGAACGCCGCCAGCGCGCGCAGGTCCGCGGGCGGCAGGACGACGGGGGGCATCGCGGTGCCGGGCATCGACGCGCGCGGATCGGCGAGCAGGGCGACGATCAGGCCGCTCTGCAGGCGCGTGCGCGCGTGGCGGAGGTCCGGTGCCAGCGCCACGGCCTCGGTGACCGGGGCTCGAGCGTTCGGGGCGGGGGTACGGGCGCCCGAGAACGCGTGGCAGCTCGCGCACCCGAGCTGGCCGAAGAGCACTCGGCCGCGCGATATATCTGAATCGGCGAATGTGTCGTCGGGCGCCTCGCGGGCGACCAGGTGGCGGGCGAGGGCCTCGGCAGCCGCGGGGCCGAGGGGGAGGCGCGGCATGCTCGCCGGCAGGTGAGGACGGACGTCGTGCGGCGCGAGCAGGAAGCGCGCGAGCCAGTCCCGTCGCAGCCGGCCCGCGCCCGCGAGCGAGGGGGTGACGCGCAGGCTCTGCAGGTGCTGCTGCCAGCGCCGGAGCGCCGCCGGCGGCGCCGCGAAGCGACCCGCGAGGATCTCGCGGTGGCAGCCCACGCAGCGCTTCTCGGGCGGAGGATCGGCCAGGCCCGTGCCCGCGTGACAGCGGTTGCACTCGAACCTCGCGAGGAGGGCGCCTGGCTCGGTCCCGGCGTTCGTGGCCGACGCCCCGAAGAGGAGCAGGGCTCCGAGCGCGGCGGGCGCGCCTCGAGCACGCGCGCGAAGGGCGCGGCCCACCGTCAGCTATGGCCCGCGGGGCCCTCACCGCAGACGGTGGAGCCCGGCCGCGCGAGCTTGCGGCACCGCTCGAGCGCGGCCTTCTGGCCGGCCGCATCACCCACCTCGCCACGGAGGTCCGCGAGGGCCGCCCACGCTTCGGCGTCGGGGACGAGGTCACGCCGGGCGAGCTGCTCGAGCGTCGCGCGCGCCGCCGGGCGAACGGCAGGGATGCGCGCCTGCGCCTCGGCGAGCCGGGCCAGGAGGGGCGGCCTGGCGGCCTTGCCCTGCGCGGCGGCGAGCTGCTCGAACGCCCGCACCACGCGCTCGGCGGGGCGATCGCCCTGCCGGAGGTGCGCCACGGCGAGCAGGAAGTCCCAGCGCTGAGCCGCGGCGGCGTCGGTGATCACGAGGCCCCCGCGCGGATGCAGGCGCTCGAGCTGCCGCTCGGGGGTGTCGGCCAGCTCGGGGCTCGGCGTCGACCACTTCTCGCGGGCGCCCGCGCGCTGCTCGAGGATCTGCAGGGCCGCCCGCGCGTCTCCGCGCCCGAGGGCCTGTTCGGCGCGGACGAGGAGCTGCTGCGGCCGCTTGACCTGGCGGTAGACGGCGTTGCCGCACGCGGGAGCCTCGCGGGGAACGAGCGCGAGCGCGGACACGAGCAAGAGCGACACGACCTTCATGCTGACCTCCACCGCTTGAGACGCCCGGCGCGGCTCGAAGTTCCGTCAATCTCCAGGGTAGCGTGGCCCCCGGGGTAGGGAAACGTCGGCACGTCAGGGGCGGGAGCGCGGGTAGGGGAACTCGGGCGTGGCCGCCATCGGCTCGACGTCGTGGAAGCGCCGGAGGTCGAGGATCACGTGGCCCTCGGGGGTCTCGGAGAGCACGTCCGCGAGGCGCGCGCCCCAGGCGATCGCGTCCGCGGGCCAGTTGTGGCGGGCGTGAACGGCCTGCAGCGAGGTCTCGTCGGTGCCCGCAATCTGCAGCGTTATCTCGGCGTCGCAGGCGGCGAGCGACTCCGGCGTCTCCCCGGCGAGGGGGCTCTCGGGGCTGATGCGGTGGCGCACCGACCACGATCGCGCGAGCGCGGTCGCGCGATCGCGCACGAGCGGCAGGGCCTCGGAGCGGTAGAAGACCATGCCCTCGGCCGTGCGCGTGGTGCGCGTGAGCGTCAGCCGGAACGTCGCGTCGACGATGCTGCCGCGGCGCTCGTTGCCCACGCGCACCATGAGCGTCGGCTCGCCGTCCATGAGGGCGATCGACACGCGCGCCGAGAACACCACGCGCGCGCGCGACTGCGAGAACCGCACGAACACGAGGCCCGTGGCGAGCGCGGTGACCACGAGGCCCACGACGGACTCGGCCACGACGAGGGCGTTGGCGGCCGGCGTCACGGGGTACATCGCGCCGTAGCCGATGGTCCCCATCGTCTGCACGCTGAAGAAGAAGGCGTCGGAGAACGCGCCGGGCCGCGCGTTGGCGATGCCACCCGCGAGCAGGTACCCGAAGGCGAAGAGGGCGTTCAGGCCGAGGTATCCGCCGACGATGACGAGGAACGCGCCCCACCAGGGGATCCGCAAGAGGGCGTGGTAGAGGTCGTGTAACCCGGGCCTGGGTGCCCCGAGCACGTGGACCTCGTATCCCGCCTGGTTGCGGATGATCTCGCGTCGCGTGCTGGCCATGCGCCAGTGCGGACTATCGGCGGGCGTTGAGCAGGATGCGGAGCACGTACCAGAACATGAGGGCGATCGACGCGAAGAGCTTGAGCGCGGCCGCGACGTGCTGGTCGGTGCGGTAGTGCAGCATCACCTGCGAGGTGTCGTAGAGGACGTAGCCCGCCGCGAGCATCAGCATGATCCCGCAGAACACGTTGCCGAGCGTGAAGCCGAACAGGATGCTGCAGGCGATGGTGGCCAGGCCCCCGATCGCGACGATCGAGAGGATGCCGCCGAGGAACGAGAAGTCCTTCTTGGTCATGAAGACCACGGCGGTGAGGCCCCCGAAGAGGACGAGCGTGGTCACGGCCGCCGTCGGCAGCACGTCCGGCGTCGCGTAATAGGCGGCGATGAAGAGGATGGGGACGAAGATGAGCGACTCCGCGACCGCGTAGAGCGCGAGCGCCGCGTACTGCACGGGCTTCGGGCGATCGCTGCGCGCCATCTTGTCCGCGAGGTACGCGACGCCGATGAAGGCGCCCATGACGAGGAGCCAGGTGTAGCGGCCGCTCTGCGGCGAGAAGACGTAGGAGGCGATGCTCCGCGCGATGCCGGTGGAGAAGTAGACGTTCTCGAGCGCGACGAAGAGCGCGATCGCGCCGGCGAGGTGCGCGTACGTGCGGCGGATGAAAGCGACGCGCTCGGCCTCCGCCGCCTCCGCCGCGACCTGACCCGAGGGACCGACGTTCCAGCTTGTCATGCGCGGATTCTAGCAGACGGGAGTGGAGGTGAGCCGCGAGCGGGCGGCCCGTCATTGGCGCGCTGCGTCAGGGCGCGCGGAGGTTCAGACGACGAAGAACAGCCCGCAGAGGAGCGCGGTGAGCCCGAAGAGCGCGGTTCTGACGTGGGGTGCCATGCTCGACCTCCGCTCCCTGGCTTTTGCAGTAAGCGGGCCGTGCGAATCGCGCGTGCAAAGGCCCGGAAGAACTGGCGGCCGTGCTGGCTGGGGTCGGCAGTCCCGATGGAAGCGGCCAGCGGTGTAGCCGGCTCCTGACAGCAAGGTGCCCGCAGGGCCATTTCGCGGCCGGTCCTCTACGGCGCGCGGGCGGTGTAGACCGCGACCGCGGCGCCCCCGACGAGGAGGGCCTGGCCGGTGCCGAGGTCCACGAGGCGGGCGCCGGCGCCCGTGGCGGGGGCGGGGATGGTGGCGACGCGGGCGAGCGTGGTGGCGTCGTACACCTCGGCGGTCTCGACGGCCGCGCCGCCCGGGCCGGTGCCGCCCACCACGATCACGTCGGAACGTATGCGGACAGCCGCATGCATGGTGCGCGCGCCCGCGAGGAGGTCGGGGCGCTCGGTCGTGGCGCCGGTCGCGGGGTCGTAGATCGTCGCGCTCGCGAGCGGCGCGCCCGCGCCATCGGTCCCCCCGAGGAGCACGAGGCGTCCGTCGGCGAGCAGCACCGCGGCGTGGTCCCTGCGCGCTTGCATCGACGTGCCCGGCGGGACGTCGCCCGACTCGCCGAGGATGCGCTCGAGGAGCGGCTGTCCTGCGGGGCCCCCACCCGCGACGAGCACGGTCTTGCCGTCGGCGCCCACGGTCGCGGTGGCGCCCGCGCGCGGCAGCGCGCCCGGCCAGGTGCGCAGGACGAGCGTGTCGTCGCCGAGCGTGACGGCGAGCGCGCCCTGCGTGGGAACCTCGCCGGGGCCGAGGCCCCCGACCGCGAAGAGCGTGCTGCCCACGACCGCCGAGGCGGCGCCGGCCCGCGCGCGCGCCGGGTCCCCGGCGGCGAGCAGCGTCGCGAAGTAGGGCGGCTCCGAGGTCGCCGGCGCGAACACGTCGATGCGCGAGCTCGGCTGGCCGCTCGCGTCGCGACCGCCCGCCAGGATCAGGATCGGCGCCGTGCTCTTCGGGTCGATGACCACCCCGCAGGCGAGCTCGCTCCTCGGATCGGGCAGGGGCTCCACGGCGTCGACGAGCGTGTGCACGCCCGTCTCGTAGAGCTGCAGCGCACCGGAGGGCGCGCCGTCCGCGCCGCGGCCGCCCGCGATGAGCACGCCGAAGGCGTCGTCCACCTTGGCGACGCAGGGGAACGTGCGGGCGGGGACGAGCGCGGTCGGGGCGCCAAGCGGATCGGGCGGCACGCCGAAGCTCGCGACCCGGCCGAGAAGGACGGTGCGGCGCGTGCGTGCGCTCGGGCGAGATACGAACGTCGGCGTCTCGCCGCGCGCCACGACCGTGCCGGCGTCGTCGAGGAGCTCGACCGCGATCGCCGTCTTGCGGCCCTCGGGGATCTCGATCGACGGCGCGGCGCGATCGGCGCCGAGGGGCACGGTCTTGCTCGGCGTCGGCTGGTCGGTCGCGCGCACGCGGATCTGCGTCGCGCCCGCGAAGGGATCGGGGCCGAGCGCCGCGCGGACGTCGAGGGAGAGCGGGGCGTCGTCGGAGCACGCGGCGACGAAGGCGAGGAGGAGGAGCCGGCGCATCTATGTGCCTTCGCGCATGAGTGCCTCGACGGCGCCCGGCGTGACGCCGTCGATGCGGATGGTCTTCCTGCGCGAGGACTCGCCGCGCTCGATGTGGACGGCGCTCTTCGGCACGCCGAGGGCCTTGGCGAGGAAGGCGATCACGGCGGCGTTGGCCTCGCCGTCCACCGGCGGCGCGTGCACGGCGAGCTTGAGGCGGTCCTGGTGCACGGGGCCGAGGCGCTCGCGCGAGGCGCGCGGCTGCACCAGGATCTCGAGCAGCACGCCCGAGCCATCGGCGCGGACGGGCGCGGTCACTTCTTGTGCAGCTGCGCGAGCGCGAGCTCGCCGAGCTCGCGGCTGCGCTTGGTGGCGGCCTCGACCGCGTTGATGAGCGTGGTGCGCAGGCCCCCCTCCTCGAGCGTGTGCAGGCCCGCGATGGCCGTGCCTCCCGGCGAGGTGACCATGTCCTTGAGCTGGCCGGGGTGGCCCTTGGTGTCGATGAGGAGCTTGGCCGATCCGAGCAGCGTCTGCGCCGCCAGCGCCTGCGCGACGTAGCGCGAAAGACCCACCTTGACGCCCGCGTCCGAGAGCGCCTCGAGGATGAGGAACGTGTACGCGGGGCCCGAGCCCGACAGGCCCGTCACCGCGTCGAGCTGCGACTCCTCGAGCACGAACGTCGTGCCGACGGCGTCGAAGATGCGGCGCGCGATCCCGAGGTCGGCCTCGCTGACGCCATCGCCCGGCGAGAGCACGGTCGCGCCCGCGCCCACGAGCGCCGGTGTGTTCGGCATGGTGCGCACGATGCGGCGGCCGGGCAGGTAGCGCGAGAGCACGGCGAGCGGCACGCCCGCGGCGATCGAGATGACGAGCGTCTCGGTGCGCACCACGGGCGCGATCTCGGTGCACACGCGCACCATGAGCTGGGGCTTGACCGACAGCACGAGCACGTCGGCTCTGCGCGCGACGTCGGAGTTGTCGGTCGTGCAGTGGATGCCGTACTTCTCGCGGATCTCCGCGCAGCGTTCGGGCCTCGGCTCGGAGCCCGAGACCTGCGAGGCGTCCACGGTGCCCCCCGCCAGGAGGCCGCGCACGAGGGCCTCGGCCATGTTACCGGTCCCGATGAATCCGATGTGTCCGTCGAGCTTCATGACCTTCCCTGTCCTTCCACGCTAGCCGATCGAGAAGTCCTCGCGGTCGAGCTCGCCGCGCGCGAACCGCTCGAGGCACCACTTGTCGAAGAGCTCGTCGCGGGCGCCGCCCGTGAGGAGCTCCGCGTAACGCTTGCCGATGACCGGCGCCATCATGAAGCCATGCCCCGAGAAGCCGCAGCAGAGGAAGAAGTCGGGCATCGACTCGGGCGCGCCGACGATGGGGTTTCCGTCCTCGGTCTCGTCGTACGGGCCCGCCCACGCGCGCAGCACCTTGACGTCGGCGAAGCGCGGGCAGAGCGACACGAGCGCCGGGCCGACGTGCTCGAGGAACGCGAGCGAGCTCTTCATGCTGTCCTCGACCGAGCACGCGCCGTGGCCGGGCACGGTGATGCCGCTGACGATCTCGCCGCGCATCGACTGCGAGAAATACAGGCCCGTGCCGACGACGCTCACCATCGGCTGCAGGAAGGGCTTGAGCGGCTCGGACGAGAAGATCTCGTGGCGCACCGGGTGGTTCGGGAGCGGCAGGCCCACCATCGCGGCGATGCGGGGCGACCACGCGCCCGCGGCGTTGACGACGCGCTTCGCGCGCAGCGTGCCCTTCGTGGTGCGCAGCAGGTACCCGTCGCCGCGCTCGATCGAGAGCACCGGCTCGTGGGTGCGGAACTCGACGCCGAGCTCGCTCGCGCGCGCCGCGTAGCCCCAGAGGAACGACCACGGGAAGACGATGCCGTCGTCCGGGTTGTAGGCGGCGCCGGCGTAGTCGTCGAGGCGCAGCTCGGGGACGACCTGGTTCGCCTCGATGGTGGACAGCAGGCGCGTCCTGACGCCGAGCTCGTTCTGCAGGGCGGCGTTCTTCTCGAGGCGCGCCAGGTCGGCGGCGTTCCGCGCGAGGAACAGGTACCCGCCCTGGCGCAGCCAGATGTTGACCTTGAGCTCGCGCGCGAAGTTCCTGCAGATCGCGATCGACTCCTGCATGAGGCGCACGTTGCGCGCGCTCGACCACTGCGCGCGCACGCCGCCGCCGTTCCGGCCCGAGGCGCCCGACGCGACGTAGCTCGACTCGAGCACGACCACGTCGGTGTGCTTCTTCTTCGCGAGGTGATACGCGATCGACAGGCCCATGATGCCGCCGCCGACGATCGCGAGCTCCGTGGTCGTCTTCACGGCGGGCCCTTCTTGGGCGCGCAGAAGAGGCGCAGCGGCGCGGGATCGAGGGGCGAGCGCACCTGGAACGGGCGGACCTCGTGCGCGCGGCCGCTCCTCGCGAGGACGCCGGCGACGACGGCGAGGCACTCCTTGCCCTGGCACGGACCGGTCCCGAAGCCGGTGTAGCGCTTGATCTCCTCGATGTCGGCGTAGCCGAGCGCGATCGCGTGCTCGACGTCGTCGAGGGTCACGTCCTCGCAGCGACAGACGATGATCTTGGCCATCAGGGCACCGCCTCCGCGGCGGCGAGGCCCGCGCGCTCGCCGTCCTCGGCGGCCGCATCGGGGCCGCGGTAGCCGCACACGTCCCCGCAGGCGAAGCCCCGGGGCCCGAACCGCTGATCGGGGGTGGTGACGACGCGGAAGCCGCCGCCGGCCGCGTCGAGCGTGACCTCGGCGCCCATCTGCCGGGCGAGCTCGGACGCCGGCGCGGGCGCCTCGGCGACGGCCAGGGTGTCGCAGGGCACGCGCGTGCGGTCGTCGAGCTCGAGGCCCGACAGCTCGCGCAGGCCGCGCAGCTTGGCGATCGTGCGCGGGGGCGTGACGAGGCTCGCCGGCACCCCCGCCGCGGCCAGCGACTCGAAGAGGCGCGTCGCGAACGGCGCCGCGCGGCCACCATCGTGGAGGATCGCGAGGCGCTCACCGGGGCGCACGCCGTGACGGTGCAGGAGGCGCCCCGCGGCCCGCGCGGCGAGCACGCCGGGCCGGTCGTTGTCGGGGAAGAGGGCGTTCTGGTCGTGGCCGCCCGTCGCGACGACATATGCGCGTGCACGAATTCGTTCGAGACCCGTGCCGCGCCGCACGGCCAGGCACCCGCCGTGGTCGTCGGGGTAGAAGCCGAGCGCGAGCGCCCCGTGCCACCGCTCGACGCCCGCGGAGTCCGCGCGCTCGGCGAGCGCGCGAGCGCGGGCGTGGCCACCAGGCTCGGCGTGGAGCGACCCGCCCGGCGCCACGTCCGTGTCGAGGAGGAGCGTCTGCCGGCCGTGGCTGGCTGCGGCCGTGGCGGCCGAGAGCCCCGCGGGGCCGGCGCCGATCACGCACACCGCCAGGTCGTGCGGGGCGCGATACGGCGAGGTGTGGCCGTCGCGATCGGGCAAGAGGCCCAGGCCCCCGACCTGCCGGACGACCTTGCGCAGGACCGCGTTGAGCGCGCGGCTCGACGTGCCGAGCGTGTGGTGGTCCATGCCGCGCGGGAACAGCCAGTCCGCCGCCGCGAGCATGTCGATCTCCACGCTCGGGAGCGCATTCTGGCGCTGGCACTGCAGGCCGTCCCTCGCGGTCTCGCGGCACGACTTGAGGTTCGGCACGCCGCCGACGCGCATCAGGCAGCCGTTGCAGGCGCCCGCGAAGCAGAACGCGCCGCGCGGCCGGTGGTACTTGATCGAGCGCGACAGCACGCGCACGCCCGCCGCGTAGAGCGCGACCGCGACCGGCTCGTCCGAGAACGCGCGCACCGGCTGGCCCTCGAGCTCGAGGGCGATCGGTTCACCGCGATCGAAGGGGTAGAGGCGGAGGTCCACGCGGGCGCATTCGACCACGCGGCCCGTCGGGCGGCAACCGCGGCGACGGGTTAGACTTCCCGGATGCGACCCCTCATCTGGGCCGGTGCCTCGCTCGACCGCGCCGCGATCCGCGTCATGGAGCGCGTCATGAGCCGCGGCGGCAAGCGCCTGCCCGCCGACGATCCGGCGGAGGCCCTCGCCGAGGCGACGGCGCACTACCGGAGGCCGGCGGTGCGCGAGCGGTACTTCGCGCCGCCGGGGCGCGCGCAGTTCAAGGAGCACCGCACCGGCGAGAAGCTCGGGCCGCTCGAGGTCGTCGACCTGTCGTGGCAGAGCGGCTACGAGCCGACGCACGAGGGGTACCGCTGGAAGTACCTCGCGTACCGCGAGAACCAGACCGCGTGGGCGCGCCACTACCGGCTGCCCGATCACGGGCGCGCCCCCGACGGCTCCGACCGCGCGCGGCGGCGGCCGACGATCCTGTGCATCCACGGCTGGGGCGGAGGGAGCTTCCGCCTCGAGCACCTCGCGTTCGGCGTGCCCTTCCTGGCGCGGCTCGGGCTCGACGTGGTGCTCGTGCAGTTGCCGTTCCACGGTCAGCGCTCGCCGCGCGGCATCCCGAGCGGCCTCAAGTTCCCGAGCACGCACGTGGTCCGGATGAACGAGGCGTTCGGGCACGCGCTCGCCGATCTGCGCGCGCTCGTGGCGTGGCTGCGCGAGCGTGGCGCGCCGGAGGTGGGCGTCATGGGCATGAGCCTCGGCGGCTACACGACGGCGCTCCTCGCGTCGGCCGAGCCGCTCGACTTCGCCGTGCCGATGATCCCGGTCGCCTCGTTCGCCGAGGTGATGTGGTCGCACGGCAAGGGGCGCCCGTCGCGGGCGCGCGCCGAGGCGGCGGGCATCTCGGGCGAGGGGCTGCGCGCGGCGTTCGAGATCCACGCGCCGCTCGAGCGGCCTTGCCTCGTGCGCCACGACCGGCGGTTCATCATCGCCGGCCTCGGTGATCGCATCGCGCCGCCCGAGCAGGCCGGCTGGCTCGTCGAGCACTGGGGAAAGCCGCGCACGCACTGGTACCCGGGCGGCCACCTCGCGCAGTTCGGCCGGCGCGAGACGTTCGGCGAGCTCGCGTCGTTCCTCGCGGACGCGGGTGTGATCGCGAAGAAGCCCCGCAAGCGTGCCGCGTGAGCGCGACCGAGGCGGTGCGCGGGGCCCCCGCGAGCAGCGTGCGCGCGATCGTGGGCGAGGTGCTCGGGCGGCACGCCGACGTCGCGCCCTACGTCGAGCGGCTGCTCGGCGACGGGAACCGGCAGGCCGTGCAGGCCGTCATCTTCTATGGCTCGAAGCTGAGCGAGGTCACGCGGGGGCCGGGCAGCTTCAACGACTTCTACGTGGTCGTGGACTCGTACCGCGCGTTCTTCACGCGCTGGAAGGACCGCACGGTCGCGCGGTTCCTGCCGCCGAACGTCTACTACCGCAACTGGGAGACCGCCGCGGCCGCGGGGGGCAGCGAGCGCCATCGCTGCAAGTACTGCGTGATCTCGGAGGCCGACCTGCGGCGCGAGACGTCACCGCGGGCCCGCGACACGCACCACCTCGGGCGCTTCTCGAAGCGGCTCGCGCTGCCCTACGCGCGCGACGCCGCGGCGCGCGAGACCGTGATCGACGTGGCCCTCGGCGCGACGCAGACGCTCCTGCCGATGGCGCTCGGGCTGTGCGGCCGAACGAACGCGGCGGCGCCCGACGACGCGCTCATCAAGGCGGTGCTGTCGATCTCGTACCTCGGCGAGCAGCGCGTGAGCGAGGGCAGCAAGGTGGATGCCCTCTTCGCGGCGGAGGCGGACTACTACCGGCGGCTGTTCGCCGTGCTCAGGGACGGGGCCCTTGCGCCTGCGCCGCCCCAGATCCTGGCGCGGCTCCTCTCGCGCAGCCGGCGCCACAGCGTCGCCCGCTGGCCGAAGTACATGATCACCTTCGGCGAGACGTGGCTCGACTACGTCCTCGACAAGGTGGAGCGCAACTACGGCGTGCGCATCGAGCTGTCGCCCCTCGAGCGCCGCTTCCCGCTCATCTTCGGCTGGCCGAAGTTCTTCGCGCTGCGCAAGAAGGGCGTCGTGAAGTAATCACCGGAACGTCATTGCGCGCGCGACGTCCGCTCGGCTAGCTTGCGCGCGCGATGAGCGCCTGGGGCACTGGACCCTTCCAGAACGACGACGCGGCCGACTGGGTCGGGGACGTGCTCGAGGCCGACGACGCGGAGCTCGTGCGGCTCGCGCTCGACGAGCTCGCCGAGCGCGACGACGGCGAGCACGTGGAGCCCCCCGAGGTGAGCGTGGCGCTGGCCGCGGCGGAGGTCGTGGCGGCCGCGCGCGGTCACGCGCGAGCCGGCCTCGCGCCCGAGCTGGCGGCCTTCGCGGGGCGGCACGCGCAGGCCCTCGGTGGTCTCGTGGCCCTGGCCGGTCGGGCGGTCGAGCGGGTGCGGGGGACCGCACCTCACCGCGAGGGCGCGGCCGCGCGCGTCTTCGTGCGCACCCTCGACGAGCTCGCGACCCGCCTGCGCTGAGAGGGCGGGCCCGCTCCCGGTCAGAGCACGTTCGCGGCCAGCTCGGCCAGGGGGCTGCGCTCGCCCTTGGAGAGCGAGACGTGGCCGGCGATGGACTCGCCTTTGAAGCGCTCGACGGTGGTCGTCAGGCCATTCGACGAGGCATCCACGTACGGGTTGTCGATCTGGTAAGGGTCGCCGGTCAGCACGATCTTCGTGCCCTCGCCGACGCGCGTGATGATCGTCTTGACCTCGTGCGGCGTGAGGTTCTGCGCCTCGTCCACGATCATGAACTGGTTCGGGATCGAGCGGTCGCGGATGTACGTCAGCGGCTCGATCTCGATGTACCCGAGGTCGATGAGCTCGTGGTAGCTGCGGCCGTCCTTCTTGTCGTTCTTCGACAGCCCGAGCAGCAGCTCGATGTTGTCGTAGATGGGCTGCATGCACGGGTTGAGCTTCTCCTCGACGTCGCCCGGCAGGAACCCGAGGTCGCGGCCGAGCGGGAAGATGGGGCGCGACACGAGGAGCTTGTGGAAGATGCCCTCCTCGACCGACTTCTGCAGGCCCGCCGCCAGCGCGAGCAGCGTCTTGCCGGTGCCGGCCTTGCCGACCAGGGTCACGAGCTTGATCTCGTCGTCGAGCAGGAGATCCAGCGCGTAGTGCTGCTCACGGTTGCGCGGGCGAATGCCCCACACGCCGTCACGCAGCTTGCGCAGCGCCGTCGCGCGCTTCTGCTTGGCGTCGTAGCGCGACAGCGCCGTGTGCTGCGGGTTCTCGCGATCGCGCAAGAGCAGGTACTGGTTCGCGTGCAGGATGCGCCCCTCGGGGGGCGCCACCTCGACCGAGCCCTTGCCGTACAGCTCGTCGATCTGCGCCGAGCTCACGTCGATCTCGCCCGAGCCGGAGTACAGCTCGTCGAACGCGATCCGGTCGGTGTCGTAGTCCTGCGCATCGAGGCCGAGGGCGTCCGCGCGGATGCGCATGTTGACGTCCTTGGTGACCATGATGGTCGGGCGGCTCTTGTCCTGGTCTCGCACCTCGAGCGCCACGCCCAGGATGAAGTTGTCCGCCGTCTGCGACGCGCGCAGCGCGTCCGGCACCGAGCGCGTGCCGATGGCGACCTTGAGCCGGCCGCCGTTCGACAGCGTCACACCGTCGGAGAGCTTGGTGCCGTTCTCGAGCCGCAGCTCGTCGAGGCGCCGCGCGATCTCTCGCGCGTTTCGCCCGCGCTCGGACGCCTCCTTCTTGAAGGTGTCGATCTCCTCGATGACGATGATCGGGATGATGATCGTGTTGTCGTCGAAGTTGAGGATCGCACGTGGATCGTGCAGGAGGACGTTGGTGTCGAGGACGTAGTTCTTTTGCACGGCAGCGGGCTTTCGTAGCACGGGGGGGTGACAGGGCAAAGCGCTACAAGTCCACCTTCACCATGGCATAGACCCCCTGGTTGCGCCGGTAGTAGTGCGCGTAGCTGCCCTTGTCCCCGGCGAGGAGCACGCCCCCGAGCCTCAGCCAGACGTCGCCGATGCGCCAGGAGATCTGCGGCTGCAGCGAGTACCCCGTCGGCTGGATCGACGCCACGCTCTTGAGCTGGACCTCGAAGCGTCCGACGAACGTCCAGCGCAGAAGGCCGCTGACGCCGAGAGTGTCGGGCTCGTAGAAGAGCAGGCTCGCGGGCGCGACGGGATCGACGAGGTGCGCGTACGCGAGCTCCAGGCTGACGACCTTGCCCGCTTCGCCGCCCGAGTACTCCGCGCCCACGACCGCCTGCACGACCGGCATCGCCAGGCCCTGCAGGTCCCGGCGGTAGAGGACCAGCGCCGAGTCGTAGGTCCCGTCGAGGCGGAGGGTCATGGGGCCGGCCACCGTCTGCACGTCGAGGCCGACGTGGTGCCGCCGGACGTACTCGTTCGTGATCGGGCGCGGGCCGATCACGAACGGCACCGTGAGCGCCGCGAGCTGCTCCTGCGAGAGCGCCGCGAAGTCGAGCGCGGCGAGCATCATCCCGAACGCCGGGTCGATGCGCATGAGCGGGGTCCGGTCGTACCCGTACTCGTAGTAGTGGCCGACGTCCACGCCCCCTGCGGTCCAGCCGAAGCGGAGGCCGGCCGCGAGGCTCGAGAAGTCGCGGTCGGGGACCTTGCTCTGGCCGAGGACCGGCTGGATCTGATCGTGGAGCGTGCGGTCGGTCATGCGCCCGGCGAGGTTGACGAGCCCACGGTAGGGGCCCGGCGCGTCCGGCTGGACGATCGACCAGTTCGAGCCGTAGGTGTCGAAGCGGTTCTGCGTGAAGAACGGGTGCCCGACGAGCTGGAGGTTGCCCCAGCCGAGGTCCGCGTCCGCGCGGACGGCGAAGGTCGGCAGGTGCGTGAGCTCCTGCTCGGACAGGAACGGATCTCGCAGGTCTCGCGCGTCCAGGATGTCGTTCGGGGAGAAGGCGTCGGAGCGGCCCCACGCGATGCGCTGCTGCCCGACGCGCAGGTCGAAGGGCCCGCTGCCGACCCGCACGAAGGCCTCGCGCAGGGTGCCCTCGAACGAGGTACGCGTGGCGAAGCCGTTGAAGCCGTTGAAGGCCTCGGCGATGCGCGCGTCCTGCTCGAACACGCCGTAGACCGCCTGCCCGGACACGACGGCCTCGAAGGCGCGCCCGCGCGCGTAGCCGAGCGAGAGGAAGAGCTGGGCGCCGGCTGTGAGGACGTCGAGCGGCACGGCGAGGGGATCGGGCCGGTCCGGGTGGAAGCCCTCGCGCGAGTAGCCGATCGCGCCGTGGAAGCGCGCGAAGCCGCGCGCCCGCAGCTTCTCGGTGGACGGGGCGCTGGCCTGGGCCGGCGCTGTCGCGGGCGTCGGCGCGAGGGGCTTCGGGCCGCTCGAGGCCCCGGTCTCGTCGATGGTCTCGACGAGGTCGGCGCCGTCGTCCTTCTTCTCCTCCTTGCACGGCGGGCACTGCGGCGGCTCGGGCGCGGGCGGCGGCGCGGCGGGGGCGGGCTCGACGGGCGGCGGCGGCGCGGGCGGCGCGGGCTTCTTCTTGCGCCTGCGCGGCGCGGCCTCGGCGACGGACGGCAGGCCTGCCTCGAGCGAGCACTGGGCGCCGGCGAGGAAGACGGCTAGGGCGGCCCTGGGAAGGCGGCGCGACATCGGTGAGCGGGCTGCCGCTAGTGCTGCCCGCAAAAAGTCATACGGCATTCGAGCATGACGCGCTCATCGGCTTGCCAGGAGAAGGCAGCACTCGCGCCCGCGGAGCGGGCGCAAGACAAACACCTAGAGCACCGAACGGGTTGAACTGCGTTGGAGAATGCGGGCTTGCGCAGGCCCGCTGATCCGTGGACGAGCGCCGTCGC
>CAZQJC010000271.1:0-3575 GCA_964593795.1 uncultured Myxococcales bacterium | reverse complement strand
TGATGTTGCCCCGAAAAAGTGGACACCCAACTCGGAGTCGCGAGGCTCCGGAAGGATGATGATCCGATGGGTAGTTCCCGCAGGAAGCACAGCCGCGAGTTCAAGCTCGAGGCTGTGAAGCAGGTCGTCGAGAAGGGGCGTTCGGTGAGCGAGGTTGCCGAAGGTCTGGGCATCCACGCGAACATGCTGTCGCGCTGGAAGACGGAGCTGGAGTCCGAGGGTGCGGTGGCGTTCCCCGGCAACGGCAAGGCCAGTGCGAACGAGGAGGAGGTTCGCCGCCTGCGCCGTGAGCTGGCCACGGCCCAGCAGGAACGCGACATCTTATAAAAAGCGGTGGCGTTCTTCGCGAAGGCCAAGAGCTGAGATTCGCGTTCATCCGCGCTCACCGCGCGATGTTCCTGGTTGGCCTGATGTGCAAGACCCTCGAGGTCTCCAGAAGCGGGTTCTACGCGTGGCTCAAGCGCCCTGAATGCGATCGAGCCCGCGAGAACCGCCGGCTGATGGCCCTGATCCAGGGCATCTTCAAAGAAAGCCGCGGCACCTACGGCGCCCCGCGCGTGCACGCGACGCTGCGGCAGCGCGATCAGCAGTGCGGATACAACCGGGTCGTGCGCCTGATGAAGAAGGCCGGGCTGCGGTCGAAGACGAAGCGACGGTTCCGCGTGAAGACCACCGACTCGAAGCATGGTCACCCGATCGCTCCGGACTGGCTTCGACAGGACTTTGGCACCAGCGCTGCGAATCGCGTGTGGGTCTCGGACATCACCTACATCCCGACCGACGAGGGCTGGCTCTACCTGGCGTCGACGATGGATCTGTTCTCGCGCAAGATCGTCGGGTGGTCGATGGCTGCGACGCTGCACGCCACGATCGTGATCGATGCGCTGCGCATGGCCATCGAGCAGCGCGGTCCAGCCGCAGGCCTGATCCATCACTCCGATCGAGGAGTGCAGTACGCATGTGCCGACTTCCGCGCCGTGCTCGACGCTCACGGCTTCGTCGCCAGCATGAGCCGCAAGGGCAACTGCTACGACAACGCGGCCAAGGAGAGCTTCTACCACACCCTGAAGGCCGAACTCGTCAGCCACGAGCACTACAGGACCCGCGCCGAGGCACGCGCCAGCCTCTTCGAGTACATCGAAGCGTTCTATAACCGCCTGCGACTGCACTCGACCCTCGGCTACATGTCGCCCGCGGACTTCGAGCGCGCCTGTACAAACGTCGCCTGACGGCGACAGATTGTTCCAGCACGGGGGCTACCGCCCCCGACCGCCGCGCTCCGCTTGAGCTCCGCAGGGCTCCACTCCGCGCGGCGCCCCAGCATTCGCATACGGACGCGTCTACGTACCATCACCCCGTTGACTGCGACCAGCGAAGCTGGTCACCTGCCCTCTCACTAAACCGCGTGTCCTCACAACCGGGGCAGGGTCAGGACTGCTCGGACAGCGCAGCGGTGCCGAGCGTGGGAGCCAACACAGCAACGGCAGCGCGGCGGAGCGGCTCGGCGCTTGCCGGCAGCGCTGCATCGACCCCAGTGCTGTGGTGAATCAGCCCGGCTCAAACGGCTCGCGGTCGCGGCTCTTCGATGGGGTGGAAGAGCCCCAAGCCAAAGCTGCTGGAGTGCCCGAGGCGGATAGGACCGACTACCGGCGTGGTAAAGCGCAAGCGGACCATCTGACCTCGGCGGTCGCCGATGAATGCGCGGTTGTTCGCCTCCCGTCGAGGTACGTGCACCGATACCCATTGAGGCATGCCCACCAGCTCGACCGCGACATTATGCGCGATCTCTCGCCCCTGAACCTCGCGACGGATCTGCTCAGCCATCGACTCGCCCTCGCGCTCTTTTCCACCGCGAAGGTGATGGCGCGGAGGGACGTACGGCGTCACCGACTCCCAGACCTTGGACGATTGGCTGCCGAATCCCGGTGGTGGCGGAACCGCTCGGTCGAGAGGGACAAGTCGCACCTTCCACTCGTCGGAGTCCGAACCTGCCGCTGCCCACGACACATCGCGCGCGGCTGCGAGCAGGATTGCCTCCTGCTCGTCGGTATCGAACGCGTGCGAGCCACGCCAGACAAGGAGGCGCGTCGGCTGGCCGTCTTCGCACCACGCCAGGAACTCCGTGTGGCGATGGCCTTTCAGCGCGTCGCCGTTCGCGTCTTTGCCAGTCATGTTGGCGACCGCCTCGCGCACATCGCGGCTGGCTCTCGTCCAGTTTGCCGAAGCGTCACCCATCTTCACCCGCAGCAACTCACGAAGCACTGCCCCACGAAATCGAGCCGTAAGTCGCACAATCGCGCGAGGCTCAGGGCCAACGTGCCACCCAATCGCAAACTGCATGAGGTGACAGTCGGGGCGATGCTCCGGCAGTCGCCGGCGCTCAAGGGCTGCAGGCCGCCCGGGTCGCCTCGCGTAGAGCCACTGCGCTCCGGGCGGAATAGCTCGCTTTGCGGCCTCGGGGTTGTCGGTTGTGCGCTCGATGTCTTCGCGCGTGGCCTCCTTCAGCGGCGACAGCACGGGTACCGCGCCTGCCGTGCGCTTGTCGGCGAGTACGCAGTTGGCCTGTGGAATCTCGTCGGCCGAGCCCGCCACGCGAATGCGCGTGAGCGTCTCGGCACGCCCGAAGTAGGTCATGCGCTCGAGGCATTGGGCAAGCACCGCCTGCAACCCGTCGACCCAGGCATCGCCCTCGATGAACCACCACACGGGAACCTCGGGAGGCACGCACCAGTAGTTGTCCTGCACGAGGCTTGTGCCGTAGCTGCGCGTTCCTGCCTTCTTCTTCTCGCCGGGGCGCCAACCGAACTCGGTCGGGTGGTACTGCCTCAGCGGACTTCCCTTCCTTGCGTCGGCTGGCAGATGGAACGCGTAGGTGCTCTTGCAGAGCGCACTCTGCAGCTTCTCGAGCTGCGCGAGGTCGGGCTCCCTTTCCGCTTCGCGCGCCCACTGGTACCAGCGCGCGGTGACGGCGCGAACGAGGCGCCATGGACTAGGCGGCCATTCGCCGTGTGGATCGTCGAATGGGTTCACACGCCACGGCGTGGCGTGGAAGCGGCCAAGCGGGAACTCCTGTCGGAGGACGACCTTCATCCCTCGGTCTCTTCCGATGCCTCGTCTTCGTCGTCACTCTTGGCGGCCTCAGCTTGGCCTTCTCGGTACAGCTCCTCACGAGGCCAGAAGACGTCCGTGATGCCCTGCACGAAGACCGCCGTGCTGATTGCTGCCGCAATGTCGACGTCGAGTTCGACCTCCTGGTCGTTGCTCTTGAGCGTGGTGCGACGGAGGTGGCAGCCGGACCGAAAGCGGAAGGGCGACGCGAGGAGCGTCTCGACCTTCCACAGCGCGAGCGCGACGAGGAACTCCTGCTGCTTCTCCGAAAGGCCGAGCCTCGTATCGCCATTCTTGCGCCCAAAAGAGCGGATGAGGCTGACGTCGAGAACGAACGTCGCGCGGATCGACTCGGCGGTCGAGTCGTCGACCGCAAAGATCGGCTGCCCAGACGTCGTCTTCCCGAGCCGGTCGAACTTCACGCCAGAGCGATCCACACGACCCGCACCGAAGGCCTCGAGGTGAGC
>CAZQJC010000270.1:0-61482 GCA_964593795.1 uncultured Myxococcales bacterium | reverse complement strand
GCCGCCGCCGCCGGTGGAGCCGGCGCTGCCGCCGCCGCCGGAGGAGCGGGCGCAGCCGCCGCCGCCGGAGGATCCGGCGCTGCCGCCGCCGCCGGAGGTTCCCGCGCCTCCGGAGGGAGATCCGTCGCCGCAGCCGAGGACGACCGAGAGGGCCAGACACGCGCCGAGGAGGGACATGTTCATAGTTGGAAGTGTCACTTACTACATCTGATGGGGCGGCGGCAAGGGGATCCGGATCGAGCCGGAGGATTGGGCGGGGATCAGCGGCGGTCGGAGAGGGCGCGGATCCAGTCGGAGATGCCGGTCGGGGACAGCGCGCTCTGGGCTCCGCCGCGGGCGAGGGCCTCGCGGGGCATGCCGAAGACCACGCAGCTCGCCTCGGCCTGGGCGCACGTCGCGCCGCCCGCCCTCGCGACCGCAGCCAGGCCCGCCGCGCCGTCGTCCCCCATGCCGGTCAGCACCACACCGGCGGCGCGCGCGCCGAGGACCTGCGCCAGCGAGGTGAGCAGCCGATCCCCCGAAGGGCAGGGGCCGGCGTCGTCGGTCGCGGGCTCGACGACGAGCCGGCTGCCACACCCGAGGGCGAGGTGGTGGCGATCGGGCGGCAGGTACACCACGCCCGCTTCGGCCGGCGCACCGGGCGTCGCCGTCACGACCGGGCAGCGCGCGACCTGGGCGAGCCAGCGCGCGAGGCCCTCCGAGAAGCCGGCGGTGATGTGCTGCGCGCAGAGGATGGGGAAGGGCGGCGGCGCGGCGAGCCGCTCGAACAGGCCCGCGAGGACGGGAGGACCGCCGGTCGAGGCGACGATGCCGAGCGCGGCGGCGGCGGGGCCGGGCGGCAGCATCGCGATCGCGGACGGGACGACCGGGGCCGGGCGCTCGCCGGCCTCGCGGCGGCGGCGGATGACCGGGATCTCGGCCATGAGGTGCACGGCGCGGCGGAGGCGCTCGCCCCAGCGCTGGAGGTCCGAGGCCGAGCGCGTGACGGGCTTGGGGACGATCTCGAGGGCGCCCGCGGCGATCGCGCGCACCGAGAGGTCCTGCTGGCGATCGCGCCCCACCGCGGAGACGACGAGGATGCGGCAGGGCGCGTCGGCCATGATCTCGCGCACCGCGGCCAGGCCATCGAGGCCCGGCATCTCCACGTCCATCGTGACCACGTCGGGGCGGAGCGATCGCGCGGCGGCGACGGCCGAGAGGCCATCCTCCGCGGTGCCGCACACCTCGACGCGTGGATCCTCGGCGAGGAGCGCCGTCATGGCCTCGCGCATGACGAGCGAGTCCTCGCACACGAGGACGCGCACGCGGCTCGCCGCGCCCGCCGTCACCCGCGGGTCCTGCGGGCGAGGATCGCCAGCGCCTCGGAGAGCAGGCGCTCCGCCGCGCAGTCCTTCTTCGACAGGAACGCGTCGGCGCCCGCGTCGAGGCCGCGGGCCCGGTCGGCCTCGCTGTCGTGCGCGGACACGAGCACGACCGGCAGGGCGCGCGTCTCGGCCCGGCCCCGCAGCATCCGCACGAGCTCGAGCCCGCTCATGCCCTGCATCGACACGTCGCAGACGACGACGTCGTAGGTCGCGCCGCGGACCTGATCGAGCGCCTGCTCGCCGCTCGAGGCGGCGTGCACCTCGAAGCCCCGGCCTCGAGCATCGCGCGGTGGAGCGCCCGGATCGTCAGCGAGTCGTCCACCACGAGCGCGCGCCTGCGCCGCTCGGCGGCCGGCACCGGGGCCCTGCGCGCGTCGTCGGTCAGCCAGTCCGGGCGCAAGATCAAGAGGAGCTCGCCGCGCGCGAGCGTCGCGGCGCCCTGGTAGGCCGGGACCTCACGGACCTCGCGCGGCAGCGGCCGGATGACGAGGTCGTCGTCGCCGACCACGTCGTCGACGAGCAGGCCCACGCGGTGGCCGCCCGCCTGCACGATGAGCACCGGCATGCCGTCCTCGGGCGCGATCGGGTGGCGCAGGCCCACGAGGTCGCCGAGGTCCACGAGCGGCACGAGCTTGTCGTCGTGCTCGAGCTGCACGCGCGCGCGCGTCACGCGACGGCGGTCGCGCCGCGAGCGCACGATCGTCTCGACGGACACCATCGGCAGGCCGAAGGCGTGCTCGCCGACGCGCACCTGCAGCACCGGCGAGCTGCCGAGCTCGGCCGGCAGGATGAGCACGAACCGCGTGCCCTGGCCCTGGCGGCTGTCCACCTCGATCCGGCCCTCGAGCGCCTCGACCTGCGCCTTGACGACGTCGAGCCCGACGCCGCGCCCGCTCGTGTCGGTGACCTCGCGCTTGGTCGAGAAGCCCGACGAGAAGAGCAGGCGGTGAACGTCCGCGGGCGCGAGGCGCGCGGCGGCCTCGGCGGTCACGAGGCCGCGCTCGACGGCGACCTTCTGCACGCGCTCGAGGTCGATGCCCGCGCCGTCGTCGGAGACCTCCACGAAGAGCACGTTGGCCTGCTTGTCGAGGCGCAGGACGAGCGCGCCCTCCCGGTGCTTGCCGGCGGCCTCGCGCGCCTCGGGCGCCTCGAGGCCGTGATCGACGGCGTTGCGCAGCAGGTGCACGAGCGGGTTCTTGATGGATTCGAGCACGCGGCGGTCGAGCGAGATCTCGGCGCCGACGATCGAGAGGCGCCCCTCCTTGCCCTCCTTGCGGCAGGCGTCGCGCACCACGCGCTCGAGCGCACCGACCAGCGTGCGCACGGGCAGCGTGCAGATGGCCTTGATGCCGTCCTCGAGCGACGCGATGAGGTCGGAGGACTCCTGCGAGTCGGCGCCGAGCGCGCGTCCGAGCGCGCCGAGCCGCACGCGCAGGCGTGTGCCTGCCGCGCCCTCGGGGACGTCGGCGAGCGCGCGCTCGACCTCGCGGCGGCGCTCGTCGAGGCGCAGGCGCACCTCGCGCAAGCGCTCGACGTCGCGCATGAGCGCGATGACCTGTCGCGTGCCGACGCGCCAGCTCCCGTCCTCCTCGGGCTCGGCCTCGGAGCGCTCGAACGAGGTCGGCTCGGCGGGGGCGGGCGCGGGGGCCGACGCGGGCGCGGGCTGCGCGGTGCCGACGAGCGCGTCGATCTCGCGGAGGGTGCGCGCGAGCACGTCGTCCGCCGGCGCTTGCCCCTCCGCGCGGGCGCGGAGCCGCTGCATGAACACGTCGAGCGCGCCGAGGAGCGCGTCGGCCTCGCCCGGTGCGATCGGCGCCAGGGCGCTCCGCCAGGGCGCGACGAGGTCCTCGAGCCGGTGCGCGAGATCGGCCAGCTCCTCGAGGCCGATCATCGCCGAGCTGCCCTTGAGGCTATGCAGCCCCCGGCACAGCACCTCGTAGCGCCGCGCCATCTCGTCGGGCGCCGCGGGCCGCTCGAGCGCCAGCGCCTCGCGCGTGACCCGCTCGCAGTGCTCGCCCGCCTCCGTGACGAAGGAGCCGATCAGCTTCGCGAGGAGCGCTTCGTTCGGCATGCCGCCTCGCGCTCGCTAATTAGCGCCTCGCCTCGAGCAGGCGGGGCAGGTCGATGAGGGACACGACGCGCAGGTCGCCCGTCGTGATCTCGACGAGCGCGCCGCGCTGCTCGGTGCGCGCGGCCTCCCACAGCGCCGTGGGCAGGGCCATCGGCTTGGGCGTCTCCTCGCAGTCGAGCGCGACGAGGTGCCCGGGGCCCGCGTCCACGAGGACGAGCACCGTGGGATCGCGCTGCGTGCTGCGGCCGCCGAGCAGCGCCGCGAGCGAGAACGCCGTGACGAGCTGGCCCTGGAAGCGCAGCACGCCCACGACGTCGGGCGGCGAGAGCGGCACGGGCGTCACGTTCCGCAGCGCGACCACGCCGCGCAGCGTGTCGAGGCGCAGCGCGTAGCGCTCGTCTCCGAGCGGCAGCTCCGCGATCCACACGACGGCGTCGTCGTCGGGCGCGGGCGCCGGCATGGCGAGCCGGTCCGCGCGCCGGCGGAGGAGCGCCGCGATCTCGGAGCCGAGGGCCGGGCTTGCGGGCTCGCTCACGCGCCGCGTCCTCGATCGAGCTCCCCGAGGAGAGCGCGCGCGGCCTGGCGGTAGTACGCGACGGGCAGCGGCTCGGGCGCCGCCACCACCTCGTCGTCGGGGCGTCGCGCGAGACCCTCGAGCACCCGCCGCAGAAGGACGATCGCCTCCTTGCGCTCGCCGAGGCGGTGCAGGAGCAACGCGCGCTCGAGCAGGCCCGGCACGTAGTCGGGGGCCAGCTTCGCCAGGTCCTCGAGGACCGCGCGGGCACGCGCGCGATCTCCGCGCTCGACGAGGCCGAGCGCCTCGACGTGCCGGGCCACCGCGTCGCCGGGGGGGCGCCTCGCCTGCGCCTCCGGACGGGTGAGCGGCGACGGCAACGCGCGGCGGCCGGCGGCGGTGCGCGCGCGCGGAGGCACGATCGCCCGGGCGCGCTTCGGGGCCGTGCGGTGCGCCGTCGCGGCGGCCCGCTCGAGGACGAGGACGCCCGGCGGGCCGAGGGGCCGCAGGCCCCGCGGCGCCCGCTCCGCGTCCATCGTCCCGAGGACCAGCACGCCGTCGGGGGCGAGCGCCGCTTCGAGGCTCGCCACCACGCGCGTCGCCGCCTTCGCGTCGAGGTACACGAGCACGTTGCGGCAGAAGATCACCTGGAACTGGCCGAAGATCGGCGCGATCGGCTCGCGCAGGTCGTGCTGCTGGAAGCGCACGCGAGGCCGGAGGCTCGGCTCGACCACGAAGCCGCTCGCGGTCGCGCGGACCGCGCTCCACGTGGTGGCCGCCTCGGAGCGCACCGACCAGCGACCGTACTCGCCGCGCCGCGCGACCGCGAGCGCTGCCTCGCTCACGTCGAGGCCGACCACCTCGGTCGCGGGGCCCGCCTGCGCCGACACGCAGGCCGCGAGCGACCACGCCTCCTCGCCCGAGGCGCAGCCGGCGGACAGCGCGCGCACGGGCCGGGTGAGGCGCGGCAGCACGCGCTCCGCCACGAGCGCGAAGTGCTCGGGGTGGCGGAAGAAGTAGGTCTCGCCGATCGCGACCGCGGCGCGCAGCGCCTCGTCGAGGCGCGCGTCGTCCTCCTCGAGCCGCCGGCGCAGCGCCGCCGCGGACTCGCCGGGCAGCCGCGCCGCCACCTGCCTGCGCACCGCCTCCGGGAACACGGCGCTCGGCGCGTAGCCGGAGCGGCTCGCCGCGGCGGCGACGAGCACCGCCAGCGTCTCGTCGTCGAGCCTCACTCGTCGGCTCCTTGCCGCGCCGCCTCGAGCAGCGCCGGCAACTGCGCGAGGACCTCGCCGTCGACCAGCGCCGCGGGATCGAGGACCGGGATCGGGCCGCCGCTCGAGCGCACGACCGCGACGATCACCTCGGCGAGCAGGCCCCCGCCGGCGCCCGCGAGCGCGTCGCGCGCGGTGACGAGCGCCGACGGCACGTCCTCGGGATCGCGCACGCCGTCGACGCTGAGCGCGAACGGGCGCCGCTGCCCCGCGAGCTCGGCCTCGAGCACGACCAGGAAGCGCTCGTGCTCGGGCACCGACGACGTGACGCCGAGCGTCCGCTCGAGGTCCACCACCAGCACCGGCTCGCCGTGCAGGTCGAGGAGCGGGCTCGCGCTCTGTCCCGGCAGCGCGTGGAGCGCGGGCCGATGCACGACCTTGCGCACCTGCGAGAGCGGCAGGCCGATCTCGAGCGCGCCGACCTGCACGAAGAGGACGGGCAGGCTCCCCGCGGCGCGCGATCGCCGCGCGGCCTCGAGCACGCGGCCGACCCGCGTGACGAGGTCCTCGGCGCGGACGGGCTTCGGCAGGAAGTCGTTCGCCCCCTGGTCGAGGCACGCCCTGGCGCGCGTGGTCTCCGACGACACGATGAGGACGGGCGTCAGCGCGAGCTCGCGATCGGGATCGGCGCGGAGCTGCCGCAGCACCTCGTCACCGTCGAGCTCGGGCATCGACAGGTCGAGCAGCACGGCCGCCGGGCGGAGCTGCCGCAGCTTGACCAGCGCCTCGCGGCCGTTGGTCGCGGTGGAGAGCGCATAGTGCCGCGAGAGGGCCGCGCGCTCGTAGGCGAGGACCGCCTCGCTGTCGTCGACCAGCAGGAGGTGCGGGAGGCTCACGTCCCCGGACCGAGCAGCCGGCTGACCGCGCCGAGCAAGCTCGCCGAGGACACCGGCTTCTTGACGAACTCGTCCGCGCCGACGCCGGCGGCGCGCGCGCGCATCGTGTCCCCCTCCTCGGCGGTCATGAGGATGATCGGCAGGGAGCGGATGGACGGCTGCGGATCCGCGCGCAGGCGGCGCGTCATCTCGAGCCCGTCGAGGCCCGGCATGTTGACGTCGGCGATCACGAGATCGACCGGCATCAGGCGCACGAGGCGCAAGGCGCGCTCGGCGTCGGCGGCCTCGATGATCTCCCGCTCGTCCCCCGCACCGAGATACAGCTTGATGACGTTTCGGATGGTCGGGCTGTCGTCGACCACCAAGATGCGCTTCGGCATGCGGTGCGCCAATCATGCGATGATGCCGGCGTGCGGACAAGGCCAAGTCCTCTCGACGACCTCGACCTCGAGCGAAAGCTCTCCAAGCACGAGTACGAGGATGTGCTACCCGAGCTGCAGCTCAAGCTCGCCGACCGCGCCACGCGCGCGCGCGTCTCGGGGGTCGCGACCGCCGTCGTGTTCGAGGGCTGGTTCGGCTCGGGCAAGGGCGACGCGATCACCGACCTGACGCAGTGGCTCGACGCGCGTGGCTTCAAGGTGCACTGGATCGGGCGCCAGACCCGCCACGGAGAGGCGACCCCGTGGCTGCGCCGGTTCGCGCGACGCGAGCCCAGCAAGGGCCAGCTCGGCCTCTTCGAGCGCAGCTGGTACCTGCGCGTCACCGACGACCTCCTCGACGGGCGCACCGAGAAGAAGGACCTGCCGCGGCTGTTCCGCGAGATCCGCTGGTTCGAGCGGCTCTGGATCGACGGCGGCGTCGTGCTCGTCAAGGTGTTCCTGCACCTGTCGAAGGGCGAGCAGAAGCGGCGGGTGCGCGCGCGGCGCGAGGATCCCACCGGGCGCTGGGTGCTCGATCGCGACGTCAAGGCGCAGCTCGCCGATCACAAGGGCTACAAGGAGGCCGTCGAGCAGATGCTGATCGAGACGCACGCGCCGGGCGCCGAGTGGCACGTCGTGGCGGCCGAAGATCCCGAGGTCGCGCGGCTCGAGGTGTTCCGCACCGTGCTCGAAGCGATGGAGAAGCGGCTCGCGCTCCTAGGGGCGCTCGGGGATGCGCCCAAGCCCGCGCCCGCGAAGCGCAGCAAGAAGAGACCCTCGAAGAGCGCCGGCAAGGCCGCACGCAAGGCAGGGGCGTGATGCTGGAGACCGTCAACCTCACGACCAAGATCACCGACGAGGAGTTCGACGCCCGCGCGCCCAAGGCGATCAAGCGCCTCGTCCGCGGCGTGCGGAAGCTGCTCGAGGACCAGCGCGCGCTCGTGGTGGCGTTCGAGGGCTGGGACGCGGCCGGCAAGGGCGGCGCGATCCGCCGCCTGGTGCGCCCGCTCGATCCGCGGGTCTACGACGTGCACCCCATCTCGGCGCCGACGAGCGAGGAGAAGGCGCACCACTACCTGTGGCGGTTCTGGACGCGGCTGCCCGACCCGGGGCACATCGCCATCTTCGATCGCACGTGGTACGGGCGCGTCCTGGTCGAGCGCGTCGAGGGCTTCTGCTCCGAGGCCGACTGGCGGCGCGGCTACGAGGAGATCAAGGGCTTCGAGCACCACCTCGTCGACGAGGGGTTCGTGGTGGTCAAGATCTGGCTGCACATCGACCAGGCGACGCAGCTCGAGCGCTTCCGCGCGCGGGAGAAGGACCCGCTCCGGGCGTGGAAGTTCACGCCCGACGACCTGCGGAACCGCGAGAACTGGGGCAGCTACTTCGTGGCGATCGAGGAGATGCTCGCGCGCACGCACACCGAGGTGGCGCCGTGGGCCATCGTGCCGGCGGTGTGCAAGCCGCTCGCGCGCCTGAGCGTGATCGAGACGGTGGCGAGCGCCATCGAGCGCGCGCTGTAGACCTCAGAGGAGCTTCTTCACCGCGGCGAGCAGCGCGTCGAAGTCCGGCTGCGAGCCGGTGTTGTCGACGAGCTCGTGGTGGCGCACCACGTCGTCGGGACCGACGACCCAGACCGCGCGCGCGAGCAGGCCCGCGTCGCGGATGCGGCAGCCCCACGCGTCGCCGAACGAGCGCTCGCCGGTGGCGCGGTTGAAGTCCGACCAGCAGGTGACGCGCGTGACGTTCGCGGCGCCGCAGTAGCGCTTGAGCGCGGGCGGCATGTCGTTCGAGACCACGAAGACGGAGACGCCGGGGAGCTTCTCGACCTCGGCGTCGAAGCGCCGCGTCTCGAGGTCGCACACGCCGGTGTCGATCGACGGGACCGACGCGAACACGCGCACGCCCTTGCCGCTGTCGGCCAGGGTGCGCTGCTTGAACCCGGCGTCCGTGACCGTGAAGTCGGGCGCCTTGGCCCCCACTCCGACGCCGCTACCCACGAGCGGAGCCGCAGCTCCGAACCAGTTGACCGTACGCGTAGACACAGTGACCTCCTCGGAAGGGTTGTTGTCAGCGTGAAGCGAGGATGATGCCGCCGGGCGAGCGCGGCTCCTCGGGCGCGGCCGGCGGCGGCTCGACGCGGAAGACCTTGTCGAAGAGCAGCCGGGCGAAGGGGTTCCTGGCGGCCGGCGGGCCGCCCTCGACGAACAGATCGGCGGCCGCGCGCAGCAGGCCCGCCTCGCCCTCGTCGAGCTTGCCGAGCAGCACCTCGGCCTGATCGAGCAGGCGGTTGCGCAGGCGCGCGCGCACGCCGGGCATCTCGAGCCAGTCGTCGACGCCGCGCTCGAGGGCGCCCCTCATCTGCACCTTGCGCTGCTCCTCGTCGACGACGAGCGCGCTCTGCGCGACCTCGCCGAGGCGCATCGCCGTGCGATCGAGCGCGTCGCGGTCGGCGAGCCACGCGCGGCAGGCGCCGCGGTGCAGCCCGACGAGCGCCGCCTCCGACACCTCGGGTGCGGCGGGCCAGTGCTCGATCACCGGGTGGACCTTGGGCGCGACCGGCGGCGGCAGCGTCGCGCGCACGCGGTTGTACGCCGGCGGGATCGGCCGCTTGAGCGCCTGGGCGTGCTGCACCGCGAGCTCGAAGAGCCAGCGGAGGCGCGCGGGGTCCACGGGCGCGATCGGGAACTCGGGGTGCCCCTGCAGCAGGCCCTGCTGCCAGCTCCGGAAGCCCTTTCGCGGCATCTCGCCGAGCGAGGCGTCCGTCAGGCCCAGGCTCTCGGAGACCGTGCCCTGCAGGATCTCGACGCCGCTCGCGAGGGGACGGCAGAGCCACATCATGCGCTCGCCCGAGCCGTCCCAGCCCGAGAGGAACGACGGCGCGGGCTCCGGCGGGGGCGGCGCGAAGCGGATCGGCTCTCCGGCGGGGCGCGCCTCGGGCACGGCGACGCCGCGCGAGCGCAGCGTGTGCAGGCCCTTCTTGGCCGCCTTGGCCGCCGCCTTGTCGGTGTGCCCGGTGAGGCGCGAGAGGCGCGCCGCGTCCTTGCGCTCGATGAGGGCCGAGACGAGGGCCTCGAGCTCGCCGGACGGCAGCGCCGCCGGCGGAGCGCCGTCGCCGTCGAGGAAGGCGAGCGCGGTGGGATCGGTGACCGTGGTGGACATCGCGCGGAGCATAGAGCCGCGGCCGCGGAGCGGGAAGGGGAAGTGGCACCGCCGCGCGCGCCCGATTATCGTCGTGCCGTGCGGATCTTCCGTGGCTCTTGCGTGCTGGCGGGTGCCCTCGCCGGCCTCGTCGTCGGCCTCGTCGATGCGGTCCTCGTGCTCCGGGGCGAGGCGGCCGGGCGGGCGGCCCTCTTCGCCGCGGGGGTCGAGCTCCTCCTCGGCGCGGGGCTCGGCGTCGGCATGGCGATCGTCTTTCCATCGCTGCGCGCGCGGCTGCCGGCCGATCTGCGCGCTCACCTCGAGGACGCCGAGGCCGACACGCGCGCCGCCTCGGGCGTGCTCGGGGGCGCCGCGGCGCTCGCCCTGCTGTTCGCGATCGTCGCCGCCTTCCACGTCGCGGTCGCGTCGGGGTTCCAGCGAAAGCAGCTCGCCGCCATCGCGCTCGGCGCCGTCGCGGCCGTGGGGGCGCTCGTGGCCGCCACGGCGCTGCCCGTGCTCGCGGACCTCGCGCGGCCGATCGTGGGCGTCCTTCCGCGCCCGCGCACGCGCCTCGTCGTCGGCGCGCTGGTCGCGTTCGTGGGCCTCGTCGCCGTGGTGGTCCTCGGGCGCATGGACTGGCGAGCGCTCGACGCGGGCCTCTTCCTCGGCGCGCCGGCGCTGGTCGGCCTCGCGCTCCTGCTCGGTCACTTCCTCGGGCCGCGGTCGATCGAGAAGGGCGGCCTCGTCGGCCTCGCGCTCCTCGCGGCCGGCGTGGGGGCCGTGGCGAGCTCGGCGTCGCTGCCGTCCACCGCCTTCCGCGCGCTCGACGAGCATGGCCTGCTCGGCAAGCCCGCGCTGGCCTTCCTGCGCGCGCTCTCGGACGGCGACGCCGACGGCTACGCCGCGCGCTTCGGCGGCGGCGACTGCAACGACCGCGACGCGGCCGTCCATCCGGGCGCGGAGGACGTGCCGGGCGACGGCATCGACCAGGACTGCGAGGATGGCGACGCCAAGGGCGCGGCGCGGCCCACCAAGCCGGGGACGCCGCCGGCTCCCGTGCCCGGCAAGCCCGCCGGCGCGGCGCTCTTCTCGGGCAACCTCGTCGTCATCACCATCGACGCGCTGCGCGCCGACCGCACGGCGGCCGGCGGCGGCAAGGACGAGCTCTCGCCGAACATCGACGCGCTCGCGGCGCGTTCGGTCACCTTCACGCGCGCGCACTCGCACGCGCCGAACACGCCGCGGTCGTTCCCGGCCACGCTGCTCTCGCGGGCCCCGTCGCTCATCCGCTGGCAGAACGCCCTCCTGAACTACCCGCCGCTCGAGCCGGGCCAGCGCACGTTCTTCGACGGGCTCAAGGACGCCGGGTTCACGGCGATCGGCGTCTTCTCGCACCACTACTTCAAGCCCGAGCGCGGCATCCACGCCGCGTTCGCCGAGTGGTCGAACGACGGCGCGAAGACCATCGCCGACTCGAACGAGGACATCGCCTCGCCTCGCATCGTGCCGCGCGTCATCGAGCGGCTCTCGAAGCTCGCGCAGGACCGGCGGCGCTTCGTGCTGTGGACGCACCTCTTCGAGCCGCACAGCAAGTACGTCGAGCACCCGGAGTACCCGGTCAAGATCGGGGGCCTGCCGGGCCTCGAGAAGAAGTACGACATGGAGGTCCGCTACGTCGACCAGTGGGTCGGCAAGATCGTCAAGGCGGTGGCGGACCTCGGGCTCGCGGACAGCACCGCGATCGTCGTCTTCGCCGATCACGGCGAGTGCTTCGGCGAGCACAACAGGAAGTACTTCCACGGCGAGCACCTGTACGAGGAGGTGCTGCACGTGCCGCTCATCCTGCACGTGCCGGGCATCGCGCCGCGCAAGGTCGACGACCTCGTGGGCCTGTGGGACCTCGGACCGACGCTGCTCGAGCTGGTCGGCGCGGCGGCCGAGCCGACGTTCCGCGGCCGATCGCTCGTGCCGGCCATGAAGGGCGAGCCGCTCGAGCCGCGCCCGCTCGTCGCCGAGCTCATGCCGCAGACGAGCTTCAAGGAGCACCACCGCGTGCTCCTCGACGGCGGCTGGAAGCTCTACCAGCGCGTCGGCGGCGCCTACGAGCTCTACGATCTGGCGAAGGACCCGGGCGAGAAGCAGAACCTCGCGAGCAAGGACGCGGCAAAGCTCGCCGAGATGAAGGGCAAGCTGCAGGCGGCCCTGCGGCCGTAGGGGCCGGTCGCCTTTCCGAGATCGTCCACGTCCACGTCCACGTCCACGTCCACGTCGAAGGGTCGGGGATCTAGACGGTGTCCAGTCGGCCGCGCTAGCGTCGGCGGATGACGATCCTCTTCCTCGTCGGGCTCCTCGGACCATCGGCGCCGGCGGCGGACTTCGCGGGCCACGTCGAGCGGGCGCTCGAGGCGTGGCGGGTGCCGGGGGCGGCGGTCGCGATGGTCAAGGACGGCAAGGTCGTCCTCGCGCGCGGCTTCGGCGTGCGCCGGGCGGGCGCGCCCGGGCGCGTCGGCCCCGACACGGTCTTCACCATCGCCTCGCTCGCCAAGGGCTTCACCGCCGCCGCCATCGCGATGCTGGTGGACGGAAAGCAGCTCGGCTTCGACGATCGCGTGGTCGAGCGCCTGCCGGGCTTCCGCGTCGCGGATGCGGCCGTCACGCGCGAGGTGACGCTGCGCGATCTGCTCGCGCACCGCACGGGCCTTTCCGACGCGGCCGACGCGCTCTGGGCCTATTCGGGCTACGACCGCGCGGAGGTGCTCGCACGGCTGCCGGCCCTCGGCCAGGGCAGCCCCTTGCGCACGCGCTTTTCGTACCAGAACGTGCACTACCTGCTGCTCGGCGAGGTGCTCGCCCGTCGCGCCGGCGTGCCGTGGGATCGCTTCCTCCACGAGCGCGTCCTCGCGCCGCTCGGCATGCGCCGCACCGCCACCAGCCTGCGCGAGCTCGGGGCCCTCGGGGAGGACGTCGCGTCGCCGCACGCGGACGACCAGGCGCAGCCGCGGCCGATCCCGCAGGAGGACGCCGCGGCCATCGCGCCCGCCGCGGCGATGTACGCGAGCGCGAACGACCTCGCGCGCTGGATGCTCGTGCACCTCGGCCGCGGCGAGCTCGAGGGGCGGCGCCTGTGGAGCGAGGCCGCCGAGGCCGCGATGACCGGCGCGCAGATGCTCATGCCGCTCGAGCGCTGGGAGCGCGCGCTCTATCCGGAGACGCACCTGCGCGTGTACGGGATGGGCTGGGTAGTGCAGGACTACCGCGGCCGCGCGGTCGTGTGGAACACCGGCGGCATGCTCGGCATCGCGTGCACCGTCGCGCTCCTGCCCGAGGAGCGCTTCGGCGTGGTGGTGCTGACGAACGGCCCACGCACGTCGCTGCCCGAGGCGCTGGCGTTCCGCGCGATAGACGACGCGCTCGGCGCGCCATCGCGAGACTGGTCGGGGATCCGGCTTGCGAAGTCGCTCGCCGGTCGCGCGGCCGGCAAGGCCGCGATCGCCGAGCGTGAGCGCGCGCGTCGAAAGGACCTGCCGTCGTCCCTGCCGCTCGAGCGCTACGCCGGGGACTACGTGCAGCCGCTCCTCGGCACGTTCCACGTGCGCGCCGCGGCTGGGCGCCTCGAGGTTCAGCTCGCGCGCGGGCTCACGGGCGTGATGACGCCCTTCGAGGGCGAGCGGTTCCTCGTCACCTGGGCGAACCCGCTCTACGGCACCTCGATGGCCACGTTCACCGTGGCCGGCGGCGCCGCGCGCAAGATCGACGTCGAGGACCTCGGCGAGTTCGCGCGCTAAGAGCCCGGAGCGGGAGGCGAAGACGAAGCGACCGGGAGCCCGACCCGGAGGCGCATGCTACCTTGATCAGCACCATGACGGACGACGCACTGCTGCGACGGATCACGGTCAACCCGGAGATCTTTGCCGGCAAGCCCATCATCCGCGGCATGCGCATCTCCGTGCAGACCGTCCTGTCGCTGCTCGCACAGGGCGAGACCGTGGAGGATCTCCTCGTCGACTTCCCCGAGCTCGAGCCCGAGGACGTCCGCGCCTGCATCGCCTACGCGTACGCGGTGATCTCCAACCAGTCTCTCGACGCCGTGGCCATCGCCGGTCGGTGAAGTTCCTCGTCGATCGCTGCGTGGGGATGCGCGTCACCAACGCGCTGCGCGCCGACGGCCACGACGCCGTCGATGCGCGCGAGCTCGGCCCCGACCCTGGCGATCAAGCGCTGCTCGCGGCCGCCGTGCGAGACCAGCGCGTCCTCATCACCATCGATCAGGACTTCGGCCTGCTCATCTTCGTCGATGGATTGCCCACGCTGGACTGGTCCGCCTGCCTGACGTCCCTCACGAGCACCGCGTCGCGCTCATCCGAGACCTGATCGCTCGCTACAGCGCCGATCTCGCGGCCGGCGCCGTGATCACCGTGCAGCGCGACCGCGTCCGCGTCACCCACTCCCGCCACTGACCCGCGACCACGCAAGGTCGTGGCACCAGAGCGGCACTCTGAGGACCGGCGCCGCCGGCCCTAGGCTCAATGCCGGTCACTTTGCGCCGGCCTGGTCCTGGCCCTGGTCCTGGTCCTGGTCGAAGCCCCCAGAACCACGCAGGCGAAGACCAGGACCAAGACCAAGACCAGGTGGTCAGCGGACGGATTCCGTCATTATCCGATCGGCATTGGCCCTAGCGCTAGCTGCTCGAGGTGCGCAGCGAAGCACCGGAGCTCCCGCGATTCGATGTGGGTTCGGACTAATTCCCAGCGCTCGCGTGAGTTGATCCCACGAGCCTAGCTTGCGAAGCAAGCGGAGCCCGAGCCCAGCTTGCGAAGCAAGCGGAGCCCGAGCCCGTTCCGGATCCGATCGGGCTCGGGCTCGGGCTCGAAACGGTATCAACCGAGGCGAACCCTGGGACTAGCATCGGGGGATGCGTCCCGGTTCCCGGCTCATCGCGTCGCGCAACATCTCCATGAACGTGTTCCAGCACGATCGCGAGCACGGCGGCATCGCGGCCGTGTTCCTGGACCCGTATCACCTGATCCGCATGGACATGGAGTTCCACCTGCCGACGCGCGCGATCATCGGCTGCAGCGTCGAGTACGTGACGCACCCCTACGACGTGTGCCCGAGCGTGAGCGATCGCGCGGCTTCCCTCGTGGGCCTCGTGGTCGAGCGCGGCGTGATGAACGAGATCAAGCGGCGCCTCGGCGGATCCGAGGGCTGCATCCACCTGCGCGAGCTCGCGACCGACGTGGTCAACCTCGCCGGCACCGCGCTCGTCGGCTACGGCAGCGGCTTCGGGCTCATGAGCGCGGAGTTCAACCGCCGGCCGCCGGACGAACGGCATCGCATCTCCCTGCCGGTGCTCGGTGGCTCCTGCCGCGCGTACCCGGGCGGATAGTGCGTCGCCGCCTTTTTTGAACCGTGGCGACGCCAGGTCCTGGGCGCTATCGTGGCGCGATGATCCGCACCGCGTGCGTGCACGTCGCGACGGGGCTCGTGCTCGCGTTCGGTGGGGTGGCGGCTGCGCACCCGCCGGAGGACGAGACGCTTGCCGGGCTCGATCGCGCCCTCGTGCGTGACCCCGCGGATCTGGGGCTGCGCGTGAGGCGTGCGGAGGCGCGCCTGCGGGCCGGTGCGCTCGAGCTGTGCGCCGCCGACCTCGCCGAGGTGCTCCTGCGGGCGCCTTCGCGGCCGGATGCGCTCGTGCTGTCGGCGCGGCTACACCTCGCGCGGGGTGACAGGGCCAGG
This sequence comes from uncultured Myxococcales bacterium, assembly GCA_964593795.1. GTDB lineage: Bacteria > Myxococcota_A > Polyangia > JAHFDS01 > JAHFDS01 > JAHFDS01. The sequence continues at coordinate 46,130 of CAZQJC010000270.1, read as the reverse complement.
GCGCGGGCGCTCCTCGACCGCGTGCTCGCGGCCGAGCCCTACGCGCCAGCCGCCCGCGATCGCGGCGCCCTGCGCACGCAAGAGGGCGACCTCGACGGAGCTCGCGCGGACCTCGACCTCGCCCTCGCGAAGCACCCCGAGCCCGACGGCTTCCTCGAGCGCGCGCGCCTCGATCGGGCTCGTGGTGACGGGCTCGCGCTCGTGGACGGGCTCGCCGACGGGGCGAGGCGCACAGGCGCCATCGTCCTTGTCGAGGCGCACGTCGAGGCGCTCGTCGAGCAGCGCCGGACGGCCGAGGCCATCGCCGCCGCGACCGCGGCCAGCGAGCGCCACGCGTCGGCGCCCGAGCTGCTCCTCCTGCGCGCGCGCGCGCTCGAGGCCGCCGGCGACCGTGCGGCCGCGCTGCGCGATCGCCAGAGGGCCCTGTCCGAGATCGATCGCGCGCTGAGCCACCGGGACAGCGACCTCCTGCGCCTCTCGCGGGTGCGCGCCCTCCGCGCGCTCGGCCGCACCCGGGAGGCGAGGCGCCTGCAGGCCGCGATCGACGCGCGATCGCCCGGACTCGCGCGCGCGATCGCCGCCGGACCTCACCCGTGAAGGCGCTCGCCCTCGGCGCGCTCCTCGTCGCGATCGGCGTCCCGGCCCGCGCGCAGGTGCTGGTGCGCAGGCCGTACCTCCAGCAGCAGACCCCGCGCTCGATCGTGATCGCATGGCGCACCGATCGCCCGACTGACAGCGTAGTCGAGCTCGGCGCGAGCCCGGGCGCGCTCACGCGGCGGGTGGTGGTCAAGGAGCAGGGCGTCCAGCACGAGGTCCTGGTCGCGGATCTCGTCCCCGGTCAGCGCGTCTACTACGCGGTCGGCTCCTCGAAGGGGCGCCTCGCGGGAGGCGACGCCGAGCACCACCTCGCGGCCGCGCCCGCGACCGGCTCGCGGCCGCGCATCCGCGCCTGGGTCGTCGGCGACTCGGGTGTGGGCGACACGATCCAGGCCGCGGTGCGCGAGTCGATGCTGCGCTTCGTCGGCAACACGCCCCCGACCCTGCTCCTGCACATGGGCGACATGGCGTACGACTCGGGCACGCGGCTGCAGTTCACGGAGCTGTTCTTCCGGCCGTACCAGGACCTCCTTCGCCGCGTCGTCACCTGGCCCACGATGGGCAACCACGAGGGCCTGTCGTCCGACTCGGGTACGCAGACGGGCCCCTACTACGAGGCCTACGTGCTGCCCACGCGCGGGGAGGCCGGCGGGTTGCCCTCGGGCACGGAGGCCTACTACTCGTTCGACCACGGCAACGTGCACTTCGTCGTGCTCGACTCGCACGACTCGCCGCGCACGCCGGACGGCGCGATGCTCAGGTGGCTCGAGCGGGACCTCGCGGCGACCTCGCAGGAGTGGCTCATCGCGTACTGGCACCACCCGCCGTACTCGAAGGGCCCGCACGACTCGGACAGGGATCCGCGCGAGATCGACATGCGCACCTACGCGCTGCCGATCCTCGAGGCCGCGGGCGTGGACCTCGTCCTCGCGGGGCACTCGCACATCTACGAGCGGAGCTTCCTCATCGATGGCGCGTACGAGACGCCGACGCGCGGTGCGCACCGCGTGCGCGCCGGGGACGGCCGACCCCTCGGCACGGGGCCCTACGTCAAGCGCCCGGGCAAGAACGCGCACGACGGCGCGGTCTACGTGGTCGCGGGCCACGGCGGCGCGATGACCGGGCGCATCGGCACCCACCCGGTCATGTACTTCACCGAGGCGCAGAACGGCTCGTGCATCCTCGACATCGAGGAGAACCGCCTCGAGCTCGTGAACATCCGCGTCGACGGGCAGCTCTCGGATCGCTTCGCGATGGTCAAGGGCAAGGGCCTCGTGGTGGCGCAGCCGGGCGGCGGCGAGCGGCTCGTCGCGGGACGGCCCGTCACCGTGCGCTGGGTCACCGTGGGCGACGTGACGACGGTCAAGCTCTCCGCCTCCTACGACGGCGGCGCGACGTTCGTGCCGCTCGGCGAGGCCCCGAACACGGGCCGGTTCGAGTGGACCCCACCCGCGATCTCCACGAGGCAGGCGCTCGTGCGCGTCGAGGATGCCGGCGACGCCCGCGTGCGCGACAGCGCCAACGCGTTCTTCGCGATCCGCGCGGACGGGGCGCCTGCACCCCTCGGCGTGGCGATCCAGCCGCCGCCCGCGCTGGCGCCCGCTCCGGCGGCGCCGGCGCCGCGCACGAGCTGCCAGGGCGCGCCGGCGCGACACCCGCGCGGGCTTGCCGTCCTCGGCGCGCTGGCTCTCGCGGCCTGGCGCCGCCGCCGCGCGTGCTAGGATCGCGACGTTGGGCGACACGCTGCACATCGACCAGCTCCGCGCGACGCTCGGGCCCGAGGCCACCGAGCGGTTCCTGCGGCATGCCCGCGTGGTCCCTGACGGCGAGGTGAGCGAGCTGCGGGGGCGGGTGGCGGCTCATCGCGATCGCGCGCACGCCGAGGCGGCGCACAACGCGCGGCTCGACCTGCAGCTCGCCGAGCGGCTGGCCGCCGCGTGTGTGGCGCTGCTCGACGAGTGGCCGCGGCTCGGTCCGCCCGAGCGCGCGCTCGCGGTCGGCGCCGTCCGCTACTACGTGGACCAGCACGACGCGGACGACGACTTCGGCTCGTCGGTCGGGTTCGAGGACGACCGTCGCGTGATCGCTTTCGTGCTGGCGCGCGCCCTCCCCGACCACCCGTCCGTCGGCTGACCCCGCGCGCGGTCCCCCGCGCGTCAGAGGATGCGCTCGGCATGGGCGTAGACCGTGAGCGCGCCTGCCCGCACGAAGCCGCAGAGCGCCACGCCGTGCTCCTCGGCGAGCGTGATCGCGAGCGAGCTCGGGGCCGACACCGCGGCGATCACGGGGAAGCCCGCGCGCACGGCCTTCTGCACGATCTCGAAGCTCGTGCGGCCCGAGACGCAGAGGATGGCGTCACCGAGCGGCAGCCGCCCCGCCCGGTGGGCCCACCCGACGACCTTGTCGACCGCGTTGTGCCGCCCCACGTCCTCGCGCACCACGAGCGGCGCACCGGCGGCGTCGAAGGCGCCGGCCGCGTGGAGCCCACCGGTCTGCTCGAACACATGCTGGGCCGCGCGCAGGTGCTCGGGCAGCGCGGCCACCACCGCGCGAGACACCGCGAAGCCGGGCGGGACGGGCGCGAGATCGAGCGCGAGCGCCTCGAGCGAGTCCTTGCCGCACGCGCCGCAGCTCGAGGTTGCCACGAAGGCGCGCCGCGCCCCGCCCGCGGCGAGGGGGGCGTCGAGCTCGAGGTCGATCACCTGCTCGCTCGGCTGCGTGGCGCGGACGATGGCCGGCCCGGGGCGGCCGGGCCCACCGATGAGGCCCTCCGCGAACAGGAAGCCCCGCGCGAGCGCCTCGTCGTCGCCGGGGGTCCTGAGCGTGATCGTCACGGGCGCGCCGCCCACGCGGATCTCGAGCGGGGCCTCGACGGCCACGTGGTCGCGCGCGCCGGCCTTGCCCGCCGCCGAGCAGCGCACCACCTCGACCGCCTCGATCTCGCGCATCCGCCTAGGCTACGCCGCGCGCTGGCGGGCGCAAAGCCGTGCTACCCCTACGAGGTCCATGCGCTCGAGCCGTGTGCCCCACGGCGAGGCCACGAACCGCCTCGCCCGCGCCGTCTCCGCCCGCCGCGCGGAGGGCGCGCCGCTCCTGGATCTGTCGATCACCAACCCGACGGCGGTGGGCTTGCCCTACCCCTCCGAGGCGATCCGGCGCGCCCTCGGCCCCCACGCGGAGCGCGCCTACCAGCCCGCGCCCCTCGGCCTCGCCTCGGCCCGCGCGGCGCTCGCGCGCGAGACAGGCGCCCGCGCCGACCGGGTGGCGCTGTGCGCCACCACGCGCGAGGCGTACGCGTGGCTGTTCAAGCTCTGCTGCGAGGCCGGCGACGACGTGCTCGTCCCCCAACCGAGCACGCCGCTCCTCGAGCCCCTCGCCGCCCTCGAGAACGTATCCGCCAATCCATATAGGTTGCGCTGCGCCGGGGACCGCTGGGAGCTCGACGTGGACGCGATCGCCGCCTGCGTCGGCCCGCGAACGCGCGCCGTCGTCGTCGAGCACCCGAACAGCGCCACCGGCGCCTTCCTGCGCGCGGAGGGTGCGGCCTCGCTCGCGGCCCTGTGTGCGGAGCGCGGCCTCGCCCTCGTGTCCGACGAGGTGCTCTGGCCCTACGCCCTCGAGGAAGGCACCCCTCGAGCCGGCACCCTCGCGCGCGGCTCCCCCTGCCTCGCCTTCTCGCTCGGTGGCCTCGCCAAGCAGTGCGGCCTGCCGCAGCTCAAGCTCGCCTGGATCGAGGTCGGCGGGCCGGACGCCGGCGCGTCGGAGGCCGTCTCGGATCTCGAGCGCATCGCCGACACGTACCTGTCCGTGGGCGCTCCGGTGCAGCACGCGCTCGGCGCGCTCCTCGCGCTCGGCCGCGACATCCGCGGCGCCATCCTCGCGCGGGTGCGCGCGAACCTAGGCGAGCTCCGCCGCGCCGCCGGCGCCTCGGCCCACGCGCGCGTCCTACCGGTGGAGGCCGGCTGGTCCGCGCTCCTCGAGCTGCCCGCCACGCGCAGCGACGAGGAGGCCGCCCTCGCGCTCCTCGACGCCGGCGTCCTCGTGCAGCCGGGCTGGCTCTACGAGCTCGATCGCCCGGGAACGTTCGTGCTCTCGCTCCTGCCGCCGCCCGGCGACTTCGCCGACGCCGTGGCGCGCCTCCTCGAGGTCTCGCGCCGCTGGATCTAGGGGACGCGGCGCCTGCCTCGGGGGGCTACTTCTTCATCTTGTTCGGGTCGAGGACCTTGACGCCCTTCGGGGGCGTGAACTGGAAGTGCGTGTCCGGCTGCTTGGTGTTCGTCTCGGCGCTCGTGAACGCGATCGAGTTGATCTTGCCGTCGTGGTCGAAGACGACCGTCCGCGCGACCTGACCGCTCATCATGTCGACCACGAACAGGAGGTGCTTGTACTGCGGGTTCGCCGCGCGCGGCACGAGCTTGAGCACCATCTGCCCGGGCGCCGACGGCTGGATGCCGCCCCCGTCCTCGGGCGCGGAGGCGTCGAACTCCTTGTCGAAGCGGCCCTTGCCGAAGAGGAAGGTCACCGTGGATGGCAGCGTGGACTCCGACAGCGTCTGCTTGAAGACCTGCTCGTCCTCGGGCTCGTACACCCAGAGCAGCTTGCCGTCGGAGATGAAGAGCTTCTTCTCGGGGCTCTGGAAGTCCCAGCGCATCTTGCCGGGCTTCTTGAGGCGCACGTAGCCGTAGAAGGTCTGGCGCCGGTTGTAGCGGACGTCGGTCAGGTCCTGCTTGAAGCTCGCCTTGAGGTCCGTGATGCCGTCGTAGAACTTCTGCATGCGGGCGAGGACTTCCTTGACCGCGACGTTGACCGCTGCGGCGGCGCGCTTGTCGCCGTCGTCCTTCTTGGGCGCGGGCACCCCGCCATCGGCGGCGAACAGCAGGAGAACCAGGGGAAGAGTGATCACGCGCGGAGTATAGAGGCTGATCCGTGCTCGTGCTCGTGCTCGTGCTCCGCCGAGGCGCTCACTGCGCCTGGATCAGCACCTCGCGCGGCTTGATGCCCTCCTGCGGGCCGACGATGCTCTCGCGCTCCATGCGCTCGACGATGCGCGCGGCGCGGTTGTAGCCGATCTTGAACTTGCGCTGGATGCCCGAGACGGACACCTGCCGGGTCTCGGCGACGTGCCGCACGGCCTGGTCGTAGAACTCGTCCGCGGGCTCGTCGCTCGGCGCGCCGCCCGGGCCGTCGTCGTCGGGCGCGCGCAGGATCTCGAGGTCGTAGCTCGGCTTGCCCTGCTTCTTGAGGTGCTCGACCACGCGGTGCACCTCCTCCTCGGTGACGAGCGCGCCGTGGACGCGCCGCAGCGTCGCGCCGCGGTCCGAGAACAGCATGTCGCCGTGACCGAGCAGCGACTCCGCGCCGTTCTGGTCGAGGATGACGCGCGAGTCCGTCGAGCTCGACACCTGGAACGCGATGCGGCTCGGGAAGTTCGCCTTGATGACGCCGTTGATGACGTTCGTGCTCGGCCGCTGCGTCGCCAAGACGAGGTGGATGCCGGCCGCGCGCGCCTTCTGGGCGAGGCGCATGACGCTCGACTCGACCTCCTTGGACGCCACCATCATGAGGTCCGCGAACTCGTCGATGACGATGACGATGTACGGCAGCTTCTGGGGCGCGGTCTGCTCGCCTAGGCCCAGCATCGGCTGCTCGACCGGCAGCGTCGCCGCCGCGGCCTCCTGGTCCTCCGCCTCCGCCTCGACCATGACCTCGCGCTCGACGCCGTCGGGCCCCGTGGCGAGCACCTTGATCGCCTTCTTCTCCGTGGAGGGCACCGAGCCGTTCATCGCCGCCTCGACGGCCTTGGCGACCTTGCGGTTGTACGACTCGATGTTGCGCACGCCCGCGTGCATGAGCGTCTCGTAGCGGCGCTCCATCTCCTCGCACGCCCAGCGCAGGACGAGGTTCGCCTTCTTCGGGTCCGTCACGACCGGCAGGAGCAGGTGCGGGATGCCCTCGTAGGTCGAGAACTCCAGCATCTTGGGGTCGATGAGGATGAGGCGCAGGTCCTCCGGCGAGCTCTTGTAGAGGAGCGACACCAGCATGGCGTTGACCGACACCGACTTGCCGGAGCCGGTCGTGCCCGCGACGAGCAAGTGCGGCATCTTTTGCAGGTCGATCGAGACCGGCCGGCCCTCGATGTCCCGCCCGAGGCCCATCTGCAGGGTCGACTTCGCGCCCGAGAAGCCGTCGTCGCAGAGGATCTCCTTGAGGAACACCGTCTGCCGCTTGCGGTTCGGGACCTCGAAGCCGATCGCGTTCTTGCCCGGGATCGGCGCGACGATGCGCACCTTGACCGCCTCGAGCGCCATCGCGACGTCCTTGGACAGCGCCTCGACCTTCGAGACCTTGGTGCCGCGCTTGGGCACGAACTCGTAGACCGTGACGACCGGGCCGGGGTTGATCTGCGCGACGTGGCCGTCGATGCCCAGATCGCGCAGGGCCTCGACGAGGCGCCGGGCGGTGTCGAGCATCTGCTGCTGCGAGTCCGTCGCGTCGACGGGCTCCTTGTAGTCGAGGAGCGCGACCGACGGCAGCTCGTGGTTCGAGTAGTCGGGCGCGGGCCGGTCGGACGCGCTGCGGCTCTCGCTCTTCGGCGCCACCGGCGCGAGGTACTTCGACTCGATGATCTTGGGCTGCTCGCCGGCGGGCTCCTCGTCGGGCTCGTCCACGTCGAACGGTGGCGTGTCGTCCTCGTCGTCCTCGGGCGCCTTGGCTGCCGCCGGCTCGGGCGACGGCTCGGCCACGGCCGGCTTCTCCTCGGGCTTGCCTTTCTTCCTGCCACGCGCGGGCTCCTCGGCCTCCTTGGGCGAGGACACCTCGTCCTCGCGCACGTCGACCAGCGCCGCGAGAGCGTCGTCGAGCTCCTTCTTGGCGCGCTTGCGCTTGGCCTCCTTGTCGCCCTCGGGCACGGGGACGAGCGCCGCGGCCGGCGCGACGGGCGTCTTGCGGTTGCGTGCCGGCTTCTCCTCCGGCTCGTCGTCGTCGTCGTCGTCACCGCCGTCGTCGCCGTCGTCGGAGCGCCGCGGCACCACCACGCGCAGGGCAGAGGCTGCGCCGCTCGCGCCGGTGCGCAGAAGGCCCGGCACGCGCGCTGCGCCCGACAGCGCGATCTCCCCGAACGCGCGGAGGCGCACCGTCGTCGCGAGCACGATCGCGCAGGCGAGCCCGCCCACGCAGACGAGCACGCCGCCCGCGACGCCCACCGTGCCGTGGAGCAGGCCGCCGATCAGCGCGCCCACGGCGCCCCCGGGCGGGTGGCCCTCGAGCCCGCGGCCGTGCAGGCAGAGGTCGAGCAGGGCGAGGAGCGCGAGCGTGCCGCCGACCTCGCCGAGCGTGTCGAGCCGCATGGGCGTGAGCTTGACCGCCGCGAGGATCTTGACGGCGCCGCGGACGATCGCCGCGGCCACGAGGAGTGAACCGATCCCGAACGCTCCGTAGAGCCCGAGCGCCACCGAGCGCCCTCCCGGGCCCATGAGCGTGCCTTGCCCGAACAGCAACGAGACCAGCGCGAGGCCGAAGAAGAGGCCCACGGACAGCAGCAGGATCCCGACGATCTCCCGCCCCCGCGAACCCCCCGAGGCCCCTTCCGAAGCCCGTTCCTTCGCGATGCTCATGCTCTTGGCGCGCATGCTTCTCCCGGTGGTGAGATTTCAGCCTACATTTGACCTACATGTACGTCAAGTTCTCACCCTGCCGGGCGGGTCGGCGTCGGCCGTCGGCCGGTGGTATACGAGCCCCGATGCGTCTTCTCATCGGGCTGGGTGGGGTCGCCCTCCTCGCGTGTGCGGCCTCGGAGACCGAGCTCCAGAACAAGACCGCCGAGATCGAGAAGTGCGAGGCGGACCTGCAGCGTGCGCGGCGCGTCAAGGGCCAGCACGAGACCGAGGTGGAGGGTCACCTCAAGAAGGCCACCGCCCAGATCCTGGAGCTCCAGCAGAAGCAGGAGGTCTTCACCCGAGGGTTCAAGAACGATCCGCACGTGCTCGACAAGCTCCTCGGGCTCCTCGCCGCGTCGGTCCGCCGGAGCGAGGAGTGGAAGGCCATGAGCACGCGGCTCAAGCCCGCGGTGGACGGCGGCAAGGTGCGCCTGCTCGTGGAGCGGTCGATGGTGGTCGTGCGGCTCGATTCTGCTGCGCTCTGGGGCGGCAAGGGCGACGCGCGGCTCGACAAGGCCGGAGAGGGCTTGCTCGACGACGTCGCGGCCGCGCTGCGCGAGCTACCGGACCGGGAGTTCCTGGTCGCGGATCGCGGGACCATCGACGCGCCGTCGGGCGACAAGGGCAAGCGCGCCCCGTCGAGCTTCGAGCGCTCCGCGGCGCGGGCGGCGGCGGTGGCGGCCCACCTGCGGCAGCGCGGCGTGCAGCCTGACCGGCTCTCGATCGCGGGCGGCAGCGAGTTCGGTGCGCTCGCGGGCGGCAGCGGCGCTCACGTGGATGTGTGGCTCCTGCCGCGCGGCGACGAGCTGGCGCCCCTCGACCGGAAGTGACCCTACGTCAGAACTCGCCGTCGGCGATGGCGTCGAGCCACACGCCGTAGCCACCTGCTTCCATCGCGGCCAGCAGATCGCGGCAGGGCAGCCGGGCGTCCACGATGGCCGAGCGGAGCGCCGCGCGCTCGCGGTCGTCGAGCGGCTGGCCGTCCGCGCGGTACTTGTAGAGCGTCGCCGGATCCATGAGCCACGGCTCGAGGGTGAGGCCGAGGCGCCGCGAGAGGCGATCGAGCGCCAGCACGCCGCCGAGCGTTAGGTCCCCCGCGTAGCGCACCTCGAGGCCGGGCTTGACGCTCGCGGCGACGCGCAGGAGCAGGATCGCGGCCCAGTTGGTCGTGCCGTCGGCGCACACGACGAGCTCCTTGCCGCGCTTGGCGGCGACGCGCTCGACGTAGTCGTAGAACGCGCCCTGGCGCTGCAGGCACGAGATGCGCTCGTAGTCGTGGAACTGCACGCCGGCGCCCTGGAGCTGCTCGAGCGAGAGCATGGTGGCCTCGCCGAGGCGAGCGTGGGAGAGGATCTGGTCGAGCGTGCGGCCGCGCTTCTCGAAGGACAGCGGGCCGTACACGAGCACGACCGGCGCGGCCTCGTCGGGGTAGATGCCCCACCGTGCGAGCGCGGCGGTGCGCTGGGACTCCATCGTCGTCGTCGCCTCGTCGGCCACGAACGCGCGCGTGTCCTCGTCGAAGGCGACCAGGGCATCGCACACGGTGTCGTAGCGCAGCGAGCCGACGCGCAGCTCGCTCGCCAGGCCGAGCACCCTGCGGGCGAACTTTCCGAGGCGCAGCGGGCCGCTGTTGCCGCGCACCGCGGCCACGACGCGGGCGACGGTGAGCGCCTCGGCCTCGAGCTCGCCCGGGCCGAGGTGGCCGAGCAGCGCCTGGAGCATGCCCTGGCCCTGCGAGATGCGCTCGCGCTCGGAGCCGAGCCACGCCTGGGCCACGGGGTCGGGCGGCGCGGCGGCCAGCGCACGCGCGATCGCGTCGGAGGCCGCGTCGAAGATCGGCCCGGAGACGACGCCGTTCGAAACCTCGGGCAGCTCGGCGGTGTCGCGGACGATGGCCCCGCGCACCCAGTCGTCGAGCTCGACACCGTGATCCTCCGCCACGACCTGCTGGAGGCGCTGGAGATCGAGCTTGAACGAGAGGGCATCGTCCGGCACGGGGTGCACCGCGCGCGTGCCGAAGAGCTGCACGGCCGCCATCCGCTCGGCCTCGTCGGTGCAGCGCCAGCGCCGCGCGGTCGGCCACGCTCCACGCTCGGCGCGCCGCTGGGCCAGCTCCTCGAGGAGCTGCCGCAGGCCGGGATGCGCCCCCAGGAGCGCGCGCAGGTGCTCGCGCGTCGTCAGGTCGAGCTCGGACACGTGGTCACTTGATTGTAAGTCCTGCGCCCGGAGTGCGCCAAAAGCGCCATGGGCGCCCCGACGGCACTAGCGGGCCGCGCGATCGGCGTCGGCGTCGAGCACGCTCGGGGTGGCCGTGGTCGTGGTGGGCGTGCGGGTGGTCGGGGTCGTGGCGGTGGAGTCGGGCCCCGTCGGCGCCGGGGTGCGCCAGTCGACCGCGCTCGAGGGCTCGGTGAGGAACCGCTCGGGGGCGCCGAGCGCGAGGGCGTGGCGCAGGACGTCGTCCATGTGCTCGACCGCCACGATGGTCGTCACCTTGCGCACGCGCTCGGGGATCTCGCGCACGTCCTGCTCGTTGTCCTTGGGGATGATGACGGTCCGGATTCCGGACCGGTGGGCGGCCAGGACCTTGTCCTTGAGGCCGCCGATCGGCAAGACGCGCCCGCGCAGCGTGATCTCGCCGGTCATCGCGACGTCCTTCTTGACCGGGATGCGCAGGAGCGCGGAGACGAGCGAGGTCGCCATCGTGATGCCGGCCGAGGGGCCGTCCTTGGGGATCGCGCCCTCGGGGAAGTGCACGTGGATGTCCACCTTCTGGTGGTAGTCGTGCTCGAGGCCGAGGCTCTGCGCGCGGGAGCGCACGTAGCTCATGGCGGCCTGCGCCGACTCCTGCATGACGTCGCCGAGCTTGCCCGTGAGGACCAGCTTGCCGCGGCCCGGCACCGCGCTCACCTCGGTGAGCAGGATGTCGCCGCCGTGCATCGTGACGGCGAGGCCGTTGGTGATGCCGATCTGGTCGGTGTCGTCGGTGCGGCCGATGCGGTGCTTGGGCGGGCCGAGGTACTTCTCGACGGCCTTGGGGTTCACGCGGAACCGCGGGGGCTTGCTGTCGTCGCCGTCCTTGCCGCGCTCGAGCACCTCTTTTGCGATCTTGCGCGCGATCGCGGCGAGCTCGCGCTCGAGGCTGCGCACGCCGGCCTCGCGCGTGTAGCGCTGGATGATCGTGCGCACCGCGTCGGCTCCGACCTCGACGTCGAGGTCGGAGATGCCGTGTGTCTCTTTGGCCTTCGGCACGAGGTACTGCTCGGCGATGGCCAGCTTCTCCCACTCGGTGTAGCCGGGGAGCTGGATGATCTCCATGCGGTCCTGGAGCGGCACCGGGATCGAGTGCAGCGAGTTGGCGGTCGTGATGAACATGACGTCCGAGAGGTCGTAGTCGAGGTCGAGGTAGTGATCGTTGAACGTCGAGTTCTGCTCGGGGTCGAGCACCTCGAGCAGCGCCGCCGACGGATCGCCGCGGAAGTCGGTCGACATCTTGTCGATCTCGTCGAGCAGGAAGACCGGGTTCGACGAGCCGGCCTTCTTGAGCGAGTGGATGATCTTGCCGGGCAGCGCGCCGATGTACGTGCGCCGATGGCCGCGGATCTCGGCCTCGTCGCGCACGCCGCCGAGCGAGAGGCGCACGAACGCGCGGCCGGTGGCGCGGGCGACCGAGCGCGCGAGCGAGGTCTTGCCGACGCCCGGCGGACCGACGAGGCACAGGATCGGCCCGCGGATCTTCTTGACGAGGGCCTGCACGGCGAGGTGCTCGAGGACGCGCTCCTTGACCTTCTCGAGGCCGTAGTGGTCCTCGTCGAGGATCGCCTGCGCCTTTGCGATGTCGAGCTCGTCCTTGGTGCGCTCCTCCCAGGGCAGCGAGATGACCCAGTCGATGTAGTTGCGCACGACGGTCGCCTCGGCGCTCATCGGCGACATCATCTTGAGCTTCTTGAGCTCCTTCTTGCAGCGCGTCGTCGCCTCGGCGCTCATGCGCTTGCCGCGGATCTTCTCCTCGAGCTCGGCCAGCTCCTGCTTGAACTCGTCCTGCTCGCCGAGCTCCTTCTTGATCGCGTGCATTTGCTCGTTGAGGTAGTACTCCTTCTGCGACTTCTCCATCTGCTTCTTGACGCGCGTGCGGATCTTGCGCTCCACCTGCAGGATCTCGATCTCGGCCTGCATGAGCTCGTAGATGCGCTCGAGGCGATCGCGCGCCGACGGCATCTCGAGGAGCGCCTGGCGGTCCTCGAGCTTGAGCGAGAGCTTCGGGATGAGCGTGTCGGCGAGCTTCGGAGCCTCCTCGATCGCCTGGATCGACATGAGCTCCTCGGGCGAGACACGCTTCTGCAGCTTGACGAACGTGTCGAACGCCTGCTGGACCTGGCGCACGAGCGCGTCGAGCTCGATGGAGCGCTCGGAGCGCTCGGGGAGCTCGGCGATCTCGGCCTCGAAGAAGGCCTCGCGCTCGAGCCAGCGGGTCACGCGGCCTCGGCGGCGGCCCTCGACGAGCACCTTGACCGTGCCGTCGGCGAGCCTGAGGAGCTGCACGACCGTGCCGATGACGCCGACGTCGAAGATGTCGCCCGCCCCGGGCTCGTTGGTCTTGGCCTTCTTCTGGGCGGCGAGGAAGATCTCCTTGCCCTCCAGGGTCACTGCCTGCTCGAGCGCGCGGATCGACTTCTCGCGGCCGACGAACAGCGGCACCACCATGTGCGGGAAGACGATGATGTCGCGTAGCGGGAGCAGGGGAAGCGGCCGGCCGGCCTTGGCATCACGGGCGCTCATCTGGGCGGATCCTCCGAAGAAGTGGCGTCGATCGTAGCAGGCGGATCCGCATCGATCGAGTTTCGGGGATCACATCGGTTGCAGCGGCGTTCGCGCGCGGAAAAGCTTGCGCGTGGGCGCGGATCGGTCAGGCGCGTCAGGTCGTCGCGCGCCAGGACCGGCAGCTGGCGCGTACCCATCCGTCCGATCCTACGCTCGCCCGTGGCGGCGGCCTACGGAGGCGGAGGGGGCGGTGCGGCCGGAGGCGGAGCGGGAGCGGGAGCGGGAGGCGGAGCGGGAGGCGTGGGCGGAGGCGCGGCGGCGGGCGGGACCCAGCGGATGAAGGTCGAGGGCTGCACCTCGTCTCGCAGCCACAGCGCGCCGCCGCCGCCGCCCGCGACGAGCGCGCCGCCGAGCGTGGTCAGCCAGAAGCCGCGCATGTAGTGCGTGTTGTCCTTGCTCTCGCTCACGCCGTTGTCGGGCATGTAGAAGGTCGGGTTGTCGTCGGTCTTGATGAGGTCCGAGAGGCCGAAGCCCATCACGACCGCGCCCACGACCGCGGTGCCGATGAGCACCCAGCGCGCGGTCCTGTAGTCGCGCTTGACGCCGAGGATGCCCTGGTAGACCGCGCCGTCGGCGGCCACGTCGACCGTCACCGTCTCCTCGCGATCGTCGGGCGCGACGAGGTGCAGGCGATGCGGCCCGGGCGGCAGGTCCACCGCGCAGGGCGAGAGGCACACGAAGCGATCACCCGTGGGCTCGACGACGGAGACGCGCGCGGGGCCGTTGAGCGCGTCCACGACGAGGCGGCCCTGCCCCTCCGCGAGCGGGCCCGGCTGCTGCTGCAGCACGGGCGCGTAGCGCGGCGGGGGCGACGGCGGTGGCAGCTCGAGCACGCAGCCGAGCGAGAGCGGCGCGATCCATCTGCACAGGCGCATGAGTCCCCTCACGGCCCGAGCCGCCCGGGCAGCTCGGCCAGCACGTAGGCCAGGATGGCGATCGCCGTCGCGCCCTTTCGCAGATCCTCGGGGCGGACCTTGTCGAGCGTGTCGGCGTCGGTGTGGTGGATGTCGAAGTAGTGCGTGTCGTCGGTGAGGTAGCCGAAGTTCGGCACCTTCGCCGGATCGAGGGCGCCGATGTCGCTGCCGCCCTTGCCCTCGACCACGCGCGACAGGCCCGTGCCCTCGAAGAGGGGCAGGTACGCGGAGAGGGCCGCGGCGCGCGCGCCCTCGACCGAGAACGCCGCGGGCGCGTAGCCGCCGGCGTCGGACTCGATGGCGGCGACGTGCCGCGCGAGCTCCTTGGCGTGGTCCTTGGCGTAGGCCTCCGCGCCGCGCAGGCCATTCTCCTCGTTGGTGAAGAGGACGACGCGCACGGTGCGCCGCGGGCGGAGGTCCGCCTTGCGCAGGAGCGTCAGGGCCTGCATCACCATCACGGTGCCGGCGCCGTCGTCGTGCGCGCCCTGGCCGACGTCCCACGAGTCGAGGTGCGCACCGAGCAGGACGATCTCGTCGGGGCGCTCGCGGCCGCGCAGCTCGCCGACGACGTTGGCGCTCGGCGCGTCGGGGAGTCTCTTCGCGTCGAGCGCGAGGCGCACGCGCACGGGGCCCCTGGCGCCGAGGCGCGCGAGGAGGTCCGCGTCCTCGGTCGCGAGGGCGGCCGCTGGGATCGGGCGCACGTCGCCGAAGCGCGTGCCGCCGGTGTGGGGCGTGCGCAGGCTGCGCGTCGTGAGCGCGCGGACGAGGACCGCCAGCGCGCCCTGCCGGGCCGCCTGCGCTGGACCCTTGCCGCGCATCGGGCCGACATCGCCGTAGCGATCGAAGGCGTTTCCGTGCGTGCCCATCGCGCCGTCGAGGAGGACGATCTTGCCGCGCACCGAAGCGCCGAGCTCCTCGAGCTCGACGAGCGAGCGAGCGCGGACCACCTCGGCCTCGAGGCCGCCCGGGGGTGTGGCGCCCGAGCCGCCGAGCGCGAGAACGGCGAGCTCGCGGCGGACGGGCGCGGTGACCACGGCCGAGATGGGGCCGCGGACCCAGTGCGGGACCTGGACGGGCTCGGTGCGCACGGCCTCGTGGCCGTCCGCCCGCAGCGTCCGCGCGGCCCACTCGACGGCCGCGTCGAGCCCGGGCGAGCCGGCCAGGCGGTGGCCGATGCGATCGCACAGGTACTCGAGCTTCTCGTACGCGCCGTCGCTCCTGTCGCCGAGCTGCCGCAGCTTCCGCGCGGCCTCGGCGAGCGGCGCGCTCGGCGCCGCGACGGCGGGCTTCGGGGCCAGGAAGAGCAGGGCGAGCGGAAGCGCGAGCACGCTCAGCCCGGCTGCTGCATGCGCGCCTTCTGGATGTCCTGCATGAGGCTCATGAGGAGGCGCGGGTCCATGAAGACGTTGAGGTTCGGCGCCAGCGCCTTGGCGTAGCGGTCGAAGTACAGCATCTGCTTGGTGATGAGGACGAACTCGCGCGGCATCTGCACGCGATGTCGCACGCTGATGCGGTTGATCTCCGGCAGGAGCTCGGCGTACTTGAGCTCGGACACGCTGCGCGCCAGGATCGGCTTGTAGACGCGCTCGAGGTCGGCGACCCACGCGTCCATGTCGACCTCGGCGAGGACGGCGCCCATGTCGCGGATGACGTTCGCGAGCTGGCGGTAGTTGCCGGTCGAAAACGCGATGAGGTAGTCGGTCACGAGGCGCCGCTGGCGCTCGTCGAAGCGGCCCACGATGCCGAAGTCGAGGAAGCCCAGGTCCTCGTTGTCGAGCAGCATGAGGTTTCCCGCGTGCACGTCGCCGTGGAAGAAGCCGTAGAAGACGACGCACTGGAACCACGCGCGCATGCCGAGGACGAGCTTGCCCTCGGCGTCGATGCCGCGCCCGCGGATGGTGGCGACGTCGTCCACGCGCGTGCCCGAGAAGCGCTCCATGACGAGGACGCGCTCGGTGGTGTAGTCCCATCGCGGCTTGGGCGCGCGGATCTCCTTGTGGCCGAGCTCGCTCATGATGCGGTTGAACGAGTCGAGGTTCTCGGCCTCCTTGCGGAAGTCGAGCTCCTCGTTGAGCGTGACCGAGAGGTCCTCGATGATGCCGACGGGGTTCGCGAGCTCGACGTCGCGGACGAGGCGCTGGATCCAGCGCGCCGCGAACCGCAGGATGCGCATGTCGGCGGCGATACGCGCGGCGATGCCTGGGCGCTGGACCTTGACGACGATCGAGCTGCCGTCGGCGAGCCGCGCGGTGTGCACCTGCGCGATGGACGCGCTCGCGAGCGGCTTCGGATCGAGCTCCTCGAGATCGGAGGCCCGGGCGCCGAGCTCCTCGTCGATGGTGGCGCGCACGCGCTCGAAGTCGAACGGGCGCACGCGATCGAGGCAGCGCTGGAACTCGTTCGTGTAGCGATCAGGGAAGAGGCCTGGCGACGACGCGATGACCTGCCCGAGCTTGAGGAACGTCGGCCCCATGTCCTCGCAGAGCAGGCGCAGGCCGCGGGGCGTGTTGCCGACGATCGCGGGCAAGCGATAGGAGAGGAAGAAGAAGAACGTCCAGATGCGCCGGGTGGTGGGCCAGGCCAGCGTGACCGCGCAGAAGCCGAGGAGGACCCAGAGTGCCCAGTGCAGGTGCATCGGGCGAAGCCTACTCCAAAGGTCGGGGAGATCGAGGGCCCGACCGGGAATCAGTCCCCCACCTGCAGCCAGCCGCCCCAGAAGAGGGGGTGCAGGCGGCCCTTCTTCTTGGCCTCGGCCATGACCGTGAGCTGCGCGCGGCGGAGGGCCTCGGCGGGGCGCGCGCCGGTGGCGAGGGCCTCGTGCAGCAGCGTCGCGACGCGCGTGTTCTCGGGCACGGCGGCGGCCCAGAGCGTGTGCGTGACGCGCAGCGCCCCGGCGTCGAGGAAGGCGCGCTCGAGGGCGGCGATGCCGAGGCCGCGCTCGGTCTCGCCCTCGGCGCCGGTGTCGGTGCCGGACAGGACGACGAGGGCCGCGCCGCGCAGGTCGAGCGCGGAGAGCTCGAGGGCGGTCGCGTAGCCGTCGTCTCCGCCGCCCGAGGGGCCGCCCGCGCCGGAGAGCGCGAGGCCCGCGAAGAGGAGGGGATTGACGCGCAGGACCTCGCCTTCGTCGTCGGTCGAGAGGCTGCCGCGCTCGGCGGTCGGGGGCAGGCACTTCTCGGAGACGAAGTAGCCCTGGAGCGCGAGGTGGATGAGCCGCCGGCCGGGCGCGAGCTTGCGTAGCTCGACCTCGGTCGCGTCGCCTCCGCGCACCACGCGCGCGGCCTTGCCGTGCAGTGTCGCGAGGGCCTCCACTTCCTTCTTGGCCTCGGGCATGGCGGGCCACGTGGCGCCGCCGAGCTTGGCGCACGCGCTCGTCGCGGGCCAGGTGGTGCCGCCCTCGCCGCCGGTCTTGCCGGCCGGCTCGACGTCGCCGAAGACGAGGACGTCGCGGCCGGGCTGACCCTCGGGGCGGACGAGGTCGCGCGGCGCCTGCAGGTGCACGACCGGCAGCTCCTCGAGGAGGTAGCGCTTGTGCGAGCCGGAGAGGAGGCCGAACGGCACCGCGGCGAGGGGTCCGGCGGGCGAGACGTAGAGGATCCGCACCTCGCCGATCGCCTTGACGAGCGGCTGCAGGACGAGCGCGCGCAGCCGGCGCGAGTGGAAGTAGGTCAGCGCCTCGCGGCCGACCGGCGAGGCACCCTTGGCGAACTCCGCCGCGTCGTCGTCGATGCGCTTTCGCAGCGCCCTGACGGCCTCTCGCACGGGCTCGACCGGGCCGAGGTCGATGAAGGCGACGCGGCATCCCTTCTGGCGCGTCACCGTGGCGAAGAGCTTGCCGTCGGTGACGGCGTAGTCGACCAGCACGGCGTCCGGGGAGAGGGCCTCGCAGATGGCCTGCGCCGTGGGCTCGTCGACGGGATCGCCGACGGCGCGCAGGCGGTCGCCCCCGAGCTTCGCGGCGATGCGCTGCTCCTCGCTCTTGAGCTTGCGCAGCAGCGTCTGCTTGGTCGGGTCGAGGGGCGCAAGGCCGGTCACGAGCTCGGCCGCCTCGGCGCGCAGCTTGCCGAGGTCCGCGAAGGCCTGGCGCATCGCGGCCGAGGGGCCCGCCGCGGCGCCGGTGCGATCGCCGCCCGAGAGCGCGAGCTCGACGCCCTTCCAGCGCGCGCTCGTGTAGAGCGCGACCCAGGGCGGCATGGCCTCGCTCGCGTAGACGGCCGCCTGCGTGAGCGTCGCGCTCTTGAGCTCGCGGAAGACCGCGATGCGCCGGCCCGCGACGGGGACCGAGCGCAGGAGCGTCACGATCCAGCGCTCGATCGCCTGCGCGCGGAGCAGGTGGTCGGTCGCCTTGTCGCCCTCGCCGAGGCCGGCCTCGACGCGGCCGAGCGTCGCGAGCGCGGAGGCGGTCTGCAGGTGGTCCGCGCCGTACAGGCGCTCCTTGATCGCGAGCGCCTGCTCGAGCTCGCGCCGGGCGTCGCGGAGCTGGCCGCGCTCGGCGTAGAGCGCGCCGAGCCGCTCGAGGTCGCGCGCCGTCAGCGGCCCGCGCGGCTCGAGGCGCCGGTCGATCGCGAGGGCCTTGCGCACGAGGGCGAGGGCGTCGTCGGCCTTGCCGGTGCGCTTCTTCCACTCCGCGAGCAGGAGGTAGCGCGCGGCGAGCGTCGGATCCGACTCGCCGAGCACCTTGACCTCGTCGGCGATGACCTGCTCGAGCAGGCGGGTGCCGGTCTGCAGGTCGCCGCCCTCGCCGGTCACGCGCGCGAGCGCCGCGCGGGCGGCCAGGGCCTTCGGGTGCTGCGGGCCGAGCTTCTTCTCGATCGCGGCCACGGCCTGATCGAGCGCCGCGCGCGCCCGCGGCCGATCGCCCTGCGCGGCCAGGAACTCGCCGAAGGCGCCGCGCGCCTCGGCCGTGGGAAGCGCGTCGGGGCCGAGGCGCGACTCGCGCACGTTGACGGCGCGCTCGAAGGCCTCCTTGGCCTGCGCGATCTCCCCGGCCTCCGCGTACATGGCGGCGACGCCGAGGGAGAGCTCCGCGACGCGCGGGTGCTCGGGGCCGACGGCGCCGACGACGATCTCGACTGCGCGCTCGCGGCGCTCTCGGGCCCTGGCGAGGTCGCCCTGCTTCTGGTCGAGCGCGGCCAGCCGCTCGATCGCGCGGCCGAGCGCGGGGCCGTAGAGCGCGTTCTTCTGCGCGGCGCCGGCGCGTTCGAGCGCGATCACGGCGCGGTCGAGCCCGGAGCGTGCCCCGTGCGCGTCGCCCTGCATCGCGAGCACCTGCGCGAGCTCCACGCGGCACACGGACGTCTCGGGCGCGTCGGGCCCGAGGGTCTGCTCGTAGGCGGACATGCCACGGTCGAGGTAGCCGCGCGCCGCGGTCGCGTCGCCCTTGGCCACGAGCACGGTGCCGACGGCGCAGGCGCTCTCCGCCGCCTCGCGCGTGGCCCGCCGCGACACGCGCTCCCGCTCGAGCAGCGACCGCTCGAGCACCTCCCTGGCCTTCTGGAGCTCGCCCGCGTCGAGGTACGCGCGGCCGAGCTGGACGAGCGCCGCCAGGGTCTCGGGGTCCTTGCCGCCGCGCTCGACCTCGAGGATCTTGAGCGCCTGCTGGGCGAGGGGGACGGCCTTCTCGAAGTAGCCCGACTGCGTCTGACCGCGCGCGTCGGCGAGGAGCCGCTCGGCGCGCTCGAGCTCCGGGCCGTGGCGGCGCCCGCATCCGAGGGCGAGGGCGAACAGGGCGGCGGTGGCCAGGGGGCGGGTCGACACGGGACGCAGGGGGCGCAAGACCGGGACGATTCTACAGCGGTCAGGCTGGACCTTTTCGAAAACGGGGAGTCCTCCTAGACTGAGCGTTCTCCGGGGTCCGAGCGGCCCCGGCGAAGAAGGAGGCGAGGCATGTCGCAGGCGATGACGATGAGCGGAGCGGCCGAGAGCAAGAAGACCAGCGCGCGGCCCGATCTCGACCAGGCGGTCGCGGCCGTCCGGGCGAAGGCCGACGAGTTCGCGCGCCTGCCGGTGCGCGCCCGGGTCGCGCTCCTCCGCGAGATCATCCCGCGCATCGTCGCCGAGGGCCCCGCGTGGGTCGCGGCGGGCTGCCAGGTCAAGGGCATCCCGCAGGGCTCGCCGCTGTCCGGCGAGGAGTGGCTCGCGGGCGTCAGCATCACCGTGCGCACGGCGCGCCTCCTCGCGGAGTCACTCGAGGCGATCGCCGAGCGAGGCAAGCCCTCGTTCGGCACCAAGGTGCGCGTGCGCGCCGACGGCCGCATCGAGGCGGACGTCTTCCCGGCGTCCACGTTCGACCAGCTCCTCTTCGGCGGCATCAAGTCGCACATCCTGTTCCAGAAGGGATACTCGCTGTCGCAGCTCCGCGACATGCAGGCGTCCTTCTACAGCCGCAAGGACCCCGAGGGGCGCGTCGCGCTCGTGCTCGGTGCCGGCAACGTCTCGTCGATCCCGGCCACGGACGTGCTCGACAAGATGTTCATGCAGGGCCAGGTCTGCGTGCTCAAGGTCAACCCGGTCAACGAGTGGGTCGGGCCGTTCCTCGAGCGCGCGTTCGCGCCGCTCGTGCAGCGCGGCTACCTGCGGTTCGCGTACGGCGGCGGTGACGTGGGCGCGTACCTCGTCGGCCACACGGACATCGACGAGGTGCACATCACCGGCAGCGACAAGACCCACGACCTCATCGTGTGGGGCCCGCCGGGACCGGACCGCGATCGCCGCAAGGCCGCGCGCGATCCGCTGCTCAAGAAGAGGATCACGAGCGAGCTCGGCAACGTCTCGCCGGTCATGATCGTGCCCGGGCAGTACACCGACGAGCAGCTCTGGTTCCAGGCGCGCAGCGTGGCCACGATGGTCACCAACAACGCGTCGTTCAACTGCAACGCGGGCAAGATGCTGGTCACGTCGAAGGGCTGGGCCCAGCGGGAGAAGTTCCTCGAGCTCCTGCAGAAGGCCCTCGCGTCCGCGCCGCTCCGAAAGGCCTACTACCCGGGCGCGTTCGATCGCTACGCCGACCTCACGAGCGGTCGCCACGTCATCAAGCTCGGCACGCCGACCGCGGACCAGCTGCCCTGGACGATCATCCCCGAGGTCGACTCGAGCCGGACGGACGAGAAGCTCTTCGTGACCGAGCCGTTCTGCGCGATCATCTCGTCGACGACGCTGTCGTCGTCGGATCCGGCGGCGTTCCTCGCGGAGGCCACGCGCTTCTGCAACACGCGCCTCTGGGGCACCCTCAACGCGGCGATCACGCTGCCGCGCGAGCTGGAGAAGGACCCGGGCGTCGCGCGCGCGCTCGACCAGGCCGTCACCGACCTCGAGTACGGCAACGTGGCGATCAACCACTGGCCGGCGCTGTGCTACGGCCTCGTGACGCCGAGCTGGGGGGGACACCCGAAGGCGACGCTCGAGGACGTGCAGAGCGGCATCGGCTTCATCCACAACACGTTCATGCTCGAGGGCATCGAGAAGTCGGTCGTGCGCGGCCCGCTCGTGGTCAAGCCCAAGCCCGCCTGGTTCTTCGACCACAAGACCGTGCACAAGCTCGCCAAGAAGCTCGTGGACTTCGAGGCCGAGCCGAAGTGGTGGAAGCTCCCGCCGCTCGTCGCCGAGGCCGTCCGGGGCTGACGGCCCGCTCGGAATCGTGTCCTCTCCGCGTCCACGAGGGGCGCGAGTTGCTCTCCTCGTCAGATCCTCACACCCAGGAAGAAGCCCGGCCAGAGGCGCACGGTGCGGCCGCTGCGCGTCTCGGCGTAGCTCGGTCCGCCGAGGACGAGGTCCTTTCCGTCGTCCTTTCCGGACGAGTAGACGTTGAGCGCGGGGCCGCCGAAGACGCCGAGGTGGTCCGAGGCCTGCCAGCCGAACGAGAGGCGGAGGCGAACGAGCGCCGGGTCGCCGTCGGTGTCGTCCCCACGGCCGACCGCGAGGGCCGACACGTCGAGCGAGCTCCACACGGTCTCGGTGATCGGCAGGTGCCCGCCGAGGCCCACGCCGGCCATCCAGCGCGTCTTGCCCTCGGACGGCGTCACGCTCGCGGAGACGAGGGAGTAGATGTGGCGGCTGCCGATCTGCAGCCCGACGTTCGACAGCGCCGTGTCGCTGCCCCACACCTGCCCGTGCAGCATGCCCTTTCTGACCCAGGACACGATGCCGATGGGCGCACCCTCGACGTCGTCGGCCACGTTCACGAGGCCGATCTGCGCGCCGCGCACCTTGCCGGTCGCGACGTTGACGAGGCCTAGCTGGAGCCCCTCGATGTTGCCGCCGACGTTGACGAGGCCCACTTGCCCGCCGTGGGCCTCGGTCGAGCGCGTGACGGCGGCGAGCTGCACGCCGACGAGCTCCTCGGTCCACGCGAGGCCGTTGGCGGCCTGGAACCCGCGCAGGCCGCGAGACGCCCAGCTCGCGCCCGCGGCGAGCTGCGCGCCCTCGACGCGGCCCTTGACCACGTTGGCGCCGGCCGCGACCTGCGCGCCCGTGAAGTTGCGGCCGACGAGGTTCGCGCCCACGGCGAGCTGGAACCAGCGCGCGTCCTCGAGGATCCAGTTCATGCCAAGGCCCAGCTCCGCGCCCTCGAGGCGCGCTGCCTGACCCACCACGTTGAGCGAGAACTGCTCGATCGTGCGAGGGCTGTCCTCGCCCGACAGGCTCACCGTCGGCAGGAGCGACAGGTTGAATGGCACGCGCTTGTACCCGCCGGGCGGCGTGGCGATGGCCGCCTCGGGCCCGCCGCGGAGCGCGACTGCCTCGGGCGCCTGCTCGGTGAAGCGGTCGCCGCCGATGCGTGCGCGTCCGCCGGCCGCGACGCGGAGCTCGAGCGCGTAGACCTTGCCGCCCTTGTCGAGCGTCACGCGGTACTCGCCGGGCTCGAGGCCTAGCTCGATCGCGTGCGTCGGGGCCTTGGCGACCTCGACGACCAGGTGGCCGCGCTTGTCGCGCACGAAGAGGCGCCCGTCGACCTCGCGCGCGACGACGAGGCCCGCCGACGTCTGCCGGAGGTCCGTCATCACGAGGTCGCCCGTGCCCGCGAGCTGGATGTCGTACGCCGGGTGCTGCGGCCCGCCCGAGGTGCGCTCGGTGCGCGAGAGGGTCTCGTTGAAGGCGAACTGGTAGGCCTCCGACAGCGTCACGCGCCCGTCGCGCGAGGCGTCGGCCGCCCCGCGCAGGCCCGACAGGAGGTAGTGCGTGAAGAACGAGCCGCCGATGCGGTCGGACTCCTGCGCCGACTCCTCGGCCGCGCTCGAGGTGAGGAAGGCGTGGCCCGTGACGCGCCCCGACTCGTCCACCAGGAATGGCGCGCGGCGGGTGCCGCCCTTTCTGCGCGTGAGCGCCCCAGAGGAGCAGGAATCGAGCACCACGATGCGCACGTCGGCGGGCATGGCGTCGATGGCGCGCCGCAGCTCCTGGTAGGGCATGCGCGCGCCCGCGGGCAAGAGGCCCTCCTCGTCGGAGTGTCCCGAGTAGTAGAAGAGCACCTCGACGCGGCGGGCGCCGCTCGCCGCGCGGACGCGGCCGTGCAGGTCGCCGAGCGCCTCACGCAGGCGGTCGACGGTGGGCTCGAGGACGACGAGGCGATCTGCGCGCGAGACTCCGCCCCAGCCCTCGAGCACCCGCGCGAAGGCCTGCGCGTCGGTCTGCGCGTAACGCAGGCGCACGCGCGCCGGGCCGCCGTCGTTGGTGCCGACGACGAGCGCGAAGCGCCGCAGCGCCACGGGCTCGGCCGCTCGCGCGGGCCGCGCCGCGCAGATCGCGAGCAAGCCCAGCGCGAGCAGCACGAGGAGGCGCCAGAGAGGGCTGCCCAGGAGGGCCGTTCTTTCACCAGGCGAGGTCACTTGCGCTCCTTCTTCTGGAGCAGCGTGCTCCGCTGGGACAGGCCGGCAGGCAGCACCAGGGGCGCCGACCGCGCACCGTCCGCGGGCAGCGCCCGCACGGCTGCGAGCACGACCTCGACGTCGAACGCCTCGCGCGCGGTCACGAGCACGAAGCGCTCGAACTCGGGGGCGTCGTCGAGCTCGTAGGCGTGCGGCAGGAGCTGCTCCTTGGCCGGGATCGCGGCGGCGGCCGGGCCGTCCTCGGGCAGGTGGCGCGTGACGTGGCCCCGGCCATCGATCGAGACCACCACGCCGAACCGCTCCACCTCGTTGCCGGCGACGCTCACCTGCACGAGGTCGCCCTTGCCCGCCAGCGCGCCGGTGTCGCCCGCCCGGGTGCGGCCATCCGGCGCCTGCAAGCGGAGCACGAGCTTGGGGTCGCCCTTGCTCCGGGTCTCTTCCACCGGCGGCGGCTTGAGGCCATCGGTCACCCCGCCCTTGAGCGCGACGGCGAGGGCCGCGGCGCCTGCGAGCGCGGGCATGAGCCACAGCACGAGCGCGCGCGGCGGCCGCGCCAGGCCCGCCGCCCGCTGCCGGATGCGCGGCACGATCGCCTCGGCGGGGAACGCGCCCCGCACGCGACCGTCGTCCGCGCGCAGCGCTTCGAGGGCGCGGTCGGCGCCTTCGCCGAGCGCCTCGCGCACGCGCCTGGCCTCGGCTTCCGGCAGCTCGCCGAGCGCGAGCCGTTCCATCAAGAGGGCAGGGACCTTGCTCACGACGTTCCCTCCGGCTCGAGCGCCTCGAGGCGCGCCTTGAGCGTGCGCAGCCGCTTGCGCACGCCCGACACCGACAGTCCGTGCTCCCGGGCGACCTCTTCGAGCGTCATCCCGTCCACGAGGTGCATGACCGCCATCGTTCGGGAGGACGCGGGCTCGCGCCCGAACAGCCGGTCGAGCACCGCCGCGGCCACGCTCCGGCCCTCGAGGTCGTCCGCGCCGGCGATCGCGTCGAGCAGCGCCTCGTCCGTCGTCTCCCCGCGGCGCTTCTTGCTGCGGAGGCGGTTCAAGCAGACGTTCGTCGCCATCCGCCAGAGCAGTGAGGACGCAGCCTCGGCGTCGAGGCGCGCCTGATGCTGGATCAGGAGCGCAAACGTGTCCTGCATCGCGTCCGCCGCGCGGTCGTCGTCGCCGAGCATGGACTTGCATCGCCTGTGCACCATGGGTCCGTACCGCCTGTACAGGGCCTCGACATCGATCGCCAAGCGCCCTCCTCGCCGCTTGAACACCGGCTCCGGGCAGAAGTGTCACCGGCAGCGTACCGCCGCGGCCGGGTGGGCGGATGTAGGCAGCAAGTGGTGCCCTCCCCGGGTCGGGAGTACGATCCGCCGGCATGCCGCTCTGTCCTGGCTGCATGGGCGCGAACCTCAGGCTGGTCCACCGCCGGCCCATCGATCGGTTGCGGTCGGTCTTCCAGCCCGTGCAGCGGTTCCGCTGTCCCGTCGAGAACTGCCACTGGGAGGGCAACATCCCCGCCGTTCGCGGCGTCGCGGCGCGGAGCCGCGCCCAGCTCCGCTGGCTCGCCCTCATCACGGTCTGCATCGCGGTGGGCCTCGGCTACCTCGCCGCGCAGCGCAGCGCAGCGGACAAGCCGGACCGGGTGATGAAGAAGAAGTAGCCTACGTCCGAACCCGCATCGATGCGCGAGCGCTCCGGTGCTTCGATGCGCACCTCGAGCAACTCGTACCTGAGCTGTGTGTCTCCCCACTCCGCGCTCCGGCCTTCGTGGGGCCCCGTGTCGGTCGCGCCGAAGGCGCGCAACGTCAACATGCGGCACAGCCTGCGGCGACACCACGCTCGCTTCGCTCGCTTTGGGCGGGTGTTCGCTCGCTCTGGCGTTGAACCCGGGACAGCCCCTAGCGGCCGAGCAGCTTGGCGAACGGGTTGTTCGAGAACTTCCCGCCGGGGCCGGCGCCGGCGGCCGGCTCCTCGCGCTTTCGGTCCGGCTTGCCGCGCTCGCCCTGCGCCGGGGGACCCTGCGGCCGCGGGCCCTGCGGTCCTCGCGGGGTCGCCGCCTGCGCGCCTCGCTGGGGAGCCTGGGCGCCTTCCTTCTTGGCCGTGAGGCTGATGCGCTTTCGCGGCAGGTCCACCTCGAGCACGCGCACCGTGAGCTTGTCGCCCACCTTGACCACGTCCTTCGGGTCCTTGACGAAGCGGTCCGCGAGCTGCGAGACGTGCACGAGACCGTCCTGGTGCACGCCCACGTCCACGAACGCGCCGAAGGCGGTCACGTTCGTCACCACGCCCTCGAGCGTCATGCCGGGCTTGAGGTCCGCGAGCGACATCACGTCGTCGCGGAACTTCGGCGGCTCGAACGACGCGCGCGGGTCGCGCCCGGGCTTGCCGAGCTCGGCCACGATGTCGCGCAGCGTCGGCTCTCCGACGCCGTCGCCGACGTACTTGTCGATGCGGATGGATGCCGCGGCTCGCGCGTTTCCGACGAGCTCGGGCAGCGGCACGCCGACGTCGCCGGCGATGCGCTCGACGAGCGCGTAGCGCTCCGGGTGCACCGCGGACGCGTCGAGCGGGTGCTCGCCGCCGTGCACGCGCAGGAACCCCGCCGCCTGCTCGAACGTGCGCGGCCCCAGGCCGGGCACGCCGAGGAGCGCCTGCCTCCCCTTGAAGGCGCCGTGCTTCTCCCGGTGGGCCACGATCTTCTTCGCGAGCGAAGGCCCGATGCCCGCCACGCGCGCGAGCAGGAACGCGCTCGCGGTGTTGAGCTCCACGCCCACGTGGTTGACGCAGCTCTCGACCACCTCCTCGAGCTTCTTGGCGAGGAGCGGCTGGTGCACGTCGTGCTGGTACTGCCCGACGCCGATGGCCTTCGGGTCGATCTTCACGAGCTCGGCGAGCGGGTCCTGCAGGCGCCTGGCGATCGAGATCGCCCCGCGCACGGTGACGTCGAGGTCGGGGAACTCGTCCCGGGCCACCTCGCTCGCGCTGTAGACGCTCGCGCCCGACTCGGACACGGCCATCACGAACGGCCCGCCGTCGGTCGGCCCGAGGCCCTCGGCCGCGAGCGCCCGCTTGGTGAAGTCCTCGGTCTCGCGGCCCGCCGTGCCGTTGCCGACGGCGACCGCGATCGGCGCGTGCCTGCGCACGAACGCCACGAGCTCCTTGCGCGCGCGCTCCTCGGCGGCGGCGCCCTGGCTCGGGTAGATCGTCATGGTCTCGAGGAACTTGCCCGTCGCGTCCACGGCCACGCACTTGCAGCCGGTGCGCAGGCCCGGATCGATGCCCACGACCGACTTCGTGCCGAGCGGCGCCGAGAGCAGGAGGTTCCGGAGGTTGTCCGCGAAGACGTCCACCGCCGCGCGGTCGCTCTTGAGCTTGAGCTCGACGCGCACGTCGGTCTCGGCGGCCGACGCGAGCAGGCGCCGGAACGCGTCGGAGATCGCGAGGTCGAGCTGCGCGGCGAACGGCGTGCCCTTCTTCCAGCCCACCTTGGCGGCGATGCGCGGCCGGATGGCGTCGGCGTCCACCTCGATGCGCACGCGCAGCACCTCCTCGCGCTCGCCGCGGCGGATGGCGAGGAAGCGGTGCGAGGGGATGTCCCTGGCCGCCTCGCGGAACGCGTAGTACTGCTCGAACTTCGTGGGTCCGGTCGTCTTCTCCGGGACCGCCTCGGAGCACAGCATGCCCTCGGCGAAGAACGCGTCGCGCACGAGCGCGCGGATCTCCGCGGTCTCGGACAGCGTCTCGGCGACGATGTCGCGTGCGCCCGCGAGGGCGGCCTCGACGTCGGGCACGCCGCCGCCGGGCGCGTCCGCCCCCGTGTTCACGAAGGCCGCGGCCTCTGCGAGCGGGTCGCCCTCGGCGGGCTGCGCGAGCATGCGCTCGGCGAGCGGCCCGAGGCCCTTTTCGCGCGCGATGATGGCGCGCGTGCGGCGCTTGGGCTTGTACGGCAGGTACAGGTCCTCGAGCTCCGCCTTGACGCGGCAGTCGAGGATTCTCCGCTGCAGCTCGGGCGAGAGCTTGCCCTGTTCGGCGATCGACTGGAGGATGGCCTGCTTGCGCTCGTGCAGCTCGGCGAGGTACGCGCGGCGCTCCTCGATCGCGCGGATCTGCACCTCGTCGAGGCCGCCCGTGACCTCCTTGCGGTAGCGCGCGATGAAGGGCACCGTCGCGCCCTCGGCGAAGAGGGCCACGGTCGCGGCGACGCCGCGCGCGGGCAGCGACAGCTCCTCGCACAGGGCGGGGACGGGATCGAACGCGGGCAGGGTCACTTGCGTCTGGGTCATCGGGTCGCCGAGTCTACCCGAGCCCGCTGACGTCGGCCCGTCAACCGGCGCGGATCGAGAACTCGCGCACGGTCACGACCTTGCGGTCGGCCGGGTCGACGAGCAGCGAGCGTCCCTTGCCGACCTGACCGTCGAACGCCGTCAGGTACCAGACGTCGAGCGTCCAGCGGCCGTGCTGGCTCTCGCACGGCGGGCACCAGCCGACGGCCTCGAGGTCGCCGAGGTGCGGCGGCCGGCCGGCGGTCTCCGCGCGGACCTGCTTGAAGGCGTCCGAGCGCCGCGCCGTCTCGACCGCGAGGGTGCCGTCCTTGGGCGTCACGTCGCGCCGCCAGGGGCTGACGAGGCGGAACTCGCCGAGCTGACCGTCGAGCGTGACGGCCGCCTCGTAGGCCTCGTCGGCGGCGAGCCCCTCGAAGTCGGGCACGTCGAACTCGGGGAAGCGGTCCTTGTGCGCGATCCCGAGGAGGCGCTGCTCCAGCGCGCGCTCGCCGTCGGTGATGGCCGCCGCCGAGCAATAGGCGTAGAGCCGGAGCACGAGCGCGCGCGAGGGCAGGCGGTGATCCCAGTCCAGGATCCCGACCATCGCGCGGTACTCGCCCGAGAACGGCACGAACGTCGGCAGCGCGTCGGCCAGGCGCGCGTGCGCCACGGCGTCGCGCAGGAGGCCCTGGTACGCCACGCGTGGGTGGTGGCGCAGCCGCTCGCGCACCGTCACGTCGGCGAGCGCCCGCGTCAAGCGGTGCTCCGCGGGCCCAGCGCCTCGAGCAGGCGCCCGAGCGGCCCGCCCTTGAGCTTGAGGCTCGCCGGGTTGACCACCACGCGCGCGGTGACCTCGAGGACCGTCTCGACCTCGACGAGGTCGTGCTGGCGCAGCGTCTCGCCGCTCTCGACGAGATCCACGATGCGGTCGCAAAGTCCGATCACCGGGGCGAGCTCGAGCGCGCCCGACAGCTCCACGATCTCGGCGGCCAGTCCCCTCGCCTCGAGGTGCCGGCGCGTGAGCGCGGGGTACTTGGTCGCGTAGACGAGGTGCGGCAGCGCCGTCTCGGCCGCGGGCCGGCGGGCCGGCTCGGCCACCGCGAGGCGGCAGCGCCCGATGCCGAGATCCAGCGGCCGGTAGAGCGCGGTGGACGACGTCGAGAGCGCGTGCTCCTCGATCTGGTCGAGCCCGCACACGCCGAGGTCGGCCGCGCCGTGAGCGACGTACTTGCAGAGATCCGCGTCGCGCAGCACGAGCAGGCGCACCGGCGTGCCGCCGAGCGGACCCGTCTCGGGGTCGAGCTCGTGGTAGAGGCGGCGTCCGCCGGTCGCGATCGCCCGGCCGATGGGCAGGCCGATCGCCTCGAAGCGCGAGGTGCACGCGTCGAGGAGCCGCCCCTTGGGCAGCGCGATGGTGATGCGGTCGTCGGCGGAGTCCGGCGCCACGCGCCGTCTATACAAGCCGGCTCTCCGGGCGGCAAGCGTCGATTGGTCCCTCACGCGCCTCGCAGTCGCGCGACTTCCGCCGCGACGCCCGCGATCGCGGCCTGCCCGCGGGCGACCGATGCCGGTGCGCGGCCTGCCGCGACGCTCGCCTCGAGCCGCGCCCCGAGGCCCGGGGTGGGCGCCCAGACGGCCACGACCTCGCCTGGTCGCGCCGCGAGGAGCGCCACGCCCGGCCCCCCCTCTGCACGCAGCCGCCGGGCCAGGTCGAACGCCGCGGCCGCATCGGGGCCGCACGCGAGGAGCACCTCCACGTGTGCCGGGGCCTCGATCCTGCGGTCACCGAGCATCGCCGAGGCGATGGTGGCCTCCCCGAGCCTCTCGTCGCCGGCGGCGGTGCCGCGCGCCGCCCCGAGGAGGTCGATCGCGAGCTGGATCCGCGCCTGCAGATCGGAGACGTGGAACGGCTTCATCACCCAGTCGAGCGCGCCCAAGGCGAAGGCCTGCTGCTGCAGCGCCGCCGTGGCGACCGCGCTCACCATCAGGACCGCCGAGCGGGCCGTCTCGGGCCCCGCAGCCAGCGTCCCGAGGAGCTCGAGGCCGCTCCGTCCCGGCATCATCAGGTCGAGCAGCACCACGTCCGGGCGGTCTCGCCGCCAGGTCTGCAGGCCCGCCTCGGGGTCCTGCGCCAGGGTGACCTCGAAGCCCGAGATCTCGCACACGTCCGCGAGGAGCGAGAGGTTGAGCTCGTCGTCGTCGATGCAAAGGACGCGGCCGCTCACGGCTCCGCCTTTCGCCTGCGCTGCGGCGAGAGCTTGTACTTGGCGATCTTGCGGATGAGGTTCCTGCGGCTGATGCCGAGCGCGTCGGCCGCCTGCGTCCGGTTCCACCGGTGATGCACGAGCGCCTCGCCGATGAGCCCGCGCTCGAACGCGCCGACCGCGTCGTCGAGCGAGCGGCTCGGGCTCGGTCGCTCCGCAAGCGACCGGATCCGCGCGGACACGAGCGCGTCGCTGATGGACCGCTCCTCGCCGGAGAGCACGGCGAGCCGCTCGATCTCGTTCTCCAGCTCGCGCACGTTTCCCGGCCAAGCGTACGCCGCGAACAGGTCCAGCGTGGGGCGGGTGAGCCGCTTTCTCCGCGTCTTGCCGCTCGCGGCGATCCGCTGCAGGAAGTGGTCGCAGAGGAGCTGCAGGTCTCCGGGTCGCTCGCGGAGCGGCGGCACGACGAGGTTTATGACGTTGATGCGGTAGTAGAGGTCCTCGCGGAACTCGCCCGACGCGACCATCGCGCGCAGGTCGCGGTGCGTCGCGGCGATGATCCGCACGTCGACCTGGCGCGGCTCGGTGTCGCCGACGCGCGTGAACTGGCCCTCCTGCAGGACGCGCAGGAGCTTGACCTGCAGGGCCGGCGACATGTCGCCCACCTCGTCGAGGAAGAACGTGCCGCGATCGGCCACCTCGAACAGGCCCGGCTTGTCGCTCACTGCGCCCGTGAACGCCCCGCGCTTGTGGCCGAAGAGCTCCGAGTCGAGCAGGTTGTCGTTGAGCGCCGAGCAGTTCTGCACCACGAACCGCTCGTGCCGGCGCGCCGAGTGCTGGTGGATCGCGCGCGCCACGAGCTCCTTGCCGGTGCCGTTCTCGCCCTGCACCAGCACGGTCGCGTCGGCCTCCACCACGCGGTCGAGGACGCGGTAGAGGTCGAGCATCTGCGGCGCCTGGCCGATGATGGGCGCGTAGCGGCCGGGCGCCAGCTCCGGCTCGTCCGGGAGCTGCGACGTCTCGGTCAGGAACGCGATCGCCTCCTCGGCCACGAGCTCCATGAGCTCGGTCAGGTAGCCGACGTCGGTCCGGGACAGGCGCGGGTGGCGGTCGAGCGCGTCCTCGACGTCCTCCTTCGCGAGCGGCAGGCGCCCGATGCGGGTGGCCGCGCGCGGCCGCTCCTCGTCCTCCTCGCCCGCGGTCGCGAAGCCTCCCGCGATCACGCAGCCGAGGTAGCGGCCCTCGAGGACGATCGGCACGGCGACCTCCTTGA
The DNA here is from genome assembly GCA_964593795.1 of uncultured Myxococcales bacterium. GTDB lineage: Bacteria > Myxococcota_A > Polyangia > JAHFDS01 > JAHFDS01 > JAHFDS01. Next base: position 14,593 of record CAZQJC010000270.1, on the reverse strand, counting down.
GGCCCGCGTGGCACGTATAGGCGAGCGACGACGCCGGGAGCTGGCCGCTCACCGCGTGCACCGCGAGCAGCTCGCCCACCGCGCGCGCGGTCTCTCCGCAGCCGGCGAAACCAGCCTCACACGACTGCACGAGCCGGCACGCCCCGTCCGCCTCGGGGCGTGGGACCCGCACCTCGCCATCGCCCGCCCGCACGAAGCCCACGCCGAGGCCCCAGCGCCGCCGGACGATCTCGCCGAGCTTGCGCACGACGTGGAGCCGGGCGAGGTCGTCCCACTCGAGGGTCATGTGGACGCGTCATGGTAACCGAGCCCCGGGCCTCGCGCCGCCGGCACCCACGTCCACCTACCCCCAGGGATCCCCCACACGCCTCGTGCGTCAGGATCATGGCCGCTCCGGTCGGCAGGTGCGAAAATGAACGCAATGCGAATCCTGCGTGTCCTCCCGCTCGCCTCCGCGAGCGCGTTCTTGCTCTGGCGGGCGGCCGCGCCCTCGGACGTCCCCGCCCCGGCCGACCCGGTGGCGGACGCCGCGCGGGCGTCCGACGAGTGGATCGTCGACTTCCGCGACGACGCGGATCCCGCGGCGATCCGGGCGCTCGCGTCGCGCCTCGGCCTTTCGCTCCGGGCGAACTCCGTCTTCGAGCCCGGGGATCACATCCTGCGCGGGGCGGTCCCCGCCTCGGTGCGCGCGGCGCTCTCGGCCGATCCGCTGGTCGAGGCGGTCGAGCCGGACTTCCGCGTGACGCTCGACGAGGCGGAGCTCGACGTCGACGACCCGGAGCCGGCGGACTTCGCGGCTCCGCCCCGGCCGGCCGAGCCGCCCGATCAGCCGCGCACGTCCTTCCCGCGCGACCCGAAGTTCGCCTACCAGTGGCACCTCGCGCAGATGCGCGCGCCCGAGGCGTGGAAGCACGGCGCCGGCGAGGGCGTCATCGTCGCGGTCATCGACACCGGCGTCGCCTACGAGAACCACGGCAGCTTCAAGCGCGCCGCGGACCTCGCGGCCGATCGCCTCGTGCCCGGCTACGACTTCGTCGGCGACACCGAGCACGCCAACGACGACCACGGCCACGGGACCCACGTCGCCGGCACGATCGCGCAGGCGACCGACAACGGCGTCGGCGTCTCGGGCATCGCGTACAAGGCGCGCATCATGCCGCTCAAGGTGCTGTCCGCATCCGGCAGCGGCAACGTCGCCGACATCTCCGAGGCCATCCGCTTCGCGGCCGACAAGGGCGCCAAGGTCATCAACCTGTCGCTCGGCGGCTCGATGTCGTCGAAGGTGATGGAGAAGGCCGTCGCCTACGCGATCAAGAAGGGCGTCACGGTCGTGGCGGCCGCGGGCAACAGCGGCCAGAAGAGCGTCGGCTACCCGGCCGGGTATCCGGGCGTGGTCGCGGTCGCCGCGACGCAGTTCGACGAGAGCCTCGCCTTCTACTCGAACCGCGGCGCGAAGATCACGCTCGCCGCTCTTGGCGGCAACACGCGCGTCGATCAGAACGGCGACGGCTTCCCCGACGGGGTCCTGCAGAACACGCTCCTGCCCGGCTCGACGAGCGAGGACGGCTACCTCTACTACATGGGCACGTCGATGGCCTCGCCGCACGTGGCCGGCGTCGCCGCCCTGATCGTGGGCGCCGGCACGACGGAGCCCGAGGCCGTCAAGCGCGTGCTCGTGGAGTCGGCGAGAAAGCCCAAGGTCGACTGCGCCGGTATGTGCGGCGCGGGGCTGCTCGATGCGGACGCGGCCGTGCACGCGGCGGAGCTCGCGTTCCCAATCGAACGCGGCCTCTACGCGATCGCGCTCCTCGGGGCGCTCTTCGGGCTCGGCGCGCTGCGCTTCGGCGTCGTCGGCGGGGGCGCGGTGGGCGCGCTCGGCGTGCCGTTCCTCGCGGGTGGGAGCCTGCTCGGGCTCGGCGCAAGCCCGCTCTTCCTGGGCCTCGCGCTGCCGGTCCTGCTCGTGGCGCTGCTCTGGGGCGTGCCGCGCCTTCGGCCGTGGCTAGGGGGCTTTGCGGCCGGCGTGGCCGCGGCGTGTGCGTTCTCGCTGGTGGCGGGGGTGACGCAGGTGGCGGGGCTGGCGCTCGTGCCGGGCCTGTCCACCGTGTGGCTCCTCGGCAGCGCCCTCGTGTGCGCCGCCCTCGCCCGCGCCGTCCTCCGTACCCGGTAGCTCGGGCCTGTTCCCAAGTCAGTGCGCGTCGTCGGCGTCCGCCGCGGCATCCACCTTCGAGGCGAGCGCAGCGAGCCGCAAGGGCGTAGCGAAGCGCAGCGGAGCGAAGACGCAGGGTGGGGGGCCCGGATGGGCTTTGCCCATCCGGGGGAGGGGCGGCGCGCCCCTCCTGCGGCGGCCTTCCCAGGCCGCCGATCGCAACTAGGGCAGCTCGGCGGCCGTGAAGACGCAGCTCGCGGGGTCGCCCTCGCTGGGAAACAGGTGCACCGCCTCGGGCGCCGAGGTCTGGTGCGTCACCTTGAACGTCGCGCCCCAGCACTCGGTCGCCGTGACCTTGTCCACGCCGAGGCCCGCGCGCGCCAGGTCCTGCACCACCTCGCCCCCCGTCACCGACACGTCCGAGCGGCCGGCGCCGTCGGCCTGCCAGCGCGAGCGGATCTTGACCTCCTCGAGGAGCGGCTTGTTCTCGCCCGCGTCGTTGACGTTGGTCTGCACGTGGAAGAGGAACGTGCCGGCGCCGGAGCTCTCGCGGGTGTACGCGTAGTCCACGTCGTGCGGGACCTCCTTGCGGCAGATGGGGTTCGCGTCGTTCTTGTTCGCGTAGCCGCGCAGCTCGATGCGGATCGAGCGCGCCGGCTGCGTCGCGTCGTAGAAGAACGTGGCCTTGCCGTTCTCGCAGCTCGTCGTCTCGATCGTGCGTGCGACGTCGAAGTCGAGGGTGATGCGGCCCTTGCCGCGGTCGCCGGCGACCTGCTCGGACTCGCCGTCGAGGACCACGCGGTAGTCGGCCTCGGCCGTGGAGGCCCGCGGCCGCTCCTCTAGCTTGAAGGTGTACTGGTCCGTCCCTGCCTTGTGGACCGTCAGGCGGAAGGTGGCCGGCTCGAGGCCGCCCGGCGTGTACGGGCCCCAGACCTTGGTGTCGCCGTCGTCGCGCGTGGGGGGCAGGTGCACGATGAGGCGCACCACGCCGACGAGCGCGATCGCCTGCAGGTTGAGCGCGCGTGAGACCGACAGCGTCATCGCGTAGAAGCGGCCCGTGTCCCCGACTGCATAGAGGACGTCCTTGTCGCCCGCCGGAGCCACGAGCGTCGTCGCGTCGCCCGCGGGCACGTCGAGCCGGAGGGCCTTGTCGCCCGGGACCACCTTGGCGGAATCGAAATCCCCCTGGGCGCCACAGGCCCCGAGGAAGAGCACACCGAGAAGAGCGAGCTTGCGATTCGTCATCATCCGACCTCCGGGGACGAAACACCGCGGGTGGGCCGAGGTGTCACCGCCGGCTTCACCTTTTTCTCTCGGGTGGGTGGGAGTCCCACCCACCCGAGCCCGAGCCGGAGCCCGATTTCAGCTCATCTCGGGATGCGGCGGGTTCGCCTCCCAGCGCTCGGCGTCGCCGGGCTCGAAGTATTGCCTGCGAGCCATGCGGTGCCAGTTCGCGCGCGCGCCGAGCTGCGCGAAGATGGAGTTCAAGCCAAAGGTGATGCGGTTGAGCATCACGAAGTCACCGGGCATGTTGAGCTTGCGCATGTTCGGCCCGAACATCACGCCCACCGCGCGCTTGCAGTAGTCGGCCGTGAACACGAACTCGCGGTCGTGCAGGATGGGCAGATAGTAGTAGCGGAGGTAGTCGTAGAGCCAGTCGCGGTCCACCTTCTCGGTCGCGTTCGGCAGGATGAAGCGCAGCTTGAGCGCCTGCGCATAGAACGCGTCGCGGTCCTGCAGCAGGTAGAGCCGGTTCATCTGGCGGAAGTCGGCCAGGAACGCGGGCTCGAAGCGCTTGACGCACCCGAAGTCGAGGAAGCCCACGCGCCCGCCCGGCAGGAAGAGGTAGTTGCCCGGGTGCGGGTCGCCGTTGAAGACGTGGTGCTGGTAGAGCGAGTCGAAGCAGAAGGTGTGCAGCGTCTCGACGGCGCTCCGCTTGTCGGCCTCGCTGCCGCGCGCGACGAACTCGTAAAAGGGCAGGCCCTCGAGGAGCTCGGTGGTGAGCACGCGCTGGCTCGAGTGGGAGCGGAACACGCGCGGCACCACGATCTGCGGGTGCCCGTCGTAGATGCCGCGGAAGAGCTCGACGTTGTCGGCCTCGCGCTCATAGTCGAGCTCCTCGGACAGGCGCGAGGTCAGCTCGTCGACGATGGGCTTGGCGTCGAGCGTCGGCGTCATCATGTTGATGGCGCCCATCAGGAGGCCATAGTTCGAGAGGTCCGCCTGGATCGCGCGGTCGACACCCGGGTACTGCACCTTGACCGCGACGCGCGTGCCGTCGGGCAGCACCGCGCGGTGCACCTGGCCGATCGACGCGGCGGCCATCGCGGTCTTCTCGAACTCGGCGAACGCGAGGTCGGGCTCCCTTCCGAGCTCGAGGCGGATGACGCTCTCGACGAGCTCGTACGGCATCGGCGGCGCGCTCGCCTGGAGCTTGCGCAGCTCGGCCTGGAACTCCGGGGGCAGCGTGTCGTCCATGAAGCTCACGATCTGCCCGAGCTTCATGAGCGCGCCCTTCATGTGCCCCATCGTCTGCAGCACCTCCTTGCCCGCCGCCTCCGACCGCGCCCTGTCGAGCTCGCGACGCTGGGCCTCGCTCATGAACACGCCCGCCACGGCGTGGAGCATCCGGCGCCACACGAGCCGCACGGTGGACATCCACAGGCGCCACAGGCGCCCCCAGCGCGAGGTGGTGATGCCCGCGGCGTTGCGCCGGCGGAAGACGAGGACGAGCGCGAGCGCCAGGACGATCGCGCCGCCCGAGACGTGGAGCCAGGTCACGTCACCACCAGTTCTTCTTGCGGAACCAGAGCCAGAGCGAGGGAGGCAGGAGCACCACGATCGCGCAGACGGTCACGAGCAGCGACCAGCCGTGGATCGGCAGGTGGTCGAAGTTCTGGCCGAAGAAGCCGGTGACGAACGTGAGCGGCAGGAAGATCGCCGACACGAGCGTCAGGCGCTTGATGACCTCGTTCGTGTGGTTCGCGACCGACGACCGGTACGCGTCCACGCAGTTGCCGATGAGGTCGCGCGCGACCTCTAGGCGCTCGACGATGCGCATCGCGTGATCGTGCACGTCGCGGAAGTACACCGCGGCGCGCGAGGAGACGTAGGGGTTGTCGGGCCGGGAGAGCGCGGAGACGACGTCGCGCAGGGGACCCACCACGCGCCGGAGCGTCGCGATGACGTGCTTGACCGCGAAGATGCGCTCGAGGTCGCCCTGATCGGGGTGATGGATGACCGCCGTCTCGAGCTCCTCGAGCGCGTCGCTGATGTGATCGAGGTGCGCGAAGATCGCGTCCACGAGCGTGTCGAGGACCGCGTGGAGCAGGAAGTCCGGGCCGCGGCGGATGCGCACGGGCTCGGCGACGAGGCGCTTTCGCAGGTCGTCGAGGAGCGGCACCGGGTGCAGGTGCACCGTGACGAGCGTGCCGCGCGCGAGGAAGCAGTGCACCTCGGCGACGGCCACGTCGCCGCAGCCGCCGGTCAGCGAGAACGCGTGCGCCACGATGAAGAGCGACGACTCGTACTCCTCGAGCTTGGGGCGCTGGTCCTCGTGGGCGCAGTCCTCGAGCGCGAGCGGGTGGAACCCGAAGCGTTCGCCGAGCAGGGCGAGCGCCTCGGCGTCCTGACCCTCGAGGTCGATCCAGCGCAACGTGCCCTCGGGCGGCGTGTGCACGAGCTCCTCACCTCCCACCACCGCGGTGCCGTCAGTAGGCAGATCGAGCACCGAAAAGCGCACCATGCGGGAAAACTAGCCGAATCCGGGCCCGAAAGGGGCGTGTTACGATGCGGGGGCCATGCGTCTATCCACATGCGTGCAAGCGGGTCTGTGCCTCCTCACGATCGGCTGCGGCTCTGCGCCGGCGAAGGGTCCTGCCGGCTCGGCGCCGGCACCCGCCGGTGGAGGCGAGCCGGCGGCCGCGCCCGCGCCCAAGCGCGACGAAGGTCCGCCGAACGGCGTCTTCGAGCTCGTCGTGCGCTCGGCCAAGGTGCCGGCCACGCGTCCCGACGGCAAGCCGTGGTCGTCGAATGGACCGAAGCCCTACGTGGTCGTCGAGGTCGGCCCGGCGCGCTACCTGTCGGAGCCGGTGACGTCGACGGACCCGAAGTTCGAGTTCAAGGTGGTCGTGCACGTCGACGACGCGGCGCAGCCGGTCATGCGCCTGCAGCTCTGGAACGCGGGCCTGCGGCCCGACGACGTCATCTGCAAGACGGAGATGAAGACGACCGATGTGCTGCGCGCGGGCGGCTCGCTGTCGGCGGGCGCGCTCACCGGCTGCGACGCGCTCAACGTGTCGCTCGAGCGCGTGCAGAACGCGGGCTCGTCGCTGCAGGGCGAGCGCACGCAGGCGGTCGGGGCGGCCGAGCCCGACGACGGCCTCGAGATCGCCGGCACGACGGGCTCCATCGACGAGATGGAGCTCAACTCGACGATCCAGTCGAACGGAGGCGACATCCGCTCCTGCTACGAGTCGTCCGGCGCCGGCAAGGCGGGGCGCGGCGGCCAGCTCGTCGTGTCCTTCATGGTCGACAAGGCGGGCCACGCGAGCGACCTCAAGGCGGCCGAGGACTCGATCGGCGATCAGGGCCTCGTCAAGTGCCTGGGCGCTGCCGTGGGGCGCTGGAAGTTCCCGCACTCGAAGGGCGGCAAGGCCGCCGTCTCCTTCCCGGTCCAGTTCCACTAGCTTGCGTGTGGCCGCCTCGGAAGGCGGCCACCAGGAGGGGCACGACTGCCCCTCCCCCAGTTGGGCAAAGCCCAACCGGGCCCCCCTCCCTGCGTCTTCGCTCGCTTCGCTCGCTACGCCCTTGCTCACTTCGCTGAGATGCGCCTTCCTGCTGCGATGGGATCGAGACGCGTCTTTGCGCTGCGCTCGGATCGAGACGCGCCTGCGCTGTGCTCGCCTCGAACGCCCCCTGCGTTTGGCTCTGCGTCCGGTCCCCGTTCCGGTTCCTTGATCTTCGTTCCTGGTCCCTGGTTTTCTCCTTGTTGCGCGTCCGGGCCCTGCTGACAGCGGGGCGCGGGCGCGATATTCCTTCGTCATGCTGAATCCGCTTTGGTTGGCGCTGCTGGTGCTGGGTGGTCCGGACCTGCCTGCTCCGAGGGGCGCGGGGGCGACGAGCGCGTTCCCGCTCTACTCCAAGTGGATCCGCGACTACCGCAAGAAGACGCAGATCAAGGTCGACTACCAGGCGATCGGCTCTCGCGGAGGCATCGAGCAGATCGTCAAGGGCGCCATCGACTTCGGTGCGACGGAGTCGCCCATCGGGGACGAGGAGGCCAAAGCGGTGCCGGGCGGGCTCGTCCACGTGCCGGTGGCCGTCGCGGGCGTGTCGATCGTCTACCACCCGCAGGGGCTGCCGGCCTCGCTGCGGTTCTCTCCCGACGTCCTCGCCGACATCTGGCGGGGCAAGATCAAGCGCTGGAACGACAAGCGCATCGCCAAGGAGAACCCCAAGGCGAAGCTGCCAGCGCACGACATCGTGCCCGTTCACGGGCAGGGCGGCGGGACCTTCGTCTTCACCGACTACCTGTCGGCGGTGGACGCGGAGTGGAAGGCCTCGCCGGGCCGCGGCACCAAGGTGGACTTCCCGGTCGGCAAGCAGGCCATCGGGGCGGACCGCATCGCGGAGGCGGTCAAGGCCACGCCCGGCGCGATCGCGTACCTCGACGCGGCGTTCGCGCACCACTACAAGCTGCCCATCGCCGCCGTGAAGAACAAGGCGGGCAAGTACGTCGAGCCCACGAACGAGGCGCTGGCCGCGGCGGCCGCGACGGCCGCGGGCGAGGACCTCCGCGTGTCGATCGTCAACGCCGAGGGCGCCCAGAGCTACCCGCTCGCGTCGTTCACGTACGCGGTCCTCTGGAAGAAGCCCAGGGACGCGGCGCGCGGCAAGGCCACGGTCGAGTTCCTGCGGTGGGCGACGCACGACGGGCAGAAGACGAACGCGGTCCTGCGCTACACGGCGCTGCCCTCTGCGGTCGTGACGAAGGTCGAGGCCGCGCTCGCCGGCGTCGGGCAGTAGCCGCAAGGGCGCCGATCCGGACGAGCCGAGCCCGAACGAGGCCCGCGAATCAGTATCTCCGCAGAGAAGGGCTATCGCTGAAGTGCGCGCAGGTGATCGTCGAGGCGAGCACCCCTCGCCGCAAGGGCGTCCCTCGCGCAGCGATCGTCAGAAGGTGTAGCTCGTCGCGAGCAGGAACAGGAGCATCTGGCCGCTCGTCTTCGTGACGCCGGCGTCGCGGAGCACGGTGCCGTTTCCGAAGGCGTAGTTGAAGCCCACGGTCGTGGCGCCCTTGTCCGAGAGGTAGCCGGAGCCTGCCGAGATGCCGTAGAAGTCGATCGCCTCGACGCGGTTCTGTGGGCTCGAGACGCTCGGCTCGCGGTTCGCCGACAGGTTGGTCCAGAACCCGAGGCGGAGGGGGATCTTCCGGGTCACGTAGAGCTCGCCGCCCACGTTGGCGTTGACGGTGACGTGGTTGTCGATGTGCGGCGTGCCGGCGAGGTCCACGAGGTCGAACTTCACCGGGGCGTACAGGCTCACGTCGAGCGCGACCGCGAACGAGCGGTGCTCCGCGATCGCGACCCCGAGCGTGCCGTGGAGCGGCTCGAGGAAGCGCGCCTTGCCGCGCTCGGAGGTCCTTGAGCTGGGCGCGGTCGCGGAGCACGGCCCCGAGGCGATCGCGGTGCAGTAGGACGTGCGCGTCGAGTCGCCCGCGAGCTCGATGGTCGGCGACCACACCGACGCCCCGACGTGGAGCATGCCGTCGCGGTAGTTCACGCCGAGGTTCCCCACGACCCCGAAGGAGTCGAGCTCCCAGAGGCGCCAGCGCTGCGCGGAGGTCCCGGCTGCGTCGGCGGTCAGGCTGGCCTGCCGGAACGAGTAGGACGCGTACTGCAGGTACGCGCCCGCCCCTACGGAGAGGCCCTCGCTCATGCGATAGGCCGCCGTGGGCCCGAGGAACATGACGTTCCAGTTGATGCGCTCGGAGAGCGCGAGATCGCGCCCGGCGGCGTCGGTGGTCAGGAGCTCGGTGTCGCGCGTGAACGAGTTCGGCGCGAACACCTGGAAGCCGAGCGTGATCGGCCTGCCGTAGGGGGCCGGCTCGCCGACCTTGAACAGCGAGCCCACCGACGAGGGGATGGGGTTGAAGCCACGGCTCGAGACGTCGCGCCCGGCCCCGAGCGCGTCCTGCTGGGTGGTGGTGACGTAGCCGTAGAGGTTGGCCGACGCCGAGATCGACGAGCCGGCCGAGAAGGCGGTGCCGGCGGGATTGTAGTAGGCGCCGGACGCGTCGTCGGCGAGCGCGGTGTAGGCGCCGCCCATCGCCGCCGCGCGCTCTCCGACGAGGTAGTTCTGGTAGTTCGCCTGGCCGAGGGCCCTTCCGCAGAAGAGGAGCAGGGGCACGGTCGCCGCGACCCCGACACGCAATCGCCGCATCCGCACATCTTACCCTACGGGCCACGCGGTCCCTGGGATCCGGGGGGTGACGCGGATCGCGTGCTTGACCGCACCCCCGCCGGCTGTTAGATCCACCCCCCGCCCGTGGTGTTCGCACGGGCCGCAGTTGCTCGCAGCGTTTCCCGGAAAGGGGGTGATCGGCTTTGGTCGGACGTCCATTGGAAGTTGAAGTCCGTGACAGCCTCGAGAAGGCGATGAAGATCTTGAAGCAGAAGATGTCGAAGGAAGGCATCCTGCAAGAGGTCAAGCGCCGTCGGTGCTACGAGAAGCCGAGCGTCAAGCGCAAGCGCAAGATGCGTGAAGCGCGCAAGCGACGCCGCCGCGAGATGAAGCGGAAGGCAATCAAGAGCAGGGAGTGATCCCTGCCTGACTGCCTCGCAGCCTCGGGCATGAAATGGAAAAGGGCGGCCTCCGGGCCGCCCTTTTTTTTCGGGGTGCGCTCGGGGTGAACCGGATCAGGCGTGCGCGGCCGGGGCGTCGGGCGTGCGGGCCTCGGTGGCGGGGCGGCGCGGGGCGCGGACGGGGACGAGCCCGAGGCGGCGCTCCACCTCGCGCGTCAGCGCCTCGTAGTCCTCGCGGCCCTTTCCACGCGCACCCTCGTACTCGAAGATGGTCTGGCGGTGCGACGGGCTCGCCTTGTGGCGGGTGTTCACGCGGATGATGCCGGGGAAGACGCGCTCGCCGAAGGCCCCGCGCACCATCGCCTCGACCTCCTCGGTGACGCGCTCGCGCCGGTCGACCATCGTCAAGAGGTAGCCGAGCACCTCGCACGGCGCCCCCAGAGTGCGGCGGATCTTGCCGAGCGTGTCCTCGAACAGCTTGAGGCCGAGCATCGGCAGGTACTCGCACGACACGGGCACGAGGACCTTCTCGGCCGAGACGAGCGCGTTGATGGTCAAGAGGCCCAGGTACGGAGCCGTGTCCACGAGGACCACGTCCCAGCGATCGAGCGTGGCCCCGCGCAGCACCCGCTCGAGCGCTCGCTCGCGGCCCATCACGCTCGCGAGGTGCAGGTCCACCGTCGCGAGCTCCTCGCCGGCGGGGGCCACGAACAGGCCCGGGGTGCTGGTCGGCACCACGATGTCGTCGAGGGGCACGTCGCGCACCAGGCACGCGGCCATCGAGAGGGCCTCGCGCCCGGGCGAGGGCGCGACCAGCGTGGCCGTGGCGCTCCCCTGGATGTCGAGGTCCACGAGGAGGACCCGCTTGCCGCGCCGGGCGAGCCCGGCGGCGAGGTTCACGGCGGTCGTGGTCTTGCCGACGCCGCCCTTCTGGTTCGCGATGCAGACGATCCGCGTCATGCCCCAAGGAGGCGGCCGCTGACGCGACGAGTCAAGTTTTCTGCCGTCAGCCCTTCGTCGCGGCCCCGGGCTTCCAGCTCATCTCGATGCCCTCGGCGCCGCCGAGGGCCTGGCGCAGGAACGCGACGAGCCGCACGCTCGCCCCCGCCGCCTCGAGGTAGTCGATGGACTCGCTCGTCACGTAGCGATCGGTGTCGGCGTTGTGCTCGGCCTCGAGCAGCCGCGAGAGCTCCGCGAAGGCCTCGTCGTCGAGCTCGCCGAGCGAGCGCCCCGATTCCTTGTCGAACAGGACCCGTCCCATGCCGCAAGCATAGCGGATGGTCTCCATTCAATTCGCCCCACGCGCGCAGTACCCTCGACGCGTGATCGCCGAGCGCCAGAGCCCATGACCGAGCCGAGCCGCTGGACCCGCATCTCCATCGATCTGCCCGACGAGGCGGCGGAGGCCGTGTCGGTACGCCTGGGCATGCTCGGCTTCGCGGTCGAGGTGCAGGACGGCGAGACCATCGCGCGGCCCGCCCCGGGGCGCGTGCGCCTCGTCGTCTACACGGCCGAGGGCAGCGAGCCGACCGTCCACGACGCGCTCTTCGACGAGCTCGGCACGCTCGAGGGGCGCGGCATCGACGTCGGCGGCGTGCGGGTGGACGAGGTCTCGCTCGCGGACGCGAACTGGCGCGACGCGTGGAAGGACCACTGGCGCCCCGAGCGCTTCGGTTCGCGCCTGCTCGTGCAGCCGAGCTTCCGCCCGGCCGAGGACGCGGAGGGCCGCGTCGTCGTGACGCTCGACCCCGGGCGCGCCTTCGGCACCGGGACGCACGCGTCGACGCGCCTGTGCCTGCTCGCGATCGACGCGGCGCTCGTGGCGGGCCGGGTGCCGAGGCGCGTCCTCGACGTGGGCACCGGCTCGGGCATCCTCGCGATCGCGGCGGCGCTGGCGTGGCCGAAGGCCGAGGTGGTCGCGACCGACATCGACCCCGAGGCGCTCGAGGTCGCGGCGGAGAACGCCGAGGCGAACGGGCTCTCCGACCGTATCGCACGGCTGCCCGAGATCCCGCGCGGCGAGTTCGACCTCGTGTTCGCCAACATCCAGCTCGACGCGCACATCGCGCTCGCGCGCACGCTGGCGCGCGCGGTGGCGCCGGGCGGGGATCTCGTGCTCGCGGGCCTGCTCCAGGACCAGGGCGAGCAGGCCGCGCGGACGCTCGCCGTGCACGGGCTCGACTGGATCGCGCAGGTGTTCGACGCGCGAGATCCGATCTGGTGCGCCGAGCAGCTCCGACGGCCCAAGGGGCGATAGTGCCGCGCCTCTACGTGCCGCCCGAGGCGATGGCCCAGGAGACCATCCTCCTGTCCGGCGAAGACCACCGCTATGTGTGCCGCGTGCTGCGCCTCGAGGAGGGGGACGCGCTCGTGCTCTTCGACGGCAAGGGCGCGGAGGCCGACGCGGTGCTCGGGCGGTCGGGTCCGCGCGCGGTGGAGGTGCGCGTGGTCGAGCGGCGCCACAGCCCGCACGGGGACGCGCCGAGCGTGACGCTCCTCATGGGGCTGCCGAAGGGCGATCGCATGGAGATCGTCGTGCAGAAGGCGACCGAGCTCGGCGTCGCGCAGCTCGTGCCGATGGTGACGGACCGGACGGTCCTCCGCCTCGACGAGGTGCGCAGCACGCTGCGCCGGCAGCGCTGGCAGAAGATCGCGCGCGAGGCAGCCCGGCAGTGCGGTCGCGCCGACGTCCCGGACGTCTCGCCGGTGCTCACGCTCGACGCCGCGCTCGAGGGCGCGCCGCGCGAGGCCCTCAAGCTGTTCTTCTGGGAGGAGCCGCCGCGCCGGGGACTGCGCGAGCACCTCTCGGGGCTCGAGCGTCCGCAGCAGATCGTGCTCGCGGTCGGCCCCGAGGGGGGCTTCACCTACCGCGAGGTCGAGCGCGCGCGCGAGCTCGGCTTCGGCGTGGTCGGCATGGGACCGCGCATCCTCCGCACCGAGACCGCCGCGATCGCCGCGCTCGCGATGGCGGGTTTCGCCCTCGGCGACCTCGGCTGACGGAGCGGCGGCCCGCGAGTAGGATACGCGCATGTATCGCGCGGAGCTGGCCTGCAGCGAGGGCTGCGACTTCCGGAGCCCGATCGACGAGGTGATCTACCGCTGCCCGAGCTGCGGCGGCCTGCTCGAGGTGCGGCACGACCTCGCGCAGCTCAAGGCGCGCTCGGCGTCGGCGTGGATGCACCTCTTCGAGGGGCGCTACAAGCGGACGACGTGGCCGTACGGCTCGGGCGTGTGGGGCAAGAAGGAGTGGGTGATGCCGCACGTGCGGGACGACATGGTCGTCTCGCTCGACGAGGGCGGTACGAACCTCCTGTGGGCCAACCGGCTCGGCGCCGAGCTCGGCGTCGACGACCTGTGGATCAAGCTCTGCGGCAACAGCCACTCGGGGTCGTTCAAGGACCTCGGCATGACCGTGCTCGTGTCGGTCGTGCGCCAGATGATCGCCGACGGCAAGCCCATCCGCGCGATCGCCTGCGCGTCCACGGGCGACACCTCGGCGTCGCTCGCGGCCTACTGCGCGACCGCGGGCATCACGTCGATCGTGCTCCTGCCGAAGGGCAAGGTCTCGACCGCGCAGCTCGTGCAGCCGCTCGCCAACGGGTCGCTCGTGCTCGAGCTCGACACCGACTTCGACGGCTGCATGGCCGTCGTGCAGGAGCTCGCGAAGGACCCCACGATCTACCTCGCGAACTCGATGAACTCGCTCCGCCTCGAGGGCCAGAAGACGGTCGCGATCGAGCTCGTGCAGCAGTTCGACTGGGAGGCGCCCGACTTCGTCGTCATCCCGAGCGGGAACCTCGGCAACGTCAGCGCGCTGGCGAGCGGCTTCCTGCTCATGCGCGAGCTCGGCGTCCTGTCGAAGCTGCCGCGCCTCGTGGTCGCGCAGGCGGAGCGCGCCAATCCCCTCTACCGCGCCTACAAGGAGGGCTTCGAGAAGTTCTCGCCGGTGCGCGCGGAACCCACGCTCGCGAGCGCCATCCAGATCGGCAACCCCGTCAGCGTGCGTCGCGCCATCCGCGCGGTCGAGAGGACGAACGGGATCGTCGAGCAGGCGAGCGAAGACGAGCTCGCGCACGCGGCGGCGTGGGCGGATCGCACGGGCACCTACGCCTGCCCGCACACCGGCGTGGCGCTCGCGGCGCTCATCAAGCTCGTGCGCGCCGGGACGATCCAGCGCCATCACCGCGTCATCGTGGTGTCGACGGCGTCGGGCCTGAAGTTCACCGAGTTCAAGACGCGCTACCACGCGCGCGAGCTGCCCGGCGTGGACTGCCGGCTCGCGAACGCCCCCGAGGGCATCGCGCCCACGATCGACGCGGTCAAGCACGCCCTCGACCGCCGCCTCAAGACCTAGTGCCTCGACCACGTCATCGAGCGGGCGGCATCAAGGTCGAGGCCTTGCTTGCGTGTGGCCGGCTCGGAAGCCGGCCACCAGGAAGGGCACGCTGCCCTTCCCCCGCCCGGGCAAAGCCCGGTCGGGCCCCCTGACCTGCGTCTTCGCTCGCTGCGCGAGGGACGCCCTTGCGCCTCGCTGCGCTCGGCTCGAACGCGCCGGCGCGAATCACTACGCCTCGGTCGAGGCACTAGACTGCGAGTGGCCGCCGCGAGGGCGGCTACCGCCGACCCCCTACGGCTCCGTGCC
>CAZQJC010000269.1:0-30377 GCA_964593795.1 uncultured Myxococcales bacterium | reverse complement strand
CGGCGCCGGCGCCGCGGGGTGGGGCGCCGGCGGCGCGTGGCCGGGCGGCGGCGCCGCGGGCAGCGGCGGCGGGGGCGGGGGCCGCGGCGGGTGGGGGGCGGGCAGCGGCGACGGTGGCGCGGGGATGGGCGGCGGCGGGGGCGGCGCGGGGATGGGCGGCGGCGGGGGCGGTGCGGGGATGGGTGGCGGCGGCGCAGGCATGATGGGCACCTGCACGCCCGTCAGCGGCACGGCCATCAAGCTCACCGAGTACGCCAATGGCTTCAATCAGCCTGTCGGCATGATGTCGCCCCCCAATGACGACCGGAACTTCATCTGGGAGAAGGACGGGCACATCTACATCATCCCGCGAGCAGGTGGCATGCAGCGGCCGTTCATGGACATCTCGGCGCGCGTCGCCTCCTCCGGCGGGCAGAGCGAGCAGGGCCTGCTCGGCATGGCCTTCCACCCGCAGTTCGCGACCAACGGGCGGTTCTTCGTCCATTACTCGGACGTCGACACCGGCAATACCCAGATCTCCGAGTTCAGGGTCATGGCGGGAAATCCCGACCAGGGCGATCCGAACAGCGAGATGAAGCTCCTGTCGCAGTCGCAGCCGTTCTCGAACCACAATGGCGGCACCATCGTCTTCGGACCCGACGGCTTGCTCTACATCGGTCTCGGCGACGGCGGCGACGCGGACGACCCGATGGGCAACGGGCAGGACATCACCACGCTGCTCGGCAAGATCCTGCGCATCGACATCGACCGTCCTGCGGGGGGGCTTCCCTACGGCATCCCCGCGGGCAACCCGAGCCTCGGCGCGGGGAGCAGGCGCGAGATCCTGCACGTGGGCCTGCGCAACCCGTGGCGCTTCTCGTTCGATCGCACGACCGGCGACCTCTGGATCGGCGACGTCGGGCAGAACACGGTCGAGGAGATCGACTACCTGCCGGTCAACTCGCCCGGCGTGAACTTCGGCTGGGACACGATGGAGGGCAACATCTGCCACGAGCCGCGGAACGGCTGCACGATGACCGGCCTGACGTTGCCGGTCGCGAACGTCCGGCACTCGACGGGCGCGTGCAGCATCGACGGCGGCTACGTGTACCGCGGCTGCAAGATGCCGGACCTGCAGGGGCGGTACTTCTTCACCGACCTGTGCGCGGGCAACCTGCACAGCTTCAAGCTCGTCGGTGGGGCCGCGACCGATCAGCAGGACGCGCCGGGCATCATGCTCGGCACGCCCGTGTCGTTCGGCGAGGACAGGGAGGGCGAGCTCTACGTGCTCGAGCTCGGTGGTCGCGTCGTCCGCATCGACCCGATGTGACGGGAACCCCCAGCAGGAGCGAGGCAGCGAGATGAAGCAGACCTGGTGGATCGGCGTGGGGCTCGCGCTCGCGCTCGGGTGCGGGGACGACAAGGGCAATGGCGGCACCGCGGGTGCGGGTGGCGCCGGCGCGAGCGGCGGCGGTGCCGGCGGGGGCCCCGGTGGGGCCGGTGCGGGTGCGGGTGGTGGCTCGGGCGCCGGCGGCACCGGGGGAACGCCGGTCATGTGCAACCCGGTGCGGGGCACGGGCATCAAGCTGACCGAGGTCGCAAATGGCTTCGACCAGCCCGTCGGCTTCGAGACGCCGCCGGGGGACGCGCGCAGCTTCGTCTTCCAGAAGAACGGCGTCATCTTCTTCCTGCGCGGCGGGCAGAAGACGATGTTCATGGACATCTCGGAGCGCGTGACGTCCTCGGGCGGCCAGGGCGAGCAGGGCCTGCTCGGCCTCGCGTTCCACCCGCAGTTCGCCGCCAACGGGCGCTTCTTCGTCCACTACTCGGAGCTGACGAACGGCAACACGCAGGTGTCGGAGTTCCGCGTGACGGCGGGCGATCCCGACAGGGGAGACCCGAACAGCGAGATGAAGCTCCTGTCGCAGGAGCAGCCGTTCTCCAACCACAATGGCGGGCAGATCGCCTTCGGGCCGGACGGCTTGTTCTATCTGGGCCTCGGCGACGGGGGCTCGGCCGACGATCCGATGGGCAATGGCCAGGACGTCTCGACGCTGCTCGGCAAGATGATCCGCATCGACGTGGATCATCCGGCCAATGGGTTGCCCTACGGCATCCCGTCCGGGAACCCCGACCTCGGCGGGGGCAGCCGGAAGGAGATCCTGCACGTCGGGCTGCGCAATCCCTGGCGGTTCTCGTTCGATCGCGCGACCGGAGATCTCTGGATCGGGGACGTGGGGCAGGGCAGCATCGAGGAGATCGATTACGTGCCGTCGGGCTCGCCCGGCGTCAACTTCGGCTGGGACATCATGGAGGGCGACGCCTGCCACGAGCCGTCCGACGGCTGCCAGCGCCGGGGACTCATCCTCCCGGTCGCCCAGGTCAGCCACTCGACCGGCGCGTGCAGCATCGACGGCGGCTACGTCTACCGCGGCTGCAAGATGCCCGACCTCGTCGGGCGCTACTTCTTCACCGACCTGTGCTCGGGCTTCGTCCGCAGCATCAAGCTGCAGAACGGCATGGGGACCGACCAGAAGGACGCGCCCGGGCTCATGCTCGGTACGCCCGTCGCCTTCGGTGAGGACCGGGACGGCGAGCTCTACGTCGTCGAGCTCGGCGGCCGCATCGTCCGCCTCGACCCGCAGTAGTGGGTCCGGACTACGCTCGCGGGCCCGTGCGGCGCTCGGCGTAGAGCTTGTCGCGCCAGGCCAGGAGATCCCGGTAGCGCTCGGCCAGCTCGGGCCGCGTGAAGGTGCGGCGCGTGCCGGGGCCCAGGCGGATCCACTCGTCCGAGGGTGGCGAGACGAAGTGCAGCGCGACCGCCATCGCGATGTCGGCGTAGCTGAACTCGCCGAGGACGTAGTGCTTGTTGCCGAGCTGGCGTCGCAGGGCGGCGAGCATCTTGTCGAGGCGCTCGGTCAGCACGGACGGCGTCGCGGTCTCGTCGAGGCCGTACTTCCAGGACAGGAACGCCACGCCGAGGAGCGCCAGGGGCTGGGCGACGCCGCGGAGCACGCCCGGGACGGCGCTCGGCACGAGCTCGCGCTGCGCCTCGTCGTCGGCGCGCACGGCGGCGAGCACGAGGCCGCGGCCTGCGGCGAGGCCCCACTCGCCCTCGGTGCTCCAGCGCTCGATGTCGCTCATGAGGTGGCGCGGGAACAGGCGCGAGCCCTGGCCGATGTGGTCCGCGTGCTGCGCGATGAGCAGGGAATCGGCGTAGACCTCGCCGTCGTCGATGAGCGTGGGCACGCTCGCGCGGCTCGAGAAGTTGCGCGTCTGCAGGCGGAGGCCGACCTCGCCGAGGAGCGGCGTGTAGGTCGCGCGCTCGTACGGCAGCTTGTGGTGATCGAGGGCCCAGCGGGCCTTCTCCGACCACGGTGAATACGGGAGCTCGATCAGCCGGCGCACCGCGGCTTTGTAACACGGGGCGGGACGCGCGCTACGCTAGGACCATTCCGCGGTCATCGACGGAGAAGGGCCCGGGCGGGATCGCGGCGGGATCGAGGTGCGCGCCGGCGAGGGGCCCGGCCGGGAGGCCGAGGAGCGGCAGCAGCGTCGCCCAGACGTCCTCGGCGGACCACCCGGCGGCACGCAGCGCCCGCAGCTCCGTCGAGCCGTGGGACTTCGAGAGCTTCTTGCCGTCGGATCCGAGGAGGAGCGGGACGTGCAGGTACGTCGGCACGGGGAGGCCGAGTGCCTCGTGCAGCCGGATCTGCGCGGGGGTCGCGCCCAGCAGGTCGGCGCCGCGGACCACCTCGGTCACGCCGTCCTTCGCGTCGTCGAGGACCACCGCGAGGGGATACGCGGGCTCGCCCGAGGCGGAGACGAGGACCGGATCGTCGCCGGGCGGCAGGGCCTGGGGGCCGCGCGCGCGATCCTCGAAGTGGACGACGCCGGGCGGGCAGCGGAACCGCACGGCACCGGTCGGGTGCCCAGCCTCGCGGCACGTACAGGCGCCAGCCAGGCGTGACCTGCGATTGCACTGGCAATGGTAGGTGGCAATGCCGGCGGTGGAATAGCTGCGCGTCGATTGCGGGGGTGTCTCGGCGTCCCAGTCGAGGCCGAGCCATTGCAGGTCCTCACGCTGGGAGCGAGCCACCTCCTCGCGGGCACGACCGCGGTCGAGATCCTCGATGCGCAGCAGGAGCCGCCCGCTGGCGTTGCGCGCGGAGAGCCAGGCGGCCCCGAAGGCCAGGGCATTGCCGAGGTGGAGGTGTCCGGAGGGAGTGGGCGCGAGTCGTCCGGTCGTCACGCGGAGCGCCGCCTCGTGGACGTGGACGTGGACGACTCCGGAGAGTCCCTTACACGCGCTCGATGATGGTCGCGATGCCCATGCCGCCGCCGATGCACAGGGTGATGAGCGCGGTGGTCTTGTTGGTGCGCTCGAGCTCGTCGAGGGCGGTGCCGAGGAGGATCGCGCCCGTCGCGCCGAGCGGGTGGCCGAGGGCGATCGCGCCGCCGTTGACGTTGACGCGGTCGGCGTCGATGCCGAGGTTGCGGATGGTCTGCAGCGGCACCGTGGCGAAGGCCTCGTTGATCTCCCAGAGATCGATGTCCTTGGCGGACATGCCGGCGAGCTTGAGCGCCTTCTCCGAGGCGGGCGTGGGCGCGGTGAGCATGATGACCGGCTCGGAGCCGGCGGTCGCGGTCGCCCGGATGCGGCCGCGCGCCTTGAGCCCGTGCGCCTTGAGGTACTCGCCGCCCGCGAGGAGGACGATGCCGGCGCCGTCCACGATGCCGCTCGAGTTGCCGGCGGTGTGGACGTGCTCGATCTTCGAGACCTTCGGGTAGCGCTTGAGCGCGAGCTGGTCGAGCGTCTCTCCATTCGGGCCCGCCGCCATCGCGCCCATCTGCACGAACGCCGGACCGAGCTGGCCGAGCGAGTCGAGCGTCGTGTCGGGGCGCGGGAACTCGTCCTTGTCGAGCAGCACCTTGCCGGAGTCGGGATCCACGACCGCGAAGAGGCTCCTGCCGAAGCGGCCTTCCTCGATCGCGCGCGCGGCGTTCTTCTGGCTGCGCAGCGCGAACGCGTCGACGTCCTTGCGCGAGAAGCCCTCGAGGGTGGCGATGAGGTCGGCCGAGATGCCCTGCGGCACCATCGCGACCTTCTTGCGCAGGTGCATGTTGTTGCCGTCGAGCATGGCGCCGTCGGAGCCCATCGCGACGCGCGACATCGACTCGACGCCGCCGCCGACCACGAGGTGCTGGTCGCCGCTCGCCACGCCGTACGCGGCGAAGTTCACGGCCTGCAGGCCCGAGCCGCAGAAGCGGTTGAGCGTCGTGCCCGTGACGTCCTCGGGCCAGTCGGCCGCGAGGACCGCGTTTCGCGCGACGTTCGCGCCCTGCTCGCCGAACTGCGTGACCACGCCGAGGACGACGTCGTCGACGTCCTTCTTCTCGATGCCGGTGCGCTTGGCGAGCTGGTTCAGCGTCTGCGCCACCAGCTCCTGGGGGTGAACGCCCGAGAGCGCGCCCTTGCCCGCCTTGCCGCGACCACGCGGGGTCCGGACCGCATCGAGGATGAAGACGTCACGCATGAAGAGGCCTCCTGTTGAGGCGGTAGGCGTAGCCGAAGGGGCAGGGGCGTGCAAGCCTGGGTGCTATTCGACCGCCAGCAGCCGCAAGGGCGCCTCGACGGGATCGGCGTACGCGAAGCGCGCAGTGACGGTGCGCTGCTGGGCGAGGGCCGCGCGGAGCTGGTCGCAAGGGGCCGGGTCCGGGCAGGTGAAGGCGGTCCCGTCGAGGAGGTGGCCGCCGGTGCCCTCGGGGGTGGCCGTGCTCCGGTAGCCGCGCGCCTCGAGCGAGCCGTCCACGGCGATGCGAACCTCGGTGCCAGGGGCGACCTGCCGGGTGGACAGCACCTTCGAGAGCTTGTACGTGGCGCTCGAGCCATCCTGCGGGGGGTTCGCGACCTGGTGCACCGTCAGCTCGATGGTGGACACGGTGCCCCATCGGTGCGTGTAGCCCTCGATGGAGTCGTAGAAGAGCTCCCAGTGCTCCGCGCCCGGGGAGCGGACGCGCATGCACAGGAAGTGGGCCTCGCCGTAGCAGGGCGAGCGGTAGTGGTCGATCTCCAGGGGCCGCTTCTCCGGCTCGCAGCCGGCGCCGCATCCGGCGATGGCCGAGACCAGGACGATCTTCGCCAGCAGTCTTCCTCGCATCAGTCGACCTCCACGCCCGGCTTGCGTAGCATGTTCGAGGCCCAGGCCCGGCGTCAGTCCCTTGCGGGGGTTACGCCGGGCCGCGGCGGCCCGGTGCTCGGCGAGTGCGCGGATTGCGCGCAAGGGTTGCTCGCTTCGACTGTTGCAGAAGTCCGGATCGTGGACATGGACGTAGACGTGGACGGTTCGCGACGAATCACGCACTTCGGAGATCGTCCACGTCCACGATCACGTCCAGGTCCACGTTTTCAGAACAGCCTATGGTCAGCGGCGGGTGCCCATGACCATGAAGGTCGCGGGGGCGGCCGGGGTGCAGGTCGCGAGGTCGCAGCCGAAGCCGGACAGGGTCGCGGTGAAGGTGGCGGTGAAGTGGTTCGCGTCGGTGAAGCGACCGGCCAGGGTGTACGTCTCGTTGCACGTGCCGGTCACGACGCCGGTCACCTGGAACATCATCATCGACGACGCGGGGCCCGTGAGGTTCGGGCCGAGGCCGGTGACGGTCAGCATGCCGCCGCTCTCGGCGAGCACCACCGCGGCAGCGTCCAGGTTGATGAGCGGCGTCCCGAGCGCCTCGCACATGAAGGTCACGCGGGGCGCGAGGTCGAACGTGCCCGAGACCGAGGAGCCGCTGCACTCGGCGCGCCGCGTATGGGTGCAAGCGTGCGTGCCGTCGTCGCAGCCGTCGTCGGTGCACGCGTCACCGTCGTCGCAGTTGGGCGGCATGCCCGCCACACACGCGAGCTCGGTGTTGCAGACCTCGAGCCCGTTGCAGTAGCGGTGGTCGTCGCACTCGGCGTCGGTCGAGCAGCCGAGGCGCGTCGTGCAGCCGACCGCCGGGCTGCACGTCTGCCCGGGCGCGCACAGCCGCGAGTTCGCGAGGTGCCGGCACGTGCCGTCGATGGCGCACAGATCGTCGGTGCAGGCCACGCGGTCCTCGCACTCGGCGTTCGACTTGCAGCCGGTCCGCGCCACGCAGCCCGCGCCGGCCATGCACTGCTGCTCCGCCGCGCAGCGCTCGTGGTGCGGCTCGTTGCGACAGGCGCCGCCGACCAGGCACGTGTCGTCGGTGCAGGAAAGGCCGTCGTCGCAGTCGGCTTGCTTGGTGCAACCGGCCACGGACATGCCGCCCGCGCCGCCGTCCGCCACCGCGTGCGGGTTCGTGGTGGCGGCCTTGTCGCCGCAGGCAGCGAGGCCGAGGAGCACGAGGAACAGCGCGCGCTTCATGGGGCCCTCCGCCCTTCCACGAGGTCGGTGTGCGCGCTCCCGCAGCCGAGCAGGGCGTCACAGTCGTCGTAGCTCGCCGTGAGCGCGCCCGAGAAGTGATCGGGCGCGAGGAACGTGCCCGTCAGCGCGTAGCGCACGGTGCAGACGCCTTGCGCCGAGCCGCTCGCGGTGAACATCGCGCCGCTCGTCGTGCCCGAGAGCATGACCGGCAGCGTCGGCGCGCCGGTCACGGTGAGGCTCGTGCCGGAGAGCGCGAGGGTGATCGTGTCCACGCGGTAGCTCCCGGCGCCGCACGTGCTCTGCGCGCTCGGCGCGAGCATGTACGTGCCCGCGGTGACGGCGCCGCCGCCGCACGGAGACAGCGGCGCGTGCTCGCAGCTCCGCGTCGCCTCGCGGCAGCGATCGAAGGTGCAAGCGTCGGCGTCGTCGCAGGTCACGGCGCTGCCGGGCTGGCAGCGGCCCATCACGCAGGTCTCGGCGCCGTTGCAGTAGGCGCCGTCGTCGCAGTCCCCGTTGCTGCCGCAGGTCCCGGCGGCGATGCAGCCCCGGCTCTGCGAGCACACCTGGCCCATCGTGCAGACGTCGTCGCGGCGGTGGTTCTCGCACACGCCGCCGACCAGGCAGACGTCCTCGGTGCACGAGACGCCGTCGTTGCAGTCGGTGTCGCGGCCGCACGCGCGCCCCGAGCGACAGCCGGCGCCCGCGATGCAGCGCTCGCCGGCGCCGCACTTGCGATCGTCGGGCTCGTGCCGGCACACGCCGCCGACCAGGCAGTCGTCCCTCGTGCACTCGAGGCCGTCGTCGCAGTCGAGCGTCGAGGCGCAGCGCCCGGGCGCGTGCGCGGAGCCCGCGTCAGGCGAGTGCGACGAGCCCGCGTCGGGCCTGCTGGCGGCGCCGTCGCCACACGCATTCGCAAAGGCGAATATGAAGAACGCCACGGGACCGAGCCGCATCGGCGGGATGGTGTCGGCGGTTACTCCCCGGGTGCAACGTGAAAGATCTGCCAGGCACGGAACGGAAGGAACCGAGCACGAGCACGAGCACGAGCACGATCGGAGAGGGCGCAGGGAAGGAGAGGGGAGCAGGGAGCGGAGAAGCAAGGGACCAGGAACAAGGATCAAGGAACCGGAACGGGACGGACTCGGAGCGAAAGGCGCAGGGAGTCGGTTCTCATCCGCTCGAGGCGAGCGGCAGCGAGCCGCAAGATACCGTGTTGGGCGTCAACGCCTTTCGGGCAGCGCTCCGGATCGTCCACGTCCACGTCCACGTCCACGTCCACGATCCGGAGCGCAGGGGCGAGCTTGGCACCTCGAGTCCACTCAGAGGAGTGGCCGCTCCTGCGTCCGCAGGGCGTCGCCCAGCCGTCCGCGATGCGAGCGTCAGCGAGCCGCAAGGGTGTGGCGACGCGCAGCGAAGACGCAGGGAGTGGGTTCTCATCCGCTCGAGGCGAGCGGAGCGAGCCGCAAGGGCGTAGCGAGCGAAGCGAGCGAAGACGCAGGTTGGGGGGCCCGACGCGGCTTTGCCGCGGCGGGGGAAGGGCAGCGTGCCCGCTGCGCAGACCTCCAGGCAAGTGGGCTGCGACGGCACGACGTGCGCATGGCACGAAGCAATAGGGGGTCGGCGGTGGGCGCTCTCGAGGCGCCCACTCGCCTACAGATCCGCGCGGCCGACGAGCATCCGCTCGTTCTGCTCCTCGCGGCGCTTGGCCTCCTGGCGGATCTCGGTCCAGAGGGCAGGGTGCTGCGACAGGATCTGGTAGAAGTCCTTGGCCGCGAGCTCGGCGACCTCGGTGGGGACGCAGGCGGCCACGGTCGCGGAGGCGGCGCCGCCGCGCAGGAGCGACATCTCGCCGAAGTAGCTGCCCTCGCCGAGCTCGCCGAGGCGGATCGGGCGCCCGTCGTCGCCGCGCCGCGTGATCTCCACGCGCCCGAGCAGCACGAGGTAAAGGCCCCCGCCGGGGGCGCCCTCGACGAGCACCGTCTCTCCCGGCACCACGCGCTTGGCGCGGAAGCGCGCGGCCAGGCGCGCGCGCACGTCGGCGCCGAGGGGGCGGAAGAACGGCGCGGTCTGCATGAGCGTCTCGAGCAGCCGCTCGCGGTAGAAGCGGCGCAGCGTCTGCTCCACGCCCGGGTGGGCCGCGGTCAGATCCGCCAGCACCTGGCGCGAGATCTCGAGCAGCTCGAGCGACTCCGTCGCCTCGACCGACGCGTGCCGGCGACGGTCGCCGAACAGCGCGAACTCGCCGAAGAACGATCCCGGCCCGAGGCGCGCGAGCTCGACCTGCTCGCCGTCGGCCGCCTTCTTGAGCACGCGCACGGTGCCGGCCGAGATGACGTAGAACGCATCGCCCGGCTCGCCCTCGCGCACGATGTTGGCGCCCGCTTCCTCGCGCCTGACGGTGATCGACTGCAGGAGCTCGACGAACGCCGCGCGCGGCAGGTCGTAGAACAGCGGGCACGAGGGCATCTGCGAGCTCGCGCCCGGGCGCGGCCGTCCGCGGCCGGCACCCTCGGGGACCGGCGGCGCCGGCAGCGACGCGAGGATCAGGTCGTCGTCGAGCTCGGGCTCCTCGCCCGGCAGCACCCCGAGGCCCGCCTCCGCGCGCGGCGGCGGCTCGGAGAACCGTGGGCGCTCGAGGCCCGTCACGGGCTCGTAGGGCTCGTCGACCTGCGTGGTCTCGACGACGACCCCGGCGTCGGTCAGGTGATCGACCTCCGCCTGCGAGTTCGTGGCGCGCGCGGCGGCGACCGGGTCGATGGCGCCCGCGGGCACCGCTACCCAGCGCCCGCTGATCGACAGCACGCGGACGCTCTGCGAGGTCGAGTCACCGGTGCGCGCGGCGATGTCGGCGCACAGCTCGAGCGTCTTCTCGTGCCGCGGGTCGAGCTCGAGGATGCCCTTGCACACCGCGATCGCCTGCGCGAAGCGGCCGTCGGAGGCGTAGGCGATCGCCACGCCCCGGTACATCTCGATGGCGTCGTCTTTCCGCCCCGCCTCGCGCAGCGCGGCGGCGAGCTTGAGCCGAGCCACGAGGTTGCCCGGCTCCTTGCGGACGAGGTCGGCCAGCTCGCGGATGCGTCTAGCAGCAGACATGGTCATGGGCGGCACGCGCGCCGCGTCGCGTCATCCTAGCACGATCAGGGAAGATCCGGCAGCCCGGGTGGTCGAGCCGGAACGTAGGGATCGCGGTTCATGAGGTCCCGGCAGGGCGCTCCGGCGACCAGGTGCTCGCGCACGATGCGCTCGAGCTCCGCGGGCTGCACGACGTTGTAGAAACCGACGCCACGCCCGACGAGCGGCAGCGACTCTGCGACGAGCGGAGCGGGGCCTGTGCGCCGGGGCCTGACGAGGAGGTTCGGGCCGCGCGAGCACCGCCCGAAGCAGGCCTGCGTGTGCAGCGTGACCTCCGTCAGGCCGTGCGCGGAGACGAGGCGCCGCAGCTCCACCTCGAGCGTCGCGCTGCCGCACTGCTTGCCGCAGTAGGGACCCCGGCAGACGTAGACCTGATACGGGTCTCCGGACAACCCGCTCATTGTGACGGCTCGTCGGGCGCTCGTCCAGACGACCGCCCTGCCATTTCCGACGCGTCGCGCCATCGCAATGCCACGGCGCGCCGTGATTGGAGATCGGGAACACAAACCTTGACTTCGATCATCCGCACTCGCTAGGACTCCCGGGCAGCCCACCGGCTCACACAGAAGGAGCTCCGACATGAAGCGTTTGATCTCTGGGAATCAGTTGCTCGGCGCAGCCCTGCTCTCCTCGCTCCTCGCCCTCGGATGCGGCGCGACCGCGACCGGCGATGACGGGACGGCAGGCACCAGCGGGCGCCGCGGCAGCGCCGGTGGCAGCGCGGGTGGGACGGCGGGCAATGGAGGCATGTCGGGCGGCGCGGCCGGTGGCGGCGCGGGCACCGCCGGTGGCGCGGGCGCGGGGACGGCGGGCGCGGGCGCGGGTGGTGGCGCTGCGGGTGCGGGCGCAGGCGGCGGCTCGGCCGGCGCGGGTGTGGGCGGCGGCTCGGCAGGCGCGGGCGCGGGCGGCGGCTCGGCCGGCAGCGGCGCCGGTGGCGGGACGGCCGGCTCGGGCGGCGGCATCGGTGGCGCGGGTGGTGGCACGGCGGGTTCGGGCGGCGGCCTCGGCGGCTCGGGCGGCGGCACGGGCGCGATGTGCTCGGGCTCCGGTCAGATGTGCGTCGACGCGTCGGGCATGGGCGACTTCGCGTGCATCGACGGCAGCACGATGGACGGCTTCCCGGCCAACGCGCCGGTCTGCAGCATGACGATGATGTGCCCGACTGGCTTCTCCTGCTGGGTGACCATGCAGGGCGCCACGAGCGGCAAGTGTCTGCAGGACTGCATGGGCTCCGGCGCGGCCGGCTCCGGTGGCGGCGCGGCCGGTTCGGGCGGCGGCATGGCGGGCACGTGCCCGGTCATGGGCCAGATGTGCGTCAACGCGGACAACATGGGCAGCTTCGCCTGCATCGATCCGGCGGTCATGGGCGGCTTCCCGGCCAATGCGCCGACCTGCAGCCAGACCATGATGTGTCCGTCCGGCTCGAACTGCTGGGTGACCATGCAGGGCGCGACCACCGGCAAGTGCCTCGTCGACTGCACCGTCATGAGCGGTGGCGGCGGCATGGGCGGCGCGGGCGGCTGACGTCTGCGGCGCGCCTCGCGAGCGATCGCGGGGCGCGCTCTCTTCTTCCCCCCTCCTCGTCGTCAGGCGCGATTCATGCGCCTCTCCAGATAAGACCAGCCTGGGATCACGAGCACGAGGTGCCGCCGGCCCCGGAGTCGCGGTATACGCGTGGCGATGTCAGCACGCCTCCTCGACCCGGCCGCCCTCGCGGCGTCCTTCCGCGCCGAGCTCCGCGCGGAGGTCACCGCGTTGCCGGAACCCGTCACGCTGCTCGGGCTCCTGCCCGTCGGGCACGCCCCGTCCGAGACCTACGCGTCGTACACCCGCGCGGGCTGCGATGCGGTGGGCATCCGCTTCCAGCTCCGGACCGTGACGCCCGACGACGTGGAGGCGGTCGTGCGCGAGGCAGGGCAGGACCCGGACGTGCACGGAATCCTCGTCTATTACCCGGTCGGGGCGCGCGACGCCGACCGCTGGCTGCGCGAGCTCGTCGATCCGCGCAAGGACGTCGAGGGGCTGCACTCCTTCTGGGCGCGCTGCCTGTACGAGAACCGCCGGTTCCTCGACGACGAGCACCGCCGCAAGGCCATCCTGCCGTGCACGCCGCTCGCGATCGTCAAGCTGCTCGAAGCCGCGGGCGCCGGGCGCACGGACGGGCCGCGTCCGCTCCAGGGCGTCAAGGTGTGCGTGTTCAACAGGAGCGAGATCGTCGGGCTGCCGCTCGCCGCGATGCTCGCGAACGACGGCGCCGAGGTGGTGTCGTTCGACCTCGAGGGCGAGCGCCTGTTCCAGCCCGACGAGGACGGCCACCAGTCGCACAGCGTCGGCGTCTCGCGCGCCGAGGCGCTCGGCCAGGCGGACGTCGTGGTGACGGGCGTGCCGAGCCGGGAGTTCCGCCTCGTCGAGGCCTCGGAGCTCCGACAGGGCGCGATCTGCCTGAACTTCTCCACGCTCCGCAACTTCGCGGAAGACGTCGTCGAGCGCGCCGGCGTCTTCGTGCCGCGCGTCGGCCCGATGACCGTCACGATGGCCCTGCGCAACACCCTGCGGCTCTACACGCAGCAGCGCGCGTCGCGGCGGTAGCGCCAGCCCGCGTAACGGTACGTGGTACGCTGGCCAAGGGAACGATCTTTGGCTGGCGGGGGAGGCCCTCTCGAGGCACTGGGAGGTGAGCGTTTCGAGGTCCGGCGGCAGCTCGGCTCGGGCGCGATGGGCGTCGTGTACGAGGCGTTCGATCGCCAGACCGGGATGCTGGTCGCCCTCAAGACCCTGCGCGCGCTCGATCCGCAGGCGATCCTGCGCTTCAAGCGCGAGTTCCGCGTCCTGCAGGGCGTCGCGCACCGCCACCTCGTGGCGCTGCACGAGCTCTTCACGCAGGGCGGCGTGGGTTACTTCTCGATGGAGCTCGTCGTCGGGACGGACTTCCTGTCGTGGGTGCGCCCGGGCGACGCCCACGTCGGGCCCGAGGCCTTCGCCGCCACGCTGCAATCGGTCGAGGAGGCCGCCGACGTCGCCCCCGGCCAGCCGGTGCAGGGGCGGCTCGATCCGGGGCGCCTCCGCGCCGCGCTGCGGCAGCTCGTCGAGGCGCTGTCGGCGCTGCACGCCCTCGGCGTCGTCCACCGCGACGTCAAGCCCTCGAACGTGCTCGTGACGACCGAGGGCGTGGTCAAGCTGTGCGACTACGGTCTCGTCGCCGACTCGCTCCACGACATCTCGAACCACTCCGGCGTGGTCGGGACCGCCGCGTACATGGCGCCGGAGCAGGCGGCCGCCGATACGGTGAGCCCCGCCGCCGACTGGTACAGCGTCGGCGTCGTGCTGTACGAGGCCCTGACCGGGCGCCTGCCCTTCTCCGGCACCGTGATGAAGGTCCTGGTCGACAAGCAGTCGCAGGATCCCCCGTCGCCCGCGTCCCTCGTGCCCGACGTGCCGGCGGACCTCGAAGCCCTGTGCATGGCGATGCTGCGGCGGGTCCCGGCGGAGCGGCCGACGGTGGGCGAGCTGCGTCGCGCCCTCGGCGGAGACGATTCCTCCGACGCGCGGCTCCGGGCCTCGCACGAGTCGAGCCTCGGCGGGCGCGTCCTGCTCGGGCGCAACGCGGAGATCGCGCTCATCGAGCGCGCCTTCCAGCGGCGCGAGCAGGGCGCGGCCGTGTTCGTGTCGGGGCCGCCGGGCATCGGCAAGACGGCGCTCGCGCGGCGCGCGCTCGATGCGCTCGCGGCCGACGGGGCGCTCGTGCTGTCGGGCGCCTGCTTCGAGCACGAGAACGTCCCCTACAAGGCGTTCGACGCGGCGATCGATCGCCTCGCGATGACGCTCCTGCGCATGTCGCCCGAGGAGCGCAGGCGGCTCGTCCCGGCGGACGCCGGGCCGCTCGCGCAGATGTTCCCCGTCCTGCGCGCGCCCTTCGGCCTCGGTGCGCGCGCCCACGGCGACGACCCCAACGCGGACCGGGGCTTCTTCCGCCGCGCTGCGGCGGGTCTGCGCGACGTGCTCGACCGGCTGGGGCGCACCCTGCCGCTCGTCCTCCTGCTCGACGACCTGCACTGGACCGACGTCGACTCCGCGCTGCTGCTCGAGGCCCTGCTCGCGCCGCCGATGCCGCGGCTCCTCGTCATCGGCGCGTTCCGCCGCGAGGGCAGCGCGATCCGGCCGGCGGCCTTGCGCGAGGTGCTCGGGCGGCTCGAGGGGCGCCCGGGCGTGGAGTACGTCGCGCTGCGGCCGCTCGATCGCGCGGCGGCGGTCGCGATCGCGGAGCGCCTCCTCGGCGCGGACATGCGCGGGCAGGCGGAGGCGGTGGCGGCGCAGGCGGAGGGCAATCCCTTCCTCGTGCGCGAGCTCGCGCTGCACCACGGGGAGCTCGGCGGGGTCACGGCGGGCTCGCTCGAGGCGCTGTTCCGCCGCCGCGTGGAGGCGCAGGGCGAGCTGCCGCGCACGGTGCTGGAGGTGCTGGTCGTCGCGGGAAGCCCGCTGCCGCGTCGCGTGATCGAGGTCGCGCTCTCGTGCTCGGGCCCCGACGTGGAGCAGGCGCTGCGCGCGCTGCGGGCTGCGGGGCTGGCGCGCGTGGTGGGCGGTCGGGGCGACACGCTGCACGCGCCGGCGCACGATCGCGTCGCCCTCGCCTTCGCGACCGAGGGCGAGGTGGACCCCGAGCCCATGCGCGCGCTCGCCGCGGCGGTCGAGGCCTGGAGCGAGGCGCCGATCGATCTGCTGGTCCGGCTGTGGCGTCAGGCCGGAGATGCGCAGAGCGCGTCGCGCTACGCCGAGCGTGCGGCCGAGGACGCGCGCGAGAAGCTGGCGTTCGATCGCGCCGTCACGCTCTACCAGGCGGCGCTCGCGCTGTCGTTCCGCGAGCCGCACGGGACGAGCCGCCTCTACCGCTCCCTCGGCGATTGCCTGGTGGCGGCCGGGCGCGGCGCCGACGCGTCGACGGCGTACTGGCGGGCCGCCGAGCTCGGAGACGCGGGCGAGCAGCTTGGCCTGCTCAACCTGGCGGCGCGACTCCTGCTCTCGGCGGGCAGCCTGCGCCAGGGCATGGCCGCGATGCGCGACGTGCTGGCGCGCGCCGAGCTCCCTCCGCCGGGGGAGTGGCTCGGGGGCCTGGCGGCGCTCCTGTGGCAGCGGCTCAAGCTCTTCCTGCGCGGGCTGCGCTTTCGCGAGCGCTCGAGGCGCGAGGTCCCGCCGCACCTCCTGCAGGGCGCGGAGATCTACTGGTCGCTGACCTGCGCGGGCGTCATGGCGCCGATCCTGGGGGCCGAGCTGCAGACGCGCTTCCTGCTCGTGGCGCTGCAGGCGGGCGATCGCTCGCTCGTGGCGCGCGGGCTGGCCGCGGAGGCCGGCTACCGCGCGGCGCTCGGCCAGCGGCGTCGCGCGGATCGGGTCCTCACCCTGGCGCTGACGCTGGCCGCCGGGTGCGAGGAGCCGTACCTGCGCGGCTTCACGCTGGCCGCGGCGGGCCTGGTCGACTTCTTCGCGCAGCGCCTCTCCGCGGCGCTCGATCGGTTCGCCGAGGCGGAGCGGGTGCTGGCGGCGGAGGCCCCCGCGGCCACCTGGGAGCTCGCCACCGCGCGCACCTACCGCCTCTTCTGCCTGTTCCAGCTCGGGCGCTTCGCGGAGCTCCGCGCGCTGGCCGCGAGCTACCTCGAGGACGCGGCGAGGAGCGGCGATCTCTACCTGCCGGGGATCATCCGCGGGCGCCTGGCGGTTCGCTTCGGCGTCTCCGACGAGCCCTCGGCGATGCGCGCCGAGATGGAGGCCCCCGGGCTCGAGCCCATCGTCGCGGGCTACGGGCTCGTGCACCTGTGGGCCTGGATGCAGCGCGTGGAGGCCGGCCTGCTCGAGGGGGATCAGGCCGCGCTGGAGCGCGAGCTCGGTGGGCTCCGGGAGCTCCGCCGGTCGGGCCTGCGTCGCGTCCCGCACCTCGTGGTCGAGACGTCGTACCTGCAGGCGCGCGCGCTCGTGGCGATCGGCGGGCGTGCTCGCCTCGTCGAGGCGATGCGGCTCGTCCGCTGGATGCGCAGGCAGGGGGGTGTGGCCCTCGGCTACGCGTCGCTCGTCGAGGCCGGGGTGCAGGCGCAGCGCGGGCGGATCGGCGAGTCGCTCGACCTGCTCGACCGCGCGGCCGTGGAGCTCGAGGGGAGCGGGCTCGAGGTGCAGGCGAACGTGGCGCGCTACGCTGCCGCCGTCATGGGGCGAAAGCACGAGCGTCGCCAGTCCGTGGCGGAAAAGCTCCTGCCCACGGGCGTCGAGCCGGCCCGGCTGGTGGCCCTGTACGCCCCGGGGATCCGCATGGGCGCGCGAACCGACGAGCGAGGAGACGAGACCTGGGAAAGCAACCGCTAGCGCTGGCGCTCGGGCTCGTGGCGCTCTGGCCCCTCGGCGCGCGGGCCGGGGAGACCGTCCGGGTGGGATCGATCGCCCCCGAGGGCACCGCGTGGGCCGGGCCGGACTGCATCGGGGCGGGCGTGCGCGTGATGGAGCGCGCGAGCAAGCGCCCCGGGCGCGTGCGGACGATCCTGGGCGCGGCGCTCGGCGACGAGTTCAGCCAGCTCGAGCGCGTCAAGAAGGGGACGCTCGAGGCGTACGCGGGCGGGCTCGTGTCGCTGACGCGGTTCGTCCCCGAGCTCGCGGCGCTCGCGTTGCCCTTCTTGTACGAGGACGACGCGGAGGTGGACGCGGTGATGGCGTCGACGGCGGGGGAGCAGGCGCGCACGCTGGCACGGGCGGCCGGCTTCGAGATCATCATGCTCACCGAGGTCGGCTGGCGCGGCTTCGGCGGCAAGCGCCCGCTGCGCGCGCCCGCGGACTTCCAGGGCCTGCAGGTGCGCTCGTCGGAGAGCGCCGAGCAGCTCGAGATGTGGAAGCTGCTCGGGGCGCGACCGAGGCCGCTGCCCGTGACCGAGACGATCTCCGCGCTCGAGACGCGCGTCGTCGACGGCTTCGACCAGACCGCCGTGTTCATGTTCGCCGCCTCGTGGCACCAGCACGCCCCGTACTACGTGCTCTCGCGGCACCTGTACGAGCCCGGCATCTACGTCATGTCGAGGAGCGCGATGTCACGGCTCGGCCTCAAGCCGGAGGCCTTCCGCGATCTCGAGGCGGCGTGCACCCGCGCCGTGCGCGCCGAGGGCAGGGCGGTCGTCTCCGAGCTCGCGCGCTCGGGGACGACGGTGCTCGCGCTGTCGACCGAGGAGCGCCGCGCGCTGGCCGAGCGCGTGGCGGCGCCGATGCGCGCGTATTTCCGCAAGCAGACGACGCCGGCGGGGCGGCGGCTCCTCGACGCGGTCGAGCACGCCCTCGAGGCGCACCGCAGGGGCAAGCGTTGAGGCGCGCGCTCGCGGTCGTGCTCGGGGCGTCGCTCGGCCTCGCGGGAGGAGGCGCGGCGGCCGAGCCGGTGCGCAGGGTCGCGACGCTCGCCACGGAGGGCTCGCCGTGGGGGGACGCGATGGTGGCGTTCGCGCGCGACGTCTCGGAGGGCACGAAGCGGCGGGTCAAGCTCGGACTCCTGCTCGGGGGCGTCGGGGGCGACGAGGTCGACGCGGCTCACCTGTGCGCGGCCGGCAAGGTGTTCATGTGGATCGGGTCGGCGGGCGCGCTCGCGCACGTCGTGCCCGAGCTCAACGCCCTCGAGCTGCCCTTCCTGTTCGACGATGACCCCGAGGTCGACGCCGCGCTGAGCGGCCCGGTCTTCGGCATCCTCGGTCGCGCGATCGAGCGGAGGGGCCTCGTGCTCTTGCCGCGGATCAGCGAGGTCGGGTGGCGCAGCTTCGCGGGGCCGCGCCCGCTGCGCACCCCCGCCGACTTCGAGGGCCTGCGCGCTCGCTCGCAGGAGAACCCGGTTCACCTCGAGATGTGGCGCCTGCTCGGCGCGAGCCCGCGCGCGATCTCGGTCCTCGAGACCTACGACGCGCTGCAGGCGGGCGTCGTGCAGGGCTTCGATCAGAGCCCCGTCTACCTGCTCGCGACCTCGTGGCACCAGCAGGCGCGCGTCTACACGCTCTCGCGGCACATCTACCAGCCGGGCGTCGCCGTGCTCTGCAAGGGCGCCGCGGCCTCGCTGTCGGCGCAGGATCGCCGGGTCCTCCTCGAGGCCGGGGCGAGCCGGCTCGGAAGCGCGGTGGCCAGCATCCGCGCCCTCCAGGCCGGTGTGATCGAGCAGCTCCGTGGCCAGGGCGTGCGCATCGTCGAGCTGTCCGCCGCCGAGCGCGCGGCGCTCCGCGACCGGACGCGGCCGACGTTTCAGGTCTTCCGCGCGGGCACCTCGGCGCTCGGTCGGGAGCTGCTCGACGCCCTCGAGCGCGCCATCGGGGCGCGCAGGCGGAGCCGGCGTTGAGGCGCGCGCTCGCGCTGGGCGTCGCGCTCGTCAGCGGCACGGCGGCGGCCGAGCCGGTGCGCAAGATCGTCGCCGCGGCGCCGGAGGGCTCGCCCTGGGGCGATGGCCTGGTGGCGCTCGCCCGGCAGATCGGGGAGCGCACCGCGGGGCGCGTCAAGGTGCGCGCCGTGCCGGGCGGGCTCGCCGGCGACGAGGTCGAGACCGCGAGGATGTGCGCGGAGGGCAAGCTGTTCGGCTGGGCGGGCTCGGCCGGTGCCTTCGGCCGCGTGCTCCCCGAGCTCGACGCGCTCGAGCTGCCGTTCCTGTTCGACAGCCAGGCGGAGGCGGAGGCGGCGCTCGGCGGGCGGCCCCCGGCGTCTCTCGTGCGCGCCTTCGAGCGCCTCGGGCTCACGCTCGTGCCGTACATCGGCGAGGTCGGCTGGCGCAGCTTCGCCGGCAAGAAGGCGCTCCGGGCGCTGGAGGACTTCCGTAGCCTGCGCGTGCGCTCGCAGGAGAGCCCGATCCACCTCGAGATGTGGCGCGCGCTCGGGGCGCGGCCGAAGGCGATCTCGGTGCTGGAGACGCTGTCGGCGCTGCAGACGGGGTTCGTGGAGGCGTTCGATCAGAGCCCGGTCTACATGTTCGCGACGTCGTGGTACCAGCACGGGCGCGTGTACACGCTTTCGCGGCACATGTACCAGCCGGGCATCGGCGTGATGTGCAAGGGGGCCCATGCGGCGTTGCCGGCGCAGGACCGCAGGACGGTGCTCGACGCGATGGGCCGGACCATGCACGACGCGGTCGCCAGGGCGCGCGAGCTCGAGGGTCAGGTGCTCGCGCAGCTCGCCGCCGACGGGGTGCAGATCGTGCAGGTCTCGCCGGCCGAGCGCGCGGCGCTCCGGCAGCACACGCGGGGCGTGATCGACACGTTCCGGCAGGGCGCCTCGCCGCTCGGGCGCGAGCTGCTCGAGGCCTTGCTCAAGACCCGAGGAGGACGTCCGAAGTGAGGAACTGCGCTGTCTTGCTCCTGACCCTGGCGTGCGTGGTCGCCCGGTCGGCCTCCGCAGATGGGCCCGTCCTGAAGGCGGTCGCCGCTGCGCCCGAGGGCTCTCCCTGGGGCGACGCCGTGGTGACCTTCGCGAAGCGCGTGACCGAGCGGACCAAGGGGCGCCTCTCGGTCCGCGCGCAGGTCGGCGGCGTGGCGGGCGACGAGATCGACACGGCGCGCGCGTGCGTCGAAGGGAAGATCTTCGCGTGGAATGGCTCGGCGGGCGGCTTCGGCAAGGTGGTGCCCGAGATCAGTGCGCTCGAGCTCCCGTTCCTGTTCGAGAACGAAGGTGAGGTGGAGTCCGTTCTCGCCGGCAAGCGCCTTGCTCCCCTGGTGCGGGCCTTCGAGCGAGCCGGCCTCGTGCTCGTCCCTCAGCTCACCGAGGTGGGGTGGCGCAGCTTCGCGGGCCGGAAGGCCCTGCGCGGGCCGGCCGATTTCGCCGGTCTGCGCGTGCGCTCGCAGGAGAACCCGATGCACCTCGAGATGTGGCGCGCCCTCGGCGCCGTGCCGCGCGCGATCTCGGTGCTCGAGACGCTCTCGGCGCTGCAGGCCGGCGTCGTCGAGGCCTTCGACCAGAGCCCTGTCTACATGTTCGCGACCTCGTGGTACCAGCACGCGCGCGTGTACACGCTGTCGCGGCACATGTACCAGCCCGGCATCGCCGTCCTCTGCAAGGGTGCGCTGTCCGCGCGCTCGTCGGCGGACCGGAAGGTCGTCCTCGAGATCGCGGTGTCGCTTCTGCGTGAAGCGATGGCCAAGGTGCGCGAGCTCGAGCAGCAGGTGCTCGCGCAGCTCCGCAAGGAGGGCCTCGAGCTCGTCGAGCTCACCGCGGCGGAGCGGGCGGCGCTGCGCCAGCGGACGCGCCCGGTCCTCGACGGCTTCCGCGCGGGGACCTCGCCCCTCGGGCGCGAGTTCCTCGAGGCGCTCCTCAGCGCCATCAGGCGCAGGTGAAGTAGCCTTCTGGCATGACGCGCCCAGGACATCGCACCCCGGGCGGCCCAGCCGGCAGGCAGGAGCTGCTCTACGATCCCGATCTGCCCGCGCCGAGCCACGCGGAGCGTGCCCGCACCTTGCTGGCCGCGCGGCGGACCGCGACCTTGTCCACGCTGGCGCTCGAGCCTCCGGGCCATCCCTACGGATCGCTCGTGGCCTACGGCGTCCACGAGGGGGCGCCCGTGCTCCTCGTCAGCGAGCTCGCCGAGCACACGAAGAACCTGCGGGCGGACGCGCGGGGCTCGCTGCTCGTGGCCGAGGCCGACGAGGGCAATCCGCTCGCGCTCGGGCGCGTGACGCTGCTCGGCCGCTTCGTCGAGGTGGTGGGCGCGGCGCGCCAGGGCGCGGTTGACGCATACGTCCAGGCGAATCCGTCCGCGCGGGGCTACGCGAGCTTCGGCGACTTCGGCCTGTGGCGCCTCGAGGTCGGCAGCGTGCGCTGGATCGGCGGGTTCGGCCGCATGTCGTGGGTGTCCGCCGAGGACTGGGCGCGCGCCGAGCCCGATCCGGTCGCGGCCTTCGCGGAGGACGTCCGCGCGCACATGAACGCCGACCACGCCGACGCGCTCGTGCTCTGCTGCCGCGCGTTCTCGCGCGCCTCCGAGGTCGCGAGCGCGGTGCTGACCGGCGTCGATCGCTACGGCTTCGAGGTGTCGGCCGAGACGCCCGACGGAGCGCGGCCCATCCGGGTGGCGTTCTCGCGCGGCGTGACGACGCCGGACGAGGTGCGCGCCGAGATGGTGGCCCTCGTGCGCCGGGCGCGCGAGCTGCTCACCTGAATCTGGTGTGGGCTGAGGTGTCCAGACGATCGCGGACCGCCGAGGCGAGCGCAGCGAGCCGCAAGGGCGTAGCGAAGACGCAGGGAGGGGGGCCCGCGAGGCTGATCAATAATCACATCTGCCAAGGCGCATGGATAGGGCGGGAGCGAGGCCCAAGCGATCGATTTTTCTGGCCCCTAACACCACGCCCGGCCTCACCCCGTCGTGGCGTCCACCGCGGTCAGTCGCCCCTCTCCCGACGGGCCCGTCGGGAGAGGGGCCCCGGCAGGCGCTCCGACAGCAGTCGGCGGACCCGTCGCACCACCTCTTCCGGGCGCGCGAGCACCTGCTCATTGGTGACCCGCAGGACCGCGATGCCACGCGCCCCCAGCCACGCGTCTCTCCGACGGTCTCGCTCCCCGCGGGTCGCGTGAATGGGGCCGTCGACCTCGACCGCCAGCATCGCCGCCCAGCAGCAGAAGTCGAGCACGTAGGGCCCGACGGGTTGCTGGCGCCTGAACTTCGCGCCCAAGCCTCGGCCGCGGAGCCGTGCCCACAACGCCGACTCGGCAGGCGTCGAGCGGCCACGCAGCGCACGCGCACGCTCCGTTCCCGACCAGCATCGCCTCGTCATGCCCGAGTGTTCGGCAACGCGCTCCGACTGTTGCGGGGCCCTTCTCCCGACGGGAGAGGGGCGGTTGCGCGACCCGCACGCTCTGCGGGGGTGAGGCCGGGCGTGGTGTAAGGGGCCAGAAGTTCTGGGGGGCTGGACTCCCAGAAGGACATTCCATCTGCCTAGGCAGATGTGACGAATCATGAGAGGCGCGCTCTACGGCTCCGTCTTCGCGCCGAACGCGGCCTGCCAGCGCTCGACCAGGCGGCCGCGATCGGCGCCGGCCCGGTCGAGATCGTTCTGGCCGAGGTGCGACTCCAGGTCCGCGGGGAAGCCGCGCGGTGGCGGGGCCCCGGTCTGCACCGAGAGGATGCCCGCGTGCTGGCCGTAGTCGGCCATCGCGAGATCGCCGATCGCCCAGTCGAGGAACCTGCGCGCCGCCGGGAGCACCTGCGGCCGCCGGATGAGCGCGTTGGCCTCGACCTCCCAGCCGGATCCCTCCGACGGGAAGATGGTGGTGACGGCCGGCTGCTGCGCGACCGCGGCCGCGTCGAACGAGACGCCGATGGGCGAGGTGCCCTCCTTGGCGAGCTGGCAGGCCCGCGCGCCCGAGCGCGTGTAGACCGCGACGTTCCGGTCGAGCTGGGCCAGGTACTGGAACGCCAGGTCCTCGCCGAGGCGCTGCACGAGGCTCGACAGCGTCGCGTGGCCCGCGCCCGTCGCCTTCGGGCTCGCCATCGCGATGAGTCCCTGGTACTTCGGGTCGGCCAGCTCCCCGAGGCTCTTCGGCGGCTGCAGGCCGAAGTGATCGAGCTGCGGGACGTTGACGCACAGCACGGCCACGTACGCGTCGATGCCGACCCACGTGGGCGGCGTCGCGGGATCGCGGTAGGGCGCGCGCACGCGCTCGACGCCGGCGGGCGAGTACGCCACGAGCTGCGGCCGGATCTCGGGCGCGAGCAGGGCCGTCGCCGGGACGCCCCAGACGACGTCGGCGTAGGGCGCGTCCTTCTCCGCGATCAGGCGGTCGGCGATGGCCGACGGCGAGTCGCGCACGATCTCGAGCTGGATGTCGGGCACCTGCGCGTAGAAGCTCTGCAGGTACGCGTCGAGCCGCGCCTGCTCGAGGGAGGTGTAGACGGCGATCGTCGTGCGCATCGGCGGCTCGTCGCCGCAGGCGAGGGACAGCGAGGCGAGGCACATCACACCGGTGAGGGCGCGGCGCATCCAGGTCATCCGGGGGTTGTCGCACGGACCGGCCCTGTGTGCGAAAGGCATCGATTGTAGGGTCGAGTCAGCTCCTTCCCTGGCTCGTGTCGCGGCCAGGCCGACGGGAGATCGCGCGCTTGGCGGCGGAACCAGCGGGCACGGAACCTGCTCCTTGCCGTCGCATGCGCAAGACGATGTTCATCTGGGTGCTCGGTGTCTGGCTCGGCTGCGGCGCGGAAGCACCGCGCGAGCCCGAGGCGTCGGGTGGAAGGCCGCTCGCCGGCGGCAAGGCCGACGGAACGAGCATCGGCGGCGATCCCGTGCCGGAGGACGACGAGACGCTGCAGTACCTCGCGCAGCACGGCTTCGGCGGGATCGCCTTCATGGCCACGTGCGTGTCGAAGCTCGACGGCGGCCCCACGCTCGAGGGCGACGAGCTGCCCGTCGGCGGCGGCCGCTTCCTCGAGTGCACGACGTCACAGCGCGTCGACCGCGCCACGATGGGCATGCTCGGCGACAGCGGACAGACCTGGTGCGGGCTCGGCGAGGTGACGACCTTCAAGGCCGGCGGTGACAATCGCCTGGTGGTGCAGGTCACCGCGCGCCCCGACGGCGCGCCGTGGACGCTGAGGGCCACGCACGAGGGCGAGGAGATCAAGATCGCGCAGGTCGAGGCCCTCGGCGTCGCCAAGGTCTGGCCGCTCTGGGTGAACGCGAGCTACCGGACGCTGTCGATGAAGAAGGATCCCGCGGTGGGCGACTGCAGCGACGTGTTCCCGGGCATGACGGAGTGAGCTCTCCGCCCCGGCTCAGCGCATCGGCCGGCGCCACACGTCGTACGAGCGATCGCGCGCGAAGCCGAAGCGCTCGTAGAGCGACATCGCACGGTCGTTGACGGCCGCGACCTCGAGGAGCTGGCGCGTGGCGCCGTGGGCCACGACGACCTCGAGCCCGTGCTGGACGAGGTGCGGCCCGAGCCCCGCGCCGCGATGGCGGGGATGGCGCCCGAGCGCGGCGAGGTCGCCGGAAGTCCCAGAGACCTCGAGGCGCACGAACCCGCCGACCTCATCGCCGCGGCACAGCAACTGGAGCGGGATCGCGAGGCTGCGCACGCGCGCGCGACAGAGCTCGCGATCGAGCACGAACGCCCCCGGGAGGTCCCGGAACGACAGCGACAGCGCCTCGTAGAAGCCCTCGAACTGCGGGTCCGCGTAATCGCGCCATTGCCAGCCCGGCGGCAATGGCGGCGGCGGCTCCGGCAATGCGGCGCCCTCGCGGTGCATCTCGTGCAGCGTGTAGGCGCGGGAGAAGCCGTTCTCGCGGAGCCAGGCCTCGGGCACGAACAGGCCCGGCCACCGCGGCACGTCGAGGTTCTCGTGCGTGGACGCGGCCAGACGGGCCAGGGCCCACGCGAGGAGCTCGTCCAGGAGCGCCTCGTCCTTCTGGCCGCAGAACAGCGACAGCTCCGCCGCGCGGGCGGCGCTCGAGCAGGCATCGATCACGACGCCCACGGCCACGCGCGCCCCGGCCCGACACAGCTCGCGCACGGCGTCGGGCCCGGAGACGACGTTCGTGATGACGTCCAGCGTGCGCTCGACCGGCATGAATCCAGCCGTCTGCTCCGACAGGAAGCGCGCGATCCCCTCGCGGTCCATGCCCCAGCATAGGGCGTCGCCCACCAGGCGCCCACGGAATCTCCACGCGCTCCACGCGCCCGGGCGCCGCGGGCCGCGTTATCGGTGGAGCATGCAAGACGAGACCTGCCCCACCGCGTGGCTGCTCGCGTCCGCGCCCTCCGTCCGCGCCGCCCTCGGTCGAGCCGCCGTCACCCTCGCCCTCGCCGCCGCGTTCGGCGCCGCGCTCGGTGCGCGGGGCGGGCCCGCGTCCATGCTGCGCCACGCCGCCGGGGCGCCGCTCGCGGTCCTCGTCGTGCTCGGCCTGGCCCTGCCCGCGCTCGCGATCTCGCTGTCCCTCGTCGACGCGCCGATCGCGCTCCTCGGCCTCGGCCGCGCCACCGCCCGCGCGTCGGCGCTGGCGGGGCTGGTCCTCGGGGGACTGGCGCCCGCGCTCGCGCTGTTCTCGATCGCCGGCGAGGACGCCGAATCCGGCGCCACCTTCGCCGTGGCGAGCCTCGTCGCCGCGGGGCTCGTGGCCGCGCGCGCGTTCCGACGCGAGCTCGACGGGCTGCTCACGGTGGCCGGCGCGCCCGAGCGCCGCCGCTCCGCGTCGCTCCTCGTCGCCGTCTTCGTGCTCTTCTCCGCCGTGCTCGCGGCGCGGGTGTGGTGGCTCGTGCTGCCCGCGCTCCGCGGCGGTGCCGCGTGACCCCGGCGCTCCTCGACCGGCTCCTGCGCTCACCCGGCGCGGTCGCGCGTGAATGCGGAAGGGACGAGGGCCCCGCCATCGCCGCGACGTGCCTCGGCGTCATGGCCGCGGGCGGCGCCCTCTTCGGCGCCGTGGTGGGGAGCCTCCGGGGTGGCCCGCAGATCGCGTACGCCGCGATCAAGGTCCCGCTCGCCCTCCTCGCGGCGCTCTCGCTCTGCGCGCCCGCGTTCACCGCGCTCGCCGCCGTGTTCGGCCGCCCCCTGCCGCTTCGCGCCGTGCTCTCCCTGGTGCTCGTCGCCGGCGCACGCGCCTCCCTGGTCCTCGTCGCGACCGCGCCTCCGCTGTGGCTCGTCATCGATCTCGGCGCGCCGTATCACGCGGTCAAGCTCGCGGCGACGCTCGCTTACGGCCTCGCGGGCCTCGCGGGGCTGCGCGCGCTCCTGTGCGGCCTCGCGCCCGGCGAGGGCCTGCGCGCCACCGTCGCCGCGTTCGTCGTCCTCTTCGCCGTCGTGGGCGGGCAGACCGCGTGGGTCCTGCGACCTTACCTCTGC
This sequence comes from uncultured Myxococcales bacterium, assembly GCA_964593795.1. Lineage (GTDB taxonomy): Bacteria > Myxococcota_A > Polyangia > JAHFDS01 > JAHFDS01 > JAHFDS01. The sequence continues at coordinate 4,070 of CAZQJC010000269.1, read as the reverse complement.
GATCCCCGCGATCGCGACGTCGCGTTCCTCGTCTCGCGCAAGGAAGGCGGCCTCGTCCACCAGCTCGATCACAGCGTGCGCAGCGTGCTCGGGACCGCGCGCCGGTGACGGGCGCCGACGCGCTCACGCTGCACGTGCTCGTGGGCGCCGCCCTCGGCCTTGCGATCCTGCGGCGTGGGCGCTCCACGGGCGGGGCGCTCGCGTCGGCGCTCCTGTGCGTGCCGCTCTGGCCGCTCTGGGCTCCCTTCGCGCTCAGGGCGCGAAAGGGGCGCGCCAGCCGTCCCCGTCGACGTCGACGAAGAGCGGGTTCGTCGTCGCCATCGCGGGCACGCCCGTCCCCGTGAGCGCCGCCTCGAGCTCCGCCGCGGAGCCGCCGACGAGGACCGCCTTGTTCGACGAGGTCACCACCGAGTCGGGGATCTCCGGCCAGAGCGCGTCCTGCCCGCTCACGCGCACGATGATCCAGAAGTCGTTGCTCGTGCCGCCCGCTCGGTGCGGCACCGCGCCTGCCGGCAGCACCGCGTCGAGGTCGGCCGTCCACTTGCCGGGGGCCTGCACGACCGCGAGCGGGCGGACGCCGCCCATCGCCTGCGAGCAGGAGTCGCCGGCCATCCGCCCCGTGCGCGACGAGTAACACAGGAGCGGCGTGAGCGCGGTCTCGGCGCGCGTGACCTGCGAGCCCACCTCGTCGAAGGTGGCGTTCGCGAAGACCTCGATCGTGTCGAAGCGCACCCAGTCCGCGCTCTGCACGGCGACGCGCAGGGACACCGCGTCGCCCTGGAGCCGCACCGTGCTGCCGATCCCGGCCGCGGCGTCATCATATGCGGATACACGGATAAATGGCCCGTTCGACACGAAGCCGTCCTTGGGCACGCCCTCGCCGCGGATCGTGCGGTAGACGGCCTCGGCCACGCTGCCGTCCGCCAGCGCGCGCGCGCCGTCGTCGGGCACGCGCACGTACGTGCGCGGCATGCCGGCCGGGTCGTGCAGGGCCGTGTGCGTGTCGGAGTTGCCGACCGCGAACGGCCGGAACCCGAACGCGAGGAAGTTGGCGAAGTCGCGCATGAGGAGGTCCACGCGCTGGTCCTCGCGCACGCCGTCGCCGTTGCCGTCGGCCGTGCGGAAGCCGTTCCACAGCTCGAACGCGTCGAAGCGATCGGAGAACAGCAGCTTGTCGGCGGGCAGGCGCAGGTCGATGTTCGCGAACGGCTGGGCCATCGCGTCGCCGCCGAAGCTCCTTCGCGCGAAGTCGAAGCGCAGCCCCGCGCGATCCCACGCCGCCTGGAAGTCGTTGCCGCCCGGCGCCACGCGCGGGTGGTTGACCTGCACGACGCGCGCGCCGCGCTGGCGCGAGGCGTCGAAGAGCTCACCGGGGGTGAGCCCCTCGAGGCTCCGCCCGCCGGCCCAGTCCACCGCGCCGCCCGAGGCCCGGGTCGCGTCGCGCTGCATGGGGAACGCGCCGAAGTGGCCGTAGTCGAACGGCGTCGCCTCCACGCCGACCACGGTGGCGACAAGGCCGTCGGCGCGCAGGGCGGTGATGTACGGCTGGAAGTCCGTGAGCGCGTCGTGGTCGCTCGAGGCGAAGAAGTCGATGCCCTCGCCGAGGTAGCTGCGCACGCGCCGGTCGTTCTCGACCCACGCGTCGGGCGAGCCCTCCGAGTGCTGGTGGAAGTCGGTCGCGACGTAGCCCGTGGAGTCGACCACGTGCCGGAGCGAGAACGTCAGCGTCCGCGCCCCGGCAGGCAGCGCGGTCAGCACCTCGTGCGCCGTCGTCCACTCGGGCCCGCGGCTCGCGACGACGCGGTAGTCGCGGCCGGCGAGCAGGCGGATCGGCGCGTCCGTGCCCTCCGCGTCGGCGCGAGAGACGCTCGTGCCGAAGCGCGTGTGCTCGGTGGCGGCGATGAGCGCGGCGCGGTCGTAGGGATCGCCGCGGCGCTTGTCGCCGAGCTCGGGCGCGTCGCCCACCACCGTCAGGCGCGCGGGGATGAGCTTGCCCGTGTCCGCGTCGGTCACGACGTAGTCGAGCACCGCGATCGAGGGGAGCGCGACGTCGGCGGACGCGTCACCGCCGGCGCGCACGGTCACCGGCACGGCGGGTCCGGGCAGGCCGCGGCTCGTCTGCGCGAACACGTGGTAGTCGCCGGGCACGGTGGCGATCCGGTAGCGGCCGTCGGCGCCGGTCGTCGCGAACGTGCGCACCTTGCTCGCGGCCACGGCGGGATCGCCCGAGAAGAGCATCACGCGCACGCCGGCGGCCGGCTGGCCCGCGTCGTCGCTCACGCGGCCCGTGAGGGCGCCCGTGGCCTCGCCGCGCAGCGCGCGTGCGCTCGCCTCGATCGCGGCGCCGTCGGCGCCGACCACGAACGCGGCCTCGAACGTCACGCCGTCGCCCGGCGCGAGCGCGAGCGGCATCGGCTTGTCCGTGTCGAGGATGTCGAGGAAGTTCGTGATCCCGAAGAGCACGATCGAGACGCCGAGGAAGGCGTAGGAGCTCGACGCGCGCGCCTCGCCGCCCGGGCCCGGCGGCAGGAGCGGCACGATGCCGTACGCGATCCGCTCGCCGTCGATGGCCTGGTAGGGCACGGGGTTCTCGAGCGCGGTCGTGATCCGGCTGAGCTCGACGCTGCCGAAGCCGTCGCCCGGCGCGAACGTGCTCACGACGCCGCCCGAGTCGCTGAGCGTCCCGACGGGCTGGTCCACGCGGGCGCTCGTCGGGTTGTAGAGCGTGTAGAGGACGCGCACGTGATCGGCGCCCGGCTCGAGCACGTACGTCACCGCGCCGAGGAGGCCGAGGTCGAGGTCCGCCGAGCGCTGCTGCGGGATCGGCACGATGCCCGCGCCCGACAGGTGGATGAAGTCGTTCGGCGCGTCCTTGCCGCGGATGCGGATGGCCGCGGCGCCGCCCTGCGCGCCGTCGGCCAGGATCTCGGCGTCGCTCGTGAGGTCGAGCGTGCGCCCCGAGGTGTACACGAGGCTCAGCTCGCCGAAGCGATCGCCGCGCGGGTCCGCCACGAGATCGGCGTCGACGATGTTGCCGCCGTAGGGCGTCGGCCCGATGTCGCGATCGCCCTCGCGCTGGATGACGACGCGGATCTTGTCGTTGCGCAGGAAGAGGTCGCCCGCGTGGCCGACCGATACGGCGCCGGGGATGGTCTCGGTGCCGGCGTTGCCGTCGGTGATGCGCCCGGCGAAGACGAGCCTCGGCCCGCCCGTCGGCGCCGGGACGGACGGCAGGAACGACTCGATCCCCGGCCCGACCGCGCCGGCGCCGCCCGCCCCCCCGGTCCCCGCCACGCCCGCCGCGCCCGCATCGACGCCGCCGCCGGTCCCGCCCGGCGCGCCGCTCGCGCCGCGCAATCGCTCGTCACAGCCGGTCAAGAGGACCGTCACGCACAAGGCACCCGCGCGAGCACGAATCGACATCACCCCATGATAGCGGCCTTGCCCGCCCGCCGTGCGATCCTGGGTGCATGGTCGCCCCGCCCATCCCGAAGACCACCGAGGACGTCCTCGCCCGCAGCACCTTCTGCCGGCTCGGCCCGTACGTCTGGGTGCGGGCGCGGCGCGTGGGGCGGCCGGAGCGGCACCTGCTCGTCACGCGCGACGATCGCGAGATCACCGTCGTCACGCGCCAGGCGGACCTCGAGGATCTCGAGATCGAGGCGACCAACCCGGATCGCTGGGAGCTCCTGTCGATCGACTGCGCGAACCCCTTCTACTGCGTCGGGTTCGTCGCGCGCATCGCCGGGGCGCTCTCGGCCGCGGGCCTCGACATCCTCTTCGTCTCGACCTTCTCCCGCGACTGGGTCTTCCTCAAGGAGGCCGACGCCGCCCGCGGCGCCGAGGTCCTCGCCTCGATCGGCCTCGTCGACGAAACCTGGAAGCTTGGGCCTGACCCCTAAACCAGCGATCGTGGTTCCGCTACGCGACCTCACGATCGGGCGACGGGCTTCGGGCCACGGGCTACGGCCGGAGATCCGGGTCCGGCCGTAGCCTGAAGCCCGTAGCCTGAAGCCTGTCCATCGGAGCCTGCAAGCTCGCGAAATGGAGCGGGGTGCGAGAGCGATCGG
>CAZQJC010000268.1:0-14907 GCA_964593795.1 uncultured Myxococcales bacterium | reverse complement strand
GGTGCGGGCGGCGCGGGCGCGGGCGGCGCGGCAGGCGCGGGCGTCACGCTTCGCGTCGAGGGGCGGTACCTCCTCGACACCTGCGGCAATCGCCTCGTCATCCGCGGCGTCGAGCAGATCTTCGGCCTCGGCATCGACGTCGGCGGCTCGTTCACCACGCTGGTCGACGAGATCGCCTCGACGGGCGCCAACGCGGTGCGCGTCCTGCCGAACCTCGAGCAGCTCGACGTGGCCGCGGTCGACCGCATCCTCGAGCGCATCGTCAGCCACGACATGGTCTTCTACGTGAGCCCCGGCGATCGCGCCTGGTTCGGCCAGGCCGAGGTCAAGGCGATGCTCGGCAAGTACGAGCCGTGGCTCATCGTCGACGCGTTCCAGGAGCCCACGTACGACAACCGCACGCGCTGGCAGTCCGACGCGACCGCCGCCATCACGACGATCCGCGGCCAGGGTTACCGCGTGCCGATCACGGTGCTCGCGAACCAGTTCGGCCGCGACCTGCCGTCGGTGCTCATGCACGGCGCGAGCGTCCTCGGCGCGGACACGCTCACGAACACCATCTTCGGCTGGCAGGCGTACTGGGGTCAGAGCGGCTGGTACCAGGGCGAGTACATGATGACGCTCGCGCAGGGCGTCGAGCGCGCGGGGGGTCTGCCGTTCCCCGTGCAGGCGGGCATCGACGCCTTCGCCGACGCGAACGACCCGATGGACTACCCGGCGGTCATGGCCGCGGCCACGCCCGGCGAGCTCGGCTGGCTGTGGTGGGACTGGTACAACCCGTTCGGCCGGCGCGACAACCTCACGACCGACGGCACCGCGGGGGGCCTGACGGACCACGGCCGCGCGGTGGTCGGCGACGCGCAGCATGGCCTGCGCTCCGCCCGCAAGGCCTGTCGTCCCCAGGGAAGGTGATCGCCCTTGCGCGTCGCGTACCTGACGAACCAGTACCCGAAGGTCAGCCACACCTTCATCCGCCGCGAGATCGCCGCGCTCGAACGGCTCGGCCTCGAGGTGCTGCGCTTCGGCATCCGGCGGTCGCCGGACAAGCTGGTCGACGCCGCTGACCAGGCCGAGGCGGCGCGCACGACCGTGGTGCTCGACGCGGGTCCCGAGCGCCTCGCCGCGGCGATCGCGCGCGTCGCGGCCAGGCACCCGGTTCGCTTCGGCCAGGCGGCGGCGCTCGCGGCGCGCATCGGCGCGCGCTCCGAGCGCGGGCTCGCCCGCCACGGCGCGTACCTCGGCGAGGCGTGCTTCCTCGCGGAGGCCCTCGCGGGCGCGCGCGTGGATCACGTGCACGCGCACTTCGGCTCGAACTCCGCCGCGGTCGCGATGCTCGTGCACGAGCTCGGCGGGCCGCGCTTCTCGTTCACCGCCCACGGCCCGGAGGAGTTCGACAAGGCGCCGCTGTGGTCCCTCGGCGACAAGATCGAGCGCGCCGCGTTCGTCGTCGGCGTGTCCGAGTTCGGCCGGAGCCAGCTCTGCCGTCAGGTCGCGCACGCGCACTGGCACAAGCTGCACGTCGTCCGCTGCGGCGTCGACCCGACGCTGCTCGAGCGGCCGATCGCGCCCATCCCGGCCGGGCCGAAGCTCGTCTCGGTGGGGCGCCTGTCCGAGCAGAAGGGCCAGCTCGTCCTCATCGACGCGCTCGGCGAGGTCGCGCGCGCGGGCGTGCCGTTCGAGATGACGCTCGTCGGCGACGGCGAGATGCGCGGCGAGGTCGAGGCCGCCATCCGCACGCAGGGCCTCGGCGAGCGCGTGCACATCACGGGCTGGGCGGACGGCGAGGCGGTGCGGCGCGCGCTCGACGACGCGCGGGCGCTCGTCCTGCCGAGCTTCGCAGAGGGCCTGCCGGTCGTGATCATGGAGTCGCTCGCGCGCGGCCGCCCCTGCGTGAGCACGTTCGTCGCCGGCATCCCCGAGCTCGTCGAGCCGGGCAAGAACGGCTGGCTCGTGCCCGCGGGCGCCGTCGCGCCGCTCGCCGCCGCCATCCGCGCCGTCCTCGCAGCCACGCCTGCCGAGCTCGCGCGCATGGGCGAGCACGGCCGCGGTCGCGTGCGCGAGATGCACGACATCGACCGCATCGCACCGGGCCTCGCGGCCCTGTTCCGGGACGCGCGCTAACTGGCGAGTGGCCGCCTCGGAAGGCGGCCACCATGAGGGGCGCGGCCGAGGCCGTTCAGCTGAAGGAATCTCGGGGACAGGCGGTAGTCCACCTGCACCGCGGACCGGGGCTGGCGGATACGGCAGCCACTGGCCACCGGAGGCGTCACCCTCGGACCTCGCATGCATGGGTAAACTCTGCCGCCACCGCGTGGCACCGATCGTGCTTGCACCACTCGTGCCAGTCGATATCGCCATGAGCCACCTCACCGAGCAAATCCCGTCGTCGCCCCTGCGCCCCGAGACGCCCCCGAGCGGCGAGCAGGCCGTGCTCCTCGAGCTCGGTCGCGGACCCGAGCCCGTCGCGGCCGCCCTCGACCCGCTCGACCGCATCTTCGCCGCTGCGCGCGCGCGCGCCGCGCACGTCGCGGTGATCGCGGCCGGGCAGTCGCTGTCCTACGAGGCGCTCCTCGATCGCGTGGGCCGGCTCGCGACGCACCTGCGCACCCTCGGCGTCGGGCCCGAGTCCCACGTCGGCGTGTGCACCGAGCGCGGCACGGACGAGCTCGTCTGCTTGCTCGCCGCGTGGACGGCCGGCGGCGCCTACGTGCCGCTCGATGCGACGCACCCGCCCGATCGCATCCGCCTCATCCTCGAGGACGCCGCGCCGCGCGTCCTGCTCACGACGCGCGCGATCGTGGGCGCGCTCGAGGTCCCCGCGCCCACGCAGATCGTCATGCTCGAGGAGGCGGCGGAGGAGATCGCCAGGTGCGCTCCCATGCTCCCGAAGGGCGCGCCGGGCGAGCAGCTCGCGTACGTGCTCTTCACGTCGGGCTCGACGGGGCGCCCCAAGGGCGTGGGCGTGCCGCGCGGCGCGGTCGCGAATTTTCTGACGTCGATGACGCGCGAGCCGGGCATCGCGCCCACCGACCACCTGCTCGCGGTGACCACCACCACCTTCGACATCTCCGTGCTCGAGCTGTTCGGGCCGCTCTGCGTCGGCGCGACGGTCGAGATCGCGGACCGAGGCGCGGCGCTCGACGCGCGCCGGCTCCGGGCGCGGCTCGAGGCCGGCGACGTCACGATGATGCAGGCGACGCCGACCACGTGGCGCCTCCTGTGCGACGCGGGCCTCGGCGAGCGACCGCTGCCGCTCAAGAAGCTCTGTGGCGGCGAGGCCATCCCGCGCGAGCTCGCGGAGCGTCTGCACGCCACGGGCGGCGAGCTGTGGAACCTCTACGGCCCGACCGAGACCACGGTGTGGTCGACCGTCGCGAGGATGCAGCCCGGCGAGCGCCCGATCACCATCGGCCGGCCGATCGACCACACCCAGATCTACGTCTGCGACGAGGCGGGCGGGCTCGTGCCGCGCGGCGAGATCGGTGAGCTGTGCATCGGCGGCCGGGGCCTCGCGCGCGGCTACCTGCACCGCGACGAGCTCACGCGCGAGAAGTTCGTCTCGAGCCCGCACGCGCCGGCGGGCGAGCGCATCTACCGCACGGGCGACCTCGCGCGCTGGCTGCCGCACGGGGGCCTCGAGTGCCTCGGGCGCATCGATCACCAGGTCAAGATCCGCGGCTTCCGCATCGAGCTCGGCGAGATCGAGTCGTGCCTTCGTGCCGCGCCCGGCGTGCGCGAGGCCGTGGTCGTCGCGCTCACGCCCGAGGGCGGCGAGCCGCGCCTCGTCGCGTACTTCGTGGGCCCCGAGGCCGAGCTCGGCGAGATCGACGCGCGCGTGCGCGAGGGCCTGCCCGATTACATGCGTCCGAGCGCATATGTCCGCATGGACGAGCTGCCGCTCAACACGAACGGCAAGATCGACCGCAAGCGCCTGCCGCCGCCGGTGGCCGAGCGCAAGGTCGAGGTGCAGGGGCGCGCGCCTGCGAGCGACGCCGAGACGCGCATGCTCGCGCTCTTCCTCGAGGTCCTCGAGCTCGCCGACGCGCCCGTGGACCGCGACTTCTTCGCGCTCGGCGGCGACTCGGTGCGCGCGGTGACGCTGCGGCAGCGCATCTCCGAGGAGTTCGGCGTCCTGCCCCCGATCGCCGCGATGTTCGAGGCGCCCACGGTCGAGCGCCTCGTGGCGCAGCTCGGCGCCGGCGCCGACACCTCTGCGCCGCTCGTGGTCGAGCTGCGCAAGGGGCGCTCGGGCGCGCCGCCGCTCCTCTGCCTGATGGGCGTCACGCTCTTCCGCGAGCTCGCGCTCGGGCTCGAGGACGACCGGTCCGTCTTCGGCATCCACATCCCGTGGCTCATCGACGGCGCGCCACCGCGGCTCGAGGAGATCGCCGAGCGCTACACGAGGCTCGTCCTCGAGCGCTTCCCCGCGGGCCCGTACCACCTCGCGGGCCTCTGCTTCGGCGGCGTGCTCGCGGCCGAGGTGGCGCGGCAGCTCGTCGCGGCCGGGCGCGAGGTCGGCGCGGTGGCCCTGTTCGACGCGCCGCTCCCGCGCGCGCTCAGCTACGAGCGGCGCGCGCACGTGCGCACCCTGGCCACGCGGCTCGCCGAGGACCCGCGGCGCATGGTCGAGCAGCTCGCCCGCAAGGTGCGAGCGCGCCTTCCGGGGCGGCGCCCCGTGGCCCCGGCGGCCCCCGCGCGGCCGGTGGAGCTCGAGGCCGTCGGCCCCATCGCCGACGACATCGTCGCGCGCTACGACGAGCGCGTGGCCCCCGTGCCGGTGCCCATCGCGGTCTACCGCGCGACGGAGCGCGACGAGGCGCCGTGGTTCCGCGTCGCGCCCGACCTCGGCTGGGCCACGCTGGCGCCCCGCGTGACCCTCGAGGCCATCGCGGGGGGGCACCTGTCCATCCTGCGCGCGCCGGCGGTGACGCGGCTCGCCCGGAGCCTGGACGCCCTCATGCGCAGGTGAGCGTCCGAGTGGCCGTCAGCTCGAGATGATCTCGATCGCGAGCGTGGGCTTGCTGTCGATCCGGATCTGCAGCGTGCCGACGTGCAGGAGCACCCGCCCCCCGAACGCCGGGTCCTGCACCACGTGGCTCACCGGCGCGACGTCGACCGTGCTCCGCATGACGCCGCCGCCGTCGGTCAGCGTCGCTTGCACGCGCTGCCGCCGGGCGTCGACGGAGATCTTGAGTGCGGCGCGCGACTCGTCCTCGACGAGCATCCACACTCCGGGGCCGGCGCTCGTCACTTCTCGCGCGCCGAGGGCCTTTGCGAGCATCGCAACTGTGGCGTCCATGACGCGAATCTAAGGCAGCGGCGAGCGCGCGACTTGCGCTCCGTCAGGTGCGAGAAGGGCCAGATCTACGGGTCGCGGCGGTCGAGGAAGAGCGACCGCAGGTAGTGGACGAGCGGCCAGCTGTCCTCGACCGACACGCTGTCGTGGTACGAGGGCATGGGCGTGCCGTCGAGGCCCGTGTGCAGCGTGCGGTAGAGATCGCCGGCGAGCGAGCCGCCCTTGAGCTTCCAGCTCCGCGTGAAGTCGAACGGGTACGCGCGGCGCCCGCGGTCGTCCACCAGCTCGGGCGCGACCACCCCGCGGCCCCGGCCGTCGGCGGCGTGGCAGCGGCTGCACTGCAGGAGCTCGTAGGTCCGCGCCCCGGCGGCCAGCGCGGCGGCCGAAGCGGGCGGCGGCTCGGGGACGGGCACGACCTCCGCGGGGGACGTGCGCGCGAAGCGCGGCGAGAGCGACTTGAGGTACGCGACCAGCGCGCGGCGGTCGGAGACGGGCAGGCCCGACCAGGCGGGCATCGCGGTGCCGGGGACGCCGCGCCAGAGCGTGCGGAGGAGGTCGTCGTCGGTGGGCAGCGCGCCGGTCGCCGTGGAGCGGAGCTTGTAGACGCCGCCCGTGAAGTCGCGCGGCGCGGGGTCGAGGTAGCGCGCGATGGCGCCGTCGCCGCGACCCTCGGGGCCGTGGCAGACCGCGCAACGCGTGACGTACAGGGCGCGCCCGCGCGCGGCGGCGTCGGCCCCGGCGCGCGTCGGGGCGAGCGCGATGAAGAGCCAGAGCAGGCTACGCGCCGTGCACATGGCCGCTCGCGGGTGCGCTCGAGCTCCCGCCCGAGGCGGGGTTTGCGGTGACGTCGCCCACCATGATGAGGACCGACGCGACGCCGGGATCGCTGCTGCGAAGGACGACCATGCCGCCGCGCACGCCGCCGAGCGGAAGCGGCGCGAGGTCGGCGGCGGAGAACGCGGTCTCGAGGTACCCCGGCGCCGTCGTGCTCGGGACGAGCGGCTGGACGAACACCGGGACCTGATCGGGCGGCGGCGCGTGCTCGTCGTGCGCGTGCGTCGCCGGCGCGCCCGAGCTGCCGGTGAGCGCGCCGTGGACGTGACCTACGGCCGCCCCGCTCTCGGCGCCCGGGATCCACGTGCGCGGATCGGGCGTCACGTGGACCATCACCGCGTAGGAGAACCCATCGGGCAGGGACGGCAGGCCCGTGACGCGGACGAGGCCGCGGCCGCCCACGACGTCGACGGTGGCCCGTCCCGTGGCGTGGGGCAGCTCCGCGACGTCGATCCCGGCGGGAGGCGCGGGCACCGCGACCGGCGTGAAGGCGAACGTGACCGACTGGATGCCGGTCGTCTCGGCGCCGCAGCCGAGCGCGAGCGCGCCGAGCAAGCAGCCGAGGAGCGTGCGGGGGCGCCTCACAGCGCCACGTCCAGCGTGAGCACGGCGGAGCGGCTCGCCGCGTCGTGGAAGTCGTGCCGGTACACGAGCGAGAGCACCGCGTTCGTGGCGAGCGAAAAGGCGCCGTGGACGGCGAGCTGGTGGCGCTCGAGCGAGGACACGCTGGTGGAGCGCACCTGCTCGTAGCGCGCTCCGCACGAGAGCGCGGGCGCGAGCGCGACGAGGGCCTGCGCGCGGAGCGCCTGGAACGTCACCGCGTGGCCGTCGGTCGCGGGATCGGAGTGGCTCGCGTGGTAGGCCATGCCGAAGACGTTCACCGGTCCGAGGTCGAGCTCGAGATCGCCGCCGCCGTACCAGACGTCGTCGCGGTGCACGAGCTTGATGCCGTAGCCCTCCGACACGAGGTCGGAGCGGCCGAGGTAGCCGAAGCCGCCCGCCGTGACCTCGTGGCTCGAGTGCTGGAAGAGCGTGTACGAGAGGCGCAGGAAGCCGTCCTTCCAGTCGTCGCGCTCGCCGCCCGACGGCCCCGGATCGCCCGCGACGATCGCGAGCTCGTAGAAGAGCGGGCCGAGGCCCGGGCGGCCGTAGAGCTGCACGCCGAGCTGCGGGTCGTCGAGGTTGAGGAGGCTCTCGCCGACGCGCACGGCGCCCACGGCGCTCGGGCCGGGCACGAGCTGGCGGTGCGTCGGCCGCTGGAAGTCGAGGAGGAAGAGCTGGCCCGCGCGCAGGTTGAGCGCGCCTGGGCCGAGCCACGACGCGGCGAGGTCGTGCAACCCCACGCGCGCCTGGTGCAGCGCCGGCGCCGGGTACGGCGACCAGCTGAAGAAGAACGAGAGGTCCTTCGCCAGCGAGCCGCCGCCGACGAGGAAGCCATAGACGCTCGTCTCGGACGCGGGCTTGCCGGTGGGCTGCGGGCGGACGAGGCCGAAGACCTCGCCGCGGATCGAGAGGGGGACCTCCTTGAACACCGAGAGCGTCTCGCGGCCGGTGCCGGGCTCGAGCGTGCGGCGCGCGCGCGCGGCGTCCTCGGCGCCGTCGGGGAGCTGGTAGCCGTGCTCGCGGAAGGCCTTGCCAAAGGCGTTGAGCTGCGGGTAGTGCACCTGGTGGCAGGCGTTGCACGACACCTCGTGGCGCCGCGCGAAGGCGGGCGTCGCGTGCGCGCGGGGCGCGTACGCGAGGAGCGCGAGGACCGGAGCGGCAGCGGCGATGGCACGCCATGTGCGAGGTCCTCGAACGGGCATTCCGGCGGAAATGAGGCAAGGGCCGTGCCCCATGGAGGTGCGAGTGGTTAGCGGAGCGCGCGCGTGCAGCTTTGTCGCCCTGGCCTGGCGCCGGTGCAATCCGTGCGTGCGCGCCCGCTGCGCGGCGGGCGCGGCCGCGATCCTTGCGCTCGCGTGCCTCCCGGAGACGGGCGGGCCGGCGGCGCCAGATGCATCCGTCCAGGCGAATACATCCGGCGGCGCGGCGGGCGCGGCGGCGGGCTACGTGCCGCCGGACGTGGACTGCATGGGGCAGCTCACTCCGCGCGCGCTCGTCAACACGACCCGCTCGTTCCAGTTCGATCCGCCGAGCTACGAGGTCCCGGCGTGCTCGCGCGTGACCTTGACGATCGTCAACACGGACAGCGAGTCGCACGACATCGCCGGGCGCAGCCCCGAGCTCGGCCTGCCGAAGACGGTGGTGCCGGGCGCCGGCACCGTCGACGTGACGTTCGAGGTGCCGGGCCGCGGGGCCGGGCGCTATCGCGCGTTCTGCACCATCCACCCCGGGATGATCCTCGACATCGTCGCGGTGGCGCCGTGAGGGCGCTCGCGGTGTTCGGGGTCCTCGGCGCGCTGGCCTGCGGCGAGACCCGCGTGGACTACGGCCGTCCGCCCGACCTCAGGCTCGGGGCCTGGTGGCCCGAGCTGCCGGAGGCCGCCATCCAGTACCCGGCGGGGCCTGTGGCCGTGGTGACGAGCGCGAACGACGACCGCCTGTCCGTCATCGACCTCGCGCAGGGCACGCCGGTGACCGCGCCGGTGCCGGTGGGCGTGAGCCCGATCGAGGCCGAGGGGCCCTACCTCGCCGTCGCGTCGCCCGATCGCACGCGCGTCTTCGTGTCGATGGCCAACTTCGCGCCGGGGTCCGGCGAGGGGCCGCACGCGGCGCACGGCTCGGCCGCGGCCAACGGCTTCCTGCTCGAGCTGCGGCGGAGCGACCTGCGCCAGGTCGCGCGCGTCAACATCAAGCCGAACCCGGCCGAGGTGGTGCTCGATCACGCGGGCGCGGCCGCCTTCGTGGCGCACTACAACCTCGGCCAGGTGCGGCGCATCGTCGGCGGCGGCGTGCTCTCGCCACCGCCCGACGCCGTGGACGCCGAGCTCGCCATCGTGGGCCTCGCGCCGCTCGCGCTGCGACCCGTGGCGGGGGGCTACCTGCGCACGTGCCCGGGCTCGAATGGCCTGGCGCTCTCGGCGGACGACCGCACGCTCTTCGTGGCGTGCGATCAGTCCGACGAGCTCGGCGTGGTGGACCTGTCGGTCGATCCGCCGCGCGTGCGCAAGGTCGCGGTGGAGGCCGCGTGCCACGCGTCGAGCCGCCTCGTTGGCTGCATGGAGACGTGGGGCAACCGGCAGTCGCCGGGCAAGGTGGGCTGCCCGTGCTTCGAGCCGAACTTCGTGCACGTCGCGCCGGACGGGCGCGTCTGGGTGACGGGCCTGCTCTCGCCGCGCATCCTCGTCTTCGACCCACGCACCGGCGAGATGGACGCGGCGAGCGCGGTGGACGTGGGCGGCGTCGGCGGGCGCGGCGCGATGCTCGCCGACGGGCGGTTCCTCGTGCCCACGCAGGCGCCGGACCAGCTCGTGGTGGTCGACTGGCGCACGGCCCGCGTGACGGACCGGCTGGCGCTCGGCGCGGCGTGCAGCCGTCCGCGCGACGTCGTGGCGGACGCCGACGGCCGGCGCGCGCACGTGCTGTGCGAGGGCGATCGCGTCGGGCCGGGGAGCCTGGTCGCGGTGGCGCTCGACTCCGGCCAGGCGGAGACCCCCGCGGCGGTCGGCGCGTTCCCCGTCGGCATCCTCGTCCTTGCACCGGTGGCGCCGTGAGGGGCCTTCCGCTCCTCGTGCTCGCGGGCTGGCTCGGCGGCTGCGGCGACGAGCTGCGCGCGCCCACGGGCGTCGAGCTCGGCGAGCGGCTCTTCCGCGCGGGCCCGCACCTCGGCGGCTCGAAGCAGAACGAGCTCGTGTGCGCGACGTGCCACGGGACGACGAAGGACGGCGATCGCGCGGGAGGCACGGTGTTCGTCGGCGGCTCGCTCCACGACGTGATGGCGCGGCGCGGCTGGTGGAACGGCGAGCTCTCGTCGAGCCTGCAGGCGGTGAACGCTTGCCTGACCTTCTTCATGAAGGGCGACGCGCGCGGTGTGCCAGGCGACTCGCCGGAGATGCGCGCGCTCTTCGAGTACCTCGCGTCCCTGAGCCCCTCGCCGGCGGCGTCGCTCGAGGCCCGGCGCTTCTCGCTGCCGCCGCAGGTGCGCACGGTGATCCCGGCGGGCGATCGCGGCCGCGGGGCGCAGGTGTTCTCGCAGGCGTGCGCGCCCTGCCACGGCGCGTACGGCACCGGCGAGGGCCGCGTCGAGCCGGCGCTCACGCCGTGGTTCCCGGACGCCTTCCGGAGCTACTGCAGCGTGTTCGCGGAGCCCAAGGTGCCGCTCGCGCTCGTCGTGCAGGAGAAGGTCCGGCACGGGCAGTTCTTCGGCGCGGGCGGGTCGATGCCGCCATTCGCCGAGGAGCTGCTGTCGGACGCGGAGATCGGGGACCTGCTCGCCTTCGTCGAGCTACCGGACTGCGGCGACGGCCGGTAGAGAACCGGCCACGACGTCAACGACGTGGACGTGGACGTGGACGTGGACGTGGACGACGACTGTCAGTGGATCTGAAACATGACGTCGGCGGGCTGGCGGTAGGGGCCGGCGTCGACGCGATCGGAGACCATCGGCGCGCGCACGAGCCGGGCGGTGACCTGGCCCCCGGCGGCGAGCACCTTGCCGAGCACCACGGCCGTCATCGTCCACTCGCGATCCAGGTTGAGCACGTGCACCGTCTCGGCGCCGAGCTGGAGCTGGATCCAGTAGAGGTCCTGGCTCAGGCTGCAGCCGTGCGCGGTGACGCCGGGGGCAGGCGCGGCGCCGGGCTTCGTCGAGGGCGCGGGGCCGAGCTCCGTCCAGCGCAGCACCACGGGGCCCGCCGTGCTGTCGAGGACCTGGCCCGGCTTCGGCGAGACGAACGCGGAGGCCTGCGCGGCGTCCACCTGCACCGCGTCGCGGCGGTCGTAGAGCGCGGCCCAGGCCTCGTCGTACACGCCGGGCGCCACGCTGCAGTCGTCCATGATCGCGGCCGGTGGCGCCTGGGCGCCGGTGCCGCCCGCACCGGCGGTGCCCCCGGGGTCGGAGCCGCACCCGAGCGCGGCGAGGAGCAACCAGAGTGGGGAGCGTGACATCGGAACCTCCTCAGGGCCTCGAGAGGAGCCAGCCGCGCGGCCGCTCGAGCGTGCGCACGAAGGCCACGAGCGCCCACGCCTCCTCGGGCGTCATCGAGCCGACGAAGGACGGCATGGGCGTCCCGTCGAGGCCTGTCATGAACGTGCGGTAGACGTCCTCGGGCGCGCTGCCGCCGCGGTAGTCGCCGCGCGTGAAGTCGAACGCGCGGACGGCCCGACCGAGGTCGTCCTTGAGCTCCGCGCTCGCGGGGCCGTCGCCGCGGCCGCCGTCGCCGTGGCAGCGCGCGCACTGCATGCGCCCGTAGACCTCGCGACCCCGGGCGACGAGCGCGTCGCTCCACGGCGGCCGCGGCGGGACGTGGAGGCGATCCTCCGGCGCGACGGGCTCTCGCGCGAACCGGGGGGAGAGGCTCATGACGAAGCGCGCCACCGCCGCGAGCTCGCGCGGCGGCAGGAGCGCCCCGAACGCCGGCATGCGCGACGCGCCCGTGCCCTCGCGCACCGTGCGGACGAGGTCCTCCTCCGTGGGCATGGCGCCCGTCGCCGTCGAGCGCCACTTGAAGACCCCACGCGTCAGATCGCGCGGAGGCACGACCAGGAAGCGCGCCGCGTCGCCGTCGCCACGCCCGGTGCGGCCGTGGCAGGGCGCGCAGAACCGGCGGAACACGCGCTCCCCGCGCGCGAGGTCGGGCGCCTCGGCTCGCGCCGGCGTCGTGACCGCGACCGCGACGAGCGCGAGCAGCGCCTCAGAAGTACGCATGCAGCATCCCGAGGACCTCGTCGGTCCCGTCCAGCGGATTGCCCTCGCCTGCGGCGTGCCGGTAGAGGAACCACACGTCGACGAACGCGACCGGGAACACCTCGAGCAGGCCTCCGAAGCGGTGGACCGAGGTCGGCTGCGTGTCGAGGTCGGGGTCCTGGTACTCGTACAGGAGCGCGACGTCGACCCCGCGGTGCGCCTGCAGCGACAGCTCCGAGTACGACTGGAAGGCGGCCCGCGTCTTGCCATCGGCCGTCTCGGCGAGCGCCTTCTGCAGGCGCACGCTCGCCTCGCCGAGGTACGAGAGGCGCCCGAGCGAGAGGCCAAGGTGCCCCGAGAGGCGCACGTCGCGCGCGCGATCGTCCACGTCGTCCGCGAGATCATCGGTGCCCTTGTCCTGGTACTTGCCGGTGAGGTTGTGGTAGCCGGACACGCCCGCGAAGGCGCGCAGCGTCTCGCCGCCCTGCCACTCGACGCGACCCACGACGGCCTTGCTGGAGTTCGTGTCGAAGAGGCCCACGTCGGGCGGCTCGCCATTTAGGACCGCGAGCTGCACGAGGACCGGCCCGAGGCGCAGACCGGCCTCGACGCCGACGTCCTTCTCGCGCGCGCCGAAGCCGACGCCCTGGCGGGTGAACACCTGGTGGTTGTCGAGGCGCAGGCCGAACGTCGGCGTGAAGCGGCCGACCTTGAGGTAGAGGTTCCACGGCAGGTCCCAGATCGCCATCGCCTCCCACGAGCCGAGCAGGCCCTGGTCGAAGTAGAGCGTGAGCTGATCGGCGAAGCGCGCGGCGACGTAGAGGTCCGCCTGCATCACGGCGAAGCTGTTGACGGGCTCGAGCCGCGGCTGGCCCGGCCGCTGGTAGAGGTACGAAAAGCGGAGGTCGGCGCCGACCGCGACGTCGGGCGCGACCTCGCCGTCGAACGCGGGCGGGCTCGCGAGCGCCCGGACCGGCAGCTCGAGCTGCGCGTACACGCTGCGCGCGTAGGCCGTGCGCACGCCGCCGCCGCTCGGGTTCTCGTGGCAGGTGCGGCACGGCAGGCCCTCGCGCAGGGCGATGCGCGGCGTCGCGTGGGCGCGCGCGGCGAGGAGGCCTACGAGCAGGCCCCCGAGGGCGGCGCGGCTCACGGCGCGGGGCAGAAGGCCACCCCCGCCGGATTGCGGCCCGTGGCGTGGACCTGGCTCGCGCCGGTGGCGATCTCGATCGCGGCCACCTGGTTGGAGAAGAAGCCCGTCGCGAAGAGCCAGCCGCCGCCGGGCGCGAGCTCGAGCGCGTACACGCCCCGGAGCGGCGTCGCGATCTTGCCCACGACCTGCGCGGACTCGAGATCGATCTGGTAGACGAACGTGCCCACGTCGGCGGGGCTCGCGCTCTCGCGGCCCTTCTCGGCGACGAAGGCGCGCTTGCCGTCGGGCGAGAGGCGCACCTGCAGCGGGTTCGGCATCGCGTGGTCGAGCGTGACCACCGCGGTCTTGCAGCCCTCGAACGTCAGGATCTCGGCGCGGCCGTCCACCGTCTCGGAGAGCAGCGCCCGCGCGCCGTCCGGCGTCAGCCACAGCTCCGACGGGATGCCGCGCACCTGGCACGTCGAGGTCATCGTGTCGGTGGCCGTGTCGATGCGATAGACGTAGCCCTCGCTCACGCCGCCCGAGGCGGCCACGAAGCGCTCGTCGGCCGTCCGCGTCATGCCGTGCGGGCTCGACTGCGTCATGACGCCGGGGATGACCTTGACGGCCCCGGTCGCGGGGTCGAAGACGCGCACCTCCTCGGCGAACGCGAAGCTCGCGTAGACCTTGCCGCGCGCGACCGCGAGCTCGCCCATCACGGCGCCCGCGCCCATGCGGACGCGGCGCGTCACCGTGAACCCCGCGGTCTCGATCTCGACGAGCTGCTCCTCGTTCGCGCGGTCGGACGCGTTCGCGACCGCGTAGACCTTGCTGCAGTCCGCGCTCGGGGTGACGAAGTGCGCGCCGAAGCCGATCGTGCGGGCGGCGCCGGGCTCCGCGAGCGCGATCGTGGCGAGCTCCGCGAGCGTGCGCGCGTCGAGCACCTGCACCGTGCCGTCCTGCTGGCTCGCGACGAAGAGGCGCCCCGCGGGCGGCGTCGCCGCGCTCCCCGCCGCGCCCCCGACCCCGCCACCGCCAGCCCCGCCTGCTCCGGCGCGACCGCGGCCCTCGTCGGCGCAAGCCGCGAGGAGCACCACCACCAGAAGCCTCGTCGCTCGCATGTCTCGCTCGCACCTTCCGTGCGCGTGCCCGGGACCGTTGCGAACGAATTGCGCGAAACGTGGCCCGGACGGCACGCAAACCAGCAACGCTTGCGGGTCGACCGAGGGCTTTGCAGCCCGTGTGCCCGGGGGGGCGACTGCGAGGAACCACGTCGGTCACTCAACAGATGACGTTGACGTGAACGTCAACGTGAACACCACCGTGGACATGAACTTCGACATCACCGCAACCGCCGAGGCCCCGCGACCGTAGTCGGCGAACAGGACCGATCAGGCGCGAGGCTCCGCTCGCGGCCTCGAGCTGGTCGACGGCATCGTCGCTCGCCCAGATGGTCCTGTGCCGAGTCGAGGTCCACGTCCAAGGTGGCGTTCGGGTTCACGTTCACGTTCACGTTCAGGTCAACGTCAGCGCCGACGTCAGGGGACCCCCATTGGTCTAGCGCCAATGCCGGTCGGATAATGACGGAATCCGTCCGCTGACCACCTGGTCTTGGTCTTGGTCCTGGTCTTCGCCTGCGTGGTTCTGGGGGCTTCGACCAGGACCAGGACCAGGGCCAGGACCAGGCCGGCGCAATGTGACCGGCATTGGGTCTTGCGCCATTGCCGGTCACTTTGCGCGAAGCTTGGGGCGCTTGCGCGCGTAATTGCTCATCTTGAGCTTCACGGCTCGGGGGTACGAACGGTCGGAGCGGCGGGGTGGCAGGACGTAGGTGCGGAGCTGGTCGCGAAGGTTGCGCACGAG
>CAZQJC010000267.1:0-6306 GCA_964593795.1 uncultured Myxococcales bacterium | reverse complement strand
CCTCCTGGTGGCCGGCTTCCAGCCGGCCACTCGTAGACTAGCCGATGTGGCCGCAGCGGTTGGCGACGCCGCCGCCGCCGCAGGTGTCGGGCGCCACGCACGTGCCGCAGCTCAGTGTGCCGCCGCAGCCGTCGCCGATCTGCCCGCAGTTGGCGTTCGCCTGCGCGCACGTGCGCGGGGTGCACGGCCGGTTGCCGCAGCGACCCGGCGTGCCGCCGCCGCCGCACGTTTGACCCGGCGGGCAGTCGCCGCACTGCAGGAGGTTGCCGCAGCCGTCGCCGGCCGGGCCGCACTCGATGTTCTGCTGGGCGCAGGTGCGCGGCATGCAGCTCATCGTGTGCCCGCACTGGCCGGGCACGCCGTTGCCGCCGCAGGTGTCGGGCGCCACGCACATGCCGCAGTCGAGCTGGTTGCCGCAGCCGTCGCCGGCCGGGCCGCACATGATCGCCTGGCCCATGCAGGTCAGCGGGCTGCAGGGCGGCGCACCGCACTGGCTCGGTACGCCGCCGCCGCCGCAGGTCTGGGGCGGCGTGCAGGTGCCGCACTGGATGATCCCGCCGCAGCCGTCACCGACGGGACCGCAGTTCGCGTTCTGCTGGGCGCACGTGCGCGGCATGCACGGCGGCGGCACGTCCGGCGTGATGCAGTTCGTCAGGTCGAAGATCATGTACTCGATGACCTTCTCCTGCGGCGTCATCGGTCCGGCCGTGCAGTGCGCCGGGAAGGTCGCCGAGCCGGAGCTCGTGCCGGCGACGTGGAAGTCGGAGAACAGCACGCGCCCGCACTGGTTCGCCACCGGCGCGGCCTGCGGCGTGTTGAACGTGTAGTGCTGCACGGTCGCGCCCGACAGCGGCGTCTGCGCCGCCGTCGAGTGGATCCAGCGCTGCCCCGGGGCGTTGACGCCGTCGAGGTCGTTGCGCGGTACGTTGATGCTGATCGTGTTCGGGCCGTTCGACGCGCCCACGCGCATCAGCCACTGCATGAACGTCGCGCCCTTGGGGAACGACGTGTCGACGGTCGCCGTGATGGCCGCGTCGTTCATCGACGGGGTGTGCGAGAGGTTCGGGTCCGCGTCCCAGACGCCGGTCGAGCTCCACGGCGTGGTCTGGTAGAGCCACGTGTACTCGTAGTGCGTGGCCATCACGCGGCCGCCCATGTCGGCGTAGTTGACGAGGTTCGTCCGCGCCGCCGCGGGCTTGGCGACCTCCGAGGCCTCGCAGCCGAACATCACGAGGTCGTACTTCGTGAGCTGGTTGATGTCGTTGTAGAGGGTCGACGCGCTCGCCGTGGAGCCGGGACCCGACGCGGAGGCGCCGTTCTGCCGGAAGATGTGGACGCGACCGTCGCCGTTGTTGGTGGTGAACTCCGTGCCTGCGATGCCGATCTTGTAGAGCACGCACTCGAGCGCGTCGACCGAGCCGGTCACCATCGCGATCTTCGGGATGTCGCCCTCGGACTTGGTGCGCGGCAGGCGCGTGAGCTCGGCCGGAAGCGACGTGTCCGTGCACGCCGCGACCGTCGGGATCTGCACCTGGCGGCGCCAGCGGCCGAGCTGGATGACCAGGGGGATGTTCGTGCCGGCGGGCACGTTCTCGAGCGTGAAGCGGCCGTCAGGGCCGCTCGTGGCCTGGACGAGCGGCGAGCCCGACGCGGTGCCGCTGCACTGGTCGCAGGTCACGCCCGTCGTCGGGAACGGCTGCACCGGGGCGTTCGGCACGTACACCACGGCGCCCGGCAGCGGGTCCGCCATGCCGAACTGCGACGGCGTCGGCGCATAGACGATGCCCGACACGGTCGTGCGGCCGGCGTCGCAGTTCACTTGCTGCAGGCAAAGGCCCGTGCAGACCTTGCCGCACACGCTCGGCATCCCGCCGCCGCCGCAGGTCTCGCCGCCGCGCACGCAGGTGCCACAGTCGAGGAAGCCACCGCAGCCGTCGGCCACCGGGCCGCAGTTCGCGCCTGCCTGGGCGCACGTGCGCGGCGTGCAGGTCGCGTGACCGCACCTGCTCGGCATGCCGCCGCCGCCGCAGCTGTCGGGGGCCATGCACGTGCCGCACTGGACGATGCCGCCGCAGCCGTCCGCGACCGGGCCGCAGTCCGCGCCCGCCATCGCGCACGTGCGGGGGGTGCACATGCCACCGTCGGCGGTGCTGTTGCCGCCGCACTGGCTCGGGACGCCTCCGCCGCCGCAGGTCTGCGGCGCGGTGCACGTGCCGCAATCGATCATGCCGCCGCAGCCGTCGCCCGCGGGGCCGCAGCCCACGCCGAGGTCCATGCAGGTGCGCGGCGTGCAGCCCATGCGGCCGCACTGGCTCGGCGTCCCGCCGCCTCCGCAGGTGTCGGGGGCCGTGCACGTGCCGCAGTCGATCGTGCCGCCGCAGCCGTCACCGACCGGGCCGCAGTTCGCGCCCGCGCTCGCGCACGAGCCGAGGTTGCACTGCGCGTCGGCGTTGACGGGCGGACCGTCCGTCGGCAGCGACGAGCCGCCGCCACCGGACATGCCGCCCTGACCCGCGCCACCGTCGAGCCTGCCACCGGGGAAGTTCCCGGAGCCGGCGCCGCCGTTGCCGCCAGGAGGGTTGGCGCTGCACGCGACCAGCGTCGCGGCCAGCATCGGAAGCACTCGCTTGGACCACTGCGAGACCCACGCCTGCATCATCGAAATCCCTCCCCAGGGCTGTGCGGAACCATGGACGCCGGCTCGGCGCACGGTCGAGGACGCGTAGCGCACTTGTCCTCAGCTTGACAAGGATCGTGTAGGCCTCGCAGTACGCTGGAACAACTTTCCCGGCGTCCCAGAACGCTGTGCATGCGTTCAGCGCGCGAATTCCGTGCGTGTCGTCACGGCCCCTCGAGGTGCACGGACGTCCCGACGAGCTGCGCCTCTCGCGCGCTCCCGGAGATGCGGAGCGTTGCGACCACCTCGGTCGAGCGCCCGGGCGCCAGCCGGAAGAGCAGTTGATCCGCCGACGCGTGCACCATGATGAGACCGAGGCCCGCGCCGCCCGGCCCCTCGGCGGGTGCAAGGTCGGGATCGCCGATGCGCCGCAGGCGCTCGGCCACGCGCGCGCGCGTGAGCGTCCCGAACCCGTCGCGCACCGACACGGCCAGCGTCTGCCCGTCGCAGGCGTAGGCCAGCGTCACGCGATGCTCGGCGTCGAGCACGACCTCCGGCCCGCCCGCGCGATGCAGGGGCTCGCCGGCCGCGTCCCTCGGCGCATCGAAGAAGGCGTTGCCGAGGAGCTCGTCCGCCACGAGCTGCACCCGGCCCCTGCGATCCTGCGGGAGCTCGAGCGAGTCCGCGAAGCGCTCGAGGTCCGAGAGGGCCGCCTTGCGCTCGCCCGAGCGGCCGAGGACGTGCGTGTGCACGGGCGTCCCCGACAGGAAGAAGCCCGACAGCCCCTCGGCCGCGCCCAGCCTGCGCCGGGCCAGCGTGTAGAGGGCGTGCTCGTCGGGCCACGCGGTGCTCCCGAGCTCCTCGACGGTGGCGGGGCCCGGCGGGCGCGCGCACCCACGCTTCGGGACGAGGTGCGCCGCCGCCGGGTGGACGAGCGCCGCGAGGAGGCGCTGCAGCGCATGGACGCCGGCGACGACCACGATCGCGACGTCGGGATACGTGCGCTGCGTGCTCTCGACCAGCACGGCGGGCGGCGTGGCGGGCTCGAGGTCCAGGTCGAGCAGGACGATGCGCGTGCGCTCGCGATCGCTCGGAGCCCAGTGCGGCGACTCGCACTGCACCACCTCGAGGCCCGCGGCGACGAAGGCCTGCGTGGCGCGACGAGAGGTGAGCGTGTGCCTGCTCAGCACCACCGCGAGAGGCACGGACATCCTCGCGTATCATAGCCTCTCGATCCGCGACGCGTCGACGGTGTGCGCGCTCCGTACCGTCCGCACCCGCGCCAGCGCGCGCTACCATCCTGGCAGTGGATCGCCGCGAGCCGCCGCGCGACACGCTGCCGACGGGGACGGTCCTCGGGCGGGTCAAGCTCCTCGCGCCCCTCGGCTCGGGCGCGATGGGGACCGTGTTCCGCGCGCGCCACCAGGAGCTCGGCCGAGACGTCGCGGTCAAGGTCCTGCACAAGCACGTGGCGACCGATCGCGAGCTGCTCGGGCGGTTCCGCGCCGAGGCCGTCGCGGCGGCGCGCATCGCTCACCCGAACGTGGTCGAGGTGCTCGAGTTCTGGCACGACGAGCACGGCAACGCGCACCTCGTGATGGAGCTCCTCGACGGCGAGCCCCTCGGCGACTTCATCGCGCGGACCGCGGGCAAGGGCGAGCCCGACGTCCCCGCCGCGCTCGGGATCCTCTGGCAGCTCGCGGGCGCGCTCGAGGCCGCTCACCGCGCGGGCGTCGTGCACCGCGACGTCAAGCCGGGCAACGTGTTCCTCGTGCGCGGGGCGGGCGTCAAGCTGGTGGACTTCGGCTTCGCCAAGACCGTCGCGGGCGGTCCGCTGCAGGCGCTGACGGCGACCGGCGAGATCGTCGGCACGCCGCTCTACATGGCGCCCGAGTACGCGCGCGGCAAGCCGTGCACGCCCCTGACCGACGTCTACGCCGTGGGCTGCGTGGCCTTCGAGCTCTTGACGGGCAGGCCGCCCTTCCGCTCGAAGAAGGCCGTGGACGTGCTGATGGCGCACATCGAGGCGCCGATCCCGAAGGTCTCCGCCGAGCGAGCGCTGGCGGGCGCCGCAGCCCTCGACGCGTTCCTCGCGCGCGCGCTGGCGAAGGACCCCGCGCAGCGGTTCCCGAGCGCGGGCGAGATGCAGTCGGAGCTCGGACGCCTGCGCGGATCGCTCGGCCTTCCGGGCGACCTCGAGACCACGCTGCGCAACGACGTGGCGAGCGAGGTGCACGCGCGCCTGTCCGTGCCGGCGCTGCCCGCGTTCGCGCCCGTCGCCCGGAGCACGCGCACCTGGCTGCTCGTTGCGGCCGTGATGGCGTTCGCCGCGCTCCTCGTCGTCGCGTGGGCCCTCCTCTCGCGGCGGTGACCTCCGTCAGCGGCCCGGGACCGCCCTGGTGCGGCCCGTCGTGCGAGCCTCGGCGTGGAGGCACGGCGGCGCCGCGAAGCGCCCCGCCAGGCGCCCCCCCGTCGAGGAAGTCGAGCTCGAAGGAGCCTCGCACGAGGTCGGCGGCGCGCTCGGTGAGCTGCGCCTTGCCGCCACGACCGAAGAGGATCCCGTGCACGCCATCGCACGCACCACCGCTGCAGCCGGCGGGGCTCTCGTAGAGCTTGGCGACCACCGCCCCGATGCCGCGATCGAGATCGGCGTACGAGACCCGATACGCGCCCGTGCGCGGCAGCTCGCCCTCGGACTCGAAGAAGGTGAGCTCGAGGACGGGCGCGTCGCCGCAACCGGCTGCAAGGACGATGGTCAACAGGGCGTTTCCGATGAACCTGCGCATGGAGCGAGCATCCAAGCAAGCCCCGCGCCGTGCGCCGGGGCGACGGGGATCACACCGGGAGCGACGCGGGCGTCCCGTTGCTCAGGTTGGTCACTGCTCGGAGAAAGAGAGCGCCAGGGCGCACGCCAGCCGGACATCGCTGGGCTGTCGCGGCCAGTGGCCGGCGGACAACCAAGGCAGGGCGGTCGCCGCCGCGCAGCGGCAGCCACGGCCGGGCTGGCGCCCCTTGCGACCCTGGCGTTCTCTGTTCCGGGGGCCCGTGGAGACATATCCGTTCACCCGGATGTGTAGTCCGCGCCCCGCGCGGTGCAGCGTGATCTCGAGGGTCACGGGCGGAGTCGCTCCTCAGCGCAGCGCGAGCGCGAGCACGGCGGCGCAGAGGATCACGGCGAGGACCACCTGCACGACCACCATCTGGGCGTGCGCCCGGCCAGGCGTGGGCGCCGGAACCGTAGCGCCAGTCGCCACGGCCGGCGCGGGCGCGGTGGTCGCGAGGGCCTCGCCGGGCTCGGGCGGCGTGGGCGCGAGGTCCGGCGCGCGGTGATCCGCGGCCTCGGCGAGGGCCTCGAGCCGGCGGCGGACGAGGGCGGCGGACGCGGGCCGCTGGCTCGGCTCCTTCTCGAGGAGGTCGCGCACGAGGCGCGCGAGGCCGGGACTGCGCGCCTCGAACGCGGCGTCGATCTCCGGCGCCTCCTGCGTGTGCGCCATCATGTGCGCGAGGTCGCTCCTCGCCGCCGGCCAGGGCCATCGCTCCGTCAGCACCTCGTAGAGCACGAGGCCGAGCGCGTAGAGGTCCGTCGGGGGCCCGAGCGGCTGCTCGCGGAGCTGCTCGGGGGCCATGTAGCGCGGCGTGCCGACGGCCAGGCCCGCGCGCGTGGCGTGCTCCTCCGCGTGACCCGGGCC
>CAZQJC010000266.1:0-3183 GCA_964593795.1 uncultured Myxococcales bacterium | reverse complement strand
GAGAGGGGCGACTGACCGCGGTGGACGCCACGACGGGGTGAGGCCGGGCGTGGTGTTAGGGGCCAGAAAAATCGATCGCTTGGGCCTCGCTCCCGCCCTATCCATGCGCCTTGGCAGATGTGATCAATGACGAGCCGGAGGGCGGAGCGGGAGAGAACAGCTAGTACCTCGCCCCGCCACCTCCGCCCAACCGATCAAAACCCCTGTGGCGAGGTACTAGGCGCCTGCACGGATTCTGCACCGAGGCTTCGCGACGACTCCTCCCGCACCCCGCACGCCCGCAATGGCCGCGGCCCACCCTGCAAGGGAAGGAGGCCGCCATGCAGGTTCCCCGCGCCATGCGCGAAGCGCCCCGCCTCGAGGGGCGCAGGGCCGCGCCGATCCGACGACGCCACGCGCTGCTCGTCAACCCGTTCTACGCCAAGGACCCGCACGCGAGCTTCGGCAAGCACGTGCTCACGCCGAGCCTGGCGCTGACCAGCATCGCCGCGGCCACTCCACCCGGCTGGAGCGTCGCCTACTGGGACGAGAACCTCCTGCAGGGGCCGCCGCCCGCGGACCCCGTGCCCGAGGTCGTCGGCATCACCGTGCACCTGACGTTCGCGGCGCGCGCGTACGAGCTCGCGGCGTTCTACCGGGCGCGGGGCGCGAAGGTGATCTTCGGCGGCCTGCACGTCCTGTCTTGCCCCGACGAGGCCGCGCCGCACGCGGACGCGCTCGCGCTCGGCGACGGCGTGGCGCTCTGGCCGCGCATCCTCGGCGACGTCGAGCGCGGCCGGCTCGCGACGCGCTACGAGGCCGACTTCCGCGCGCCCTACCGCGAGGCCCCGCCGCCGCGCAAGGACCTCGTCCCGCGCGAGAGCTTCCTCACCACCGCGAGCGTCATCGCCACGCGCGGCTGCCACAACCGCTGCGGCTTCTGCTACCTCGCCACCGACGGCCTGCGCATGCCGTACCAGGTGCGCGACGTGGACGACGTGGTGCGCGAGCTCGCGGCCGACGATCAGCCCTACGCCGTCTTCATCGACAACAACCTCGGCTCGCGCCCCGAGTACCTGCGCGCGCTCTGTCGGGGCCTGCGCCCGCTCGAGAAGATCTGGAGCGCGGCGGTCACGATCGACGTCACGGACGATCCGTCGCTCGTGGCGGAGATGGCGCTCGCCGGCTGCACGGGCGTCTTCATCGGCTTCGAGTCGCTGGCCGGGCAGAACCTCGACGAGGCCGGCAAGCGCTCCCCGCGGCCCGCCGACTACGCGCGGCGCGTGCGCATCCTGCACGACCACGGCATCCAGGTGAACGGCAGCTTCGTGCTCGGCTTCGATCACGATCGGCCGGACGTCTTCGCGCGCACCGTGCAGTGGATCGAGGACGCGCGCCTCGAGTGCGCGACGTTCCACATCCTGACGCCCTACCCGGCCACGCCCCTCTTCCGGCGCCTCGAGGCCGAGGGGCGCCTCCTGCACCGCGACTGGTCACGCTACGATACCGCGCACGTCGTCTTCCGCCCCGCGCACCTGACGCCCGACGAGCTCGCCGAGGGCTACGCGTGGTGCTACCGCCGCCTCTTCTCGCACGCGTCCATCTGGCGGCGCCGGCCGGTCGACCACGCGGCCGTGCCCGCGTACCTCGCGATGTCCTACCTCTACAAGCGCTCCAATGCGCTCTGGCACCTGCTCATCCAGCGCCGGCTCACCGCGCGCTTCTGGCGGCCCATCGTCGAGCTCTCGCGGCGAAGGCACCTCGCAATGCGCGCGCGCATCGCGGAGCCCCCTCCGCTGGCGCGGTCGCGGCGAGCACCGAGCGTGGTGAGCGCGGGGGTGTGAGGGAGGAGAGCGCGACCGAGGGTCAGCGGCGCCAGACCTGGACGAGATCGGTCAAGCGCACGTAGCGCACGGGCCCGGCGTCGTCCTCGTACTGCCGGGCATCGACGTTGCTGAGCGTCTGATCCATGCGTGTGTAGTAGCTGGACGAGAAGTTCGGCGGATGGAAGCCGATCTGGAAGAGCGTCGGGGCGCCCACGGTGCCGGACCCCGCCGCGTGCAGCGCGAGGTTCTCCTCGAGCACCGCGATCATCTCCACGCTCGAGACGTAGTCGACGAGCTGGCCGTTGTCGGGCACCTCGAGCACCGCGAGTGACGGCGTGCCGGGCGACTGCACGTCGGTCGTAGACGGGTAGTAAGGCTGGCTCGTGTCTCCGATCGACGACCAGTGGATCATGTTCCACTCGTAGAGCGATGCCCCCTGGAGGCCCCGCCACTCCTCGAGGCGGCTCCAGTTGCAGGCGCTCGACTCGACAGTGTAGCCCGCGGTGACGCACGCGCGCAGGGTCTCGAGGTCGGAGGTCCAGCCGCCCGCTCGGAACGACACGGGCCGGCCGAGGCCGCGCTGCTCCAGGATCTCGGCCGCCTTGCGCAGCAGCGTGACCGTCTCGGCCTCGGTGTACGAGTCGAGGTTGACCGTGTAGCCGGTGCTGTCGCCGGCCACGTCGTCGGAGAAGCTCGGAGTGGTCCGGCAGCGCACGCCCGCCGCCGTCACGAAGCTGCAGTACGGGTGGATGTGCACGCCGATCTCGTCGCCGCGATCGCGCAGGCCGAGGACCCAGCTCGTGAGCTGCTGGCGCCGCGCCTCGGTCACGCTCGAGTCCGTGTACGTGTAGGGCCCGACGAAGTGCGACAGGCGCAGGCGTGCGTGGCGGCTCTTGAGCGTCGTGATGCGCGCCTGGTTTGCGTCGGCGATGTCGGGATCGTCCCAGTCGGTCGAGACGACCACGTAGAGCAGGTGCGTGCGCAGCACGTCGAAGCGGTAGAACGCGCGCGCGGCGCCCGGCTCCGCGAGCAGCACCGTGTGCGGGCCGGCCGCCAGATCGCTCACGCCGAACGTGCCGACGAGGGTGCCGCCGGCGCCGGGCGAAAAGCGCGTCCCGTGCGCGCCGTCGATCCAGCCGTCGACCACCGTCACGCCGGCGGGCGGCGTCACGCGCACCTCGACCGTGTCGGTGCCTGCGGTCAGACCGTCGCCGATGGCGAGCCAGCGCCGCGAGGGCTCGACGACGAAGCGCGCGTCGTTCGTGGTGGGCGCCGGAGGTGGCATCGCCGCGGGCCCCGTGCCCGCAGCGCCCGCGCCGCCCGTCGCACCCGCGCCGCCCGTCGCACCCGCGCCGCCCGTCGCACCCGCGCCGCCCGT
>CAZQJC010000265.1:0-31837 GCA_964593795.1 uncultured Myxococcales bacterium | reverse complement strand
CGCCGCAGGCGGCTCGCGGCCAACAGCCGCGGGGAGGGGGAGGCGAGCCTGGGGGCGAGCCGACGCGGGGGAACACCGTTCCCCCGCAAGAAAACGCCTAAATGGCCGGTCGTGATCCCGAATCACGGCCGGTCATTTAGTCCCTTGATCCCTGTTCCTTGCTCTCCGATCCCCCCGCCTACGGACTCTGCCCCCCAGCCTCCGCACCCCGAGGCCCCAGTCCCCCACCCCCTGGCGCTGCCAACACCGTGGATCTGCACGCCCGCCTGCTTTCCGAGCCCTGGCCCGCCGGTTGCTCAAGCCATCTCCATCAACTTCTTCTCAGGCTCGGAGAAGACACAATGAAAAGGCTCGCACTTCCCATTCCCATTCTCTTCCTGGCCCTGACGATGTCGTCAGGGCCCGCCCAGGCGGCCTCCCCCGGCCAGACCGTGACGGTCTCCGGCGGTGCGGCCCTCCGGGAGCGGCCCGGCGCCGCCTACCGCGTCACCTCCCGCGCCTCGGCCGGCTCACGGCTGACCGTCGAGCGGGTCAAGGATGGGTGGGTCAAGGTGCGCGGGTCGAGCGGCTCGGGCTGGCTGCCTGCCAGCGCCGTGTCGAGCGCCCCCGCGGTCCGCGAGGCGCCCGCACCCCGGGAGCGCCCGGCCCGGCCCAAGGCGGCCAAGCGCGCTCGTGTACGTAGCATCGATGACGCCCCGGGAGCGGAGGCCGCCGTGGCTGCCCCCGCTGCCGCGCCGGCGCCGCTGGCGAGCCGCTTCGACGAGCGGCCCGCGCCCCGCAACACCGCCCTGCGCGGTCAGCTCCCCGCCGCGTCGCCCACGGGTGACGAGGTCGGCGCTGCGGCCAGCATGCTCGCCGCTGCCGGCGAGGACGATCCGCCGGGGGCCCCGCCGCGCGCCGCCCGCCTGGCGCCCGCCCCGAGCGATGGGGGCGAGGAGAACCCGCTCGCGGTCAAGCCCGAGCGCGTGGTCGCGAAGACCGACATCAAGCAGGGGCCTGTCCTCGCGTATGCGAGCGAGCTGACCCCCATCCTGCAGGAGCCCGCCGCCAAGGCGCGCCCGGTGGCCATCGCCCGCGAGGGCATGCCGCTCAAGGTCGTGCAGCGCACGCCGGACGGGAGCTGGCTGCTCGTCGAGGGCGAGACGCCGCAGGATCGCGGCTGGGTGAGCGCGACCGTGGTGCGCGAGAGCGACCCCACGGATCCGGCGACCCGGGGCATCCAGGTCGCGCTCGATGCGGGCGTCGGGCTCGTGACGATGTCGCAGGCCTTCGCCTCTCGCTCGACGCAGTTCCTGGGCAACTTCGAGCTCAAGAGCGCCGCCGCGACGGTCAACGTCGGCTCGACCGCCCGCTACAAGTTCGTGGGCGGCACCGAGATCGGGGCGGACTTCGGCTACCGCTTCATGGCCGCGACCCCCGGCATCCGGGTCGTCAACGCCAACAACGAGAACGAGGACCTCTCGGTGATGGCCCACGTGCTCGACGCGGGCGCGCGCATCGGCACCCGCGGCAAGGGCGCCAACGCCCCGGCGGTGTACGGCCGCCTCGGCTACCACATCGAGGCCACGAAGATCGACCAGTCGGCGAGCGCCAAGCTCCCGAGCGACACGGTCAAGGGGCCGACGATCGGCGGCGGCATCGACGTGCCGGGCCTGACCGAGCACCTCGGCTTCCAGTCCGAGTTCAACCTGCTGTACCCGGCCAGCCGCGAGCAGACCGCGGGCCTGCGCGAGGGCACGAAGGACTCGACCTACGGCGTCCTCGGCGGCGCGCGCATGAACTATCGCGTGAACCCGCGCTGGACGGTCTCGGGCAACTACCAGTTCAACTACATCAAGACCGAGTTCCAGGGCACGAACGAGCGCATCCCCGGCATCGACCGGGCGGAGCGGTCGAACACCGCGCACATGTTCCTGGCGGGGTTCAACTATGCGCTCTAGCGAATGAACAACCGGAGCCCAGGGTCCCTCGAGAAACGAGCCGCTCGAGGTCCCTTGGCTCCGGCCTTTTAGACGGCGACCGATGGGTCGCCGCACGCTGAAACCGGGGCCCAGCCGCGTGAGAACCGAGCCACTCACGCGGCTGGGCTTCGGCCTTTTCTTCCCCTGGTCCTGGTCCTGGTCCTGGTCCTCGGACCCTCACCTTCTCGCCAGCTTGGACAGCATCCTGACGATCGAGAGGAGCACCTCGTCCGCCTCTCGAAGACCCTCGACATCGGCCATCCCGAGGGCCCTGCATTCATCGACGAGCGCTGCGCATTCCATCGCCGAGCCGCGCGCGATGGCGAAGTAGCGGCGGCACTCCTCCTCGCTGGTCTTGCCGGATGACTCCGCGACGTTGAGTGGAATCGAGAGCGCTGCTCTGCGCAGTTGCTCTCGAATCGGCCCTGCCGAGCCCTTGGGGAGCACAGCCGCCAGGCGGTAGGCGAGACCCAGGAAGTGGATGGCGTACTGGTAGACCTCGAGCTTCCGAAAGTGCATGGGCCGATTCTCGGCCGGCTTTCGGAAGAAGTTGCGGGACGAGGACCAGGACCAGGACCAGGGCCAGGTAGCGTAAGATCGACGGCATGCCAGGGCCGTTCGATGGGCAGTTCACCCTCGGGGTGGAGGAGGAGTACCAGATCGTCCACCCCGAGACGCGCGAGCTCCGCTCGTACATCAGCCGCCTCATCGAGGACGGCAAGAGCGTCCTCCGAGAGCGCGTCCGCCCCGAGATGCACCAGTCGATGGTCGAGGTCGGCACGCAGGTGTGCGCGAACGTCGCGGAGGCCGAGGCGGAGCTGCGGGAGATGCGCCTCGAGCTCTCGCGCCTGGCCAAGCGGGGCGGCATGCGCATCGTCGCGGCCTCGACGCACCCGTTCTCCGACTGGAAGACCCAGGAGATCACGGACCACGAGCGCTACCACGGCCTCGTCGGCGAGCTGCAGGACGTCGCGCGCGCGAACCTCATCTTCGGCCTGCACGTCCACGTCGGCATCACGGACAAGGAGGTCGCGATCCAGCTCGCCAACCAGGTGCGCTACTTCCTGCCGCACCTGCTGGCCCTGACCACGAGCTCGCCGTTCTGGATCGGCCGGCCGACGGGCCTGATGAGCACGCGCTGCGAGATCTTCAAGCGCTTCCCGCGCACGGGGATCCCCGAGCACATCCCGAGCTGGGCCTCGTACCAGGCGTTCGTCGATCTGCTGATCAAGACCGGCTGCATCGACAACGCAAAGAAAGTGTGGTGGGACGTGCGCGCGCACCACGTCTACGACACGGTCGAGATCCGCATCTGCGACATGCCCACGCGCCTCGAGCACACGATCGCGATCGTCGCGCTCGTGCAGGCGCTCATGGCCACGCTCTACGCGCTCTACACGAGCAACATGGCGTGGCGCACGTACACGCGCGGCCTCATCGAGGAGAACAAGTGGCGCGCGGTGCGCTGGGGCGTGCAGGGCAAGCTCATCGACTTCGGCCAGCAGCGCGAGCGGCCGTTCGTGGAGCTCCTGCCCGAGCTGCTCGAGCTCGTGCGCGAGGCGGCCGTCGAGTTCGGCACGCTGAAGTACCTCGAGACCATCCCGAAGATCGTCTCCGAGGGCACGAGCGCGCAGCGGCAGCTCGAGATCTTCGTGAACACCGGTGGGGACGTCAAAGCCGTGGTGGACTGGCTGATCGCCGAGACCATGCGCGGCCTCGAGTAGCCGGCTACCGCGCGATCGCGGCGGCGAGCGACTCCTCGGAGAAGCCCACGACCACGTCGCCACCGACGTCGAACGTCGGCACGGACTGGCGAGGGTTCAGGCGCAGGAGGGTCCGGCCGGCCTCCTCGTCCTTCTCGACGTCGTGCTCGCCGTAGCGGACGCCGTTCTGCTGCATCCACTTCTTGGCGCGCGTGCAGACGCCGCACCACGCGGTCGAGTACATGATCACGGGCCGGCGCTGCGGGACGCCCGCGGCCGTCCCGGAAGGCGGCTGGGCCTGCTCGAGGGCCGCGCGCGAGCCCGTGAGATCCGCGATCTGCCGGTCCTCTGTCGCTGCGGGCCTGGCCTTGCCGTGCCCCTTCTTGCGTGCCTCCGAGCGCGTCCGTCCGGTGCGGTAGAGGCGCACCGGCGTCTCCTCGGGCGGGGCGAGGACGCGCGCCGCCTCGGACGGGCGCGCGAGCGGCGCGGAGACGGCGAGCGCGGGCGCCTCGGGCGCGGCGAGCCGGCGCGTGAGGTAGACGCCGAGCGGAAAGGCGAGGGCCACGAGGACGAGCAGGCCCCCGACGATCAGGTTCCTGCGCGCCGGCGCCGCGGGGACCTCCTCGAGGTCCGCGTCCTCGAGCGGGAGCACCTCCTCGGAGGGCTTCGCGCCCGGATCAGGGGAGCGGCTCGTAGCGCACCTTGACGATCTCGAGGTCCTCGTCGCCCTTGGGGGTCCTGACGGTGACGACGTCGCCCTCGCGCGCCTTGAGGAGCGCGCGGCCGATGGGAGAGATCCACGAGATGCGTCCCTTCGGGGCGTCGGTCTCGTCGATGCCGACGATGTGCACGGTGCGGCGCTTGCCGTCCTCGTTCTCGACGGTGACGGTCGCGCCGAAGCGGATGAGCGGCCCCTTCTGCTCGGCGGGGTCCACCACCTCCACCGCGTCGAGGCGCTTGGTCAGGAAGCGCACGCGGCGGTCGATCTCGCGCAGGCGGCGCTTGCCGTAGATGTAGTCGCCGTTCTCGGAGCGGTCGCCGTTCGACGCCGCCCACGACACCACCTCGACCACCTTGGGACGCTCGACGCTCAGCAGGTTCCGCAGCTCCTCCTGCAGGCGGCGCGCGCCGCCCGGCGTCATGTAGTTCTTCGTCCCGACGGGTAGCTTCGGTCCCTCCTCGTCGTCCTCGTCCTCGTCGGCCTTCGCCACGACTCGAGCATAGCGCCTGGTGGTACAACTTCGGAGTCATGTCGAAGCGGGAAACACTGGGGGAAAGGGTGGTCGGGCTGTGCGACGACGAGCGACCCGAGGTGCGGGCGGCGGCGGCGTACGTGCTCTCGCTCGCGGGTCAGGGCGAGCGGGAGGTCGTGGCGGCGCTGGTGCGGCGGCTCGGAGATCCGGCCGCCGCCGTGCAGCGCCACGCGCTCGACGGCCTCGCGCGCATGGGCGCCGCGGTGGACGCCGCGCCGCTCCTGGTCCTCGCCTCGAGCCGCGACGAGGAGGTGCGGAGCAAGGCGCAGGGCCTGCTCGGCAAGGCCGGCGCCGAGGAGGAGGCGACGCTCGTAGCGGCGCTCGAGCAAGGCGAGGTCTCCGTGCGCAAGGTGGCGGCGACGCAGCTCGCGCGCATCGGCTCGGCGGCCGCGGTCGATGCGCTGCTCGGCGTGCTCGACGACGGCGACATCGGCGAGCATGCGCTGCAGCACCTGCGCGCAGAGCTCGACCACGCGGAGGGCGGCAAGCTGCGCAAGCTCCTCAGAAAGCGCCTCGACACGCGCGTCGAGAAGCTCGCCGAGAAGATGAAGAGCGCGGACACGGGCGGCTTCGACGTCAAGAAGCTGTGCGCGCTCCTGCGCCTCGAGGGCTACCTGGCCGAGCCCGCCTCCCTCGAGTGCCTCGCCGCGTTCGCGGGCCCGAAGCAGGGCCTGCCCGTGCGGCTCGCGGCGGTGGCTGCGATGCGGCGCGCGCTCGGGCACGAGGCCGTGCGCAATGCGAGCGGGGACGTCGTGGCGGCGCTCGTGGCCTACGCCGCCGAGCCCGAGCCGCTCGCGCGCACGGCGGTCGACACGCTGCGCGTCGTGGAGCTGTCGGACAAGCTGCTCGCGAAGCTCGCCGCTTCGCCGAGCGCCGACGCGCGCAGGCTCGCGGTGGAGCGGATGGGCAAGCAGGCGACGGGCACGGAGACGCTGCTCGCGGCCCTCGCGGGCGCGGACGCCGGGCCTCGCGAGGCGGCGGCCCGGCAGCTCTCGGCGTCACCGGAGGCGGCGGGGCCGCTCGTCGAGGCGCTGCTCGCGACGAGCGACGAGGCCTTCGGGCACCGGATCGCGGGCCTCTTGCGCGCGCACCGCGGACGCGTCCCGAAGCCGTCGCTCGACAAGCTGTCGAAGCGCGCCGCGGTGGCGCTCGACAAGGAGAAGAACGGCCTTCCCGCGGTCTACGCCGAGGCGCTCGGGGCGCTCGCGCCCGAGGCCTATGCCGAGCTGACGTTCGAGCGCGCGCGCAAGCTCGGCAAGGCCGGCAAGCTGGCCGACGCGATCACGCTCCTGCGGCCGCTGTTGCAGCAGGGCGCCAAGCTCACCGACGAGCAGCGCCTCTACCTCGCCTGCCTCGGCGTCCGCCACGTCGGCAAGGACCTCCTGCGCGCCGCGCGCACCGTCGATCCCTTCCTGTCGCAGCTCGTGCACCTCGTCGGTACGGGCTTTCCGGTGTCGAAGGCCCTGCTCAAGGAGAAGTCCCTCGAGCTCGACGACCTCTTCACGATCGGCTTCAACTTCGTGGAGTCCAAGGACGACGACGAGAAGGAGCTCGGCGCCGAGCTGCTCTCCGCGATCGTGGAGCGGCAGCCGCGCGGCAAGCTCGCGACGGCCGCGAAGAACAAGCTCAAGCTCGCGGGCGAGCTCGAGTGACGATCCCAGGATCGGACACTCGGTCCCGCAACCGAACGGGCCGTGATTGGTGCCACTGGGATTGTCAAGCGCGAAGAGAAATTCATTGACACCCATTGAGCGATCCAAGAGAGTGGACATCAGAGAGGCACGTTGAGCTGATGATTCACTCCATCGACACCCGCAAGCAGCGCTGCTCGATCGTTCGCACCGACAAGGTGCGCACGTTCGACGTGCCGATGCTCGCATGGTGCCCGCGCCTCCGGAGGCTCTGCTGACGTAACCCTCCGGGAATGTTCCGAAAGGAACCGCGGGCAGCCGGAAGGCTCCCGCGGTTTTTTTTTGGCCGCGTGGCCGGGGATCCGGCGCGAGCGGGCTCGAGGCGAGCGACTGCGAAGGAGCGCCCGAGGCGCCGGGACCATCACGTCCCGGGGGCCGGGTGATTGGGATTCTCATTGCCCGGAGACGGGCCGTAGCGAGAGGTGCGCAATGAGCGCGCAATCGATAGAGCAGAAGAGCCTGGGATGGACCGAACGACCATTTCGCGAGCTGGTGCGCCTGTCCTGGCCGATCACGGTCTCGACGCTGTCGTACAGCGCGATGACGCTCGTGGACACGCTGCTCGTCTCGCGGCTCGGCCCGGCCGAGCTCGCGGGCGTCGGGCTCGGCGGCACCGCGGCCTTCGTGTTCCTGTGCTTCTCGTTCGGCCTGCTGCGCGGGGCGAAGACCCTGGTGGCGCAGGCGGTAGGGGCAGGGCAGGCGGGTGAGGTGCAGGCGCATCGTGGCGCCGCGGTGGCGGCCGCGCTCGGGATCGGCGCGCTCACGGTCCTCGCCACGCAGATCGTCGCGAGCGTCCTGCCGCTCCTGGCCGCGTCCCCCGCGGCGGGTCGCGCGGCCGGCGAGTACCTGGCGGTCCGGGGTCTCGGGGCGCCGCTGGCACTCCTCTACGTCGCGCTCCGCGAGGTGCGCTATGGCAGCGGCGACGCGAAGCGTCCGATGGTCGCGACCGTCGCGGCGAACGCGGTCAACATCGTGCTCGCCTACGTGTTCGTCTTCGTCCTCCATCGCGGGGTCGAGGGCGCGGCGGTCGCGACCGTGATCGCCCACGGCGTCGAGGCGGGCGTCCTCGTGCTCGCGGAGCGCGGGTCGCTCGGCCTTCTGTCCTTCGGCCGGCGTCACGTTTCGGAGCTCTTCCGCGTCGGGCTGCCGACCGGCTTGCAGTTCACGCTCGAGGTCGGCGCTTTCGCGATGCTCGCGGCGCTCCTCGCGCGCATGCCGGAGCAGGAGATGGCGGCGCACCAGATCGCGCTGCAGGTCATCCACTTCAGCTTCCTGCCGGCGTTCGCCGTCGGCGAGGCGGGCTCGGTGCTGGCCGGTCAGGCGGTCGGGGCGGCCAGGGACGGCCTCGTGCGGACCGTGGCGCGTGCGGCGGCGCTCCTGGCCGGGGCCTACACGCTCGCGTGCACCTTCGTCCTCGCGCTGGGCGCGCCGCTCGTCGTCGCGGGCTTCACGGGCGAGCCGGGCCTGGCCGCGGTGGCCGTACGCCTCTTGCACGTGGCGGCGGTGTTCCAGGTCGCCGATGGCCTGAACGTCGTCGCGCGGGGCACGCTGCGCGGCGCGGGCGACGTGCGCGTCCCGGCCGTGGTCGGTGTCCTCACGTCGTGGGTCTTCACGCCCCCGCTGACCTGGCTGCTCGGCTATCGCTTCGGCCTCGGCGCGCTCGGCGGCTGGCTCGGTCTCTGCGCGGAGATCCTCGTCGGCGCCGCCGTCCTCTGGTGGCGCCTCGAGCGAGGCGGGTGGAGGCCTGCCGCCGCGGCCTCTCGGGCGGCCCTCCGCGAGCGCGCCTGCGAGCGGGAGCCCGTGCCGGGCCCGCTCGAGGTCTCGGGCGAGGTCGCGTAGCCCGCGCGCCTCCGATATCCTCCGGACCGATGGTCCGACTCCCCTGCCTC
This sequence comes from uncultured Myxococcales bacterium, assembly GCA_964593795.1. Classification (GTDB taxonomy): domain Bacteria; phylum Myxococcota_A; class Polyangia; order JAHFDS01; family JAHFDS01; genus JAHFDS01. The sequence goes on along the minus strand of CAZQJC010000265.1, from coordinate 23,340 downwards.
TTGCTGCTCCTGCCGGCGTGCTTCTCGCCCTTGCCGGCGCTCAAGCCATCCCAGCAGCACGCGCTCCTCGAGCGCCCCGCGCCCCTGTCGGCGGCGCAGCAGGCCACGCGGCGGGGCCGCACCGCGGTCGTGGTGTTCGTGGGCGACGGGCGCTGCGCGGGCTGCGCGGAGCTCGAGCGGACCGCCGGCTGGCTCGCCGAGCAGGCGCCCGAGATCGCCGTGCTCCCCGTGCGCGACGACGTATCCGCCCTGGCGAATGCGTTCTCGGTGGGCGCGCCGCCGCGCGCGTTCGTGGTCGACGCCGACGGTCAGGTGCGCTGGACGCGGGATCGCCCGACGCCGGAGGCCCTCTGGAACGTCACGCAGGTGGTGGCGACGGGCGGGTCCTGAGGCCGCCGTCCGGCGCCGGCGGCGCCGTAGACCCGGAACGCAACCGGCGGTGCTCGCCGAGGAGGCCCACCCACACCGCGGCCGCGAGCAGCACGCCGCCCGCGAGCTGCACGGGCGTCACGCGCGCGCCGAACATGAGCGCCCCGAGGCCGATGCCGATCGCCGGCTCGAGGACGATGACCACGTTGAGCGAGAACAGCGAGACCCGGCGGGCGGCGACGTTGAGGAGGCCATGCCCGCCGATGGTGGTCACGACGACGAGCGCGGCCGCCCACGCCCAGGTCTCACCGGAGTAGCCGGAGAAGCGGCTGCCGCTGGCGAGCGCGAGCGGCAGGATGAGCAGGCCGCCGGCCAGGAACACCACGCCGAGGAACGGCGCGAGCGGCGTCTCGGCGCGCGCCTTCTTCGTCACGACGTAGAAGAGCGCGATGGCGAGCGCGCCGACGATGCACATGCCGTCGCCGAGCAGCGCACGCGGTCCGAGCGAGAAGTCCCCGCGCGCGATGACGCCGAGCCCGAGGGCGGCGAGCGCGACGGAGGCCCACGTGCGGCGAGTCGGGGGCTCGCCCACCGCCGCGCCCAGCAAGGCCGCCACGACCGGCTGGGCCACGAGCAGGAGCAGGTTCGACGCGAAGTCCGTCAGGTCGAAGGCCTTGAGCCAGAGCGCGAAGTGCGCGGCGAGGAGCGCGGCGCCGAGGAGGGTCTGCCGCACGTGCCGGCCGTGCAGGCGCAGCCCGCGGCTCCTCGCCCAGGCGAGCAGGATGACCGCGGAGCCGAGCATGCGCACGACGACCATCGCGAGCGCGTCCATCTTCGCGGCCACGAGGAACGGGCCGGAGGTCGAGACGAAGAAGAGCCCGACGAACAGCGCCAGGTAGCCGCTGCCGGGCGCGGGCTCTGCGGGTGGCGCCGGGGAGCTCACAGCACCCGGGCAGGGGCGCGCTCGTAGAACGTGGCCGCGCTCTTGGCGATCGCGGGCCAGCCGTACGTGGCCTCGACGAGCAGGCGCGCGCGGTCGGCCAGCCGCCGCCCGAGGGCGGGGTCCTTGCCGAGTCGCGCGACCTGCGCGGCGAAGTCCGCTGGCGTCTCCGCGAACAGGATCTCCTCGCCGTCGCGCGCCGCGATGCCCTCGGCGCCCACGCGCGTGGACACGACCGGCACGCGCGCGGCGAACGCCTCGAGGATCTTGAGACGCGTCCCGCCGCCGACGCGGATGGGGACGACGAGGCACCGCGCGCCCACGAGGAACGGCCGCACGTCCGGCACCGTGCCCGTCACGATGGTCTGCTTGTCCCGCTCGCCGAGCGCGCGCAGCTTGTCGCTCGGGTTCCTGCCCACCACGTAAAAGGGCAGCTCGCCCGCGACGCGACGCACCTCCGGCAGCACCTCGGCGGAGAACCACAGCGCGGCGTCCTCGTTGGGCGCCCAGTCCATCGAGCCCGTCAGGACGAGGTGCCCCGTCGCGCTCGGGGGCACCTCGGCGCCGAAGTACCCGAGGTCGACGCCGTTCGGCGCGACGTGGATGTTGCGCTGCCCCGACAGGGCGCCGAGCTTCTTGCCGTCGTCGTCGGAGCAGACGAGGCATCCCCAGGCGCGCCGCGCGGCGCTGGCCTCGTAGCGCCGAAGCCAGAACGCCTGCTCGCGGAAGGCGAGCTTGACGAGGCCGGTGCGCTTGTCGACGAAGCGCTCGAAGATCAGGCTCTCGACGTTGTGCTCATCGATGGTGTGGGCCACGCCGGCGCGCGCCGTCGCGAGGCGCCCGTAGCTCGACATGTGCAGGTGATCGCAGTGCACGAGCCCGGGCCGCCGGCGCTCGATCGCGGCGAGCAGGGCCCTCTGCATGACCGCGCGCTCGTACTTGCGGATGTTGAACGGCGCCGGGCCTACGAGGCCCCGCGCAGCGTCCCGGGCCTGATCGATCCGCGTCCACGAGCGCGGGACGAGCTCGACCGCGCAACCCGCGCTCGAGAGCCCCTCCGCCGCGGCCTGCTCCGCCGGCGAGTCGTAGAACACGAGCGCACGGACGCTGTGCGCGCGCGAGAGCCCCGCCAGCATGTGGTAGGTGCGGATCTTCGCGCCGGTGTCGAGCGGCCACGGCACCCTGGGGGCCAGGAACAGGAGCTCCATCGAGGCAGGCTCGCGCGGATGGCGGTCTTGTGGCAAGCGCCGACGCGCGATACGCTGCCGGCCTATGCTGCGTGTTGCCCTCCTCGTGGCCCTCGCCGTCGGATGCTGCCCACCCGTCTGGAAGAAGGACCGCTATGTCGGCGAGCCCGATCCGCGGAAGACCGGCTACGTCATCCAGCCGACGGACTACCTGTCCATCGAGGTCTGGAAGAACAACGACCTCACGAAGAAGGTCCGCGTGCGGCCCGACGGCCGCATCACGCTGCCGCTCGCGGGCGAGATCGAGGCCGCGGGTCTGACCGTCAACGAGCTGCGCGACAAGATCGCCAAGAAGCTCTGCCAGTTCATCCAGTGCGGAGAGGCGCCGATCGCGGTGAACCTGCTGCAGGTCGCGGGCTACAAGTTCACGGTCACGGGCAAGGTCGAGCGCCCGGGCACCTTCGCGCCGAAGGACTACGTCACGGTGATGGACGCGATCGGCCTCGCGGGGGGGCTCACGCGCTTCGCCGACGCGTGCGGCGCGGTCATCATCCGCCGCGCCAAGGACGGCACGCAGTACAAGGTGCCGATCAACTGCGAGCTGCTCAAGACGGGCGACATGCTCGAGATGAACGTCGTCATGCTCGGCGGCGACATCCTCATGGTCCCCTGAGGCGCATGCGCCTGCGGCTGCGTGGCAGGGGCAGGGGCTTGCGGATCGCGAGGTCGCTCGCGATGCTGGTCGGCCTCGGTGCGGCGAGCGTGGCCTGCACGCCGAATCCGAACTACCCCTACGAGAAGGAAGTCGACCCGCGCAAGCAGGGTGAGCTCGCGCTCGGCGAGAACGGCTACATGGTCACGGTGAGCGGCAACGTCGAGCGGCCCGGTAGCTTCCTGCCGAAGACGTTCGTGACCGTCCTCGAGGCCCTCCAGCTCGCGGGCGGGCCGACGTCCCTGGCCGACAAGAACCACATCATCATCCAGCGGGGCGCCCGCGAGATCCCCTTCGTGTACGACCGCGCCAGGGCCGACCGGCCCGAGATGAACATCGTCCTTTTGCCCGGCGACGTGGTGCAGGTGCCCTGACCCGTAGGGCGTGCCCCCGCTGCGGCGCCCTCACGCAGGCAGGCGAGCGAAAACGGCGCGGCACGCGCTCGAGGGTCTCGGGGACGAAAAGGAGGATGCGGCCGTGTCGCTCTACCGCGACGCGTGCGAAAACCCGAGCGCCGTGCGAGACGGCGCCCTGCGGTTGGAGGGGACGTGATGCTCTGGGGAGACCGGGCTACTGCCCGATCTTGCCCTGGAGGAGGAAGGCGATCAGGAGCGCGTAGATGACGAGCGACTCGATGAGCGCCAGGCCGAGAATCATCGGCGTGAAGAGCTTGCCCGACGCGCTCGGGTTGCGCGCGATGCCGTCGAGCGCCGCCGCGGCCGCGCGGCCCTGACCGAGCGCACCGCCGAAGGCCGCGATCGAGATCGCGATGCCCGCGCCGAGGGCGATCCAGCCGTCGCGCGCGTCCTTGCTGGGGCTGGACTGCGCGAACGCCACGCTCGAGGCGAGCGTGACCATCATGAACGAAAAGAGCGACATCCAGATCTGACGAGCGCGAGTCATGGCAGCGAATCCTCCGTCTTTCATTCCGACTATGAGCAGCGAAACCAGACCGGCCGGGGCCGGCAGCAATCAGGCCAGCTAGGGAAACACCCTAGTGGTGCTCCTCGTGGGCGACGGCCATCGAGATGTAGACCATCGACAGCAGGCAGAACACCAGCGTCTGCACGATGACGACCACCGTGCCGAGGAGCAGGAAGGGCACTGGCACGAGCAGCGGCACGAGGCCGAAGAACACGAGGACGACCTTGTGGTCGGCCGCCATGTTGCCCATGAGGCGCAGGGCGAGCGAGACCGGGCGCGCGACGTGGCTGACGAGCTCGATGGGCAGCATCAGCGGCGCGAGCGGCATGTAGGGTCCGAGGAAGTGCTTGAAGTAGCCGATCCCGTTCTCCTTGACGCCGTAGAGGTGCGTCATGAGGAAGACGACGATCGCGAGGCCGAGGTTGGTCTTGAGCGTGTCGGTCGGGGGCAGGAAGCCCGGGATGAGCGCGAGCACGTTCGAGAAGAAGATGAAGAACGCGAGCGAGCCGATGAGCGTCAGGTACTTCTTGGCGTTCTTCTCGCCCATGACGCCGACCATCGTGTTGAACACCGCCTCGGTGAACATCTCGACGAGGTTGTGCAGGCCAAAGGCCTTCGGCGGCACGAGGCCCTTGAGCTCCCCAGAGGCGAGCGCGGCGTTGGTGCGTGCGCGCCAGCGGCTGACCGCGTAGAGCATGAAGGCCATCGCGACGAGCAGCGAGAACACGTGCCCGAGCGTGAAGTGCGTGTCCTGGAACATCTGCCACTGCCAGTCACGCTTGAGGTAGTGCCCCGCGAACTCCTTCAAGTTCGCGAAGCCAGGCAGGTAGTCGAACCAGGTGTCGTGATCGCCCATGGCTGTGTGCGCCTACTGCGCGCTCTCCGTCCCTCGAAGGGCCTCGGCGCGGGCCGAGGCGACGTAGCGGAAGCTGACCGCGAAGATGGACACGATGAAGATCGACAGGCCGGCCGCGAAGCCCACCACGTTCCAGTTCGTGAACCGGACGACTGCCCAGACGGCGACCATCATGGCGGCCATCTTGCCGATGAGCGCGGCGATGAGCGGCGCCTTGGCCCCGCGGCGCGCGAACGACGCCACGAGCCGGCGGACGATGTGGAAGTTCACGATCGCGAGGAAGACCCCGGCCGTGACGCCCTCCAGCATCCGGGCATCGGCGAGGACGGCCGCAAGCCCCACGGCGATTCCACCGAGGGCCAGGTTGCCGATCTCCACGCTGCGCAGGTGCCGTTCTTCCATCGTCCTGGGGTTCAGCTCTTGGGGGGTTGGTCCTCGGGGGGCTCGCCGTCGTCTCGCTCGAGTTGCCGCTTGAACTCCTGGCTCGTACGGACGAGCGCCTTGATGCCGGCGCCGACGCCCACCAGGGTGAAGAAAATCGTCAGATATGGAGCCGTCCCTGCCTTGCCGTCGAGCCAGCGACCGATGTGATATCCGATCACCAGCGCGACGACTATCTCGATCCCAACCGCGCTGACCCTTCCGGCCGCACGCAGCATCCTGGGATCGAGCCCCCACATGTCAAAGTCGGTCCCGCGTCTAACATGCGGCTGGGGGGGAGTCAATGATCAAACCGCCCCCGGATCGCGCGCCGCGTCAGAGCGCTTGCGCAGGCCCGAAAACACGCGAATATCTGGGGGGTTGGACGCACGTTCACGCAGCAAGGAATCGCTCGCGAAATGGCTTCGTGAGCTCGACCGGTCGGGTGTCGAGAGCCCCTACCTCGAGCGCCTCCGGGGCCGCCTGGATCCGGAGGCCGCGCTCGCGGATCTGCAGGCCGAGATCCTCCGGGAGCAGGCCGCGGCGCTCGGCCGCGCCGAGGACAAGGTCAACCTGGCCCTGCTCGAGCTCGACGTCCTCGGCCGGCGCATCGACGCCCTCGCCGCGACGGATCCGGCCGGCCCCGCGCTCCTCGCCGCCTTCGCCGAGGGCCGGGTGCGGGCCGAACGGGCTCGCTGGGAGCTCCAGGTCCACCGGGAGGCGCTCGGCCTGCGGCAGAACGCGATCCTCCGGGAGCTCTATCCGATCCCGCCCGCGCGGCGGTGAGGCCGCCTACTCCTCCTTGGCCGGCGCCACCTCGAACGGGCCGAGGTCCGGGCGCTCCCCGATCTTGCGGGGCTTTCCCGCGAGGTCGTGCCGGGGCAGGCGATCGAGGTTCGACCCGCGGTCGATGGCCGGGCTCGTCGGCTTGAGCCGGAAGTCCCCCTTGTCCGGATCCTGGAAGCGCGGGTCGGATCCGATCATGACGCCGCGGCTGCCGGGCAGCTTCTTCTGGGCGTCCTCGTAGCGAGCGACGAGGACGTCGGGGCCCTTGGCCCAGACGATCTCGGTGCCGCCCTTGGACCTCGAGAACAGGGAGTGCGTCACCACGAGCTCGGTGGCGCCCGCCACCCAGACCGGCCCGGCGTTCTCCCAGAAGATCGAGTTCGAGATCTCGAGGCGACCCGGCTGCCGCGGGTGGTCGTACGCCATCGTGAGCGAGTACGCCTCACCGCGGTGGCCGTGGCGCGCGACCGTGGTGTGGATGACCCGGTAATCCGCGCCGTGGTCGAACACGATGGCGGCGTCGGCGCCCGTGCCGTAGACGAGGCAGTTGACGAGATCGCCGCCGTACCAGAGCTTGATGCCGTTTCGGCCCACGCCGCGCACCTGCGCCCCGAGCAGCAGCACGCGCCTCGCCTTGAGATCGAAGCCGTCGGCGCCGACCGCGCGCACCGTGCTGTCGACGATCGCGATGTTGTCGCCCGCCTCGAAGGCGATGGCGTCGGCGCCCGAGTGACCCTCGCCCCGCGCGTCCTCCTCGCCGCCGTCGACGAGCACGCGCTCGAGCCGGACGTCGTTGCACGGGCCCTCGCCGCAGTTGAAGCCGATCGCGGCGCCGCGGATCTGCACGTCGTAGACGAGCAGGCCCTCGACGAGCGGGTTCTTGCCGCGGCCCGCCCGCACCTGCGAGCGGATGCCGTCGGTGCCGCCCTCGACCTTGACGCGCGCGATGACGGCGCCCTTCTGCGGCTTCTTCTGCCGCCCGAAGTAGATGCCGGCCTGCGCGAAGCCCTTGAGCTCGAGGCCGTCGAGCACCGCGCCGTCGCCCTGCAGATCGATGCCGTAGGTCGGGCCGTCGTCGAGCGGCTCGAGGATCGCGCGCTGTCCGGGCCACGCCGAGACGACGACGCTCTTGTGCACGCGCAGCGCGAACTCGTCGTCGGCGACGCCGACCTTGTAGGCGCCGCCCTTGAGCCAGACCACGTCCCCGTCGCCGGCCTGGTCGACCGCCTTTCGCACGTCGCCGGCGGGCGAAGCGGCCGAGTCTCCATCGCCGGTTCCGCCCGGCGCGACGAACCACGCGCGCGCGCCGATCTTCGGCCGGTACGGCACGACCGGCGCCTTCGGGAACCGCGCGGGATCGACCGTCCCCGCGGGCAGGTCCTGCAGGTCGAACGCGTCGTGGCGACCCGGCGGGACCTCGGCCATCGGCCCGGTGCCGCCCTTGCCGGCGCCCGCGGTGCCGCAGGCGCCGAGCGCCGCCCCTCCGAGCAAGGAGCCGAGCAGCAAACCGACGGCTCGCCCGGCGGTCATCGCGGCGTCACACGCCGATGAACAGGCGGTTGCCGAAGTTCCGCTCGAGCCTTGCGTCGAAGATCTTCCGCGCCGCCGCCTCGATGTCGTACTCGACGCGCTTGAACTCGAAGACGCGCGTGTCGCTGTCGTAGATCGTGTAGCTGGCGCGGTTGTCGTAGTCGCGCGGCTGGCCGACCGACCCGACGCTCACGATGTACTTGTGTCCCGGGCGGAGCTCGAACCGCCGCGACACCACCTCGAACACCTCGTGCCGGGTCAGCGCGAACGCCTTGCAGAGGTGCGAGTGGCCGATGAAGGTGATGCGCTGCAGGCTCTCCCAGACGTCGAGGCAGCGAGCCGCCTGCTCGGGTGAGAAGATGTACTCGAACTCCTCCACGTGCAGCGGCGAGCCGTGGCAGAAGTGGACGTCGGCGGCGCCGTCGCGGACCTCGTACGGGATGCTCTTGAGCCAGGCCATGTTCTCGGGCGAGAGCAGCGATGCGTGGAGGTCGAGCGCATTTCGTGCGGCATCGTAGTAGAACGAGTAGTCCATCCGACCCGCGACCGCGGCGTCGTGGTTGCCGAGGATGCAGTGCGCGACCTTGTTCTTGACGAGATCGCAGGCCTCGTTCGGGCTGCCGCCGTAACCCACCGTGTCGCCGAGGCAGATGAACTGGTCGATCCGCTCGCTCTCGTAGGCGGCGAAGACGGCCTTGATGGCCTCGACGTTGGCGTGGCTATCCGAGAAGATCCCGAAGCGCGGCATTCCGAAGCCCCACTGTAACAGAGGCGCCGCGACCGCCACCCCGAATCGTTGATTCGCTCGTCAGTTCCAGCCCGCATGTTCGTGCCAGACCTGCCGCGACTCGCCCGCCGATGTGGCGCGCGGTCGGGCGATCTCCTACCCTCCGCTCGTGCAAGCCGACGCCGCCCCTCCGTTCGTGGCCGAATACGCGGATCGCGCGCGCGCCTTCGTCCAGCGGGCGACGGGCCTCGCCCCGACGCTGGACGAGGTGGGGCTCGCGGCCGTGGATCACTACCTCTCGACGGTGCGGACGACGCTTCAGACGGCGAGCGAGGAGAAGCGCGAGACGCTGGTCGCGCTCGTGGTGCCGACCCTCGGCGCGCTCTTCGGCGAGATCGTCCGCGCGCTGCTCGAGGGCGAGTGGATGGGATCGGGGCCGGACCCGGAGGCGCTGCACCTGGCGGTCGGCCCCCTGCACTTCTCGCCGACGGCGATGGTCGCCGAGGCCATCGCGGAGGGCGTGTCGCCGGGCCACGACGCGACGGTGCATTCGCCGCTCGGCCTGCGGGCCGCCCTCGAGCGCGCCCTCGAGAACGCCGTCCCCGTCTCGACCGAGTACTACTACTCGCTCACGGGCCGCTACGAGACGCTGGTCCTCCTGCTCGACGTGGCGGCCGCGACCGAGGCGGCCGGGCAGCCGACCCCGGAGTCGGACCCGGAAGAGGAGTAGTTGCGGCTGCTGGTCCTCTGCTGCGTCGCGTCGGGCGCGGCGTCCCTGGTGCTCGAGCTCGTGTGGGTGCGCCTGCTCGGGCTGGTCTTCGGCGCGACGCACCTCGCGATCGCGACCGTGCTCGCCACCTTCATGGGGGGGCTCGCGCTCGGCAGTCGCCTCGGCGGGCCGCGCGCGGATCGCACGACGCGCCCTGCCCTCGGCTACGCGCTCTGCGAGCTCGGCATCGGGGTCTACGCGCTCGCGGTGCCGGCGCTCATCGGCGCGCTCCCACGCCTGGTCGCGCCGTTCGAGGGCTCGCCGGTGGGCCTGGCGCTCGCGCGCTTCTTCGGGGCCGCGCTGGTGCTGCTCGTGCCGACGACGCTCATGGGCGCGACGCTGCCCTTCCTCGTGCGGGCGCTCGTGCCGGCGGGCGAGGAGGGGCGGGCGCCGGCGCGCCTGGGCCTGCTCTACGGCGCGAACACGGCGGGCGCGGTCGTCGGCTCGTTCGCGGCGGGCTTCGGCCTCCTCGGCGCGATCGGCGTCGCGGCCACGAACCGCGTCGCGGCGGTGACCGATCTCGTCCTCGCCGCGATCGTGGGCCTCGCGGCGTTCCGCACGCGCACGGCCAGGGCCGCGGCGGAGGCGCCGCCGCCCGCGCCGGAGCCGGTGGTGCCGCTCCCGCCCCGCGCGATGGTGCTCCTCACGGTGCTGGTCTCGGGCGCGATCGCGATGGCGCTCGAGGTGCTGTGGTCGCGCGCGCTCGCGATCGTGCTGGGCTCGTCGATCTACTCGTTCTCGATCATCCTCGTCGCCTACCTCGTGGGCCTGTCGGCCGGCGCGGCCATCGCGGCGCGCCTCCTGGCCGGCCACCGCGCGCCTGCGACGCCGCTCGCGTGGGCGCTCGCGCTCGGGGCGTTCGGCGCGCTCGTCGCGTCGATCGAGCTCGACCGCATGCCGGCGGCGTTCCTGACGCTGCTCGAGGGCACGGCGACGCGGCCCGAGTCCGTGCTGCGCAGCCAGACGCTCCTGGCGCTCCTGCTGCTCTTGCCCCCGACGCTGCCGATGGGCGCGGTGCTTCCGCTCGCCGCGCGCGCGCTCGCACCCCGCGCGGGCCGGGTGGGCGCCGACGTCGGCCGGCTCTACGGGTGGAATACCCTGGGCGCGATCGCGGGCTCGGTGGCGGGTGGGTTCCTCCTGCCGCTCCTCGGGCTCGAGCGCGGCATCCACGCGTGCGTGGCGGCGGGCCTCTGCCTCGCGGTGCTCGTGTTCTCGTCTGCGCCCGAGCGCACCCGCGGCGATCGCATCCGCCTTGGCGCATGTATTGCGATCATCGGCGCGGGCGCGCTCGCCCTCGCGCCGCGGTGGGACCTCGTGCGCTTCTCGTACGGCCTCTTTCGGGTGTCGATCGCGCGGGATCTGCTGGCGCGCAAGAAGGCGTGGCCCATGCCGGAGCTCCTCTACTACGAGGACGGCGTCGCGACGACGGTGTCCGTCGAGCGCTGGGGCAAGACGATCGCGATCAAGAACAACGGCAAGGTGGACGCGTCGAACGACGCCGACATGCCGACCCAGATCACGGTGGGCCTCCTGCCGCTCCTCGTGCACGGGCCGGCCGAGCGGGTGGCGCTCGTCGGCTACGGCTCGGGCGTGACCGCGGGCGCGATCCTCCAGGGGCCGGTCTCGCACCTCGACGTCATCGAGCTCGAGCCGCGCGTGGTCGAGGCCGCGTCGCGCTTCTTCGACGGCGTGAACCACAGGCCGCTCGCGGATCCGCGGACGCACCTGCACCTCGACGATGGCCGGGGCTTCCTGCAGCGCGGCGGCGCGCCCTACGACGTCATCGTCAGCCAGCCGTCGAACCCGTGGATCACGGGCGTCTCCAACCTGTTCACGCGCGAGTACTTCGAGATCGCGCGGCGGCGGCTCGCGCCGGGCGGTCTCTTCTGCCAGTGGGCGCAGCTCTACGAGCTGCACCCGATCCGCATCAAGTCGATCCTGGCTTCGGCGCGCGCGGTGTTCCCGCACGCGTACGTGCTGGCGGCTGAGTCGCTCTCGACGGACGTGCTGCTCGTCGCGTCGGACCGGCCGTTCGAGCTCGACCGGGCGCGCATCGCCGCCGTGATGGCCGAGCCGCGCGCGCGCGCCGAGGCGCTGCGCGGGGGACTTCGCAGCGCGGACGACGTGCTCGCGATGCTGCTCCTCGGGCCCGAGGACCTCGAGGCGTTCACGGCGGGGGCGCCGCAGAACACCGACGACAACGCGTTCGTCGAGCTCGGCGCGCCGCTCGATCTCTACGGCTGGGATCGCACGACGCGTGTGCTCGCGCGCATCTACGGTGACCACTGGCCCTACGGTCGGCTCGAGCGCGCGGTCGCCGGGCTCGGGCAGGGCCCCGCGCGGCGCGAGGCCCTCGTGTCGATCGCGCACGCGCTCCTCGAGCACGGCCGGCTGCGCGAGGCGGAGCGGGCGCTCTTGCGGGCGCGCGCCACGCCCGGCGCGGCGGAGCGCCTCGCGGAGGTGACGGCCGTCGCGGAGCTGCTGCGCGGCAAGGACGCGCCGGTGCTTCCGCTCGACGCGCTCGAGCCGCCGCACGTGCCGGCCGTGCTCGGGAGCAAGCGCGCGGCGGAGATCGCGGCCGAGTACGCCGCGGTCGAGCGGCTCGCGCGCCGCGGCGCGTGGAAGGAGGCGGTCGAGGTGATGGACGGATGGCCCGCCGACGTCGGCAAGGCGAGCGGCGCGGACCTCGCGCTCCTCTACGCGTGGGCGTCCTGGCAGATGGTAGAGCCCGGGGACGCCGTGGACGCGCTCGAGCCGCTGCCCGCCGGGGGCCGCCCCGAGGTGCTCTACGTGCTCGGGCGGGCGCGCTTCGACGCCGGGCACTACCGGAGGGCGATCGACGCGCTCGAGCGGTACCTGCGCGCGAAGCGGAGCTCACCGAATACCTTGCCGCAGTGACGATGATGCGGCCAACCGTGCCTCGACCGGGGCGTAGTGATTCGCGCCGGCGCGTTCGAGCCGAGCGCAGCGAGGCGCAAGGGCGGAGCGAGCGCAGCGAGCGAAGACGCAGGTTAGGGGGCCCGACCGGGCTTTGCCCGGGCGGGGGAAGGGCAGCGTGCCCGCTGCGCAGACCTCCAGGCAAGGGGCCTGCGACGGCACCGAAGTGTGCACGGCACGGAGCCGTAGGGGGTCGGCGGTGGCCGGCTTCCGAGCCGGCCACTCGCAAACACTAGGAGCCGCGCCAGAAGCGGACGCGTCCGCTGTCCGCGTGCACGAAGCTCGGGTAGGAGCCGACGCCGCCCGAGCGCAGGGACTTGACGAACTGGAGGAGGCGCTTGGTCGGGATCTCGGGGATGCGGAAGTCGATCGCGTTGCCCTCGAGGTGCTCGCTCTCCCTCGCGACCTCGTGCAGCTTCTTGCGCAGCCACAGGTTGTGCTTGGGCGAGCGGTAGCCGGAGATGACGTCGATGCGGTGCGCCTCGAACTTCCGGGCCGCGGCGAGCACGATGTCGAACGTCCTCGGATCCATCTTCGTCTCGAGCTGGGTGAACCGGCAGCGGAGGAAGCGATCGACGGCGCGCCGCGCGGGCACGAGGTAGTCGACGAGGGGGAGGCGCTCCTTGGTCCAGACGTGCACGAGCGTCAGCACGGGGCGGGGCTTGTCGCCCACGCGCGCCACGTCGCGGAAGCGCGGGTGCTTGCGCGCCTTGTCGGCGAGCCACTGCTGCTTCTTGGCCGCCGCGGCGTCGTCGAGGGGCGGCGCGGACAGCGCCGGTGCGGTGGTGGCGGGGGCCGCTCGTGTGGGCGGCGGGGTGGCCGGGGTCGCGGGCGGCGGCGTGGTCGGGGGCGCGAGCGGCGGCGTCGCGGTGACCGGGCGCGTCGGCGGCTCGGCGTCCGGCAGCTCCACGGTCGCGGGACGCGCGAGCGCGCGCGTGGGCACGAGCGCAAGGGCCAGGAACAGCGGTGCCGAGCCGATTGCGCGCCCCATGACGCCTGGATCATAGCAAGTCCGGGCCGTTCGTGCGGGATCCGGCGGGCCGCTCGTGCGTCCGAAGGGGGGTGCGAGCAGGCGTGCGAAGTCGGCGAATTCCCGGGCAGGGCGGCTGGAGAGGCCCCCTGCGCGGTGCAGGCTTTCGCGCTAGAGTGCCTGTGGCGTGGCGCACCCGGGGGACTCGGACGAGGCGTTGCTCGAGCGCTTCAAGCGTGGAGATGCCTCCGCGTTCGAGACCCTCTACGAGCGTCACCGAGATCCATTTTTCGGGTTCCTCTATCGCCTCGTGAAGGACATGGAAGCCGCCGAGGACATCCTGCAGGACGCGTTCATGCGCCTCATCCGCGCCGCCGACGACTTTCGCGGCGAGGCCAAGGTGCGCACGTGGCTCTACGGGATCGGCAGGAACCTCACGATCGACCACGGGCGCCGCATGAAGCACCGCCGCGCGCGCTCGCTCGACGCGCCCCTCGGCGAGGAGGACGGGCCGTCGCTCGGGGAGACCGTCGCCGCGGCCTCGCGCGACAGCGAGGGCCTGGTCGGCGATCGCGAGCTGGCGGCGCGCATCGAGGCCGCCGTGGAGGCGCTGCCCGACGAGCTGCGCGAGGTGTTCCTGCTGCGCGAGACCGCGGAGGTCCCGTTCGAGGAGATCGCGGCGATCGTGGGCTGTCCGGTGGGCACGGCCAAGAGCCGCATGCGCCACGCGCTCGAGCACCTGCGCAAGCGCCTCGGCGACCTGCGCGACGTCGCGGGCTCCGGGGAAGGGAGGCGCGCGGTATGAACGACCGGGACGAGCGCCTCATCGATCTGCTGTATGGCGCGGACGCCGGCAAGGCGGCCGAGGGGCTCGAAGACGTCGAGCGGGCCGAGCTGGACGCGCTGCGCCGCACGCGCGAGGTCGCGCGCGCGCTGCCGGTGAAGTCGCCGAGCGCGCGGGTGTCCGCGGCGATCCTGGCCGAGGCGCGGACCGCGGCGCAGGCGCGCAAGGAGCGCCCCGTCGACGAGCCGGCCAGGGCCGTGGCGGCGGCTGCGCCCGCGGTGACGAGGAAGCCCGTCGCGGAGACGGAGAGCGGCGGCGGCCTCGGAGGCTTTTTGCGCTGGCTCCTGCGGCCGGGACCCGCGACGGGGCTCGTGCTCGTCGCCGCGGCGCTCATGATCGTCGTGGTCAAGAAGGACGACAAGCTCACCGAGGTCGCGACGCCTGCCGCAGACCAGGCTGCACCGGTGGCGGCGGCGCCGGCGCCGGCGACGCCCACGCCCGCGCTGCCGACGACCGAGGCGCGCCTCGAGGCGGCGCCCGAGGCCAAGACGATCGGCTTCGAGGACTCGAAGGACGACAGGGCGAAGCTCGATCGCCGCTCGCGCGAGATGATGAAGCCAGCGGCGCCCTCCGGCCGCGCGCTCGGCGGCAGCCCATCCCCCGACCCGGACGTGGTGGGCGGCCTCGGGGCCTCGCGGGGCGAGGGCAGGATGGGCCTTCGCGAGGGGGCCGGGAAGAAGGCGAGCAAGGCGGACTATGGTCTCGCGGACAAGGCCGCGCCGCCCGCGTTCGCGCCGCCGCCGCCGCCGCCGCGCGAGCCCAGCGAGGCCAAGAAGGAGGAGGCCAAGCCTGAGCGCCCGGCCAAGGAGGCGTTCGCGACCAAGGCGGCCCCCAAGGCGGCCGAGGAGCCCCCCGCGCCGGAGGCCGATCGCAAGGGCAGCGACGACGGCCGCGCCCAGAAGAACCTCGGCAAGAAGGGCTACGTGGCGCCGCCGGGCGACGCCGACACCGAGAGCGAGCGCGCGCCGGCGAGGGCCTCGAAGGCGCCGTCGCGCGGGGTTGCGCCCGCGGGGCCGGGGGCGTCGCAGCAGGGCGGGGCGATCGCGAACCAGGCGCCCGCGCCCGCCGCGCCGGCGACGACGCGCTCGGCCGACGCGCCCACGCAGAAGCAGGCGCGCGAGGAGAGGGACCAGCGCAAGGACGTCGGCGCCGACAACAACAACCTCGCGCGATCGCGCTCCGCGAAGAAGCGCGCGGGCGACAACGTGGCCGATGAGCTCGAAGCGCCGCGGATGGCGGAGCAGCGCGGCAACGCGGCCAGCACGCAGAACCTCCAGAACACCCAGCGCGGGCGGGACAACGTGGACCACTGCGCGCGCCTCGCGGGCGAGTCGCGGCTGGACTGTCTTGCGAGCGAGCAGCGCTGCGAGGAGGCCGAGCGCGAGCTGGGTCGGTTGCCCGTGGGCGCGGAGGCGCGCGAGCGCCTGCGCAAGCGCATCGACGCGTGTCGCGTGCAGCGCGAGGAGGACGCGGTGGCGGAGCGCCAGCAGCGGCGGCGCGGACCGGCCGCGGCGGCCAAGGCGAAGGCCAAGCGCGCCCCCGCTGCGGCGGCGGAGAAGGCGGCCGACAAGGCCGACGCGTTGCACTGAATGACCGGCCGCCAGGTGGAGACACGCGCCAGAAGCGAGCACCGACCTTCGACGGTGCCGCAAGAGCGCGGACCCCGGGCGAGGGTCTCCGGATCGCGACCGGTCATCTAGCCAGACAGGAAGAGGGGACGAATGAGGAAGCAGTGGATGGGGCTCGGCCTGCTCGCGCTCGCGTGCGCGGGCCCGCAGACGCAGGGCGCGGGCGCCGAGCTCAAGGTGACGCGAGCGGTCCTGTACCAGAACGGCGTCGGCTTGATGGAGCGGCGCGGCAAGGTGGACGGCGGCGTGCTGCGGTTCTCGGTGCGCAGCGACCAGATCGGTGACGTGTTGAAGTCGCTCACGGTCGTGGACCTCGGGCCAGGCCGGCCGGTCTCGATCGGCTTCCCGGTCGAGAAGTCGCGGGCGCGTCGGCTCGCCGAGCTGCCGCCGCAGGTGCGCGAGGGCGGCGGCATCGTCGCGCTCGCGGAGGCGCTGCGCGGCGCCCGCGCGACCGTCGAGACCGAGGGCGGCAAGGTGACCGGGCGCATCATCGGCCTCGATCGCCCCGCGGATCCGAAGAACGCGGTGCGCCTCTCGGTGCTGGTGGACGGCGGCGTGGTCAAGCAGTTCGCGGTCGAGCGCATCGAGTCGCTGCGCCTGCTCGATCAGACGCTCGAGATCGGCCTCCAGAAGAGCCTCGACGTCGCGCTCAACGACGCGGCGTGGCGGCCCATCCCGCTCGAGATCCGCCTCGACAGCGAGGGCAAGCACGACCTCGTCGTGAGCTACGTGGTCGAGATGCCGATCTGGAAGCCGGCCTACCGGCTCGTCTTCACCGGCAAGAACGACGTGCTCCTGCAGGGCTGGGCCATCGTCGACAACGTCTCGGGCGAGGACTGGAAGAAGGTCGCGCTGTCGCTGGTGGCCGGGACGCCGCTCGCGTTCTCGTATGATCTCTACACGCCGCGCTATCGCCGTCGCGCGGACCTGACGCCGCCGGAGGACCAGGCGCTCGACGCACCGCCGGAGGCCGAGGTCGGCCCGTCCGGCGCGATGGCGGGCGACATGCCCGCGCCGCCTCCGCCTCCGCCGCCGCCGGCGTCCGCGCCAGCCAAGCCGTCGCCGCAGCGCTACAAGGAGAAGGCCAAGCGTGCCACCAAGGGGGGCGGCTCGGGCTCGGGCTACGGCTACGGCGCCAAGAAGTCGGCGGATGACGCCGACATGCGGATGGCCGAGGAGGCCGCGCCGGCCCCGGTGACGGGCGCCGACCTCGAGCGCAACGCGCGCACGCTCGTGCAGGGCGTGCAGGCAGGGGCGCTCTTCCGCTACGACATCGGCGCGCCGGTCACCGTGATGGACCGCGAGAGCGCGCTCGTCAACATCGTCAACGGCAAGGTCAAGGGCGAGGACGCGCTGCTCTTCCGCGTCGGCGTCGACGCGCAGACGCCGTACCGCGTCGCGCGGTTCACGAACGACACGGGCCTCGTCCTCGAGCGCGGGCCGATCGCGATCTACCGCGACGGCGCGTTCCTCGGCGAGACGGTCGCCACGCGCATCGACCCGGCCGCGGTCGCGTACGTCCCGTACGCGCTCGAGCCGCGCGTGCGCCTCGACCTCGCGAGCCACGAGGCCGACGAGGCCGCGCGCCTCGTGCGCATCGTGGGCGGCGTCATCTACGTGGAGTCGAAGCACGTCACGCGCCACGTGTACGACGTGGCCAACAAGAGCGATGACAAGCTCGTCCTCTACGTGCAGCGGGACAAGCGCACGAACTGGACCATCGCGGGCGTGGACCTCGAGCGGAACAAGCAGAAGACCGCGGGCCGGACGTTCGACGAGGCTGGCAAGTACTACGTGCCGGTCGAGCTCCAGCCCAAGGATCAGCTCAAGGTGACCGTGCGCGAGGAGACGCCGTCCCGCACCTCGTACACCGCGATCGACTGGCACGTGCGGCGCCTCTTCGGGGTGTACCTGTCGCGGCCCGACGCCGATCCGAAGCTCGCGCCGAAGCTCAAGGAGTGCATCGCGCTGTCGGAGTCGCTCGACGAGGTTGCGCGCCGGCTGGATGACTACCGCACGCAGAAGCAGACGCTCGCGGAGCGCCAGCAGCAGATCCGCGAGAACATCAAGGCGCTCGAGAAGACCAAGGGCAACGGCGACCTCAAGGCCAAGCTGGGCAAGAACCTGTCCGAGGTCGAGACCAGGCTCTCCGAGACCATGCGCAAGGAGATCCTCGCGCAGGAGGAGGAGACGAAGAAGCGCGAGGAGCTCATCGCCATGCTGCGCAACATCACGTGGGCCGAGCGGTGACGCGATGATGCCGGTCGCCATCCAGGCGCTCGGGCGACCCGAGGTGACGATCGCCTGGGAGGACGAGAAGGTGACCACGCTGACGGCCAGGCGCCTGCGAGGCCTGTGCGGCTGCGCCTACTGCATCGACGAGATGACCGGGCGGCCGATCCTCGATCCCGCCACCATCCCCGAGGACATCCTCGTCGAGCACGTCGAGCTCGTCGGGCAGTACGCGATGGCCGTGCGCTTCTCCGACGGCCACGCGACCGGCATCTACCGCTTCGCCAAGCTCCACGCGCTGTAATGCGATCGGCGGCCTCGGAAGGCCGCCGCAGGCGGGGCGCGCCGCCCCGCCCCCGCTCGGCAAAGCCTCGCGGGCCCCCCACCCTGCGTCTTCGCTCCGCTTCGCTTCGCTACGCCCTTGCGGCTCGCTGCGCTCGCCTGGGATGTCTCTGATCGGGCAGCGGCGCCAGCGGAGCCCTATGCATCCGCCAAGGCGAATGAATTCGTCACGGCCCGGCCGTGACCTCCTTGATGTCCGTCGCGCGCCGGTTGTTCGCGTCGATGATCGTGCCCGTGCAGCGCAGGCGCTTGCCCCGCCACTGGGTCTCGACCGCGAGGAACGGCGTCCAGCCGTCCGAGAACTCGAACGTGCCGTCCGGGTTCGCGCGCATGCCCTGTTGCTTGCGCCCGCTGCCGACCTCCATGCCCGTCTCGATGTTCACGCACGCGGTGACGAGCAGGGGATCGCGGAGCGTGGGGTGGTCGGCGTCGCCCGGCTCGATGCCGCGCGCCTTGACCGCGAACACCAGCATCGGCAGGCCCTGCGAGCCCGGGATGATCGGCATGCGCTGCCCGGGCGCGAGCGGCTGAAAGGGCGAGGGCCCCTGGCCGAGCTCCGCGGTGGCGGGGGGGCCATCGGGTCCGGGTGCGCCCGCGGCTCCCGCGTCGCGCGCTCCGCCGCTCGTCATGCCCCCGGCTCCGCCGTCCGTGCCACCCGTACCCGCAGCGCTGGCGTCTCCGCCGCCCCCGCGCGAGCTCCCGGCCGCCCCCCCGGCGTCGCTGCCGCAGGCGCCGAGCGCGAGGAGCGCGAAGAGCGCGACGCGCTTCACGGCGTCACCATGAACGGCCGCGGTGGGGTCGCGGTGTCCACGACGGCCTCGGCGATCCCGAGCGCCACGCGCGCGTCGGCGTCGGCGCGACCCGCGAGGAAGTCCACGAACGTCCGGTTGTCCACCTTGATCATCATGACACTCACAGTGCAGCTCGTCGGCGCGCTCGGAGCGGGGACCCCGAGCCCGGGCGGCAGCGGCGGCAGCACGAGGCCCCGGGCGCCCGCCCGGATCCACAGCGTCCAGCGCAGGTCCGCGCACCGCACGTCGACGCGCTGGTGGCTGTTCGGATAGCCGCGTCGCCACCCGATCGATCGCCCCGCGAGCGGCCCCGCGGCGCCCACCTGCGGCTCGAGCACCTCGACCGGGTCGAGCGGGTCGAGATCGAAGACGTCCTGCGACGAGGGGTAGTTCGCGATGCTCTGGAAGGTGCCGCCCCCCTCGGGCTGACCTGGCGTGGTGCGCGCGCCGATGATCGCGGTCGCGCGATGGCGCAGCCCGAGGAGGGAGCCCATCGCCTCGGGCACCCAGATGTCCGTGCGCATGGTGCTCGTGCGGAGCGTGACGACGAAGGGCACGACGCTGCCGAGGAGCTGCTGCTCGAAGCGGCCCTCGATCATGAACGGCCCGCTCGGAACGGCGCCGTCGACCATGAGGAGCCCCCCGCGCACGCCGGCGTCGAGCGCGAGCGGGGTCTCGAGGCGCGCCCCCGGCTCCGGCAGCGCGGCCAGGCGCACGGTGCCCATCCGGCGGAGCGCGCCGGTCGCCCGGTCGAGCTCGCGGACCCAGAGGTCGAGCGGCATGGGCCCGCGCGAGCGGACGTCGAGCGCGAGCTCGTAGCGACCGTCGCTCGCCGCCTGGGCCCGCGCGAGCGCATCGCCGAGAGCGTCGGGGCGCGTCGCCGCGATCTCGATGCGGGCGCTGGCGAGCTCCTGCGCACCGCTGACGACGCCGGTGATGACCGCACCCGTGCCGGGCGGCACCGGGTCCACGGCAGCGGTCGGCCGCGCCGCCACCGCCACGCGCGCGGTCTCCACCTCGACCCAGCTCTCGAGCTGCACGCCGCCGTCGCCCGGGCGCACGGCCGTCAGCGTCGTGCGGCCGACGCGCCCCGGGAAGGTGACGCGCCCATCGGCACTCGTGTGCCCGACATCGTCCGCGCCGCCTCCCGTGATCGCGACCGCGACGCCGCTGCACGGCGCGCCGGCCGGGCAGGGCGTCACCTCGAGGTCGCGGGGAGGCGGGGGCGCGTCGGTCGCCGTGTCCGGCGGCGGGGGCGCCGCGTCGGGCGGCCCGAGCGGGGCCCCGGCATCGGAGCCGTGCAGGTCGCGCCGCGGGCCGTCGGGTCCGGGCACCGCCCGCGGACCCTCGTCGCACCCGCACAGGCTTGCGACGAGGACCACGACTGCCAGGCGCACGGCTATCCGATGGGGTTGATGATCTCGATCGAGAGACCGCCGGTGTAGCCGTACGAGCAGTCCTCGTCCATGCCGCGCACCTCGATCCAGATCTTCGGGCGCTCGCCGTCCGGGACGTCCTCGGTCTCGATGAAGTGCGACTTCGGCGTGCCGCCGGTGCCGGTGTCGAAGGCGTCGCGCTCGAAGTCCACGCGGCCGACCTCCCAGTTGCCGCCGCTCGGCACGAACAGGTTGTCGCCCATCAGCATGCCGTCGAGCTTGACCTTGGCGCCCTTGGCGCGCACCACCGTGAGCTGGCTTCGGAACTTGCCGGGCACGATGAACGTGTACTGCGAGAGGAACTGCTCGACCGGCACGGCGTTCGTCGCCACGGTCTCGCCGGCCATGTAACCGACCACCATGATCGGCTTGTCGGCGTGGATCTCGAGGTCGCTCGCCTGCTCGAACGAGGTGATGTTGACCGCGAGGTCCTTGTACTCGCCCGCGCCGAGCTTGAGCGGCATGGTCGTCGGTGGCTCGGTCGTCACACCCATCGGCGTCGTGAACGTCACCGTCGTGTCGGCCTCGGACGCGAGGATGCGCCAGACGGTCGCGTCGAGCGCGCCCGGTGCGTCGGTCAGCGGACGCACGCGCGCGGCCACGAAGTTCTTGCCCCATGCCTGGATGGGCAGGAGCGCCTCCTCGGTGTGGTCGCAGTACTCGCTGCGGAAGCCGGGGTTCATCGTGTTGCGCGGGAACACCGTCGCGCACTCGTTGTTGCCGAAGACGGCGATGGGCTGGCTGGACTCGATGATCGAGCCGGTGAGGTCGCCGCCCTTGTCGACCGTGGAGAGCTGCAGGAGCGATCCCTCGTCGATCGTGAACATGATCTTGGTGCCCGCGGGCGAAGCCGAGACGCCAGGGCCCGCGAAGACGGGCGCGGTCGGCGTCACGGTCACGACCGTGCCGTCCACGGTGCCGATGATGGCGATCTCGGCCCTCGGCACGTCCTGTCCCGGCATGTCGCCCGGGCGGGTGTAGAGGTTCGCGGGATCCGGGTGCGGCATCGTGGACGCGATGTACTTGTTGCCGAGCGCGTGCGTTGGGAAGAGCACGGTGCCCCCCGACGAATAGGCGCGGATCTGGTCGTTCGAGTTGAACTGGTAGGCCGCGATCGGCACGTCGCTCGTGATGCGGAAGCCCGCACCCGGCAGGTAGCCGGAGTCCTCGATGTGGCGGTCCATGAGGTTCTCGGTCGGCTCGTCCACGGCGCAGTTGCCGTTCTTGTTCATGCCGACGAGGCGCGCTTCCTTCGGGCGCAGGTCGACCTCGCACACCGAGCGCCAGGTGCCGCCTTCGCGGACCTCGATCTTCA
Organism: uncultured Myxococcales bacterium; assembly: GCA_964593795.1. Taxonomy (GTDB): domain Bacteria; phylum Myxococcota_A; class Polyangia; order JAHFDS01; family JAHFDS01; genus JAHFDS01. The sequence goes on along the minus strand of CAZQJC010000265.1, from coordinate 1,625 downwards.
CGTGTCCGGCCTGGTCCGTGTCGTTCGCGACGCCGTAGTCGACCTCGAGCGGATCGTCGCCGCCCATGTTGTCGAGGTCGGCGCCGTAGAAGGAGCAGCCGATCGAGGTGTGCTTCATCTCGGCCACGATGCACGGGGAGCGGCAGGCGCCCTGCGCGCAGCGCGAGTTGCCCTGGCACATGTCGGCGACGCGCGCCTGGGTGCCCTGGCCGTCGCACTCGCGCACCGTGATCTCACCGTCGCAGAAGCGCTGGTTCGGCGTGCAGATCTGCTTCTGGCACGAGGTGCCGATGCAGGTCTTGCCGGCGTCGCACGCGACGGGCAGCGAGAACGTCCCGACGTCGCCGAGGCACGTCCTGATCTTGCCGTCGGTCGTGCACATGCTCTGGCCCGACTGGCAGCTCGCCGGATCGCACTGGCCGCCGACGCAGCTCTGACCCTCCTCGCACTTGGCGAGCTCGGTCCAGCCTTTGCCGTCGATCTTGCACTTCTCGATCACCCCGCCCACGCCGCAGCGGACGTCGTTCGCGTTGCACCCCGAATCCGAGCGACAGCGCGCCTCGTTCGCGTCCGTGCAATCGAGCGGGTTGGCCGCCTTCTTGTCATCGCCGCATGCAGCGAGCACGCAGCCGAGCAGCGCCACCGTCCAGAACCTCTGACCAGCCATGAATGAACTCCTTGGCCACCCTCCCCAGGGCAGACAGGACCGGTTACCGGATCCAGACCGGATCTGTCAACGATTCAGATTGCTTTGGGTGTGCAAAAGCACGTGGGCGGCCCCGGGACGATCAAAGAACTAGGGACAAGGAACAAAGAACACGGAGCACGGCCGGAGAGAGGCCGTCGTTCGGTCTGGCCCGCGACGGCACGGGTAACAAGGCGCGGAGCAGCAGGGGGTCGGGCGCGCGCCCTCCGTCCGCGAGGCGAGCGCAGCGAGCCGCAAGGGCGTAGCGAAGCGCAGCGAGCGAAGACGCAGGTTGGGGGGCCCGACGCGGCTCTGCTGCGGCGGGGGAAGGGCAGCGTGCCCGCTGCGCGGACCTCCAGGCAGGGGGCCTGCGACGGCACGACGTGCGCACGGCACGAAGCAGTAGGGGGTCGGCGGTGGCCGGCTTCCGAGCCGGCCACTCGCTAGTTGTCCAGCGCGCCCTGGTCGATCCAGCGGCGGATGGTGTCGATCTGGTCGTTCGGCAGGAAGGGCGGGCCGCTGCGCGGCATGCGCTGCCCTGCGCAGAGCGCGCCCCCGGTGGTCGGGTCCATGCCGACGACCTTCCAGATGAGGTAGCTCTCGTTCGCCATGCCGGGGACCACGCGGTTGCGGGCGGACGGCGCGCGGCACTCTTGCGAGGCCATGAGGAGGTTCGCGCGCGACACGTCGGCGGTCAACTTGAGCCCTTGCGGCGCCGGATCGCTCAGGTGGCAGCTGCAGTTGGCCGTGAAGATGGGCTGGACCTGACCCGAGAAGCTCACCGAGGCCCCCGAGGAGCCCGCGCCGCCCGTCGCGCCCGCGCCGCCCGTCGCACCCGCGCCGCCCGTCGCACCCGCGCCGCCCGTCGCACCCGCGCCGCCCGTCGCACCCGCGCCGCCCGTCGCGCCCGCGCCGCCCGTCGCGCCCGCGCCGCCCGTCG